>CAZGNP010000001.1:0-165972 GCA_964527155.1 uncultured Aquiluna sp.
TAGGGGGCAATAGCATAGGCGGAGGTTTTGATGGCTAGGGAAGGTGAAGTATGGCTCTGACCCCAGAGGACATTCTGGCGAAGCGTTTTCAAGTAACGAAGTTTCGCGAGGGCTATGACCAGGACGAGGTCGACGATTACCTGGACGAGGTAGTAGTTGAGCTGCGTCGCATTTTGGGGGAAAACGAAGAACTTCGACTGCGCTCCTCGTTGCCGCAGGATACAGCTCCGCAGGTTACTCCTTTTCCAACTGCCGTTGATCCAGCAGCGCCTGAGGGCACCGACGCTTCTCGTTCGATTATCGAGCTAGCTCAGAAGCTGCACGCTGACCACGTGCAAGAAGGCCGCATCAAGCGCGAGCAAATTGTTCGAGATGCCCAAAAGCAAGCCGCGCGAATTGTGCGGGACGCCGAAGCCCAGGCCAGAGAAGTTTTCAACCAGCTAGAACTGGACCGTCGTTCAGTCGAAGAATCAATTCAAGACCTCAAGAGATTTGAAGCCGAATACCGTGCAAAGTTGCGTGATTACATCCAGTCGCAGCTCGAATCGATTCTGACCGAAGAGGCTTATCTCAAGATTGACGAAGAGGTTCCGGCTCCTTCGCAAGCTGAGGTCTCCTATGACTACTACCAGCGCGAACCACAGCCGCTCGGACAATCTGGTGAAACTGAAATTCGTACCTACAGCTACAGCTATGAGGAAACCCAGGCAGAAAAGACTGCCGAGAGTGAAGACAACCGCTACTAAGCGCCAGCGGATAGCAGTTTTTTCGATACTTGCTATCTCCATTGTCGCGATTGATCAGCTAACCAAATACTGGGCGGAAGCAAACCTATCCAATCAGAGCATTCAAGTGATTGGTGAGCTGCTGCAATTTCGTCTCGCATACAACAACGCCGCAGCATTTTCAATCGGGCTTGGGGCAACTTGGATTCTGACCCTCATTTCCATCACTGCGAGCACACTGTTGATTATTTATGGACCTCGCGTCAAGACAATGAGTTGGGCCGTGGTGGCTGGCTTCGCGCTAGGTGGAGCCGCCGGCAACTTAATTGACCGCGCCTTTAAGCCCCCGCAGTTCTTAAACGGCTGGGTGGTGGATTTCATTCAAATTCCATTCAACTTCCCAATCTTCAATCTGGCGGATACTTTTTTGGTTGCGGGAGTCACGCTGGCGATTCTCCTAACACTTCGCGGGGACGAAATCGGTGGTGGCCGTGCCAAGTAAGTTATTGCCGGTTCCCCAGGCACGAGTAGGCGAGCGCTTAGATGCTGGACTAGCAAAGATGCTTGGGATGAGCAGAACCCAAGTAGCTGAGCTGATCGATAACGGCAAGGTTTTAGTTGACGGAGCTTTGGTAGATCGGGCAACCAAACTGGATCCATCACAAATGATTGAAGTTGACCTTGAATCAACGGAGCAGGTTTTAGAGATTACCGCTGAGGATGTCGCAGAACTAAAGGTTGTTTTTCAGGATTCAGACATTGTCGTTGTAGACAAGCCAGCGGGCGTCGTTTCTCACCCCTCACTCGGGTTTGAGGGCCCCTCGGTCGCGGGCGTGCTGCTCGCACGGGGAATTCAACTATCAACCTCAGGCGCGCATGAGCGCCAAGGAATTGTTCAACGACTGGACGTCGGAACATCTGGTTTGATGGTGTTGGCAAAGAGTGAACGCGCTTATTCGGTTCTAAAGCAGGCTTTCCGAGACAGGGTTGTTAAAAAGACCTATCACGCTTTGGTGCAGGGCCATCCAGATCCTGCCAGCGGGACAATTGACACCCCGATTGCTCGAAGTACAAAACATGACTACAAATTCACCATTTCACAAGCAGGTAAGCGGGCAATCACTCACTATCAAACGCTGGAGCTACTTCCAACAGCAGCTCTGATGGAAGTTGGCTTGGAGACCGGTCGAACCCATCAGATCAGGGTTCACTTCTCCCACTTTCGCCATCCGCTGGTCGGCGACTTGCTCTACGGAGCAGACCCGAAAATCGCCCAAAAGCTCAGTCTTGATCGGCAGTGGCTTCATGCGGTTGCCCTAGGGTTTGAGCATCCCATCTCGGGCGAGAGTCTGCGATTCAGCTCCGATTATCCGGCTGATTTAGCCAAAGCGCTCGACGCGCTGCGCGATCCCGAGTTCCGGCTTTAGCATTGTTGCCTAGCTAAGGGGTTGATTGTGTCAGAGAAGTCATTTGTCCATCTGCACAACCACACCGAATTTTCGATGCTTGACGGCGCGGCTCGAATAAAGCCGCTAGTAACCAAAGCGGCTGAACTAGACATGCCAGCTATCGCCATGACAGACCATGGCAACACCCACGGCGCCTATGAGTTTTGGAAACAATCCAAAGCAGCTGGCATAAAGCCAATCATTGGGATTGAAGCGTATTTAGCACCGGGTTCACGACTTGAAAAATCGCGAGTTCGTTGGGCGGATGGTGGAGAAGATGATGTTTCAGGTGGTGGGGCCTACACGCACTTGACCATTTGGGCGGCTAGCAATCTTGGAATGAACAATCTCTTCCGTCTCAGCAGTGAGGGATATCTTTCCGGCTTTTATGTAAGGCCAAGAATTGACAAGGAATTACTCGCCAAGTACTCCAAGGATCTAATTGCGACCACCGGTTGTCCTGGTGGTGAGGTTCAGACTCGATTGCGACTTGGCCAATATGACGAGGCGCTAAAGTCAGCGGCTGAGTTCAGAGAAATATTTGGAAAAGATAATTTTTTCGTAGAAGTCATGGATCACTCACTGGATATCGAAAAACGCGTCAGAGATGATCTTTTGCGCCTAGCCAAGGACTTATCCCTACCGCTGGTTGCAACCAATGATCTGCACTATGTGGACAAGGCGGACCACGCCGCTCACGAAGCACTGCTTTGCGTTCAGACGGGGACCAACCTCAATGATCCGCGTCGATTCAAGTTTGAATCTCAGGAGTATTACCTTAAATCTTCAAAAGAGATGCGAAGCATTTTTTCACAGTTGGAGGAAGCGGCCGACAACACTCTGCTAATTGCGGAGAGATGCGAAATTGACTTTGAGAAGCAGGATCTACTTCCTCGTTTCCCGGTCCCAGAGGGAGAGACGGAAGCGGGTTGGTTTGAAAAAGAAGTTTGGAAGGGAATGCAGCGCCGTTATCCTGCTGGTTTTAGTGAGCGCCACCGTCAGCAGGTTGACTACGAAATACAGGTCATCATCAAGATGGGATTCCCTGGGTATTTCTTAGTTGTATCGGACTTTATAGCCTGGGCTCGCGCTCAGGGAATTCGGGTTGGGCCGGGACGTGGTTCAGCGGCAGGCTCGTTGGCGTCCTATGCCCTTGGAATCACCGAGCTTGACCCACTGGAGCATGATCTCATCTTTGAAAGATTTCTGAATCCAGAGCGCCTTTCGATGCCAGACATCGATGTTGACTTTGACGACCGGCGCAGACCAGAAGTAATTCGTTATGTTACGGAAAAATATGGCGATGATCGGGTTGCTCAGATTGTCACTTTTGGAACCATAAAAGCCAAACAGGCGATTAAGGATGCGGCGCGTGTTCTAGGCAAGCCTTATGCGATCGGGGAGCGCCTAACCAAGGCAATGCCACCGATGGTTTTGGGTCGCGATGTGTCGCTGGATGACGTAATCAATAAGGAGTCCGAACGTTACGCAGAGGCTGCCGAGTTTAGGGAAATAATTAGCACCGATCCTGAAAGCAAAGAAGTTTTCGATCTCGCTAAAGGGCTGGAGTCCCTAAAGCGGCAATCTTCCGTTCATGCTGCAGGTGTGATTATGTCCGCGAAGCCTTTGCTCGAAGTGATTCCTATTATGAAGCGCGAAGACGATCCAACAATCATTACGCAGTTTGACCAGCCGCCTTGTGAAGAGCTTGGGCTACTAAAGATGGACTTCTTGGGACTTCGAAACCTGACGGTAATCGACGATGCCCTCAGCAACATCCGCAATAACCGGGGGGTCGAGGTCGTTCTCGAGGAGCTGGACCTCAATGCGGATAGCAAAACATACGATTTACTATCTCGCGGAGAGACGCTTGGTGTTTTCCAATTGGATGGAAATAACATGCGTTCTTTGCTAAGAATGCTAAAACCAACCGAGTTTGAACACATTTCCGCCGTAATTGCCCTGTACAGACCTGGCCCCATGGGCATGAACTCGCACACAAACTACGCACAACGCAAGAATGGGCAGCAACAATCTGAGGGAATACATCCTGAGTTGACCGAGCCCCTGCGTGAGATTCTTGGCCCGACCTATGGGTTAATCGTTTATCAAGAACAGGTAATGGCAGTTGCACAGAGAGTTGCTGGTTATTCCCTTGGACAAGCAGACCTTCTTCGTCGAGCAATGGGAAAGAAGAAACCAGAAGAGCTAGAAAAACAGTTCGAAGTTTTCTCAAATGGTATGAAGTCAAATGGATATTCAGCCGGAGCGATTAAGGCTTTGTGGGACACATTGCTTCCCTTTGCCGACTATGCATTTAACAAAGCCCACTCCGCTGGGTATGCGGTTCTGAGCTACTGGACTGCTTACCTAAAAGCCAATTTCCCGGCGGAGTACATGGCTGCTCTTTTGACATCGGTTGGGGATTCTAAGGACAAACTTGGTGTTTACCTGAATGAATGTCGGAAAATGGGAATCCGAGTTTTGCCGCCTGACATTAATCAGTCAATTGATGTGTTTGCCGCTGTTGGAGACGACATTCGCTTTGGTTTGGCGGCAATCAGGAACGTTGGCCACAACGTTGTTGACGCTGTTGTGCAAACCCGCCAACCTCAATTTTCGTCCTTTGAGGACTACCTGCGTAGAGCCCCGGCAATAGCCTGCACGCGGCGCGTGGTCGAATCGCTAATAAAGGCGGGAGCCTTCGATTCGATGGGTCACACAAGGCGGGCGCTCTATGCCATTCACGAAGAAGCTATCGATTCGGTTGCGGTGGTCAAGCGTGAAGCAGCTAGTGGTCAGGTGGATTTGTTTGGTGATTTGTTCCAGGACGATTCAACCAGCGTTGCGGTTCCAGATCTCCCAGAGTGGACCAAGCGCGATTTGTTAGCGCATGAGCGGGAGATGCTTGGTTTGTATGTCTCTGACCATCCGCTGGCTGGAATGGAAGCCGAGCTAATGCGTTTTTCCGACATGGGAGCGGCAGCGCTTCGAGACAGTGAATTAGCAGATGGCGAGACTGTCACTCTGGCGGGACTCATTACGCAGGTGCAGCATCGAATTGCGCGTTCTTCCGGCAATCAATATGCCCAGCTAACACTTGAGGACTTTTCTGGGGAGATTTCGGTGATGTTTATGGGAAAGACCTATCAACAATATAGAGAATTGCTAATTGAGGACCTTACTGTCACGATTCGTGGCCGAATAACCAGGCGAGACGAAGAAGTTGTTTTGCAGGGCTTCTCAATCGAGACAATCGATCCCGGCCGAGATCGGGGAGGCATTTTGCAACTTACCCTGACCGAAGCATCGGCGACCAGGGATAAATTGACGCAGCTGGCAAACATTTTGGAAGCTCACCCTGGACCGGTTGAGGTGCAGGTGAAACTATCAGCAGCCTCTGGAAACAGTCACTTCATGCTTCCCCAACGCGTCAAGGTCGGACAGGACCTATTTGGCGAACTTAAGGCACTTTTGGGCCCTGAGGCCGTCAGCTAGGAGTTGTCGCTTAACTTATCTCCGATGGTGTGCCAAGCCCTTTGAAAGTACACCAGGGGCTTGTCTGGAATACGGTTTACTTTTCCTTCGCCTACCGAAAGGACCAAGACAGCGTTAGCGGCAACTTCGAATCTATTCACTATTTCCGCTATCAGAACCGAAGGACAGTCATCTAAAATCGGCAAATCAAATGGACCGAGAACCTCTGTTCCATCAAATCTAGATTCCCTAGGGCCAGCCAGCCGTTTTGCTAGGGGCAGAGTCTGGGCATCGAGCGTGTGTAGCGCTACTTTTGTGCCGATTTGCAGATGTGGGTAGCTGGAAGAACCCTGCGCAATGTTTACCGATACCAGCGGAGGGTTTGAGCCGAGCGAAGTGACTGAGGAGGCCGTGAATCCGATCGGCTCACCGGCTGAATTCCGAGCGGTGACGATTGCGATACCACTGGCATGATTACGAAATATTGCCTTGAGGGCAGATTCGCCTGCCAGGTCGAAGTTTTCAGGAGCCGTAGTCATTACTCAGATAAGGTTAGGGCATCAATCACTTCTTCGAGGTAATGGTGCGCAAAGTTAAGTGGGAGACCGAGGTAACGGCAAAGACCGTAGAAGTCATGCTGCCTCGGGCCAAGGGCGCAGGGGAGTCGGTCGCCGACACCGTAGAAAAGCTATTTAAAGAAGTTCAAAAAGACGGAGCAGAAGCTCTTAGAAGACACGCAAAAAACTTTGATGGCATTGCGCCGGAAAATTTAAGAGTTTCGCACTCAGCTATGCAGGCTGCTTTAGCATCGCTGGACTCAGAGTTAAGGTCCGCGATAGAAGAATCAATTCGACGGGTGCGGCTCGTGTCAGAGATGCAGATGCCTTCTGCCATAAATACTGAAGTCACTCAGGGTGGGCTTGTTAGCCTAAATTTCGCACCAGTTGATTCAGCAGGAGTTTATGTTCCGGGCGGAAAGGCTGTCTACCCGTCGAGTGTGATTATGAATGTGGTGCCAGCTCAAGTTGCTAAGGTGCCCAGAATAGTTCTGACGTCACCCGCGCAGAAAAGTAATTCAGGTTTGCCTGATCCAGTAGTGCTAGCAACAGCTGCGCTTTTAGGAGTTCAAGAGGTCTATGCAATTGGTGGAGCTAGTGCAATTGCCGCACTTGCCTTCGGAGTCTCAGAGATTGATTTGGAACCCGTTCAAATAATCACTGGCCCAGGCAACATTTACGTAGCGACAGCAAAACAAATGGTTCGCTCAAGGGTTGCGATTGATTCAGAGGCCGGACCAACGGAGATCATGATTATCGCTGACTCGCAAGCGAATCCCGCGTGGGTTGCGGCGGATCTGATTTCCCAGGCAGAACACGATGAGAATGCGGCTGCTGTTTTAGTTACAGACTCATCAATTCTGATTGAGGCGGTCGAAAAGGAACTGGCTAGACAGATTCCGTTGGCAACCAATCGAAGTCGGATTGAGGAGGCCTTGAATGGTAAGCAATCGGCTCTTGTTCTAGTCAAAGAAATCTCTCAGGCGGTGTCAATCGCGAATGAATATGCTGCCGAACATTTGGAAATACAAACTAGCAATAGCGCGGAGTTAGCAAAGTCGATAAGAAACGCTGGTGCGGTTTTCGTGGGAAACCACTCTCCGGTAAGCCTGGGAGACTACCTAGCAGGCTCCAATCATGTTCTGCCAACCGGCTCACAGGCGAAGCGATCGGCTGGGCTGAGTGTCTACAGTTTTCTGCGACCACAGCAAATCGTCAGTTTTTCTGCTCAAGCATTGGCGGAAATAAGTAATCCCGTAGAGATTTTTGCCAAAGCCGAAGGTCTACCCGGCCATGGTGACGCCGTCCGCATTAGATTTAAGTCCTGATGCACTGCCCATTTTGTAGACATTCTGACTCCAGGGTCATTGACTCGCGGACGAGTGATGACGGTTCTTCGATTCGTCGTCGAAGGCAGTGCCCGGAGTGCCAAAAACGCTTCACAACGGTTGAAACTGCCTCACTCATGGTTACAAAGCGATCGGGTGCAACCGAGCCCTTCAGTCGAGACAAGGTCGTTGCAGGCGTGCGGAAGGCCTGCCAAGGTAGACCTGTAACTGATGCAGATCTTGCACTCTTGGCCCAACAGGTTGAAGAGGCACTTCGCTCCACTGGGGCGGCAAGCATTGACGCTCAGGAAATTGGATTGGCAATTTTGGAGCCGCTGAAACAACTTGACCAGGTTGCTTACATGCGTTTCGCAAGTGTCTATCAGGCATGGGACACTCTCGATGACTTTAACAAGGCAATTGAAGAGTTGCGCGGTTGATGTACAAAGCGCTCTTCAATATCTTTTTTCGTAGGTTGGACGCTGAGTTTGCGCATCACTTAGGCGCACTTATTATCTTGTTTGCTGGATTATTGCCCGCACCTCCCAGAAAAAAGCGAATTGAAGTTTCTGGCATCCAATTTGGAAATCGAATCGGCATGGCTGCTGGTTTTGATAAGAATGCAAAATTGGTTCGTGGCCTCTATCGACTGGGATTTGGGCATGTTGAAATTGGGACTGTTACCCCTAGACCACAGTCCGGCAATGCAAAGCCACGTCTGTTTCGGATTCCTGAACTCCGTGCCCTGATAAATCGAATGGGATTCAATAACGATGGTGCTGCTGTTATTGGCCAAAGATTGAAGCGATTGCGCGAAGAAAATTCCAACCTGCCGGTAATTGGAGTAAACATCGGAAAGAACAAGCTAACCGAGCCTGGCCAGGCAGCTGACGACTATGCCTTTTGCGCAAAGGAGCTTGCCCAGTATGCCGATTATCTAGTTGTAAATGTTTCAAGTCCAAACACACCGGGACTCAGGGACCTTCAGCAGATAGATTCCCTGCGTCCAATCCTGCAGGCCGTCAAGGAAAACTCCGGCAGTAAGCCAATCTTTGTCAAAATTTCGCCCGACTCGACGGACGAAGACTTATTAGAAGTTGCCAAGTTGATAAACGATCAGCGATTGGCGGGAGTTATTGCGACGAACACTACGGTTACCAGACCTGTGGGGGAGCAGAAAGTTTTCTCAGAGGCGGGCGGACTATCCGGACAGCCACTGGCGGCGAGAGCGAAAGAAGTCTTGATCTTGCTTCGAGCGGCCTTACCAGACAAGGTGATTGTCTCGGTGGGTGGGATTGAAACGGCAGCCGATGTAAAGGAGCGCCTAAGTCTGGGTGCTGATTTGGTGCAGGGCTACACGGGATTTGTTTACTTTGGCCCAAATTGGGCCAAAGAACTTTCTAAGGGCGAGTAGGCGGCGACTGAGTCAGGGCTGGGTCAGTAATGATTGAAGTTCCTAAAATCTCGTCAACCTTCTTCATAGCATCGGCGGGAATCTTGACCCCAGCCGCCTTGGCATTAGCGGTTATTTGTTCCGGCTTTGAGGCCCCGACAATTGCGGCGGCAACGTTTTCGTTTTGCAGCACCCATGAGATTGCTAGCTGTCCCATTTCCAGTCCCAGTTCTTGCGCAAGCGGAAGTAGTTTTTGAACTTTGGTGAGTACTTCGTCCGTTAAGAACTTTTGAATAAAGGATGAACCCGTTGGATCAGCTGCGCGTGTTCCTGCGGGGGCAGGCACGCCTGGCAAATATTTTCCAGTCAAGACACCCTGCGCTATTGGAGACCAGACAATTTGTGATATTCCGAGCTCTTTTGAAGTCGGAATCACTTGACCCTCGATTACGCGCCACAGCATTGAATACTGCGGTTGATTGGAAATAAAGCGGATGCCTAATTCGTCTGCCAGTTTCTTTCCGGCTCGGATTTGGTCGGCGGTCCATTCAGAAACTCCGATGTAGTGAACCTTGCCTTGGCGAACCAAATCCGCAAAGGCCTGCATGGTCTCTTCCAGGGGCGTTTCAAAATCAAAGCGGTGTGCCTGGTAGAGATCAACGTAGTCAGTCTTTAGTCTCTTGAGTGAGCCGTGCAGAGCCTCAAAGATGTGTTTTCTTGAGAGGCCAACATCGTTAGGTCCTTTTTCGGAAACTGGCCAGTAGACCTTTGTGAAGATTTCAATTCCTTCTCTGCGTTGGCCCTTCAGGGCCTCTCCGAGCACTACCTCGGCCGCTTGGTTTGCGTAGACGTCGGCTGTGTCATAGGTGGTAATGCCAGCGTCCAGCGCCGCATGCACAGTTTTGATTGCCTTGTCGTCCTCAACCTGCGAGGCGTGGGTCAGCCAATTGCCATAAATAATCTCAGATACTTTCAGGCCTGAATTGCCTAGATAACGAAATTCCATTCCTGCTCCTTACAGCTTCTGAAATCTGGCAACTTGCGGTTTTGGGATTCGCAAGGAGCGCATTTGAATGGATCGCATAGCGGCATACCAGGCGATCCCTTGCTCCATGTTCTCTTGACCAAACTTTATGGCAACCTTTTTCTTGGTTGAGCGGCCAACCAAAGTTGCGTCTAGGGCAACAATTCCAAACAGCCCCCACATAGCAAATAGTGCGATTACCTGAAGCAAGAAAGAATCTATAAACGTCATAAAAACCACGATGAATAGCATCGGTAGAACTAGCTCACCAGCGGTAAAGCGAGCGTCTACCAAGTCTCGTGCATAGCGGCGCTGAGGTCCTTTGTCTCGGGCACTTAGGTAACGCTCATCGCCAGCCATCATTCCCTCGCGGATTTGCTGGCGTTGAATGCGAATCTTTTCTTTTTCAGCACGACGCGCCTCCTTTGATCGGTCTCCTACCAGAGGCTTTTTGCGTGCCTTTTCGCGCTCTTTTCGACTTGGAGTTGGTTTGCCTTTACCGGCGACTGGGTTCTGCTCTGACATCCGCACCTTTCATGCCCGTGCCACTAGATTACTGGCATGTCCTTCAGCGAAATTTCACTCAACCAAGAACTCCTTGCCAAGTCTGGTAGCTGGACTAAAGCGAACTTCCAGCAAGCAATAGGCACACTGGGGGAGTTGGTGAGGATTCCAGGAATCGCATGGCCAGCTTTTGACCCAGCCGAACTCGAGCGCTCGGCTCAAGCAGTCGCTGCTGAACTCAGAGACCTTGAATTCTTCGATTTTGTCGAAGTAAGAAGGTCTAAAAAACCTGCCGGCGATGATGGAGCTCCCGCTGTTTTGGCCAGGCGAGCGGCAGCGCCAGATGCCCCGCACATACTTCTCTATGCCCACCACGACGTCCAGCCGCCCGGCGATAGACATCTTTGGGAGAGTGAACCGTTTGAGGTTTCTCGCCGTGGCGATCGACTTTACGGCCGGGGTGCCTCCGACGACAAAGCAGGTGTGATCACTCACATCTACGCAATCAAAGCCCTGAAAGAACTTGCAGAAAACCTTAGAGTCGGTGTCACTGTTTTCATTGAAGGCGAAGAGGAGGCTGGTTCTGAATCATTTCAAAACTTCTTAGCTGACAATCTGGATGAACTGAAAGCCGACCTAATTGTTGTTGCTGACAGTGGAAATTGGTCGCAAGATGTTCCGGCCCTGACAACCAGTCTGCGGGGAGTCGTCTCTCAGACTTTTACAGTGAGAACCTTGGATCACGCCCTTCACTCCGGCATGTATGGCGGACCACTGCCGGATGCCATGACGGCGATGATCAAGTTACTTGCAAGCCTGGTCAATGAAAAAGGCGATGTTGCAATTGCGGGCTTGAAGTCAGATCAAACCAACGGTCCCGATGTGTCAGTTGAGGCATTAGCGAAAGAGTCGGGCCTATTGCCGGGAGTCGAGCGCATCGGATCAAAAACTGTCACGCAGCAAATTTGGGGCGAGCCGGCAGTAACAATCATCGGCTTAGATTTTCCGTCGGTGGCAGTTTCATCAAACACCGCTCAACCAGCTGTTACTGCCCGTGTTTCGCTGCGACTTGCGCCAAGTGAGGATCCAGTAACCGGGCTAAAGCTATTGCGCGATCACCTCCTCCAGCATGCCCCCTATGGAGCCAAAGTAGAGTTTGGCCATTCAGAGCAGGGCCCCGGTTATTTTGCGAAAAATGGCTGGGCTTCTAGGCTGACGCACGAAATTCTTTCGGCGGTTTGGCCACAAAAATCCGTGGACATAGGTGTGGGAGGCTCAATCCCTTTCATAGCCCACTTCGCCCAAGCTTTTCCTGATGCCGAGATCTTGGTCACTGGCGTAGAAGACCCCGATTCTAGGGCCCACAGCCCGAATGAGAGCCAGCATCTGCCCACCCTGGAACGCGCTATTCACGCCGAGACACTGCTCTTGCTGCATGGGAATCTGATGAGCAGGAAGTAGTTAAACTATTACTGGAGGAAAAAATGGCTGAAGTTATGTCCCATGGTGTAAAGCTCACCGATACGGCTGTTAGCAAGGTTCGTCACCTATTGCAGGCTGAGGGCAGAGACGACTTGCGTCTGCGCGTAGCTGTCCAGCCCGGCGGTTGCTCCGGTCTGATTTACCAGCTGTTTTTCGATGAAACCCTCGAGGAAAACGATGCTGTCGTCGATTTTGACGGGGTAGAGGTAGTGGTTGACCCGATGAGCATCCCTTACCTCGACGGAGCCTCCATTGACTTCGAGGACAGCATTCAGAAGCAAGGTTTTACCATCGATAACCCGAACGCCAGCGGCTCTTGCGCCTGCGGAGACTCCTTTAGCTAAAGGGCCTGAATCTGAAACCCTGTGCCAGATTTCAGGGTAAAATAGGGGTAGACCCAAATCTCATAAGGAATCTCACTTGGCTAATCGGCGTCGAAAACTGGCTCTGGTCAGTCTTTTCTCCTCAGTTGCCCTCGTTCTCGCGGGCTGTACGCCAGAACTCCAACGCGGATTTTTGCCTGATTCAGCAGGGGTAACCAACCATACCGATCGCATCATTGGGCTTTGGACGACCTCATGGATTGTTCTGCTGCTCGTTGGAGTCGTGGCCTGGGGGCTAATGGCATGGGCGCTAATTGTTTACCGTCGACGTAAAGGTGAGACGGGTCTGCCTTCACAATTTCGCTACAACATGCCAATCGAAGCGTTGTTTACCGCAATTCCGCTGATTTTGGTTCTGGGCTTTTTTGCCTTCACCGCTAGAGACACCGCGGCTATCGAGGCAAAAATTGAAAATCCCGATGTGCACATTGAAGTCATCGCAAAACAGTGGAGCTGGGACTTCAACTATGTCGATGCAAATGTTTACGATTCAGGAATTCAGGCCCAGTTCACTGGAACTGAAGAAAACATCATGGAGACTCTTCCGACTCTTTATCTGCCAGTTGGAAAGTCGGTCCAGATTGATCTGTCTTCTCGCGATGTAATTCACAGTTTCTGGGTAGTGGAGTTTCTTTACAAAAAGGACATGTTCCCAGCAAAGACCAACTACATGTACTTCACCCCTTTGAAGGAGGGTACTTACGTTGGAAAGTGTGCAGAGCTTTGTGGTGAATACCACTCCATGATGCTCTTCAACGTGAAAGTTGTCTCACAGGCCGAATATGACTCTCACCTTTCCAGTCTTGCTGCCAAAGGGAACGTCGGGCAGCTTTCAAACGAATATGACAGAAACCAGAACCTTCCTGGTGGCGACCCAGAGAAGAGAGGCTAACCGTGGCGACCATAACTCAAACCTCGAATCCAACGTCTTTTACTCCTAAGCGAAGCAAGGGACAGATCCTCGTCGACTGGCTGACCACAACCGATCACAAGAAGATCGGCTATCTGTATCTGATCACATCGTTCATGTACTTCTTAATCGCTGGTGTAATGGCGCTAGTCATTCGCGCGCAGCTAACGTTGCCAGGGCTGGACATTGTTGCTACCAAGGAGCAGTACAACCAGCTGTTCACAATGCACGGCACCATCATGCTTTTGATGTTTGCCACCCCACTATTTGCTGGCTTTGCAAACGTCCTAATGCCGGTTCAGATTGGTGCACCGGACGTCGCATTTCCAAGACTGAATGCAATCGCTTACTGGTTCTTTAACTTTGGATCATTTATTGCAGTTTCAGGTTTCTTTACTCCACAAGGTGCTGCTTCCTTCGGATGGTTCGCTTATGCACCACTGTCAAACACAACCTTCTCACCTGGAATTGGTGGAGACTTATGGGTTTTTGGTCTAGCTCTTAGTGGTTTCGGAACGATTCTTGGTGGAGTTAACTTCATCACCACCATCATCACGATGCGTGCACCAGGTATGACGATGTGGAGAATGCCAATCTTCACTTGGAACACGCTTGTCACTTCAATTTTGGTCATCATGTGCTTCCCGCCGCTGGCGGCGGCATTGTTCGCCCTGGGCGCTGATAGAAGGTTTGGAGCACACATTTTTGACCCGGAAAATGGTGGCGCGATGTTGTGGCAGCACCTTTTCTGGTTCTTCGGCCACCCTGAGGTTTACATTCTGGCGCTTCCATTCTTTGGAATTGTTTCTGAGATTTTTCCGGTCTTTAGTCGCAAGCCAATCTTCGGTTACAAGACATTGGTTTACGCGACAATCGCAATCGCGGCTCTTTCGATGACCGTTTGGGCGCACCACATGTATGTCACTGGACAGGTGCTGCTGCCCTTCTTTGCATTCACAACTATGTTGATTGCGGTTCCAACCGGTGTAAAGATATTCAACTGGATTGGAACTATGTGGCGAGGATCGATAACTTTCGAGACGCCAATGGTTTTCGCTCTTGGATTCCTGGTTAGTTTCGTATTTGGTGGACTAACAGGCGTAATCCTGGCTTCGCCAGCTCTGGACTTCCACTTGTCTGACACCTATTTCGTCGTGGCTCACTTCCACTACGTGGTCTTTGGAACCGTGGTGTTCGCGATGTTTGCAGGCTTCTACTTCTGGTGGCCAAAGTTCACCGGCAAGATGCTGAACGAGCGACTGGGCCACATTCACTTCTGGATTTTGTTCATCGGCTTCCACACCACTTTCTTGGTTCAGCACTGGCTGGGTGTGATGGGTATGCCAAGACGCTATGCCACCTACTTGCCAGAAGACGGCTTCACTGAGCTCAACATAATTTCCACTTTGGGAGCCGTGCTCTTGGCTGTCTCGATGATTCCTTTCTTCTGGAACGTCTGGATTACTTACCGACACGGTGTGAAAGTTGAGCTCAAGGACCCATGGGGCTACGGAAGATCCTTGGAGTGGGCAACTGAGTCTCCATTCCCACGCCACAACTTCCACTCGATCCCTAGAATTCGTTCAGAGTCTCCGGCCTTCGATTTGAATCACCCTGAGTTCGCCTCACCAGAGGCCAAGGCTGCATACCGAGAAGAGGGACGAATTTAATGAGAACAAACATTGTCATCCTCTTAGTAATGGCCGCCTACTTCACTGTTGCCGATATTGCTTATGCGGTCTGGACCTACATTGACGGGGGAGCGGTTGAACCAATTGGAACAGCTGCGATGGCACTGCTTGTAATCTTGGCTATTTTTATCGCTTTCTATCTCTATAGCGGAATGCGCAGAACTGCCACCCTTCCAGAGGATCGCCTCGATGCAAACATTGAGGACGAACCAGGCGAGATTGGATTTTTCAGCCCCTGGTCTTGGTGGCCATTTATGATCGGCGCTTCCGCTGCCGTCGGCTTTGCTGGTCTGGCGGTTGGCTGGTGGCTATTTATCATTGCGGCTCCCTTCGCCCTAGTAGGCGTCATTGGGTTCGTGTTTGAGTATGACCGCTTCGCCCACGCCCACTAGTCACAACAAAATCTCAGCGTTTGGTGCTAGTCTTCTGTGCTGCCCTTAGGGCTGGTAAATAGAAAACTCAACAAGGGGATGATCGGTTTCGACACTGCAAAGCTTGCGGGAAAGAAGCGGGTCGAGGATGCACAGTTATCTCGTAAACGCTCTGTGTAACTTATAGGTGCCAATACAAAGCGCGCCGATTTCGCCCTAGCTGCTTAAGCTAGCCCCGAAATCCGTCTGCCTGGGTTTGATTTCGTCCCAGTAACAGGCGTCATCTAGAAATCTTGCTTCTCTGGTTGGTTGGTGGCCAGAGCGGGACATTTTCACCAACTGGGCTGGTCGGCGTAGTTGCTCTCGACAAATTCCGCAGCCAAGTAGAACGCCCTAGAGAGCTACACCCGTAGAAGAGTCTCGTTCTCTGCTGTGGACCCGGGTTCAATTCCCGGCATCTCCACCAAACTAAACCCCTCATTCAGAGGGGTTTAGTCATTTAAGTAGCACTCATTCGCTAGCCTTTGGCCATGACAACTCTGCCTGGCGGCGATAAAGCCCTAATCGTGATTGATGCTCAAAACATAATTCTCGAGAACTGCTATTTGCGCGATGACAAGGTTGCGAAGATGTCACAGGCGGTTGCTAAAGCAAGATCCGCGACTGTGCCGGTTATATGGATTCAGCATTCAGACGAGGATATTGTTGAAGCAAGCCAAGACTGGAACATTGTGCCGGAATTGGTCCCAGATTCTAATGAGATCAGGATCGGCAAACATTTTAGGAGCTCATTCGTTGACACGAATTTGCATCATAAGTTGCAAGAGCTAGGAATTGGTCACCTAGTTATTTGTGGTGCCGAGTCAAATAATTGTGTCCGTCACACCATCCATTCAGCACTGGACCTCGGATATGACGTGACCTTGCTGCAAGATGCCCACACCGCTGTCAGCTTTGAATGGAACGGCTTTGTTGTGGACGCGCAAAGGGTTATTGACGAGCAAAACATAAACTTTATGTCCTATCAACTACCTGGTCGGCGAGCGGAATCAACACCAGTATCAGAATTAGTCTTCTAGCTCATAACTAATAAAGCCCCAGATTGCTCCGGGGCTTTATCAAATTGCTCGCTACTATCGCTTGCTCTTTAGCGCTTTTGGTTTGCGCTTTGGTGTTTCCTCGATAGCAGGGGAGTGCTCGGAATGAGCCAGCTCGAATTCTGCCTTGGACACTGGAGCAATCCGGTCCTCAAAGTAGATACGAGATAGCGCGGCGCGGAGCTTGGTGCCAACTGTGATCTTGCCATTAGCGTTAGGCCTTGGCATGATCGGCTCGTAGTCCTTGAAATCTACCAACTTCCACAGCTCATACTTATCAACGGGCTCGTGGACCTCGATGTATTCACCGTGTGGCAAACGCACTACGCGCCCAGTTTCTCTACCATGCAGGACAATCTCACGGTCCTTCCGCTGGAGCGAAAGACAGGTTCTCTTTGTAATCCAGTAGGCAAGGATTGGACCAAGAATCAACATGATTTGCATGGCTGTTAGCACGTGGTTGAGCGACATCTGGAAGAAGATAGCAATCAAGTCAGTCGACGCACCCGCCCACAGAATCGCATAGAACGTAACTCCAGCAGCACCGATAGCAGTTCTGGTTGGTGCGTTGCGAGGACGGTCAAGAACGTGGTGCTCTCGCTTGTCACCGGTTACCCAGGCTTCAATGAATGGGTAAGCGGCAACAAGGGCTAGGAATACCAGTGAAACAATGATTGGCAACATTACGCCCATTGGAATTACGTATCCAAAGATTGCAATGTCCATGTGACCTGGAGCGAGGCGAAGCGCACCATCGAGCCAGCCGATGTACCAGTCCGGCTGAGTTCCAGCGGAAACAGGGGATGGGTCATAAGGCCCATAGTTCCAAATTGGGTTGATGGTGAAGGTAGCTGAGATTGCCGCAATCACACCAAAGACTAAGAAGAAGAATCCACCGGCTTTGGCAACATAAACCGGCATTAGCGGATAACCAACAACGTTGGCATCACTTCTACCGGGGCCGGGGTAGTGGGTGTGCTTGTGAACAACCACCATCATTAGGTGCAAGGCGAGTAGAGCAATAATCAATGCCGGGATGATCATTATGTGCAAGCTGTAAAGGCGAGCAATCACCTCTGTGCCGGGGAACTCACCGCCAAACAATCCAGCAGAAATTGCGGGTCCAATTACTGGAACACCCTTGATCATTCCATCGATGATTCGAAGACCATTACCCGATAGCAGGTCGTCTGGCAGGGAGTAGCCCGTAAATCCAGCAGCCATTCCCAAAACGAACAGCAGGAATCCGACGACCCAGTTTAGTTCACGGGGCTTCCTGAAGGCTCCAGTGAAGAAAACACGAAGCATGTGTAGACCCGCAGCAGCTACGAAAACAAGGGCAGCCCAGTGATGAATCTGGCGCATCAGCAGACCACCGCGAATGTCAAAGCTGATGTCCAGCGAGGATGCGTATGCGACCGTCATCTCTGCACCCTTCAAAGGTGCGTAGCTGCCGTCGTAATAAGTGTGAGCCATGGACGGCTGGAAGAAGAAAGTTAGAAATGTTCCGGAAATGATGAGAATCACGAAGGAATACATCGCCACTTCACCGAGCATGAAGCTCCAGTGATCGGGGAAGACCTTGCGCCCAAAGTTCTTTAGAACAGTTCCAACGGTAAGACGCTCGTCTATGTAGTTGGCTGCTTTACCTAGCGCTGTTTTTGGCTCAGTCGTAGAACTCATTTTCTATTTCCTCATGTCCCAGAACGATGGACCAACTGGCTCAAGGAAGTCGCTTTGGGCAACTAGGTATCCCTCGTCGTCAACAGTGATTGGCAACTGGGGGAGAGGTCGAGCGGCTGGTCCGAAAATAACCTTGCAGTGATCTGCCAAGTCAAAAGTTGACTGGTGGCAGGGGCATAGCAGGTGGTGCGTGTGTTGCTCGTAAAGTGCAACCGGGCAACCCACGTGAGTACAGATCTTGGAGTAAGCAACGATTCCGTCGTAACTCCAAGATGCCTTGGCTGGATCTTCTTTTAGATCCGCTGGATTCACTCTTACGAGTAAAACCGCTGCCTTAGCTTTCTCCTCCAGTTTGTGTTCTTCGAGTTCACTTAGGCCTTCCGGAATTACGTGGAAGACCGAGCCAATAGTGACTTCGGAAGCTTTGATCGGAATGCCCGTGGGGTCGCGCGTTAGGCGAGTGCCAGGTGCCCACATTGTTTTCTTAAGAGTGTCACCCACAACTGGACCTAGGTCTCCAAATATCACGACCGCCGGAATTGGGAAAAAGGCTAGCGCTCCATAGAGAGTTCTGCGAATAAGTTTGCGCCTTGTGAATCCTGATTCACCGTCCGCTAACTTCACAATTTCAATAGCTTGCTGGCGTGCCTCATCACTGCTTCTTGCTGCATGACGCTCTTCAGAAACTTCGTTGTCTGGCATAAGTGTCTTTGCCCAGTGCACGGCACCAAAGCCGATACCCAAAAGTGAAAGCGCCATTCCAATGCCCATCCAGAAAGTGTTATTTCTGGTCGCGCTTAAATCACCGTCAACGATTGGAAAAGCGAAAAAGCCCCAAACCGCTATGACAGCACCAATCATGCTGATGATAAACATTGCAGCAACTTGCTTCTCTGCATTACGAGCGTGACGTTCGCTCTTGTCTGTCATTCGTTCGCGGTGAGGTTCCAAACCTGGATCGGAAATTGGGCGAACGATGTTGGTTGCGCTACCTGAAGTGTATTTTTCTAGGTCACTCATTAGTTAGCCTTCGCCCCCAACCAAACTGTAATTGCGATGATGAATCCGATACCGAAGATCCAGGTGAATAGTCCCTCAGCAACGGGACCAATTGACCCAAGTTCATAACCACCGACTGATTCAAACTCTTCCACATACTTCAGATAGGAAATGATGTCTTTTTTGTCTTCTGGAGTCAGGTTTGCATCGCTAAACACCGGCATGTTTTGCGGGCCAGTGACCATTGCTTCATAGATATGCTTTTCGCTAACTCCCTGAAGTCCTGGCGCAAACTTGCCTTCGGTTAGTGCACCACCAGCACCAACAGCGTTGTGACACATTGCGCAGTTAATTCTGAAGAGCTCACCACCGTGCTTAACATCACCATCTGTTCTCAAATATTCCTCGGCTGGAATTGCTGGGCCAGGTGCAAGCGAGGCAACATAGGCTGCCATTGCGAGAATTTGTTCTTCAGTGAACTGCACTGGTTTCTTGTAAAGCTGAGGACCTGATGCTTGACCTGGCATGCGACCAGTTCCGACCTGGAAATCAACCGATGCAGCACCAACACCAATTAGGCTCGGTCCACCGATTGCACCTTCACCGTTTGTACCATGACAGCTTGCACAGTTAGCTAGGAAAAGTTTTCTTCCTTCAGAGATTTGCTCGGGTGATCCGAACTCAGCTTGGTAGGTCTGTGTTGCGACCGCGTAGCCACCGCCAGAAAAAATTAGCCCAAGGAAGATTACGACTCCAAGAGCCCACGGACGACGACGCATCGGTTTTTGATTCAACTGTCTCTCCATTTTTTACTTCAACACATAAATCACTAGGAACAAACCAATCCAAACTACGTCAACAAAGTGCCAGTAGTAGGAAGTAACTATCGCGCTAGTTGCCTCGCGATGTCCAAAATTCTTAGCGGCGTAGGCTCTACCGATAACCAATAAGAAGGCTATGAGACCGCCAGTCACGTGCAAAGCGTGGAAACCAGTTGTTATGTAAAACGCAGAGCCATAGGAGTTAGAGCTGAGGGAAATTCCCTCGCTGATTAGCATGGCGTATTCCCAAACCTGACCTGAAACGAAAATTGCTCCCAGCACATAAGTCAGGAAGAACCACTCAACCATGCCCCACTTGACGGGGGACCAACCTGTTCGCTTAGCCTGCATGCGCTCAGCAGCAAACACGCCAAATTGCGCGGTGAAAGAGCTAGAAACCAAAATCAGTGTGTTGATCAGCGCAAAGGGAACATTGAGAATCTGGGTGTCATTTGCCCATAAGTCAGGTGCACCGGCGCGAAGTGAGAAGTACATCGCGAAAAGTCCAGCAAAAAACATGACCTCACTGCCCAGCCAGACGATGGTTCCCACGCTGGTCGCGTTGGGGCGCTGAATGGTCATTGGTGCGGCGGAGGTGGAGGTTGACATGCGACAATTCTAACTTGTCAAAATGCCCTAGATGCCCGAATTTACGCGGATTTTGCGAATTTTTATACTCAGGCACGAAATTTCAGACAATAGACTTTGCAAATGCAATCGATCACTTGGCCAGCAGTCTTGGGTTTGCTTTTGACGGGGGAGGACCTCAACAAAGAGCAAGCCAGTTGGGCCATGCGGCAGATCATGTCTGGAGAAGCAACGCCTTCACAAATCGGCGCCTTCATGCTCGCTCTGCGCGGCAAGGGAGAGACGGTTGAAGAACTTTCTGGCTTGGTTGATGTAATGCTCGAAAATGCGTTGCTGCTGGAAACGGGCAATGACGCAGTTGACATCGTGGGCACCGGGGGAGACTTGCTCGGAACCGTCAACATCAGCTCAATGGCATCAATCCTTCTAGCCAGTTGTGGAATTCCAGTTTTGAAGCATGGCTCCCGCTCGGCTTCTGGCAAGACTGGATCTTCGGAAATGCTCGAGGTGCTAGGGATTCGACTCGATTTGGCCCCTCAGCAGGTCACAGAGGTCTTCAGAAAGACTGGAATCACTTTCTTCTTTGCCCCCGTTTTTCACCCCGCTATGCGCCACGTGGCGCCGATTCGCAAGGAGCTAGGGGTCCCAACCACTTTCAACTTCCTGGGTCCCCTTGCAAACCCCGCTCAGCCCATCGCTACAGCACTGGGCGTCGCCAATGAAGCGATTGCTCCTTTGATGGCCCAAGAAATGGCCAATCGGGGGCGAACAGCGCTTGTTTTTCGGTCAAAAGACGGCCTGGATGAGCTTTCTTCCTCCACTGAGGCCGATATTTGGCAGGTTAGTGGGGGAAAAGTAACCAAATTAGGCCTAAATCCCACCGATTTAGGCATGTCTCCCTCCAAAATTGATTCATTGATAGGTGGCGATGCCCACCACAACGCGTCTGTCGCCAGCAGGTTATTTGCGGGTGAAGAGTTTGCCAATTCCGAACCGATTGGAAATGTCGTAGTTTTAAATGCCGCAGCCGGGCTGGTTGCATATGAACTTGCCAAGGATCCAAGCCAAGCCTCAAAACCAATTCAGGATCGATTCAAAATCGCTATTGATAAAACCAGACAGGCGCTCGCAGATGGGCGTGCACAGCAAAAGCTTGTGGAGTGGTCAGCGGCAACTCAGCAGTTCTAATCTCACGCAGGTTCCTAACGGGGAGCGGTCCGAAAATCTTAGTTGACATAATGTTTATTATCGGCTCAGTGTATCCACGCCGATACCCCGCTCGGGCCTTTGTTTTTGGGCTTTAGACCCTACCGTCCTTATCCGCCAACCTGAAAAGTCGCAGCCCCAATTGGTTCAGATAACCAATTCCAATTGCGAAAAGCAAAGTTCCTTCCCGCACCTGACCGCCCAGCAGAAATCCAACACTTACCACGAGCAACTCAATTGAGCTTCTGGAGATCCAAAACGGAATCTTGGCCCTTTGGGCGACTCCAAACATGAGCCCGTCTCTTGGTCCTTTGCCCATGCCGCAGGAGATGTACATGCCGGTTGCAAAGGAGATCACCACCATGCCAAGAAGGAACATGGCGACCTTCTGCCAATAGACCTCTGGCGTTGGAAGGTAAAACAGAGCTACATCGGCGAATAGACCGACCAAAATTGCGTTTGAAATTGTGCCCAATCCTGGCTTAACTCTCAGCGGAATCCACAGCAACAAGACGATCGCGCTTACCACAACCGTTGAAACACCAAAACTCAACCCAGACTGCAGGCTAATTCCTTGGGCAAGCACATCCCAGGGGGCAATTCCTATTGCCGCGTCAACCGTGAGTGCAACGCCTAGCCCATAGATCATTAGGCCCACGTAGAGCTTGATTAGGCGAATTACAAAATTAGACTGAAGCACCGCTAAATGCTACTGGGAGGCTTGCTTGGATAAGCACTATTTCTCACCTGCCAAGCCTCGCATCTTTGCCCATCGTGGTTTAGCAGAGCCTCTGCAGCTAGATGAAAACACAATTCCTGCTTTTCAGGCAGCAATCGAACATGGCGCAACTCATTTGGAATCTGATACCCAGGCCACGAAAGATGGTCACGCTGTTTTATTCCACGATTCAGACCTAAATAGAGTCGCAAAGATAGATGCAGCAGTGTCAGAGCTAACGCTTGAGGAGCTTCGTTCAATTCGGCTATCCCATGGCGGCCAAATTCCAACTCTTTTTGAGGCACTCACCCACTTCCCCGCGGCCTTGTTTAATCTCGACATCAAGACAAAACTTGCAATTGATCCAACAATTCAGGCAATTGAAGACGCAAAAGCGCATAATCGAGTCTTGGTCAGCTCCTTTTCGAATCCGACACGGAGGTCAGCTCTAAGAAAGCTCTCCCAACCAGTTGCAACCAGCGCTTCCGCCTCAATTGCTCTCGCCGCTTGGGCCAGTCACACATTTTTCTTCGGCATCGGTTTTCGAAGAATTTTGTCTAATGTGGATGCCTTGCAGGTTCCAGTGAAACTTGGAGTTGTTGATTTCTCTAAAAATAGCTTTATCGCTCGAGTTCAACGTCACAAGACTGAAATTCACTTCTGGACTATTAATGATCCCGCTCAAATGAACAATCTCCTTGATGCGGGCGCAGATGGAATTGTTAGCGATCGAGTCGATCTGTTTAAAACTGGGTAAACCCTGAGAGTTCCTAAAAAGCGGGATTTATCGCTTTGAAGTGCATGTTGTCCTCCACAGGGAGAAAACATGACTGAATCAATGCGTGGAATGAGACTTGGTTCTCAATCTATGGAGCGCGAGGACGGAGTCGAACTGGCTGCCCGTCAACTTGTCGAATACCGTTGTCCTACCGGGCACCAATTCAAAGTCACTTTCTCAATCGAAGCAGAGTCACCTCTCGAATGGGAGTGTAAACAGTGTCATTCGCTGGCTCTTCTGGTGGGCAGTGCCAAACTCGAAAAACTTGAAGCCGGTGAAGCGGATCGTCCCCGCACACACTACGACATGGTATTAGAGCGTCGAACCAAGGCTGAGCTGGAAGAGCTTCTCCAAGAGGTATTGGCCGATATGCGAAAGCGCAGAGCCGAGGGTCGCCTCACGGCCTAGGGCGCAGCACTCCCCATAGCGTGCAGAGCACAAAGGCTTCGACAACTATCCAAAAACTCATTTTGCTCGTACCGCCCTCTCGTTCAACGAATCGAATAGGTACTTCCAGAGTTGTTGCGTTTATTAGCTCAGATCTGAAAGTCATCTCGACTTGAAACGCATACCCATGGGCCTGCATTCTGGCTAACGGGAGCTCACGCAGCAGTTTCGCCGAATAAATTCGAAAACCCGAAGTCATGTCGTGAATGTTGCTTCGTAGAATCCAGCTGGCGTAGCGGTTGCCCGTCCTTGAGATGGATTTCCTTAGCTTGGACCAGTTAGCAACCTCTCCCCCACTTATCCATCTCGATCCGATGACCAAGTCGGCTGATGGTGCCGATTGGATTAGCCTGGGCAAATCTTCTGCCCGGTGTGACCCATCTGCGTCCATCTCAATCAGATGCGTGTAGTCACTTTCTAAGCATTGAGTAAAACCAGCTACGTAAGCGTCTCCCAAACCGCGCTTTTTGTGACGGTGCAGAACAGAGACTCTCGGGTCGGAGCTGGCTAGCCGATCAGCGATTGCTCCAGTTCCATCGGGAGAATTGTCATCAATTATTAGGAGGTCGACGCTTGGCACAAATGAAAAGAGTTCACTCACAGTTTTTTCTAAAGTTTCGGCCTCGTTATAAGTTGGCATTAGCACAATCGCCCTCAAGATTTTCTCCTACGCTTTATCGCAATTGCTGCCCCAATTAGAGCGAGGACATTAGCCCAGTCAAATACTGATCCAATAACGACACCGGGTGTCAGTCCCGTGTAAAGCGGAACTGATTCGATCATGGCGGCTGGTGTGTACCATTCCAGCTCACTCAAAACAGATCCATCGGGTAGGTAGATGGCTGAAAGACCGACGGTGGATATGTTTACGACTGCTCTACCCGTTTCAATGGCACGCAGACGAGCAATAGCTGCCTGTTGAAATGTCTCATCGGAGTAACCAAAATCCGCGTTGTTTGTTTGCGAAAGAATGACTTCTGCCCCAGAAATTGTTAGCTCCCGCAAGATTGAATCTTCTGCTATTTCAAAGCAGATAAGCGTTCCAGCTGTGAAGTCGCTAATTTCATAGATCCCGTCACGGGTCCCAAAGCTGTAGCCACGAGGAATCATGTCAATCAATTCCGGAGCAAACATCCGCCAGAAATCACGATCTGGTGCATATTCCGCGAACGGCACGGGTTGTTTTTTGTCGTAAAAGTCAACTGGCCCTATCTCAGGCTTCCATAAAATGGTCGAATTAAAAGTCTCATCGCCTCGTTTTGTAATTGTTCCGAAGGCGAAGGGTGCGTTGAGCTGATTGGATAAACCATTTATTTTTGCTCTGGCTTGCGGTGAACGAAGTGGATCCAAATCGGATGCGTTTTCGGGCCAGACCAGTAAATCAATTTGTCGACCGCTTTCCAAGACAATCTGTGAAGCATCCAAATGGTTCTGCAAAATTGTGCCTGGAGCCTCGCGGGAAAACAGCCCAGCTTTGGCATTTCCTTGCACTGCAGCAATAACCTTTTCTCCGCTGCTGGAAGTTGTCAGACCAACGGGTGTAACAAATGGCACGACAATAGCCGCTAGCAGAGCTAGCAGACTCGGACGTAGCAATTGCTTTGCCCCACGGTTTAGGACAAACAAAGCAAGAATTGATCCAACGAATGCGACGACAAAGCTAAGGAAACTCAAACCTCCCCACCAAACCCAAGTCGACATAAAACTGTCAGACTGAGTCATAGCTAGCCTTGACCAGGGAAATCCACCATAGGGAAAGTTATTTGCTGCAAATTCCCTGAGCGTCCATATTGATGCCAGCAATAAAGCCAAGGGTATGACTTTCTGCGACTTTACGTCGAAGCTTCTGAATAGCCATGCTGCTAACCCCGCCCCGAGACCGTGATAGATCGAAACGGTAGTACTGAGGGCGATGAGCGGGATCGGCCCAAGGTAGAGGGAGATCCACTCAATGTGTGAAATGTAGAAAGCTTGACCTGATATAAAGCCAACCAAAAAAGCTGGCCAAAATCTCAGACCTAAAACGGCCAGATAGGTCAACATAGGAATCAGTGGCGCAAGCAGCCAGATGTTCTCGGTCGGAAAGACAAAAAGTCCAATTAGACCGGCCGCCACGCCAAGTGGTATTCGCCAAACCAGCTCTCGCACAACGCTCAGCCTATTTCTAGATGTAGTAGCTGTAGGCAACGATCCCTCGCTTAACCAAGTCAATTGCTTCATAGCTTGTCTGAGCAACTTTAGAATCAGCTGAAACGGAGATTTGATCCAAAAGATCAATAATCTGCTTACTCCAACGGATGAAATCCCCTGGCAACAGACCGGTCAGCTTTAGTGCGTCCTGGAGCTTCGCACCAGTTGCCCAGCGATAAACACCCCAGGCCATGTCCAGCTGCAGTCGTTGATCCTGAGGCAGGCGGTAGTCACTCTGCAGCTCTTGCAACTGTCGCTGGATTTCTTCTGTTTCAGATAGAGCTTCTGCGAAGAGACCTCTGGGTAGTTTTGGCTCAAGCTCGCTTTCCTCTCCCCTACCTTCGAATACCAGGCAGGCCGCCATCGTAGCCATACCGGCCGCATCTAAGTCTTTCCAGGCTCCTGAATTGAGACACTGTGCAATCAGCAAGTCTCTCTCACCATAGATTTTTGCAAGCTGCAATCCGGCTCTGGTTACCTCAAATTCAGCGCCCACCTTGGTTAGGTAATTCAACTCTGTCAACAGATCGCAAATTCGCTCAAATATCTTTGCCACTTGGCCAGTTCTAGATTCAAGATGGGCAATTGATTGATCAATCTCTTTTCTAAGTCTGTGATATCGCTCCCCCCAGCGCGCGTGATTCTCTCTATCAGAGCACTGGTGACAAGGATGTGCTCGAAGTTCCTTACGCAAACGACCGAGTTGCGATTCGACATTTCGAGCTTGTTTAGTAAGGCGCGTATCTGCGCCTGAGCGATTCTTAATTCGCGAAGATTCTCGCTCGAGATCACTAATTTCTCGGCGCAAAGCTGAGTATTCTCTAAAGTCCCCGAGATGGCAGGCCATCGACTTCTCATAACCCTGTAGAGAATTTTCCTTGTCCGCGATGACCTGGGCGAGCCCAACAACTGAACGATCAGCTTGGAACTGCGCGAAAGAGCGCTCTAAAACTTTCGCTGCGCGGTCTTTGCCGAACGCCGAAATTAGATTCACCGCCATGTTGTAGGTGGGTCTAAAGGAACTATTGAGTGGATAGGTTCTCTTTGACGCGAGTGATGCAACTAAGTTGGGATCTAATTGTCCACCCCACAAAACTACAGAGTGACCTTCTCGGTCGATTCCTCGTCGACCTGCCCGACCAGTCAGCTGCGTGTACTCTCCCGCCGTTATGTTTACTCGGGACTCTCCGTTGAACTTATCTAACCGCTCCAGAATGACTGTTCGCGCAGGCATGTTGATTCCAAGCGCTAGCGTTTCCGTTGCAAAGACAATTTTCACCAATTTGCGTAAGAACAACTCTTCGACAACTTCCTTGAAGGCGGGCAGTAATCCGGCGTGGTGCGATGCGTAGCCACGTTCTAAGGAATCCAGCCATTCGTGATAACCCAGAGTGTCAAGATCATCTTCGGCGATGGACGAGCAACGCGCTTCAGCGACCTGTCGTATTTCCTTCTGCTCTTCCTTGCTAGTCAGACGCAGTCCCTGCCTGCGACAGCTAGTGACTGCAGCATCACATCCGGCTCTTGAAAAAATGAAAAAGATTGCGGGTAACAAGTCCAATTCATCCAGCCGATCAACCACCTCTGGTTTTTCAAGCCTTGGAAACTGCCGAACAATCTGATTGCGCTCGTGAGGTGAGTGCTTTTTTCCTCCCCATTTACCCCGAGTGCGAATGGGCGACCTGGCTCTTGCTTGATGCTTCTGTAGCAGCTCCGGATTCACACGCATCTGGTTACTGCCGCTTTCAAACAGATCTAGCAATTCATTGCCAAACAGAACGTGCTGATGGAGGGGCACGGGTCGAACTTCCGAAACTATTACCTTGGTATTTCCCCTGACCTCATCCAACCAGGCGCCAAACTCTTCGGCATTACTTACCGTGGCTGATAGCGAAATGACTTTCACGTCTTTGGGAAGGTGCAGTATTACTTCCTCCCAGACGGCTCCGCGAAACCGATCGGCAAGATAGTGAACTTCGTCCATTACTACGAAGCCGAGCTCCTTTAGGGTTTCCGAAGTCGCATAGATCATGTTGCGAAGTACCTCGGTTGTCATGACCACAATCTGTGCTTCGGAATTCTGATTGTTGTCGCCAGTGAGAAGGCCAACCCGTTCCTTGCCATAACGCCTAACTAGTTCAGCAAATTTTTGATTGCTTAGAGCTTTAATTGGCGTTGTGTAAAAGACCTTCTGACCTGATTCCATTGCAAGGTGAATTGCAAATTCACCCACCACAGTTTTACCTGCCCCAGTGGGTGCTGCCACCAACACACCAGCACCATCTTCCAGGGCCTTGCACGATTGCTCTTGAAAATCATCGAGCGGAAACGCTAGTTGCGATTCAAATTTTTTTAGCTGTGAGTAAGCGGCTGATGACTTTGCTTTTTTATACCGCTCAGCGGCGGACAGCTCACTCGAGTTCGAGCTCACTGACTCCCCCGAGCTTCTCCAGTTTTCTCTCCCTGCGTTTGTCATTCGCAATCGCAATACCGACAGCAATGAAATACAGCGCAGTGAGCGGGGCCATCATCAAAAACATTGTCATGGGTTCAGCAACTGGCGTTGCGAGTGCTGAAACAACAGCTATCAGGAAAACTGCCAGTCGCCAGGACTTCAAGATGCCCATACCAGTAGCTAACCCGGCAAAATTCAGCAGAACCAATACCACTGGCATCACAAAAGCCAAGCCGAAGATTAGGAGAATGCGGATGGCAAATAAGACATATTCGCTTGCATTAATTACGTTTGTGCTTCCCTCGGGCGTGAAACCAATTAGAACGACTACGAAACCTGGAAGCGACGTCCAAGCGAGAGCCGTCCCTGCCAGAAAAAGCGGAAGGGCTGCCGCCACAAATCCGATGGCAAAACGCTTCTCCCTTTGCTTGAGACCAGGCGCAATGAATGCCCAAAAATTCCATAACCAAATAGGGGCAGTCATCAGCACGCCTAGGAATATGGAAACCTGAATTCGAAGATCAAATGCCGAAACGACAGTTCCGAAGTTCACGACCGCTTGGATGCCGCGCTCTTCCGTCACGTCTATCAGTGGCTGCTGGAGAATCTTAAAGACCGGGTCAAACAAGAACCAACCGGCTACTGTGCCAGCGACTAGAAATCCCGCCGACCATGAAAGACGAACCCTTAGCTCCCGAAGGTGGGAACCAAGACTCATACGGCGCTCTTTGTTGTTGCGCCGCGCCATTAGTCTTGCTTCTTCTCGCCCTCTTTGGCTTCAGCGACAGCCGCTTCAGGCTCTTGGGTCTTTGCGGTTTCTTTCTTGAAAATCTTTAGGGACTGCGCCATGCTCTTTGCTAGAGCTGGAAGCTTCGGTGCTCCCCACAGCAACAGCACAATCGCCAGAATGATGATCCATTCCCAGCCTTGAAGTCTCATGACCACCTCTTGTCTACATCGATTTCTCGAATACGATTCACCAGTCTACGCTGTCGATCTTCCCGTTGACGAATTCTCCGCCTGACTAGCCGCCTGCGAGCCTCAATAGTTTGCTGGAAATCCGCGGAACCCACAGCCTTGGCCGGTAAAGGTTCCTGTTTTTCGTAGCTGGCTAACTCAGTTAGTAGCTGACTTGTTTTGCTAGCGGCCTGGGAAAAGCTCTTGCCAGATTGGAACAGTCGATAGCCCGCAAGAATGAGGAGGTATACGCCAGCCAAAAAACTGATCAGTAGAAGCCAGGTCATTCTTCATCCTTCACTTCTGGTCTATTTAAGGTTTCAAGAGCAAAGTCTCGCACAATCTCTCTGGCTGATTTTGGCTCGAGGACTTCCACCATTCCGCCAAATCGAACAATGTGCCTAGGCAAGCCAGCAATACTTCCAACACGGATCTTTCCAACCCAGCGGCCACCCTCAAGAACAGGTTCCACTGCGACCGGGAAATTCCAAAAAATCTCTGCAGCTTCCGGTTCAGCAGCGATTTTTATTTCCTGCTCATCGACGCTGCCACCAAAGACTTCCTCTGGAATAGTGGCAGTTCGAGCTTGCTTAGTTATATCGTCCTGGGTAATTGCAATATTCTGGATCCGATCCAATCTAAAGGAGCGAACAGCTTGATTGACATGACACCATCCACGTAGGTAGTGCTTTTTTCCTCTTAGTTCAATCAGTAATGGATCAATTCTCCTATTGGCTTGCTCACCCTTTTGATTGCGGTAATCGCAGCTGATCGTCTTTCCATTCTCGATCGCATCGTGCAGCTGCTGCAAGATCTCAGTCAGTCGGTTAGATGCGATGCTAGTAACGGGAACAGGGCCAGCGTTCTTGAGCGCTTGCCTGAGTTCATGCAGAGCTTTATTGGATGCAAATTGTGGAAGCGAAGCCAGGTAATCCAATCCAATTGCGATTGCGCTCAACTGCCTCTTGCTGAGTGCCGGAGGACCATCTAGGTTTGTGCTGCCCTTGGCAAATGAGACCCAGCCATCTTCCAGTTCATCAAAATTCAAATGAAAGTGAGTAACGCACTTAGTTAGGTCCTCGCTGTCCGTAATGGCCCGCACGGCCTTGAGAATAACCTTCTCACTGACATCAAATCGACTTGCCAGCTCCGATACTTTTTGATCACCATCTGATAAAACCAGACCGACAATTGATAGTGCCAGATCGAAAAGCTCGGCTGCATCAATTTCCTGTTTAGGCATGAAGGCTCACCGCCCGCTGCAACCCCGCCCTGATTCGGTTTGCTAAGGATTCTGGACTAATAACCCGCACTTCATTTCCGTATTCCAGAAGGTCCTCCGCCAACAGCACTTCGTCCATGTAATTGATTTTTACCTGCGTTACCTCGGCCCCAAAATGCCACCAAGCTTCCGAGTCCTCCTCCACTTCAACAATTGCAGTATTTCCTTGAGTGAAGGCAACCAAATCCTTTTCAGCTTGGTCAATCAGTTCGGCTGATACCGGTTTGAAATTTGCACCAGTTGTTCGAACCTTGCTAATGATTCTTCTTAGTAGGTAGTTTCGCAGTTCGCCCTGCCGCTGCGCGAGCAGAACCCATTCGCCTTCTATTAGGCGAAGTTTTAGTGGATTGACTTCCCTGGCCTCAGAATCTCCGTCCGGAACTCGGTATTCGAAAATTACCGTTGCAAAGTCTGTGATTGCCTGAGCCAAAGGCTGAAATGCCGAGTGACGAGCCAGCAGCCGTGGTGAAAGAAAACTAAGTTCGCGGTTAATTTCAACCATGCCGCGAGACTTCAAGCGAGCGAGAGCTGTTCTGGCGGCAGAGGCGAACTGTTGATTGTTCCAGGCCCGCGCTGCAAGTTCTGCCAACCCCAACTGTTCGGAGCTTAGATTGAATTCCTTCGGCCACTCAAAGCTTCCCTTAGCGATGAGGTAACGACTTCCAATTTCGGGCTCGTATTCGTCTATTTGTTTGACCTCGAGCTGAACGCCAGCATTTCGCAGTTCGGTTTTATCTCTGTCAAACATTTTTTCTCGAGCATCATCATTGCTCGCTTCTTGGTAACCGGGCACGGAGTTAAAGATGTCTTGCTTGCTAAGGCCTAATTTAGGCGCTGCAAGCAAGCAACAAGTGAGCGTAAAAAGTCTCTCAGCTGGTGTTTGACCTGCCACCCATCCCCCTAGTTAGTTCTTGCCCAGCACATCAATCACAAATATCAATGTAGACCCAGGCGGAATTGACCCCTGAGCAACATCGCCATAACCCAATTGCGGTGGTATTACGGCAATCACCTGTGATCCAATTGGAACCCCATCGAGTGCTTGAACAAAGCCTTCAATCAGCCCATCAGTCGTTACGTCAAAAGCGGCTGGAGCTTGCCTCGGCCAGGAGCTATCAAATTCCTCTCCCTGCCAAGTCCAACCCGTGTAGTGGACTGTCACGTTGTCCCCGACAGCTACTTTTTCGCCGCGCCCTTCAATCAAAATGGTTCGACGAAACTCCGTTGGAGCATCTGATTGTGGGATCTGAATTCCAGGTTGACCAGATGGAGCCAAGACCACAGTTGGCATGCCAGCTTCTGGAGCATTCGCCGATCCGTTGGCTTTAGGTAAGAAGGCCCTAACAATGTCGAAAATAAAAACAACGCCGTCGTTTGGCCCAAGCCCCAAGGTCGGAATACCCTCCCCCTGATGAACATTTTCTGGACTTAGCAAAACCGCAACTCGAGAGCCAACTGGCACTCCAGTCAACGCTCCACAAAAGTCAGGTGAATTTCCAGGAATGAGATCTTGGTAGATGTAATCCTCACCACCAAATTCGCTTGCCTGAAATTGCTCGCCAGTCGTTGCGTTGTAACCTGCGAAGTGCATGCCGACTCTCTGAGAGCCAACAATCAGGCCTTGGTTACCTTCGATAATGACATTAGTTTCCATGCCCGAACCGGTGATAGGAAAAGGAAAAGTGACAGTTGGTTGGGTGTTGAACTCACCTGTAGCTTCGATCAACTTGACGGAATCTCCCGTCTTGTAGGTTTCGCACGTCTGCGCAATTCCTTCAACCGCTTGGGCATACGAACCAGTCTGGGTGACCGTTGGTGCACAGCTGGCCAGCATAATTGCGGCTGCACTCAGGGAAATTACTCTGTATAGATTTCTTCCGATCACTTACTCTTCTTTCTCTTGTTGCTTTCAATCGTCACCTGTCGCAAAGTCTTTCTCAACTTCTTCTGTCCAACCTTGCGCTCAGACAAACCAAACCACTGTTCAGAGTCCTCTTCCGACCCTTCAACTTTATTGACTCTGCGCTTGCGAAAATCCGGTAATTGCACACCGTCGGCCAACCGCCTAGCACTAAGTAAAAAGCCAGTGTGGCCAATCATTCGGTGCTCTGGTCTAACCGCTAAGCCCTCTAGGTGCCAAGGTCGAACTAGGGTCTCGAAAGCTACAGGTGCGGTGAATTTCTCGGAATCCTTAATTTCCTCAGCAACTCTGGATAGTTGGCTGGCAGTTGCAACATAAACAATCAGGACCCCGCCAGGTCGAAGGGCCGTTGCAACTGCTTCAATGCATTGCCATGGAGCCAACATGTCAAGAACCGCTCGATCTGCGCTGGCTCCCTTTAGAACACTTGGGAGCTTTTCCTGCAACGGACCAATAGTAATTTTCCAGTTTTTTGGCGCCGTAGCTAAAAAGTTTTCAACGTTGGCCTTGGCAATTTCCGCGAATTCTTCACGAAGTTCAAAAGAAAACAGTTTTCCCTTTTCACCGATTGCTCGCAAAAGATAGCTTGAGAGCGCTCCCGAACCAACACCTGCCTCGATTACCACGGCTCCCGGAAAAATATCTCCTTCCACGATGATCTGACCGGCGTCTTTGGGATAAATGATTTGAGCGCCTCTGGGCATTGACAGCACATAGTCACTCAGCAGTGGCTTCATCGCAAGGTATTGCTCCCCAGTGGGAAGAGTAAACACGAAGCCGGAAGGCTTACCAATGATTTCGTCGTGTTTTATTTCACCTCTGTGGGTGCCGAAGCGACCCGCTTTTTCTAGTGTGAAAGTGTTCATCTTGCCCTTGGGCCCAGTCAGCTGGACTTTGTCACCTGCCGCAAAAATTTCAGACATGGATTCTCAATTCCTGCAACCGTTCAACCGTAAGACCATGCAGGGAATCAATAATCCTTCTGTCTGATCCCGTAGGAAGCTGCAGCATGTTTGTCACCCCAACTGCGTTGGTTCCAGCTGCAACAGCTGAAGTTAGGCCGGTAATCGAATCCTCAAAAGCGATGCAGTTCTTAGGCTCCACCTGGAGTAAATGTGCCGCTTTCAAATATGGCTCAGGGTGAGGCTTGCCAAAAGTTACGTCATCGCCTGCTACAACAGCATCAAACGCAGCAAAGGGAATTGCTTCCACGACAGCGAGAGCCATTCTTCGCATAGACATTGTCACAAGCGCTGTCTTTATCCCTGCTTGCTTTAGCTCGAGCAACAGCTCTAGCGCACCTGGTCGCCACGGCAGCGAGGCTCTCATTTGCTCAATCACCTCATTGGTGAGGTGATCGATGATTTCCTGCACCGAGCGATCTTCAATCCCGAATTTTGATTTGATCAAGGCTGATGAGTCATAGAGCGATGAGCCAATTACGCCCTTTTCATCTTCTTCAGTCCAGGTCGCTCCGTAGTGCTCTGCAAGGCGGGTCTGACTGATTGCCCAGTAGTGCTCTGAATCAATTAGGGTGCCATCGAGGTCCCAGAGCACGGCCATTGGAAAGGGGTTTTTTGACATTGCGGTAAGTCTAGTTGCGGCGTGAACTAGAGTTTTCATCTGGGTTAAGGAGTCAGATGCTGTCGGGCCGAGTACTGCTGGTTGCCTTCGAGGGTTGGAATGATGCCACAGAGGGCGCATCCGGCGCACTCAAGGCAATCGCCGAGCAGCTTCAGATGAATACCCTCGACGCCGTCGACCCAGAGGATTACTACGACTTTCAATTTTCCCGACCAGTGGTCGAATTTGACGCCAGTGGTAATCGAATAATCTCTTGGCCGGGGTGCGAACTTCTCCAATCATCCACTGAGCAATTGACTGAGAACCCAGCCCTTCAAAATCTCTACGTCCTTCTGGGAACAGAGCCGTCTAGGCGCTGGTTGAGCTTCGCCGGGGAAATATTGGAAATGGTTCAGGATCGCGATATCGATTATGTAATCATGCTAGGCGCCATGCTTGCGGATGTTCCCCACACCAGGCCAATGCAAATTTTCAGAAGCTCGCAGAATGAGTCCTTGCAACAGTTATTCGGACTCGAGCCCTCTCGTTATGAGGGACCGGTTGGAATCCTGACTGTCCTAGCTCAAGCCTTTGAGGCTGAGGGAATTCCCGTTTTATCGCTTTGGGGATCCGTGCCGCACTACGTTCACAACACAACTAATCCCAAGGCAGCACTAACTTTTCTCAACGAATTAGCCTCCCTAACCGAGTTTTCGTTTGATTCATCCAGTTTGGCGAACCAAGCCTTTGAATGGGAGCGCTCGATTGATGAGATGGCCCAGGGAGATGATGAAATGACGGCTTACGTCACTCAACTTGAAAAGAATCGAGACTCACTGGACAGCGAGGAAGTTTCTGGAGATGCACTTGCGAGAGAGTTTGAGCGCTATCTGCGCCAGCGGCCAGAGTCTCCCGATAAAAGTTAGACAACCCCTGCGCTGAGCAGCACAATCAGTCCAAGACCCACCAAAATACGCCAAATTACAAATGGCATGTACGAACCGCGCTCAAGGTATTTGAGTAGCCAAGCAATCACCGCGTAACCCGTGACAAAACTCACAACGGTCGCCAGCGAAGTGGCAAAAAGCAAGTCCGCTGGCAAGTTGCCAAAGCTCTGAATAAATTGATAAGTCCCGGCTGCTAAAACTGCCGGAATTGCCAGTAAAAAACTGTAACGAGCAGCAGCCTCTCGTGTGAAACCGAGTAGGAGGCCGACAGTGATGGATCCCCCCGAACGCGAAACTCCCGGCACCAACGCAAGGGCTTGTCCAAATCCAAATGCCAAGCCGCTTTTGAGGTTAAGCTCGCCAATGTTTTTGGATTTCTTGCCAAATCGATCGGCAAAACCCAAGAGCACACCAAAAACAATCAGGGTAATCGCAATCACCCACAGTTGACGCACATCTTGCTCAATTTGAGATTCGAACATCAGTCCCAAGACGGCAATAGGGATGGTGCCAATAATAATTAGCCAGCCCATCTTCGCTTCTTGCGGTTGCTGACTCCACGCCCTAAATCCTGAGCTAAACCACGAAGAAAGAATCGACCAAATTGTCTTTGCAAAATATAGAACTACTGCGAGTTCTGTTCCAATTTGGATGGTTGCAATAAAGGCTGTTAGCTGGGGTTTGGATAGCTCCGAAAGCCCCATCAACTCTTGGGCGATCTGTACGTGTGCCGAGGATGAAATAGGAAGAAACTCTGTAAGTCCCTGAATAAGACCAAGAACTAGTGCTTCAAATAAACTCACTGATCCTCAGCCTGTTCAAAAGGCAAAAACTCACCATAGGTTTGCTGTAGAGCCTCCTCATAGCCCAAAAAGGCATCTTCGAGTTGCTCATATGCTTTGTTCAGCGCTTCGTCTGAACCATCCCGCTTGGTGGCAGCGACCGCTAGGTGCCGCTCTAGCGCTGAAACAAACTTCTGCAACGCGACTGAAGGATCTTCATGCATACCTAAAAGTTATCGCGTCTGGGCCTTGAATCCAAACACCCCAGGGGCACAATCTGCTCTCGTGCTAGATTTACCACTCGGAAGTCCGGGTGGCGGAATGGTAGACGCGCTAGCTTGAGGTGCTAGTCCTCGTATAGAGGGTGGGGGTTCGAGTCCCCCCTCGGACACAGTGGCTAAGTAGAATCCTTTGCGTGAGCAATCCCCAACTCTCCCCCGCCGTTAGCTACAGCGTTGAGCACGCCAAAAGCGTTCTTGCCGGCAAGCGAGTGCTTGCTCTAACTGGAGCTGGTATCTCAACTGACAGCGGGATTCCTGATTATCGAGGCGAAGGACGGGTGCAAAAACACCCTCTAACCTTTGACGAATTCATGGGTTCAGAGCGCAACCGAGCGCGTTACTGGGCGAGAAGCTTTATTGGATTTCGAAGAATTGAGAAAGCGCTTATCAACCCGGGCCACATCGCGCTAGCTCAGGCCGAGCAAAGAAATCAACTGATGGGAATCATTACGCAAAATGTTGATGGCCTCCACCAAAAAGCTGGCAGTCAAAATGTAATTGAGCTACATGGGCGTCTTGATCGAATCGCTTGTGTCGGTTGTGGCAGCTCAATCTCAAGAGCCGAAATGGATCAGCTAATTCTTGCACTCAATCCCCTACTGGTTCAAAATCAAGAAGTTGAGTTTTCGCCAGACGGAGACGCGGAAATTGAAGTGGACGACGAATTCCAGGTGCCGAATTGCAGCTGCGGACAGCATTTCAAACCAGATGTGGTTTTCTTTGGCGAACAAGTTCCAAAGAATCGAGTAGAGCTAGCTGAATCTTGGGTCTATGAGGCTGAGGCAGTTTTGGTTGCTGGTAGTTCTCTGACCGTGAACTCAGGACTGCGATTGGTGAAACAGGCAATCAACCAGGGAAAACCTGCAGTCATCGTGAATTTAGGTCCGACTAAAGCAGACAGTTTGGTGACCGTGAAGATAAACCACTCAACTTCAATTGTCCTAAGCGAGATATTTAGTTGAGCGAGACTGTCATTGGCTTGTTTCGCCATGGTCAAACCGATTGGAACATCGATCTGCGTTTACAGGGAACGGCCGACATACCAATGAATGCATTTGGCATTGCACAGGTCGAACGAGCAGCTCTGGAAGTTGCAAAGCATCAATGGGATCTAATTGTCAGCTCTCCGCTTGGCAGGGCTAAGGAGACTGCAAACATCTTGGCTAGTCACCTGGGGATTCAGGAAGTGGTCGAGGAAGCTCTTCTCATCGAAAGGGCATTCGGCATTGGCGAAGGGATGCTCTATGACGAATGGAGCAGCAAGTATGCCCACCTGGACGAAATACCGGGAGCCGAATCTGCCACTGCCATCACGGCTCGAGCCGAGCAACTGCTCGATCAGTTTCACTCGAACTTTGAAGGTAAAAGAATTCTGGCCGTTAGCCACGGGGCACTCATTCGGTTTGTTCTGCAAGTGGTCACAAATGGAGACATTCCGCCCAAAGGTGAGCGGCTTGAAAATGCTTCGCTCAATGTTGTTAGGAGATCAGGATCTTGGGTCTTGGATCGTTGGGCACCAAAACCGCTAGGAAGCTAATTCTTGGGCAAGCTCTACCAGCAGCTCGGCACTGTCCTCCCACGTGAAGAACTGAGCCTGATCTAAACCCAGGGCGGACTGCAACTTCCAGGTGTTTTTGTCGCTCAATCTCTTTACTTGTTCGGCAAAGGCGATTTCGTTATACGGCGCAAACCGAAGCCCAGCTGGACCGGCTACTTCTTCGAATATTTGAATGTCACTCAACACAACGGGACATCCACGAGCCATCGCCTCCACCACTGGAATACCGAAACCTTCGTCTAGAGAAGCACTCACCAATGCCTTGGCTCGGTACAGCCACTCGTGGTACTCCTCGTCGCTGACCCCGTTTTCAAAACGAATGTTTGCTGAGAACTTTCTTGCCAGGCTCTCTAACTGTCGTTTGCGTGTTTCTGAAACGCGACTGAGTAGAACCAGGGTGTGGTCAGGCAAGAATCGCATGCCCCTAATCAGGGTCTCGACATTCTTGTAGCCAATGAAGCTACCCATATAGACAATCTCTTTACTGTCGTGACGAGATTTCTTCTCAAGTCTTTCTGGCGCGTCAGCAGCATTGTGGATTACATAGATTGGTCGCTTGGTCAACCGGTGAATCTCCATTTGATCCTTGGTTGTCTCAGATACCGTGGCAACCGCATCGGCGAGATTCAGAATTCGCCGTTGGGGCCAATAGCTGAGATGGAAAATAAACCAAATAATCCGAATAAAAATGTTGAAATCAGCAGGTGGAGTTCGATGGCGATAGTAAATCAAGTCATGCAGGGTGTAAACCAACTTGAAACTTCTACCCAATCCCGAGGTTGTCTGCATGGGAGAAAAGAGAACTTTTACGCCTAATTTATTTAGTCGAAAACCCTGCAAGAGTTCCCTCGGTGATGCTATTGGATTGGTCTTATAAATAGCCAGATTTCGGTGTCGTGGTAGTTGTTTTGCCTGTTCATCGCTGTTGACCATGACTGTTAATTCAGTGAGTTCAAGCGCGGCTGAAATTAAACCAAGTGAGAATCTTGAGATGCCGTCAGGGTGAACCGGGTCTATGTAGCGACCGTCAAACCACAGCCCTTTCACCTAGCGCTCCAGCAACTCGGCGAGGAAGCCAGCAACCTGCGCCGGAGTCTCATAGTGCGTGAGATGTCCGGTTTTTTCGATCACCTTAAGTTCAGCTCCAGTCACTTCAGCGAGTTTCATTTGTCCCCTCAAAGGCGCCACGACATCTCTTTCCCCGGCCACGATGAAAGTCTTCTCTGGCAGGTGCTGGGCATAATCCAACACATTGGAGCTGGTAGCAGCCTGATAGCCCTCATACAGGCTCTGGTTCGAAGCATAGGTGGAGAAATATTCGGAGTGTTGGCGGTGAATAAATTTGCGGACACTCGGCTTCAAGCTGGTCGTCAGGGCCACTGACATACCACGCACCACAATTTGGGAGCGCAAAAGGTCGGATCCCTCCCTTTTGCCTAGCTTGTAATAGGTGTCGGCAATTGAGTTAATCAACCCACCTTGCTGGGTCGTCGTAATTGGATTCTGCAGTAATACCCTGTCTACCTTTAGACCATCGGCGATAGCACGAGTGAGCACAAGGCTGCCAAAGCTATGGGCAAGGATTGCGTCGAAATGCCCCGCCTGCTCAACAAAATTGATCAACCATTTTGAGTAGTTCTCGATTGAATGCTCGCCATCGAGTTGCCCAGTTTTTCCAAAACCGGGCAAATCAGGAAAGACAAAGCTAGCCTCTGGAAGTGCGCCTGCTATGCCAAGCAGACCGTGGTGATCTCCGCGAAAGCCGTGGACCAATAAAACTCTTGGCCCACCATCTCCTAAGTGCCAAGTAGCGGTGTCACCAACGTCAGCTCGTTCCAGTCGAAGTTGAGCTAGCCGAAAAAGACGATCTGGTGATGTTTTCAACACCTGCACCACACCAGTCTATTTGTCTCAACCTCGCACTATCGTGACTGCTAGGAGAAATCTTGTTAGACATTGAATTTGAAGCTGATTTACCCAGTTGGGCCAAGAAACTTGCGGTTTTTGATTTAGAGACAACTGGCTTAGAGCTTTCGACTGCTCGAGTTGTTACCGCGTGCGTCGCCGTGATTGACGCCAATGGACAGGTAGAGCAGCTCGATGAGTGGTTGGTGAATCCTGGAATAGAAATACCTGAGGTAGCAACCTCTGTGCACGGCATCACTACCGAAAAAGCTTTTAGTGATGGAAAGCCCGCCGATTCTGCCATTGCGGATATTGTTTCAAAACTAAGAATCCTTAACGAGTCAATGCCTCTTGTAGCTTTCAATGCGCCTTATGACTTCACAATCTTGCAATTTGAAGCAATCAGATATCAAGTTAACCCCTTAGTCCCTGCCCCTGTCATTGACCCATTGGTCATTGATAGAAAGCTGAGGTTTGGGCCAGGGAAAAGAAACTTGGCAATTCTTTGTGAACTCTACGGAGTTAGGTTGGCAGATGCCCATAACTCAACTGCCGATGCTGTGGCTGCTGGAAGATTGGCACAAAAGCAAGCCGTCAAGTACTCCGAACTCAGGCAAGAGCCTGACAAGCTTCACAACTTACAAACTAAATGGTCAGAAGCCTGGACTAAGAATTTTCACGATTGGCTAGAAAAAGAAAACCGCCCGGTCGACCGGGCGGAAATCGGGTGGCCGATTAGGGCTAGCTGAAGTTCTTGTAACGCTCGTTGAATCGCTCTACGCGACCTGCGGCGTCCATGATTCTTTGCTTTCCAGTGTAAAACGGATGGCTCGCTGAGCTGATTTCAACGTCATAAACCGGGTAGCTGTTGCCGTCTTCCCACTGAATCGTCTTGTCAGTGGTGATAGTTGAGCGGGTTAGAAAGGCGAAGCCAGACGCGAGATCGCGAAATACAACTGGCCCGTAGGCAGGGTGAATGTCAGCCTTCATTGTTTCCTTCTTGGATTTGCTTGAGAGTGACTAAGAATAGCAGGAAAAGGGCCCGAAAACTAGCTCGCAGTGACTCGGAAACGGCCTGCCTCGTATTCAACCCTCAGTGGATAACGGAATGCCTCACTGACGGAAGCTGAGGTAATGGTTGCTCCGAGCTCGCCCTTTGCCAAGACTTGACCATCCTGCAGAATCAAGGCATGGGTGAATCCATCTGGAATTTCCTCAAGGTGATGCGTGACCATCACCATCGCAGGTGCTGCTGAGCTAGTTGCATAGCCACTGAGCAGTCGTATTGTTTGTTCCCTGGCACCAGGATCCAGACTCGCTACCGGCTCATCAAGTAAGAGCAATTCGGGGTCCGTCATGACGGCACGAGCTATTTGCACTCTCTTGCGCTCGCCGTCGCTGAGTGTGCCGACAGGACGCTCCTCGTAACCATTCAGAGCCCATTCAGCCAGAACTCTCTTAGCCCTTCGTTCATCCAGAGCGTCGTATTCTTCATTCCAGCGGCCGACAATTCCATAACTAGCAGTAAGCACCGCATCCAACACACATTCACTATTGGGGATTTGCGATACCAGCCCAGAAGAAGCAAAGCCGATTCTGGTTCTCAGTTCGAAAATGTTTACAGCACCAAGTTCTTGTTCAAGAATTGTTGCCTTGCCCTCGGACGGTTGAATTTGAGCCGCACAGAGTCGAAGCATGGTTGTTTTTCCAGCGCCATTTGGGCCGAGGACCACCCAACGCTCTGAGGAGTCGGCAACAAAACTAAGTGCACTCAAGACTGGCTTGCCAGATCGCACAACACTTACGTTTTCGAGCTTAATAACCGTTGACATCGCGAAAAGCCTACCTCCACTGTCTTGATTGTCCCGTCACCGGCTAGCTTGCCACTAACATTTCCTCAACTGACTCAGAGGGTGACGTGGCAAGGTTTCTTGTGGTGTTTGACGTTGACTCGACCCTAATTAATGAAGAGGCCATCGAGGTCTTGGCGGAGGAAGCTGGGGTTCGCTCTGAAGTGGCGGACATCACCGCCGCGGCAATGCGAGGCGAACTTGACTTCTCCCAATCATTGCGACGCAGGGTTGAAATGTTGGCCGGGATTCCGCAATCGAAGCTTGACCTGGTGCAAACAAGGCTAACCCTTACTCAGGGAGCCCTCGAATTAGTGTCAGCCATTCACCAAAAGGGCGGAGTTGCAGCAGCGGTTTCAGGAGGATTCCATCAGCTACTGGAACCCATCCGCCTGGCGCTCAGCCTTGACTTTGTCAAAGCCAATCAGCTCGAGGTGGTGGCTGGAAAACTGACAGGCAAGGTTCTAGAACCAATTGTTGATCGCGTTGCGAAGGCCGAGTACCTGCAGAAATTGCAAGAAGAGCTAGAGCTGTCGAAGGAGAGCACCATAGCCGTCGGCGATGGCGCCAATGACATTGAGATGATTCAGAGGGCGGGACTTGGAATAGCCTTCTGTGCCAAGCAGATCCTGCGTGAACATGCGGACGTATCGATTGACACGAGAGACTTAGCAGAAATAATCAAGTTTCTGCCCTAGGCGCCAGTTGAGTGGAGTCCTCCGTCGACATGGATGATTTCACCAGTTGTGGCAGGGAAGAAGTCACTCAGCAAAGCAACTAGTGCCTTGGCTGCAGGATCCGTGTCGGAAAGATCCCAACCCAGTGGTGCTCGGTCAGTCCAAAGCTCTTCCATGGTTGCGAAACCTGGTATCCCCTTGGCTGCGGTTGTACGCAAAGGCCCGGCAGAAACCAAGTTAACCCGAATACCATCCTTGCCGAGATAACGAGCAAGATATCTGGCAGTGGACTCAAAGGCTGCTTTCGCAACTCCCATCCAGTCGTAAACCGGCCAAGAAATACTTGCATCGAATGTTAAGCCAACTACAGAGCTTGGGTTATTCAATACTGGTTGGCAAGCTACGGTAATGGATTTCAATGAGTACGCAGAAACTTGCACCGCCGTTGAGACATCGGCCCACTCGGTTGATAAAAAGTTTCCACCTAGCGCAGATTGTGGCGCGAAAGCTATAGCGTGCACGATGCCATCGAGCGATCCGATGGTGCTCCTGATTCTGTCCGGCAGAGCTGCTAAATCTTCATCATTGGTGGCATCCAGTTCAATCACTTGGACCGGCATGGGTAGGCGTTGGGAAATTTTCTGAGTAATAGGGAGCATTCGACCAAAGCTACTCAAGATAACTTCAGCACCCTGCTCCTGCGCAATCTTGGCCGCGGCGAATGCTATGGATGCCTCGGTTAGAACTCCAGTGATTAGAACTTTCTTACCTGTAAGAATTCCCAATTTCAAACCCTTCTTTTGGTTGCCAAGACTAGTGCCCCATGCCCAATCCACCATCAACCGGGATTACCGCGCCCGTGATGTAGCCAGCTTGTTCTGAGGCAAACCAAGCCACCACTTTGGCAACTTCATCGGCCTCAGCGAATCTGCCCATCGGAATCTGCTCGCGGTACCTGTCCGCTACGTCCGCCGGTAAGGAAGCTGTCATGTCAGTATTTATGAAACCAGGAGCAATCACGTTAGCCGTAATGTTTTTTGAACCAAGTTCTCGCGTGATCGATCGAGCCATGCCAACCAGCGCACTCTTACTGGCTGAGTAGTTAACTTGACCGGCACTTCCAAATAAACCAACCACAGAACCAATAAAAATTATGCGACCAAATTTGGCCTTGAGCATGCCCTTTGTAATTCGCCTAACAACTCGAAAGACGCCTGTTAGGTTCGTGTTGATAACCTCTTCAAACTCCTGCTCGGACATTCTCAGTAATAGGTTGTCTTTGGTGATCCCGGCATTTGCCACCAAAATCTCCACCGGTCCAAGTTTTTCTTCGATTTCGGTGACTGCCGCTTCCAACGAATTTGTATCGGTCACGTCGGCAACCACGGTTAGGGTTCCGTCCGGACCGTGACCAGATCTAGCGGTTACAGCGACTTTGTAACCTGCTGCCAACAGCTCCTCGGCGATGGCGTAGCCAATCCCCCGATTTCCTCCGGTAACCAGTGCTACTCTCTGCATCTCTTACCTTTCCGGGAATACTGGGGATGCCTTAGCGTTATCTTTAGAAAGTCTATTGTTTACCCCTCGGGAGCTCATTTGGCCAAGCGGCAAAGCGTTACATCGCTGGAGCTTTCGCCTGAACAAGAGCGAAAAAAGCGCATGATTCGCTATTCCGTTGCAATGACGGTTAGGACCATCTGTATCGTGCTTGGGGTAGTTTCCACGGGGATTTGGATGTGGATCTTTTTCGCCCTCGCGATCTTCCTACCATATTTCGCGGTTGTAATGGCCAATGCACAAGGCGGTCGCAGCAAGAGCCAGAGTGACCGGCTGGCGCCAAAGGTAACGATTTCCGCCAGCGAAATGAAAATTGACTGAACAGACTAAATGTTCGAGAGCTGGCTGCACGAAGTCAGCTGTTGAACTAATTGACTGGCGAAATCCCAAGGTTCACTCTCAAGATCGAATTAAGACCTGGGGTGCCTGTGCCGATCACACCCAGTATCTGGTTGACTATGTTTCAGCTCGCGACTTTTTTCTAAGGACCAGAGAGATTGAATCAAAGCGCAATTAAGAGGTGGGGACCCTGGCTGGCCCTTGTTGTCCTGTTCTCTGTTGCGACATCCCTACTTAGCAATTGGCAATTTGAGCGTCGGCAGGAAAGAGTCAGTCAGATTCAGCAAGTTCAAAATAACTACGATCAGCCACCGCTTGAAATTGATCAAATTCAGTGGACGCCGCAAGACGGAATCAATCCGCTTGAGTGGCGACCAGTTAGGGTGCAAGGTGAGTACTTACCCGAAGTATTTTTAGTTCGAAATCGCCCGCTAGCCGGTCAGGCAGGCTTTCTACAATTGGTGCCATTCCAGCTCACCGACGGAACAATCCTGATAGTTGAACGTGGTTGGCTTCCGGCATCCTCGCGCCTGACAGTACCCGAAAACAATCCGAAGCCTGCTTTGGGCAACTATGAGTTGGTAGTGAGAGTTCGAGCGGGCGAGGAAGATTTGGGTCGAGAACAGGCCGACACGTTAGCTTCGATTGATCTTTCAGAAGTTGCAGCACGAGTCGGTTCGGAAAAAGTAATCGTTGATTACTACGGGAGACTAGTTGCCGAAAACCCTAAAAACCAAGATGCCCCTCTTCCAATGCCAAAACCCAGTTTGAACGAGGGCAACCATCTGTCCTACGCAATTCAATGGATCATTTTCGGCCTCATGGCATTTGGCGCTTTTATCTGGGCCTATCGAAATGACCAGCGATTGGCGGCTGAGGCAAGGGGCGAGCTCCCGAAGCGAATTCGTAAAAAAGGTCAGGCCGATAGGGATGCTGAATTTGAGGATGCCAACCAGTAGGCTTCTGCCATAACGAAGGGAAAACTATGAGTGTTCTGCAAGTAAGTCTGATTGATCGAGTAATTCCTCGCAGTCGAATTACCGATTTGGCTCTTATTTCAGCAGGGGCTGGCTTGACGGCAGTTCTGGCTCAAGTTCAAATTCCCATGTATCCAGTTCCGATGACCTTGCAGACCTTCGCTGTTCTATTGATTGCAGCAGCATTTGGCCCATGGCGAGCACTTTCCTCAATGGGTCTCTACATTGCAATGGGAGCCGCTGGTTTGCCGGTTTTTGCTGGAGCAAAAGCTTTGGGTCAAGTACTGCCAACAGCCGGCTACCTGGTTGGCTTTGCCTTCGCGGCGGTAGTGGTTGGTCTGTTGGCAAATCGCGGTTTAGTTCGAAGACCAGGATCGGTTCTTGTCAGCTTTCTAGCTGGTAGTGCAGTGATCTACATCTTCGGGGCAGGTTGGTTAGTGGTTGGACTTGGAATGGATATTCAACAGGCGCTGTTGGCTGGTGTTCTGCCATTCCTTGTCGGAGATGCAGCGAAAGCGCTTCTTGCAGCAGCCGTTTTGCCTGCGGCCTGGAAATTTGCTGGCTAAATAGAGAAGCCGATAGCTCGCATCATTTCGCGGCCATCTTCAGTAATTTTCTCTGGACCCCACGGCGGCATCCAAACCCAGTTGATGCGAAATGCCTCCACCACTCCGTCCAGAGCTTCCGCCGTTTGCTCTTCGATGACATCAGTGAGCGGGCAGCCTGCCGATGTTAGCGTCATGTTTATGAGCAACGCTCCGTCATCAGACTCTTGCAGTCCATAGATCAGGCCCAAATCAACAATATTGACGCCAATTTCAGGGTCGATGATGTTTTTCATCGCCTCGATTACTTCGTCATACTTGGCGGCTGGTAGTTCTTTTGCGTTCATGCAGAGGCCTTGAGGTAACGGTCGTATCCTTCATTCTCCAGTCTCGCTGCAAGTTCCGCGCCTCCCTGTTCGGCTAACTTGCCATTGACGAACACATGAACAAAATCCGGCTTGATGTAATTCAAAATGCGGGTGTAGTGAGTGATTAGCAACACGCCTAGGTTGTTGTTTGCGTGGGCTCGGTTTACACCCTCAGAAACAATTCTCAAGGCATCGACGTCGAGCCCAGAATCTGTTTCATCCAAGATCGCGATTTTTGGCTTGAGCAGCTCCAGTTGCAGAATCTCGTGACGCTTCTTCTCTCCACCCGAGAATCCTTCATTCACATTTCGTTCGGTGAAGTCCGGGTCCATTCGCAAGTTGCTCATTGAAGTCTTTAGTTCCCCAACCCACTCACGAAGTTTTGGCGCTTCGCCACTGATGGCGGTCTTCGCAGTCCTCAAGAAGTTGGAGACCGATACCCCTGGAACCTCAACCGGATACTGCATAGCTAAAAATAGACCGGCTCGCGCTCTCTCATCAACGCTCATCTCGAGTACACTTTCGCCGTCCAGCAGGATCTCACCTTCGGTTACCTCGTATTTGGGGTGACCAGCGACCGAATAGGCAAGAGTCGACTTTCCAGATCCGTTAGGACCCATAATGGCGTGGATCTCACCAGATCGAACCGTTAGGTCGATCCCGTTCAGGATCTGCTTGTTTCCCTGGTCGGTGATGACGGAAACGTGCAGGTTCTTTATTTCCAGTGTCGACATTGTCTTCCTTACTATCCTTCGTACTCAACGAAAATTTCATCGTTATCAATCAAAACTTCATAGGTTGCAACCGGTTCATAAGCTGGCAAGGACAGCGGCTTACCAGTGTTCAAATCAAACTTAGCTCCGTGGGCCCAGCATTCAATGGTCTCGTTATCCACAAATCCCTCTGAGAGGGAGATCTCACCGTGTGAGCACTTATCGTCTAGTGCCTTGACATCCCCATTAGGTGTGCGGATTATCGCAAGGGCGTGATCACCGATCTTTACCCTGATTGCTTTGCCAGGCTTCAAGTCAGCTAGAGCACATATGCGAACAGCCATTAGTTTCCTACCCTTTCAAGTTCCGACTCGATTCCTGAGATTAGACGCTGCTCAACCTCTTCAATGTCGATCTTCTGAATGATTTCACTTAGGAAACCTCGAACTACGAGCTTCTTTGCCGATGTCTCGTCGATCCCTCTTGCCATTAGGTAAAAAAGCTGCAGATCATCGAAGCGCCCAGACGCACTGGCATGTCCAGCGCCGGCAATCTTGCCCGTTTCGATTTCAAGGTTGGGGACGGAGTCTGCCCTTGCGCCATCGACCAATAGAAGGTTGCGGTTGAGCTCATAGGTGTCGGTTCCAACTGCTGTCTCGCGAATCAGCACATCGCCGACCCAAACAGTGTGAGCGCCAGCACCCTTTAGTGCGCCTTTATAGGCAACATTCGAAACACAGTTCTCTGCAATGTGATCAACATAGGGCCGATGCTCAAAGTAGTTGCCCGTATCGGCAAGATACACGCCATACATGTTTACCTCAGCGCCGGCTGAGTCGAGTTTGACAGCCGGAACTACTCGGACCAGATCTCCACCCATGTTTACCACGATGTGCTTGAGTTTGCTTGCGCGACCTAATTTTGCAAACTGTGTTGAGATGTGGGTTGAACCACTCTCCCATTCCTGCAGGCTCACGAAATTTAGTTCTGCGCCGTCTTCTAAAACTATTTCAACGTTCTCGGCTAGGGCAGCAGTCCCCACGTGATCCAAGACCATGGTCATCTTCGAGTGTCTCTTCAAATGCACAAAGATGTGCGCGGCGGTGGCTTCATCTGATGCTGGAGAAATCTTCACAAACTGCGGTTGCGCCACCTCGGTGTTGGCCGCTACTTCAATTAGCAGAGTCTTGGATGCGTTGGTCCAAGCGGCTGCAGCGATTCTGTCCTCTGGAAGCCCTGCCGAGCCAACAATTGGATCGGAAGAATCAATCCACGTGCTATGCACGTCGCTACTGAGTTTTAGCTCGACGTCGGCCTCATCTATTTCAGCCATCACCTCGCTGTCCAAACCTCGCAATTTATCCTGCGGAATGTAACGCCAGACCTCTTGCGTCTTTGAAATTTCAGGAAAATCTGAAACCGAAGTTGATTTTGGTCTTTCGCTTCTGGTTTGAATTGGGACGCCGTGTGAGTGCGCTGTTGCTTCCTGTTGACCCACTATCCAACGGCCCCTTCCATCTGCATTTCGATTAGTTTGTTGAGCTCAAGCGCATATTCCATTGGAAGCTCTTTGGCAATTGGTTCAATGAAGCCTCGGACGATCATCGCCATCGCCTCGTCCTCTTCGATGCCCCTTGACTGAAGATAGAACAGCTGCTCCGCGCTGATTTGAGAAACAGTCGCCTCATGTCCCATTGAGACATCGTCTTCTCGAATGTCATTGGCTGGATAAGTGTCTGAGCGAGAAATAGTGTCTACCAAGAGCGCGTCACATCGCACGGTATTGGCTGAGTGGTGTGCACCAGGGTTAACTCTTATTTCACCACGATACGAGGTTCTTCCTCCACCACGAGCAATCGACTTTGAGACAATCGAGCTGGTTGTGTACGGAGCAAGGTGAATCATTTTGGCACCAGCGTCTTGGTGCTGACCCTCACCAGCAAATGCGACGGATAGGGTTTCTCCCCTAGCGTGCTCACCGGCGAGAATTACGCTCGGATACTTCATGGTCACTTTCGAGCCGATATTGCCGTCGATCCATTCCATCGTCGCACCTTCATGCGCAATAGCGCGCTTGGTCACCAGGTTGTAGACGTTGTTGGACCAATTTTGAATAGTGGTGTAGCGAACCCGCGCGTTCTTTTTCACAATAATTTCGACAACTGCACTGTGCAAGGAATCCGATTGGTAAACAGGCGCTGTGCATCCCTCGATGTAGTGGACGTAGGACCCCTCGTCAGCAATAATTAGGGTTCGCTCAAACTGGCCCATGTTCTCAGTGTTTATTCGGAAATAAGCCTGAAGTGGAATCTCTACGTGCACTCCCTTGGGCACATATACAAATGAACCACCTGACCAAACTGCGGTGTTTAGCGCAGCGAATTTGTTATCACCCGCTGGAATTACGGTTCCGAAATACTCCTTAAAAAATTCCGGATGTTCCCTCAGGGCCGTGTCAGTGTCCAGGAAGAGCACACCCTGGGCCTCTAGGTCCTCACGAATCTGGTGGTACACAACCTCCGACTCATACTGCGCGGCAACGCCTGCTACCAACCGCTGCCTCTCAGCCTCCGGAATTCCAAGTCGCTCGTAGGTATTTCTAATGTCCTCGGGCAAGTCCTCCCATGTCTGCGCCTGCCGCTCAGTTGATCGAACAAAATATTTGATGTTGTCAAAGTGAATGCCGGAAAGGTCAGAACCCCAGGTGGGCATTGGTTTGCGAAGGAAAAATTCATAACCTTTGAGTCTTCGCTCAAGCATCCATTCAGGTTCGCTCTTGAGGCCTGAGATGTCACGAACTACTTCTTCGCTGATACCTCGCCTAGCCGAAGCCCCCGCAGTGTCCTTGTCGGACCAACCAAACTCGTAGTTCCCAAGGGCATCAAGCTCAGGGCGGTCGATAATTCTTTCGGACACTGGGTACCTCCTACTTCAGTAAGTACAACCCACCAGGGTTCTCGGTATTCCTGCTGAAAAGCCGTGAGAGACTGGAGGGAGAGGACTCTAGGCTATTTCTAGATCAACGAGAAAACCAGTAAGGATTACCTAAGTTGACCCTTGTCGCTAATCCAATTTCGCGAGCATTTTCCGCCCTGACCTCCCCAAGGCGATTGCGATTGTTTGTTTGGCTGTCCCTCGCAACTCAGATTTTGATCGTGGTGACCGGTGGATTGGTCCGACTTACAGGCTCTGGACTCGGCTGTCCCACTTGGCCTAAATGCACGGATGATTCATTGGTTTCCACACCTGAAATGGGAATTCACGGGCTAATCGAGTTTGGTAACCGTCTACTCACATTTGTCTTGCTAATCGTTGCTCTACTAACTTTTGTGACTGTTCTTCGCATGCGTGAAGATCGTTCCGTTCTCACGAAGTTGACCATAGGTTTCTTCGGATTCGTAGCACTATTTATCGTTGGCCTCGTTTTAGCTGTTGGAACAATTGATGTCGCTTCAATTTCAGTGCTGGTGGCATCTTGTATGGGAATGATTGGCATGGCAATTGCCTTCCTCTGGGTGGCTCGAAGGCTCGGCGGAAAGAGTTTGGTTGTGCCAGCCTTTGGGCTTGGCTTTGGAATTATTTTGCAAGCGATTGTTGGCGGCATAACTGTGCTGACGGAACTGAATTCCTGGATTGTTGGTTTGCACTTCCTTATCTCATCGGCCCTCATCGGCCTAGCCTCCGTGCTTGTTTTTCGGGCTCTTCCAAAAGCCCCGTCCATGGTTGCAGCTGTCACTAGTCAACTGCGCGTACCCACGGCTTTGATTTCTGCCATCACGATTGTTATTGGTGTGTTGGTTACGGGTGCTGGTCCACATGCCGGTGACGCAGATACTCCGAGAAACGGATTGGATCTCGAGCTTTGGCAACATTTTCACTCTTATCCCGGGTATCTAATGCTTGGTCTGATATTCGTGCAATGGTTTTACCAAGTTAGACAATCTGGCAGCATCTGGTTACAACTGCCTTCCAGAGTGCTGACGATTTTCCTTATAACCACAATTGCGCAAGCAATTGTTGGTGTTGTTCAGGCAAGACTTGGGGTACCAGAATTTCTGGTCGCTCTACACATGCTCGGAGCCGCTGTGCTTTCTTCCTTGGTTACTTTTCAATTTCTTGTTCTCAGAAGAATTCCATGAAAACACTATTTTGGTTTCGACGCGACCGAAGACTTCAAGATAATGAAGCCCTGAATTTTGCCGTTGAGGGTGCTACTGAGCTCTACCCGCTCTATGTATTTCCGGAAACCCTTGGAACTCTCACTCCCCTGCGCCAGGCTTCCATAATTGAAAGCGTAAAAAGTTTGTCAGCCAGCATTCCTTCTGGGATGAACATCGCCACAGGCGACACTGCTGAGACAATAGCCAGCTTTGCTAAAACGAATGGGATAGAACGCGTAGTTGCAACTAGGGCCTATGACACCAATGGAATGCTTGAGCAAGCAGAGCTGGCTGAAAAGCTTAAATCAATGGGCGTAGTCCTAAACCTTATTGGAAGCTACTATGCGATTGTTCCTGGAACGGTTCGCAAGGATGACGGGTTGCCGCTTCGGGTATACACGCCTTTCTATAAGAGATGGTCCTTGCTTGATTGGGGCTCCCCGTTGCAATTAGATGTTGCGACTGTCAACTGGAGGCGTGTGTCAGCAAAAGAATTGCCCAGCGTTCAGGGAAAGCCTCCCTATGAGGTAAAGGCGTCGGAAGAGTTTGCGCTCAGCACCTGGAATAGATTTAGAGAACGTGCCCTCACGAACTACCACGAGGATCGCAACCGGACAGATTTGTCTGGAACCTCCCACCTGTCACACGCGCTGGCCCACGGTGAAATACATCCCCGCACCCTTCTCGTCGAATTAGGTGACAGCCAGGGTGAAGAGGTTTTCAGAAAGGAAATAGCTTGGCGAGAGTTTTATGCCGATGTGCTTTTCCATAACCCGCATACCTTGACCGCCTACTACGAGCCACGGTTTGCTAAAATGCGCTACGACAGTCCAGACTCAACGAAATTTACAGCCTGGCAGGATGGAAAAACCGGCTATCCAATCGTTGACGCAGCAATGAGGCAACTGGTTCAATCCGGTTGGATGCACAATCGATCAAGAATGATTGTGGCCAGTTTTCTAGTAAAAGACCTTCACATCGAATGGCAACACGGTGCGGAATTCTTCGAGAAACACCTAACCGATTTTGATCCAGCCTCAAACGCCCACGGCTGGCAATGGACTGCTGGCTGTGGAACTGATGCCTCGCCTTACTACCGCATTTTCAACCCGATCCTGCAAGGTGAGAAATTTGACCCTCAGGGCGATTACGTCAGAAAATGGGTGCCAGAACTTCGTCACATTGAGGATGGTTCCGTTCATCAACCTTGGAATCTCATAGATGGTTACAACCACGCTTATCCAGAGCGCATTGTTGACCACGATCAGGAGCGAGCAGAATCATTGCTTCGACTCGAGGAGATTAAAGCGAAAGATTGATCAGCGGATCAATCGCTATAGCAAGAAAAATCAGCGTGAGATGCGATATTGAACCGTGGAATAGGCGCATTGGATTCTGGTCTTGACCATTTTTATCTGAATTTGCAAGTTTGTAGGCCTCAAGCACGAACCAGATTCCTGACACTATTGCGATTGAAGTGTAAATAAGGCCCATGTTGGCCACGGGAATTAGTAGAAGAGTTGAGGCAAAGTATGCCCAGCTGTAAAGAATAATTTGACCGGTAACAACCTGACTCTTTGAAACCACTGGGAGCATTGGAACATTCGCATTTCGATAATCATCTTGATACTTCATTGAAAGAGGCCAGTAGTGCGGCGGGGTCCAAAGAAAAATGATAAGAAATAATGCAATGGCACTGAGAGAGATTTCGTTGGTTACAGCCGCCCAACCAATTAGGGCCGGCATAGCGCCAGCTGCACCGCCCCAGACAATGTTTTGTGGAGTTCTGCGTTTCAGCCCAAGGGTATACACAAATACATAAAACAGAATTGCTATTAGGGAAAGAATTGCCGATAGCAAGTTGACGAAGACTGCAAAGAAAACGACTGACACTATTCCGATTGTCCAAGCGAAGCCAAGCGCTTCTCTCGTGGAGAGCTCCCCAGTGACTAACGGGCGATTCTTGGTCCGACCCATCACCCGATCTATGTCTACGTCGATGTAGCAATTAAATGCGTTAGCGCTACCTGCCGACAGTGCTCCACCAAACAGCACACCCAGAATCAACCACAGGTTGGGAACCCCGCGCTCGGCCAGGATCATGGTCGGAACCGTTGAAATCAGCAGTAGCTCGATTACTCTGGGCTTGGTTAGCGCGAAGTAAGCCCTGGCTTTCGAAAACAGGCGCGCGCTTAGTTGCTGGTTCGTTGACATTTGTTCCAGTCTAAAGCTCCCTGGGGGCCACCAAGGCCTGCGGGTATAGACTTCCAGCAACGCCTGAGCATTGTCGCTGCGCCAATTCCAATCCCTTCGAGATAGGACAATTCCATTGCTGAACTGGAATGAATTAGATGATTTAGCTGTAAAGACGGCAAAAGTACTAGCGGCAGATGCGGTCGAGAAGGTAGGCAACGGTCACCCAGGAACCGCAATAAGTCTCGCACCAGCTGCCTATTTGTTGTTTCAGAAAGTGATGAGACACGATCCCACGGATGACCGTTGGATTGGCCGTGATCGATTTATTCTCTCTGCCGGGCACTCCTCTTTGACTTTATACAACCAACTATTTTTGGGTGGTTTTGGTCTTGAGTTGCAGGATCTCAAGGCGCTGCGAACCCTCGGTTCTCTCACCCCCGGTCATCCTGAGTATGGTCATACCAAAGGCGTTGAAATTACCACGGGTCCTCTGGGGTCAGGTCTAGCCTCTGCCACTGGATTTGCTATGTCCACTCGTTTTGAAAAAGACCTATTTGATCCAAATTCAACCGCTGATTCGCCGTTTGACCACTTCGTCTATGTAATTGCTAGTGACGGTGACGTTATGGAGGGGGTTAGTGCGGAGTCGGGCTCTCTAGCTGGCCACCTTGGACTGGGTAACTTGATAGTCATCTACGATTCCAATCAAATATCAATTGAAGATGACACAAACATAAGCTTCAGTGAAGACGTAGCCGCGCGCTATCGATCATACGGCTGGGAGACGTTTGAGGTTGATTGGACCAAAAATGGCTATAAAGAAGATGTAAAAACTCTCTTTGAGGTTATTCAAAAAGCAAAACAAAACAAAGATCAACCAACCTTTATAACCCTAAAGACAATTATCGGATGGCCTTCGCCAGAGAAGCAAAACACCGGCAAAATCCACGGTTCCAAACTTGGTGCTGAAGAGGTTGCGGGGTTAAAAAAGGTTTTAGGTTTTGATCCAGAAAAGGATTTTCAGGTCAGTAGTGAGGTTTTGCAACACACGCGTTCGCTAATCGAACGCGGAAAAAGAGAGCGCCTGGCGTGGGATTCAAAGTTTGACACTTGGGCCAAGGCTAACCCTGAAAGCGCAAAGCTACTGAATCGACTTCAAAATGGCGAGCTACCGGAAGCTCTCGAAAATGCTCTTCCAAAATTCGCCGCTGGAGAAGAGATTGCAACGCGAGCTGCCTCTGGGAAAGTTCTGAATGCACTAGCCGCGCAGCTACCAGAATTGTGGGGCGGTTCAGCAGATTTGGCCGAATCAAACAACACCACAATTGAAGGCGCAGGGTCCTTCGTGCCAGCGAAGTGGCAAACAAAACACTGGAAGCCGACCAAGGGTGGTCGAATACTGCACTTTGGTATTCGCGAACACGCGATGGGTGCGATTCTCAATGGAATTTGCCTTTCGGGGCACACACGGCCATTCGGTGGAACCTTCCTCGTGTTTTCTGACTACATGCGCCCTTCGGTTCGACTGGCCGCCTTGATGGGCATAGCTCCCATTTATGTCTGGACCCATGACTCCGTGGCGCTTGGTGAGGACGGCCCAACACATCAACCAATTGAGCACCTAACGGCGTTGCGCGCGATCCCAAATCTCTCCGTGATCAGGCCTGCGGATGCAAATGAGACTGCATACGCATGGCTCGAAGCACTAAAACGCAAGGCGAGCCCATCAGCGCTTGTCCTGTCCCGACAGAATTTGCCAGTACTTCCAAGGGACGGCCAGTACGGTCCGGCTGATCTTGTTGCCAATGGCGGCTACGTCTATGCAGATGCAGAAAACGGCTCACCCGAGGTAATTGTGATTGGCACTGGCAGTGAACTTCAGTTTGCGGTCGAGGCAAAGCGTGAATTAGATGCCCTAGGAATTCCAACGAGAGTTGTTTCGATGCCCTGCGTTGAGTGGTTTATGGAGCAGTCTCAGGCTTATAGAGACTCAGTCATTGATCCACAGGTTTCCAGTCGAATCTCAATCGAAGCGGGACTAACCACTGGTTGGCGAGAACTAGTTGGCGACAAAGGCGTATCTATTGGAATTAATCACTACGGGGCATCGGCGGATTACAAGACACTCTTCAAGGAGTTCGGGATCACATCCGAGGCGATTGTCAAGGCCGCCAAGGACCTAACTGGGAGTAAATAGATGAATCAGAACATGACTGCTCTAACGGCTGCTGGAGTTTCCGTTTGGTTAGACGATCTCTCCAGGTCGAGAATTGAGAGTGGGAATCTCAAATCGCTCATTGATGAGTATTCAGTGAGAGGAGTCACAACAAACCCAACAATATTTGCGTCTGCCCTGAAGACGGATGCTTATCACTCGGCGCTTCGTCGGGAAAAGGAATTGGGCAGCTCCACCGAGCAGGCAATTTTTAACATAACCACTGAAGATGTTGCCGCTGCTTGCGACGTTTTCATGCCGGTCTATAAATCTTCTAAGGGTGTAGATGGCCGGGTCTCAATCGAGGTATCTCCTGATTTAGCATTTGAAACCCAAGATACTGTTGCTGAGGCAATTGCTCTTCACAAAAGAGTTGGCAGAGAAAACGTAATGATAAAGATTCCTGCGACCATTCCTGGACTGGCTGCAATAACTGAAGTTATTGCTCTAGGGATTTCTGTCAATGTAACGCTAATTTTCTCGCTTGAGCGCTACCGCGCAGTGATTGATGCTTACTTTTCCGGTCTTGAAAGAGCGATGGCGAACAATCTACCCCTGGAAAACATTCACTCCGTAGCCTCATTCTTTGTATCAAGGGTCGACACAGAGGTTGACAAGCGTCTTGCTTCAATCGGACGTGAAGATCTCAAGTCAAGGGCAGCCGTTGCAAATGCGCAGTTGGCGTATGAGCTTTTCCTAAAGGAGTTCAGCTCCGAGCGCTGGCAGTCGCTAGCGGCAAATGGAGCTCGCCTGCAGCGACCGTTGATGGCATCCACAGGCGTCAAGGACCTGGCACTCCCCGACACTCTCTACGTCTCCGAACTGATAGCACCGAATTTGGTTAACACCATGCCCGAGAAGACCTTGCTTGCATTTGCCGATCACGGCAAGGTCATTGGCAACTCGATTGAACCTAAGCTCGCTGCGGCCAAGCAAGCCATTTCGGAGTTGACCGCAGTCGGAGTAAATCTAGATGAAGTTACAGACCTGCTAGAAAAAGAAGGTGTTGAGAAGTTCGTCGTATCCTGGCATGAACTAATTGCATCCGTAGACGACGCCCTAAAGAGTGCATAACATGCGCGTTCAGTTGAAATCAGATTTAGCAAATCAGGTTGGGCCAGTTATTCAACGAATTGTTGATCACCAAATCGCTTCCCGAATTGCAGCGCGAGATAGTGGGATCTGGGGTGTAGAAGCTCAAGCGGAGGCCAGTATCAGGCTCGGCTGGGTGAATAGCCCGCGAGAATCAGTCGAACTATTGCCGAGCATATTTATGCTGCGTGATGAGCTTTTCCAGATGGGAGTCAATAGATTTGTCCTTTGCGGAATGGGCGGATCATCACTGGCTCCAGAAGTAATTGCGAACTATTTCAACAAGGAACTCATCATTCTCGATTCAACATCGCCTCAAGCAGTCAGACTGGCAGTTAGAGATCTTGAACGAACTGCAGTCGTGGTGTCCTCGAAGTCCGGATCTACTGTTGAAACGGATTCTCAGAAGCGGATTTTTGAAAAGGCGTTTAGAGACGCCGGCATTGATGCAACTAAGCGGATGATTATCGTTACAGACCCAAATTCTCCCCTGGATCAGTCATCACGCGCGGATGGCTACAAAGTATTCAATGCCGATCCAACCGTCGGAGGTCGCTACAGCGCCCTGACTGCGTTTGGTTTGGTCCCCTCTGGTCTTGCGGGCTGTGACATCAGTCAAATATTGCACGACGCTCGTCAGGCACTACCAGCCCTCGAATCCGACAGTGTCGATAACCCTGCCGTCGTCTTAGCGGCGGCACTCGCTGGGCGCAAGGCAGTAGATAAATTCCTTATTGAGGCGGATACCATTCCGAGCTTCGGTGACTGGGTTGAACAATTAGTTGCCGAGAGTACCGGGAAGAATAACCGAGGTATTTTGCCGATAGCACTATCACAAGCGGCTCCTGAACTATTAACGCATTTTGCGGACACTCTCAGTGTGCGAGTATCAAACCCACTGGCTGATGTGGATTTCGATGGATCGCTCGGAGAGCTCTTTGTGCTTTGGGAGTATGCCACCGCTATTGCTGGTTGGCTGTTAGCCATCAACCCATTTGATCAACCCAATGTTGAGAGCGCAAAAGTGGCGGCACGAGCGCTGCTTGACCAACCAACCTTGACTAACACTTCAGACTTCACTGATCGCTCGATTGCTGTGACAGCAAGGGGTTATCAATTCCAGGGCACTACCGTGGAGTCGGCCGTTGAGAGTCTGCTACAAGAACTTGGGCCTAATGGCTATCTAGCTATTCATGCCTATCTGCCAGCTGGTTCCTATCCTCAATTTTTAGAGCTCCGAGACATAGCGGCGAAGAGAATCAATAGGCCCGTCACTTTCGGTTGGGGACCAAGGTTTCTCCACTCAACTGGGCAGTATCACAAGGGTGGGCCTAAACAGGGTGTATTTCTTCAGCTGACACAAACAGTAAATGACGATCTTTCGATTCCAGGACGAGAATTCAGCTTTGGTCAACTAATAACTGCACAGGCTAACGGGGACGCTGAAGTTCTTGCCCAGCACAACCTGCCGGTACTTACTCTACAATTCTCTGACCCGCTCGAGGCCCTCAACTTGCTAAAGGGAGTTATTAGGTCTTGAAGAATCCTCTCAAGCAATCAGCAGACCGGCGGCTCAAAAAAATCGCTGGTCCATCAGGACTGATTATGTTTGGGGTCACTGGTGATCTATCCCGCAAGAAATTGATGCCGGCGATTTACGACTTAGCGAATCGTGGCTTACTCCCTCCCTCTTTCTCACTCGTTGGATTCGCCCGACGTGACTGGGCAAACCAAGATTTTAAAGAAATTGTCGAGCAGTCTATTCGTGAATTTGCACGCACCGAATGGTCTGCCCCAGTTTGGGAGCAGTTATCTAAGGGCATTCGGTTCGTATCTGGCAGTCACGATGACCCAGTCGCATTTGACAGGCTTAGGTCAACCGTTGACGCATTAGACGAGGAAAGAGGGACAGCTGGAAATCACACTTTTTATCTGTCAATACCACCAAAGGACTTTCCGCAAGTAATCAGTCAGTTGGATCGCTCTGGCCTCGCTACTGCCCAAGCTGGTCAGTTTAGAAGGGTTGTTATAGAAAAGCCTTTTGGTTCAGATCTCAAATCTGCGCAGGAACTCAACGAGGTCGTCGAAAGAGTTTTTCCAGCCGATGCGGTTTTTCGTATTGACCACTATCTAGGTAAAGAAACGGTTCAAAATATCCTCGCCCTAAGATTTGCCAATCAGCTTTTCGAGCCTATTTGGAGCAGTGACTTTATTGATCATGTGCAGATAACCATGGCTGAGGACATAGGAATCGGAGGAAGGGCGGGTTACTACGACGGTATCGGAGCGGCCCGCGACGTAATACAGAATCACTTATTGCAATTATTGGCCTTAACCGCCATGGACAGGCCGAGCAGTTTTGAGGCTTCAAACTTGCGGGAGGCAAAAGAGCGTGTTCTGGCTGCAGTTAGATTGCCTGAGGATCTTTCCTTACACACAGCACGAGGCCAGTATTCAGCTGGCTGGCAAGGTGGAGAGCAAGTTGTGGGCTATCTGGATGAGGATGGCATTTCAACAAGCAGCAAGACTGAGACTTTTGCCGCTATGCGACTCGACCTTGATACAGACCGCTGGAGGGGAACACCGTTCTACATTCGTGCGGGAAAGCGACTTGGTAGAAGAGTTACCGAGATTGCAATAGTTTTTAAGCGTCCGACTCATCAATTGTTTGGTCAGGAAGAGACATCCCAGCTCGGTGAAAACGCATTGGTAATTCGGGTTCAACCGAATGAGGGTGTCACCATCAGGTTTGGTTCGAAGGTGCCTGGGCCTGTGATGCAGGTACGAGATGTCACAATGGACTTCGCATATGGTCACGCCTTCACCGAGGATTCCCCGGAAGCCTATGAAAGACTTATTTTGGATGTTCTCTTAGGTGAGCCTCCACTATTCCCACGACAGCGTGAAGTGGAACTTGCATGGAAGATACTCGATCCCATAGTTCAATTCTGGTCAACGCAATCCTCTTGTGAGCAGTATCAACCTGGTTCTTGGGGCCCAGAGAGCGCAAGTCGCATGATGGCGGCTGATGGAAGGGTTTGGCGAAGGCCATGATTGTTGAACTGCGAAACACCAGCACGGCAAAAATTGCCAAACAGCTGCAGGACCTGCGTGACACTGGCGGCGTGGTTGCGCTCGGGCGTGTACTGAGTCTCTTGGTTGAAACTGATGCTGAGAGCCTTGAGAGTGCCATTCAGACTGCTAATTCTGCGTCTCGTCTTCACCCATCAAGGATTATCGTTCTGGCCAAGGATGTAAGTGGAAGCTCAAATTTAGACGCTGAAATTCGAGTTGGAGGCGACGCTGGCGCCAGTGAGGTGATTGTTCTAAAGGCCGCAGGAAGCACCCTGAGCAACATCGAATCCTTGGTGTCAGGGCTTTTGCTCCCGGACGCACCGATTGTTGCATGGTGGCCGGTGGATTGCTCCGACAATCCGGCTGCAACGGAATTGGGACGCATGGCGGGTCGGCGCATTTCTAATTCGGCTTCGCAACCTGACCCTGTGTCTTTTCTGAGGAGGCTTGCAAAAAACTACCATCCCGGCGATGGTGACATGGCTTGGACAAGGATTACTCTCTGGCGCTCCCAGCTTGCTGCCTTACTTGAGCAGCACCTAGAGCGGAAAATACAGGCAGTAAAGGTGTTTGGCAGCAGCGATTCACCAAGCACCCACCTATTAAGAAGCTGGTTGAAGCTGAAACTCCAAGTCGGAGTTGAAATTGTTGAGAAAATCGGAAAGGCAGAGGTTTCTGGCGTCGGGGGCGTCGAGGTTCAATTCGATTCGGGGACAATGCGAATTATCAGGACGGGACAGGTGGCTGAAATCGAGCAGCCAGGTTTGCCATCCACTTCTGTTTTGCTTCCGCCGCGCAGTGATCTTGATTGCCTGATCGAAGACCTTCGCTATTTGTCAGAGGACATAGAGTATGCGGAAGTATTAAGGGAAGGATTGACAATTGATAGCTAAGTCCTTTCGAACTCAAGATGACCAGGTTCAGGCTGTAGCTTTGGCGGTGGCGGATCTCATTGAAAAAAGCAACAAACAAACCTTCAACCTAGTGGTGACTGGCGGCGGTTTGGGGATAAAGACCCTTGAAGCACTAGGCAAGGCAATTAAGCAACCAAAGAAGCTCCGAATTATTTTCTGTGACGAGCGCTTTGTCGATTACCACTCACCAGATCGAAATGAATCACAAGCTATTTCTGCGTGGCCGACGATTGAAGCCACCGATTTTATTCGCTATCCCCAGCCAAACGGATCAATTGAGTCCGCAGCATCAGAATTTTCAAATTACTTGGATCAGCTCTATGGAGACCCTTTAAGGAATGAGGCAATTTTTGATCTCATTCTTCTTGGCATTGGAGAAGATGGACACGTAGCCTCTCTTTTCCCTGGTAAGTCACATTCTCCGGCTTGGGTTGTAGCCGAATTAAACTCGCCGAAGTCTCCTAAGGAGCGACTCAGCCTTAGCTATGAGGCACTCAATCGTTCCGAGCGAGTTTGGTTTGTGGTTGGGGGCGCTTCAAAGGTGGATGCGATGAAAAGAATCAGAAACGGTGAGCAACTGCCTGCTACAAAAGTTGTCGGAATCAAAGAGACAATCTGGTGGCTAGACGACGAACTCAACGACGCGCTTTAGCTGCTGCCGCGGCTTTTTCTCTGCGTGCCCGTATTGCTTGAAGTGCTTCATCAAGAATTTGCGCAGCTTCAGATTCAGTACGTCTTTCTTTCACGTATGCAAGATGAGTCTTGTATGGTTCAATTTTTGCGACTAGTGGTGGATTGTTCTTGTCCCTACCGGCTGGAAAGCCACAATGTGGGCAGTCAATCTCTGCTGGCACTTCTTCATCCAAAACTGTCGCAGCAAAAAAAGGATGGGTCTCATGACCGTTTGCACAATAGAAACTCTTTGTTATGCGATCTACGTGATGGCCGCGATCCTTCTCTCCCATTGGTCCGGCACCAACGCGCGCTCCACGAATTGAAGGAGTCGATGACATTAGGCCCAACCGAATCTAGTGAACAGACCGAGAATGATGATTACTGTCACCCACACTAAACCGAGAACGATTGTGATGCGGTTTAGGTTGCGCTCCGCAACACCCGATGACTGCATTGAGCTGGTTACTCCACCACCGAACATGTCAGCCACGCCACCACCACGTCCCTTGTGGAGAAGAATCATCAAAATAAGCAAAATGCTGGTGATTGCCAGGAGCACCAGAAGTGCGGTTTGTAACGCTGCCATTAAACCTCCAAAAACCTTGCCAATTATAGAACTATGTGCTTCTTATAACGAGCAATACCAGCAAACTCATCAGAATCTAGGGATGCCCCGCCTACCAGAACCCCGTCAATGTTGGATCCTTGCATAAATCCAGCCACATTATTTGCCTTGACGGAGCCGCCATAGAGGATTCTCACCTGGTCAGCGACTTCACCGTATTTTTGGGCAATAGCAGATCTAATTTCACTGGCGACATTCTCAGCCTGCTCAGGAGTAGCAATTTCACCTGTGCCAATTGCCCACACCGGTTCATACGCTACTACGAAGTCGCTGAGGTTCTGTTGCGCATCTAGAGCGGCAAGAGTCTGCTGAACGGGAATAGCGCTAGGACCAAACTCTTGCAATTGTTCCGATGTCTCACCCACACATATGATTGGAACAATATTTGAAGCAAAACAGGATGCAACCTTAGCAGCGACTAAAGAATCATCCTCGCCCTGGTATTGACGCCTTTCAGAGTGACCAACCAGGACATATTTAACCGCCAGCTTCGTGAGCATGGAACCTGAAATTTCACCTGTAAATGCCCCTGCGGAGTGTTTAGAGATGTCTTGAGCTCCAAGTGTCAATTCAAATTTTTCAGCCTCAATCAGTGTTTGGGCGCTCCTGAGAGAAGTAAATGGAGGGATGACGCATACTTCAACGTCTTTGAAGTCATGGTTCTTCTCATTCAGAGTCCATGCTAATTTCTGAATAAGAGCAATCGCTTGGAGATGATCCAAGTTCATCTTCCAGTTACCCGCAATCAGCGGAGTTCTATCGGTCACTCAATACCTCTAATCCTGGCAGCGACTTTCCCTCAAGAAACTCTAGACTGGCTCCCCCACCAGTCGAGATGTGGCTGAATGCGTTTTCAGAAAATCCAAGTTTTCTAACTGCCGAAGCAGAATCTCCCCCGCCAACGACCGACGTCCCGCTTACTCCAGACAATGCCTCGGCAATGGCCTTCGTACCCCCTGCAAAATTTGAGAACTCAAAAACTCCCATCGGACCGTTCCAAAAGACCGTTTTAGACGTCTTGATTGAATTCGAAAATCTGGTTGCCGTATCGGGTCCTATGTCGAGCCCTATCCCCTCGGAACCAAACCTAGATTTCTCAATCTCTTCCGATTTCACGACTTCGAAATCTGCGTCAGATGCAAATTTGCTAGCGACTATTACATCAGTGGGTAGTTCGAGATTGACTCCAAGCATTTGCGCTTGATGCATAAATCCCTGAACCTTCTGAATCTGATCTACCTCAAGCAGGCTTTTGCCGACATTGAATCCCTTGGCGGCTAGAAAAGTAAACAGCATGCCTCCGCCAATGAGCAGGCGATCCACTTTCGGAAGTAGGTGCTCAATAACCCCAAGCTTGTCTGAGACCTTGGATCCACCAAGCACAACCGTATACGGACGCTCCGGCGTGGCAGTTAGCTTCTCCAGAACAGCCAACTCGCCCTGAATTAGGTAGCCTGCATAACTCGGAAGAAGCTTCGCCAGTTCATAGACACTCGCTTGCTTACGATGCACAACTCCAAACCCATCACTGACGAGTAAATCCGCCATTGTGGAGAGTTCCTTGGCAAATGCGGTTCTAGCGGCAGAGTCTTTCGAGGCCTCTGCCTCGTTAAAGCGCAGATTCTCTAGCATCAGAACATCACCGTCAAGAAGCTTTTCGACGGCTAGTTTTGCCGAACTATCTATGGTGTCTACTGCGAATTCCACGGGCTGACCTAACAGATCAGCTAAGCGTTTTGCGACTGGTAGTAATGAATATTTTTGTTCAGGTTTACCTTCGGGTCTTCCAAGGTGGGAGATGATTATGACCTTGGCCCCCAAACCTGTGAGGTACTTAATGGTTGGGAGGGCGGCGCGTATTCTTCCGTCATCGGCAACCTGGTCGCCATCCAGCGGAACGTTGAAATCACACCTCAGAAGCACTCGCTTGCCGCGAACATCGCCGGCCTGGTTTAAGGTTCTGAGCATTAGAGCTTGGATGCCACCAAGTCAGTCAGTTCTACAAGTCGGTTTGAATAGCCCCACTCGTTGTCATACCACGATGAGAGCTTTACAGTGTTATCAATGACTCGCACAAGCCCAGCATCAAAAATCGATGAATGCGCATCGGTCACAATGTCGCTGGAAACAATCTCATCTTCCGTGTAGAGCAAGATGCCCTTCAAGGCTCCATCGGATGCTTCCTTGTAGGCTGCCTTAATTTCATCAACAGTGACTTTGGTCTTTGAAACCAAAGTCAAGTCTGTAATAGATCCAGTTGGGACCGGCACACGCAGAGCAAATCCATCAAGCTTTCCCTTAAGTTCTGGCAGCACCAAACCAATGGCCTTAGCTGCACCCGTGGTCGATGGAACGATGTTTAGGGCGGCTGCTCGAGCGCGACGAAGGTCCTTGTGCGGACCGTCTTGAAGATTTTGGTCAGCCGTATAGGCGTGAACTGTGGTCATCAAGCCGTTTACAATGCCGAATTTGTCATTGAATACCTTGGCCAGCGGTGCCAGACAGTTAGTGGTGCAGGATGCATTGGAAATAATGTGGTGTTTTGAAGAATCGTAGAGGTGCTCGTTTACACCAATGACGAAAGTCGCATCCTCATTTGTGGCAGGAGCAGAAATAATTACTTTCTTAGCTCCTGCCTCTATGTGCTTTTTGGCCTTTTCGGCATCTGTGAAAATTCCAGTAGATTCGACGACTATGTCAACACCCAATTTGCCCCAGGGCAGATTTGCTGGATCACGTTCCGCTAGCACCTTGATGGACTTGCCATTGACAATGATGTTTTCACCCTCGACGCTGACCGCTGCATTAAGGCGACCAGTTATTGAGTCATACTTGAGCAGATGCGCTAGTCCGGCGGGATCGGACAAGTCGTTTACAGCAACTATTTCAAGGTTTGTATTCTGCGCTAGGGCCGCACGAAGAAAGTTGCGACCGATTCGGCCAAAGCCGTTAATACCAATACGGGTCAAGATTCACTCCAGAAAGTTGCTTTGAATTATCTATTCCACGCGCCATCGGGCGGATTGCGCCTAGCCTAGCAGCAGAGAAGCACTGTTGACGCTCACAGAGCCAAATCGCCTAGCTACGTCATCCCAATTCACAATGTTCCAGAAGGCCTTGACATAGTCAGCTTTGACGTTCTGGTAGTCCAGGTAGAAAGCGTGTTCCCACATGTCAAGCATGAGCAGAGGAATATTCCCCATGGCCAAATTACCCTGTTGGTCGTATAGCTGACCAATGATCAGCCGATTTCCCAACGCATCCCAGGCGAGATAGGCCCAACCCGAACCCTGGATTCCAACTGCGGCTGCGGAGAAGTGATTCTTAAACTTTTCAAGCGATCCGAAGTACTCGTTTATTGCCGCCAGTAGCTCTCCACTCGGGTCTCCTCCAGTCGGTGAAAGGTTCTCCCAAAAAATCGAGTGGTTTACGTGCCCTCCTAGATTGAACGCAAGGTCCTTTTGCAATTTTGGAAGATTTGCAAATGAATTTGACTCTCGAGCCTCCGCCATTGCATCGAGTGCAGCGTTTGCCCCATTTACATAAGCCTGGTGATGCTTTGAATGGTGTAACTCCATGATGCGAGCTGAAATGTGTGGCTCAAGCGCGGAGTAATCGTAAGTTAAATCGGGAAGTTTGTAAGTCATTGTTTCCTCTCTATGGAAGTGAGCAGTTCAAGTGGTTTATTTATTCCTCAAGCAAATCAGCAATTGCAGACTCGGTGTCGGGTATTCCAAGCTCCTGCGCCCGCCGATCTGCCGTGGCAAGCAATCTTCTAATACGTCCGGCAACGGCATCCTTGGTCATCGGCGGTTCCGCCAAACGGCCAAGCTCGTCAAGCGACGCATCCTTGTGCTTCAACCTGAGCTCGCCCGCATACTTCAGATGGGAAGGGGCTTCCGGACCAAGGATCTCAAGAGCCCGCTGCACTCTCGCACTTGCAGCAACCGCTGCTTGTGCACTGCGGCGAAGGTTGGCGTCATCAAAATTTGCTAAGCGGTTGGCAGCTCCGCGAACCTCTCGACGATTTCTAAGGTCTTCCCATTTATCAACCTGCTCGATACAGCCCATTTCTCGAAGCAGATCAGCTATCCCCTCGCCGTCTCTTATCACGACCCGGAAAACGTTTCGGACTTCCCGAGCTTTGGCATTAACGCCAAGCCTTCGAGCGACACCCACCAGTGCCATGGCCGATTCATTACCCGGAGCAACAACCTCCAGTGATGTTGAGCGTCCAGGATCGGTTAGTGTGCCCTGGGCTAAAAATGCGCCGCGCCAGATGGCTCTTGCCTCATCCATGGTCGATGAAACCAAGGTAGACGGAAGACCTCTGACTGGGCGGCCACGGTTGTCAATCAATCCAGTTTGTCTGGCTAGCAATTCCCCATCACGCATAACCCTGATCTGGTATCCATTTGACCTGCGTAATCCACCTGCCTGAACAACCGTCACTTCGGCTGCGATTCCGTAAAGTTCAGAAATAGCTTTGGCAATCCTCTTTGCAACGGACGCTGACTCAATCTCAACCTCGATGGCGATTCGACCTGAAATAAGGTGAAGACCTCCGCAGAAACGCAGGATTGTCGCGAGTTCAGCCGCGCGAACAAGTCCATTGACCGGCTGAACCTTTGCCAGTTCCTCTTTGATAGCCTGCGTTATTGCCACTCTATTCCTTACCCAAGTCTCGATGTGCAACGGCGATAGTAGCATCAGCAACTGCACTAAGGCGCCTTCCAATTTCATTTGCAATTGCAACTGATCTGTGCTTACCGCCAGTGCAGCCAATAGCTATGGTCGCAAAGCGTTTATTTTCAGATCTGTAACCTTGCAAGACCACTTCTAAAGCCGCAACGTAGTTTCCAACAAATTCCTGCACACCTGGTTGACTAAGCACAAAATTACTCACAGCTTCGTCATTTCCTGTAAGCGACCTCAAATTCTCATCCCAATGTGGATTAGGTATGAATCTTGCATCGGCCACTAAATCCGCGTCAACCGGAATACCGTATTTGAACCCGAAGCTTATAACGTTTACCCGCAGAAAATTGGCGTTGTCAGAGAACGCTTCAGCTACTCGATTTGTGAGTTGGTGAACATTCGACTCTGAGGTGTCAAAAATGAGGTCAGCGCTTTCTCTTAGGCCAACTAGCTCAGCTCTTTCCCTCGCGATACCCTCGAGTATGGTCCCATTGCCCTGCAGCGGATGTGGCCTTCGAACAGATTCAAATCGTTTCACCAATGCAGCGTCGCTAGCCTCAAGGAACAACAATCGAACAGAAATCTCTCGGTTTTTCAGATCATTAATTCTGCTTTGAAGCTCAGAAAAGAATTCACCGCCTCGAACGTCTGTAATGACTGCGATCTTCGGGAGCTTTGCCTTACTGAGAGCAAAAAGGTCGCTCATTGGACCAAGCATCTGCGGAGGCAGATTATCGATTACATACCAGCCCTGATCCTCCAGGGCGTTACCAACCGTCGAGCGGCCCGCTCCCGACATGCCAGTTACCACAAGTAGTTCCGGCCTTCTGCTCTTTTCCATCACTCCCCTGACGGGAACAAGGTTAGTGCTTTCTAATCTCGGGCGTGTCGGATTAAGATAACTGCTCCAGCTGCTCCAACAGCCGCTTAGCTTGCGCATGGCTGAATCCTGGAAGGGTCGCAATTTCCTCAGCGCTGGCGGCCCGCAGGCGCTTGATAGAGCCAAATTTCCGTATCAAAAGGCGAACTTTGGACTCACCCAGCCCTGGCAGGTCGAGCAAGGTTGAGGCAATCGAGGAGGTGCGCTTTGCTCGTTGAGCGGTGATCGCGAATCTGTGAGCCTCATCCCTTATTCGCTGAAGAAGAAATAGCTCCTCTGACGAACGGGCAAAAATAACTGGGTTATCACTGGAGGTTGTAAATACCTCTTCCAGCCGCTTTGCCAATGTGGCAATAGTAATGTCATCGATTCCCGCGTCGGCTAAGGCCTTAGCAGCTGCATTTCGCTGTGGAATTCCCCCATCAATCAGTAGCAGACTCGGTCGATAACTGAACTTCTCGCTTTTGTCATCTTCCAAGTATTTGAGCCTTCTTCGAAGGACTTGATAAATTGCATCAGCATCATCTGTTGCTTCCAGATTGAACTTCCGATAGTGATTTTTCTTTGGCAGCCCATCTTCAAATACGACCATTGAACCCACGGTGCCCGTCCCGGACAAATGTGAGATGTCAAAACATTCAATTCGTAATGGCGCGGTCGGCATTTTCAGTGCCTTTTGCAATCCAGCTAGAGCATCGGCCCTGGCAGCAAAATCAGCTGTTCGCTTCAGCTTGTAGGATCTGAGCGACTGAAGAGCATTTGTCTCTACGGTTTTTGCCAGCACCGCTTTCTCACCCCTCACAGCAACCAAGACATCGGATTTGGAACCTCGAAGTTCACTTAACCACAGCACCACATCGCGTTTTTCTTTTGGTAGTACTGGAACATAAATAGCCTTTGGTATTTCAATTGGCTCTGCGCTTTTTGGAGGATTGTATGTCTGATGCAGGACGTATTCGATTAGTTCAGAATCATCTCTGTCCAGTTCAAGATCTACCACCATTCCTCTCGCACCGCGAATTCGTCCACCCCGAACATTAAAGATTGCGACCGCCGCTGATAGTTCGTCTCGAGCAAGACCAATAAAGTCAGCATCGGTTTGATCTGCAAGAACTATCGATGATTTCTCAAGAATTTTCTCTAGCGCTATAACATCATCTCGGAAGTTTGCCGCCGCCTCAAAGTTCTGCGCTTCGCTCATTTCCTGCATCCTTGCTCTCAATTGAGCTACGTAGGATTCGTCCCCTGAGGCGATGAAGCTACCGAGCTGCTTTGCAAGCGACTTGTGCGCGGCCTCTTCAATTCGCCCGACACACGGGGCGCTGCATTTACCAATGTCGGCGAGAAGACAGGGCCTCTTTGCTCTGGAGGCTCTGTCAAAAATGCCCTGCGAGCAACTTCTTACGGGAAAAACCTTTAGCAGGGTATCGAGTGTCTCTCTCACTGCCCAGGATTGGGTGTAGGGTCCGAAGTATTTCACCCCGGGTAACTCTCGATTTCTCGTAATGAATGCTCTCGGCACCTCCTCTGCCATCGAAATCGCTATGTATGGATAGCTTTTGTCGTCCCGAAAGCGGATGTTAAAGGGAGGTTCATACTGCTTTATCCAGCTGAATTCAAGTTGCAGCGCATCGTATTCGGTATTTACTATTGTCCACTTGACGTCAGTGGCCGCCTGCAGCATCCTTTGGGTCCGCTCATGGAGTCGATCAAAATTTCCAAAGTAGCTGGAGAGCCTCGAGCGAAGATTCTTAGCTTTTCCGACATATAGCACTCGGTTCCTCTCGTCCATGAACCGATATACCCCTGGATTGGTAGGTATCTCAGAAGTATTGGGCCTAAACCGTAACTCAGTCATTTACCAAAATGTCAGCCAAGAATTTGCCAGTGTGGCTCGCTCTGTTTTTTGCTACGTCCTCTGGCGTGCCTTCGGCAACAACCGTCCCACCACCAGAGCCTCCCTCGGGACCGAGGTCAATAATCCAATCTGCTGATCGAATCACATCTAGGTTGTGTTCAATAACTATGACCGTATTTCCGCGGTCAACCAGCGAATTAAGAACCAGAAGCAGTTTTCTCACGTCCTCAAAATGCAGTCCGGTCGTCGGCTCATCAAGCACATATATCGTCTTTCCAGTTGCTCGGCGTTGTAATTCCGTCGCAAGTTTTACTCGCTGTGCCTCGCCTCCAGAGAGAGTCGTAGCGCTTTGTCCGAGGCGAACGTATCCTAGTCCCACATCGACCAGCGTATTCAGGTAACGAGCTATTGAATTGATTGGTGCAAAGAATTCAGCAGCTTCACTTATTGGCATGTTTAGAACATCACCGATTGTCTTACCTTTGAAGTGAACCTGTAGAGTCTCTCGGTTGTAGCGCGCCCCTTTGCACTCCTCACAAGTTACATAAACATCCGGCAGAAAGTTCATTTCAATGCGGATTGTTCCATCGCCAGCGCAATTTTCGCAGCGTCCACCTTTCACATTGAAGGAGAACCTACCCTGCTGATATCCCCTAACCTTGGCCTCCGGGGTATCAGCAAAAAGCTTTCGTATGTGGTCAAACACACCCGTGTACGTTGCGGGATTTGACCTAGGTGTTCTGCCAATCGGTGCTTGGTCAACATGAACAACCTTGTCCAATTGATCAAGTCCAGTAATTCTGGTGTGGCGGCCCGCCACGCCCTTGGAGCCATTTAGTTTGATCGCCAGGGTTTCGTATAGAACATCATTCACAAGTGACGATTTTCCCGAGCCGCTCACCCCAGTTACGGCCGTCATTACTCCTAATGGAAACTCCACGTCAACATTCTTGAGATTGTTCTCTTTGGCCCCGACAACCTTGATGGCTTTACCGGTTGGTTTGCGACGCTTACTAGGTGTTGCAATTTTGATTCTTCCTGCTAAGTACTCGCCCGTTATTGACCGTGGGTTCGAAAGAATTTCTTCGTAGGAACCACTGTGAACCACCTCACCACCATGGGCTCCGGCTCCTGGCCCAATGTCGACAAGCCAGTCCGCAGCACGAATGGTGTCTTCATCGTGTTCGACAACTATCAGTGTGTTACCCAGGTCGCGGAGCTTTATTAGGGTTTCGATAAGTCGTCGATTATCCCGTTGGTGGAGTCCTATTGAGGGCTCATCGAGTACGTATAGAACACCTGTCAAGCCCGCCCCAATCTGTGTTGCGAGTCGAATTCTTTGCGCTTCCCCACCAGAGAGTGAACCAGCAGATCGCTCCAGGGAAAGGTAATCCAAACCAACGGCGAGCAGAAAGTCGAGCCGGGCTCGAATTTCACGAAGCACCTGGGAGGCAATCGTGGCTTCTCGCTTAGTCAGCTTCAGTGATTCGAAGAAGTTGTGCGCCTGAGCGAGTGAAAGCTGTGCGACATCGTGGATAGATTTGCCGTGTACCTTTACAGCCAATACTTCGGGCCTTAGTCTTGCACCCTCGCAGGCAGGACAAGGAACTTCTCTTAAGAATTCGGCCCATTTTCCTCTTGCCCAATCCGAATCCGATTCTTGATAGCGCCGCTCGACGTAAGGAAGCACTCCCTCAAAGCCAGATGTGTAGCGCATCTCCCGGCCATACTTGGAACGCCACTTCACCTGGACTTCAAAGTCATTTCCGTAGAGAACAGCATCACGTATTCGCTTGGGTAATTTGTTCCATGGGGTTTTGAGACTAAAGTCCAATTCCTTGGCAAGTCCCTGCAGAAGTCTTGTGAAGTAAGAGTAAAGACCCTTACCCTGCGTGGACCAAGGAATGATTACCCCTTCATTAATAGAACTCTCTGGATCGCCAATCACGAGCTCAGCGTCAACGGCCATTTTCGTTCCAAGCCCGGTGCAATCTGGACAAGCACCAAAAGGCGCGTTGAATGAAAAGGTGCGAGGTTCAATCTCCGTTAGATAGATTTCATGCTCATTGGGACAGCTCAGACGCTCACTGAAAGTTCGCTGTTTTTTCTGATCAACAAAATCAACTATGACGCGACCATCTGCTAATTTCAGAGCAGTTTCTACCGAATCGGTAATGCGGCTAGCAGCCTCAGACTTGATGACAAGCCTGTCTACTACAACCGAAATGTCATGTTTGAAACTCTTCTTTAGCGGCTTCGCCTCGGCTAAGACAATTGTCTCTCCATCAACCACGGCCCTGGCATACCCCTGCGACTGAAGAGACACGAAAAGGTCTTCGAATGCGCCTTTCTTCTGCTGAATAATGGGAGCGAGCAACTGGAACTTTGTACCCTCCTCCATCGCGAGGAGTTGGTCCACGATAGCTTGTGGAGTTTGTTTCGAAATAGCTTCCCCACACTCTGGACAATGAGGTATTCCAATTCTGCTCCAGAGAAGACGGAGATAATCGTGGATTTCGGTTATTGTCCCAACAGTTGAACGTGGATTTCGATTAGTCGACTTCTGATCTATGGAAACAGCCGGAGACAAGCCTTCAATGAAGTCAACGTCTGGTCTATCGACTTGACCTAAAAACTGACGAGCATAGGCAGATAAGGATTCAACGTAGCGTCGTTGGCCCTCCGCGAAAATTGTGTCAAACGCCAGGGAAGACTTTCCTGATCCAGAAAGTCCTGTAAAGACAATCAGTGCGTCACGGGGCACCTCTAAATTGAGATTCTTCAGGTTGTGAACTCTTGCACCACGAATCGATAACTTGCTGCCGGGCGGCGTCTGGATGTTCACCGTAGAAGTCTAAGCGTGGCCAGCTGCGTCAAACTGTCTTAGCTCGCGCTTCAATTCAGCTATCTCGTCACGGATTCTGGCAGCAAGTTCAAAATTCAATGCTGCAGCCGAAGCCCTCATCTGGCCATCCAATTCCAAGATGGTCTGAATTAGTTGCTCCCTGCCAGCCCGGCCGATGTCCTTGCGTCCCCGAATGGGCGAAACCGAGGTCTTGCCCTTTGGAGTCCTGCGCATCTGCTCCATTAGAGCCTCAGTATCAACTTCTTCCCGAACCAGAGAGTCAGTAATGTCAGCAATCTTCTTTCGAAGTGGTTGTGGGTCAATCCCATTCGCCCTGTTGTATTCAATCTGGATTTCACGTCTTCGATTCGTCTCATCGATAGCGCGCTTCATTGAATCGGTGATTCGGTCAGCGTACATGTGAACCTCTCCCCCGACATTTCTTGCTGCCCTGCCAATAGTTTGGATGAGTGCAGTCGTTGATCTTAGGAATCCCTCCTTGTCGGCATCCAGAATGGAGACAAGGGACACCTCTGGAAGGTCAAGTCCTTCCCTAAGCAAATTGATACCAACTAATACGTCGTAGATTCCTTGGCGCAATTCTCTTAGGAGCTCCACTCTCCTCAAAGTATCGACGTCCGAGTGCATGTAGCGCACTCGAATTCCCATCTCCGTAAGGTAGTCAGTGACCTCTTCAGCCAATCGCTTCGTCAGAGTCGTGACTAACACACGTTCACTTTTCTCTGTGCGTAGCTTGATTTCCTCCATTAGGTCGTCGATTTGGCCGCGCGAAGGTTTTACAACAATTCTTGGATCAACCAGGCCAGTGGGGCGAATGATCTGCTCCACTACGCCATCAGATAGCTCCAGCTCATACTGCGCTGGAGTAGCTGATAAGTAGACAGTTTGTCCTGTTCGTGAAAGGAATTCATCGAAGCGCAGCGGTCGATTGTCAAGTGCGGAAGGAAGTCTGAAACCATACTCCACAAGCGTTCGCTTGCGAGATTGGTCTCCGTTGTGCATGGCGCGGATCTGAGGGATGGTGACATGTGATTCATCAATTACTGTTAGAAAGTCCTCGGGAAAATAGTCCAATAGACAGGCGGGCGGCTCGCCCTGAGCTCTGCCGTCGATGTGTCGGGAGTAGTTTTCAATACCCGAGCAAAAACCTAACTCCTTAATCATTTCCAAGTCGAAGGTGGTTCGCATTTTGATGCGCTGGGCCTCCAAGAGCTTTCCCTGCTTTTCAAGCTCTCGATAGCGCAGTTCCAATTCCTCCTCGATAGCCTCAATCGCCCTTCCCATTTGCTCGGCTGGTGCAACGTAATACGAGGCAGGATAGATGGCAACGGACTGTCTTTCCATCAGGATCTCACCCGTCAGAGGGTTTATGCGATAGATCTTTTCTATCTCATCTCCAAAGAACTCAATTCTGGTCGCCTCTTGATCGTAGATTGCGATGACCTCTAGGGTGTCTCCCTTTACTCTGAAATTTCCCCGCGTGAAGTCGATGTCATTTCTCTGATATTGGATGTTGACGAGAGCACGTATCAACTCATCTCGATCAATGCTTTGCCCAACACGAAGCGGTAAGGACTGAGCTAGATACTCCTTGGGTGCTCCAAGACCATAAATGCAGGAAACTGTCGCTACCACAATCACATCTCGCCTTGATAGAAGAGACATTGTCGCCGAATAACGAAGCCGTTCAACTTCCTCGTTAATTGTCGAATCTTTCTCTATGAATGTGTCGGTTTGGGGTACGTAGGCCTCAGGTTGGTAATAGTCGTAATAACTAACGAAGTACTCCACAGCATTGTTAGGAAACAACTCACGCAATTCGCTGGCAAGTTGCGCTGCGAGTGTCTTGTTGTGAGCAATTACCAATGTTGGACGCTGTAGACGCTCGATTAACCATGCCGTGGTTGCCGACTTACCCGTTCCGGTTGCGCCTAGCAAAACAACATCTCTCTCGCCAGCTCGCAATCTAGACTCGAGCTCGTCGATGGCCTTGGGTTGATCCCCAGAGGGGGAATACTCGCTTATTACCTTGAACGGGACTGAGTCATCCATTGGTCAGATTTCTATAGGCTTCTCGGGATCGGATCAGTAGCTCCTCGAGGTTGCAGTTCGAATCGATTACTAGGTCAGCCACGGACTGTCGTTGTTCATCGGTTGCCTGCGCAGCAATCCGGCCTAGGGCATCTTCCCTGGACATCCCTCTCTTGACCAAGCGCTCGACTCTAACGTCCGCTGGACAATTTACGGTTACCACCTTGTCAAACGACAAGGGTGATTTTGTCTCAACAAATAGCGGAATGGTATAGACAATCACCTTGTCTTTATGAGCTACCGTCCTCGCCAGAGCCTGCTCCTGAATAAGCGGATGCAGTATCCCTTCAACTCTTCGGCGAATTGCCGGATCCGAGAAGCTGAGCTGGGCAAGTCTTGATCTGTTAAGCCGACCTGATTCATCCAGTAACTGGTTGCCAAATGCAGAAACTAATGCAACGAGTCCTGGTTGCCCTGGCTCCACTACTTCACGAGCCAACTGGTCGGCGTCAATCTCAATTGCACCAAGGCGAACCCATTCGGCTGCAACTGTCGATTTACCCGACCCAATTCCTCCGGTTAGTGCAATTAGCATCTATCCAGAATAGGCCTGATTGGCAGTCCTACTTGTCTTCAGCTAGCTGATCTCTGAGAGAGGCAAGGGATTCGTCCTGCGAGAGTGATCCTTCAGCTGCTTGCGCTGGCTCTGCTGGCTGGGCATCTGGCAGACCGGCGAGCTTCTCACGCATTGCCTTCACCTGAGTCTTGTGTAGTTCCCAACGCTCGTGTGCTTCAGCGTAGTCAGCTTCCCACTTAGTTCGAGCCTCCTCATAACCGGCTCTCCACTCATTGGTTGCTGGGTCGAATCCTTCTGGGTAACGATAACTCCCGTTTTCGTCGTAATCCGCTGCCATTCCATAGAGCACGGGGTTAAAGTCAGTGCCCGCAGGATCAACTTCGTCAACTGCCTGCTTAAGCGAAAGAGAGATTCGCCGACGCTCGAGGTCAATGTCAATCAGTTTCACAAATACATCTTGGTTCACGGTGACGACCTGATCGGCGTGCTCAACGTGCTTAGAAGAAAGCTCCGAAATGTGTACAAGGCCTTCGATGCCGTCAGCAACTCTGACGAATGCGCCAAAAGGAACAATTTTTGTTACCTTACCTGGAATGTACTGGCCGATGGCGTGTGTTCTGGCAAATACCTGCCATGGATCTTCCTGAGTCGCTTTGAGTGATAGAGAAACACGCTCGCGGTCAGAATCAACTTCAAGCACCTCTACTGTTACTTCTTGACCAACTTCGACAACTTCACTGGCATGTTCAACGTGCTTCCAGCTTAATTCCGAAACGTGAACTAGACCATCCACTCCACCAAGGTCAATAAATGCACCAAAGTTGACAATAGAAGAAACGACACCAGTTCGAATCTGGCCCTTTGCCAGGTCATTCAGCATTGTGGTGCGGCTCTCACTCTGGCTCTGCTCTAACAGTGCGCGACGAGACAAAACTACATTGTTGCGATTTTTGTCAAGCTCAAGAATCTTCGCTTCGACTTCGGTTCCAAGATAGGGGCCGAGATCGCGCACTCTTCTGAGCTCAATTAGAGAAGCCGGCAAAAATCCTCGAAGACCGATGTCGACAATTACGCCACCCTTGACAACTTCAATGACAGTACCCTTGACGACCCCGTCAGCTTCCTTGATCTTCTCTACATCGCCCCATGCGCGTTCATACTGAGCACGCTTCTTGCTAAGAATCAGGCGGCCTTCCTTGTCCTCTTTCTGAAGAACTAGAGCCTCGATAGATTCGCCGACCTTGACTATGTCATTTGGATTTGCGTCTTGCCTGATAGAAAGTTCACGCAGGGGAATAACTCCCTCTGTCTTGTATCCGACATCAAGCAACACTTCGTCTCGGTCAATCTTGACCACAGTGCCGGCAATGAGATCGCCATCGTTAAAAAATTTGAGGGTTGCTTCGACCGCTGCTAGAAAATCCTCTTGAGAGCCGATGTCGTTGACTGCAATTTGTTTGTTACCTGCGGTCGATTTGGTTGCCATATGTTTGTTTACTTCACTTTTACTCGGGTCGCGCAAAACAAGAACCAGGAGGATCTTGGCTTGCCCGACGAAACGGACAGGGAAAGCGCCCTAGAGCGCCTAGCAAAGCCTAGCGGGATTCCTAGTGACCCGCCAGCTCCCAGTTTGGGCCGACTCCTATGTGCACCTCTACTGGAACTGACAGCCTTGCAACGCTCTTCATGCTCTCGGAGGCAAGCACTTTTATCTGCTCCAGCTCATTAGGAGCAACCTCGAAGACGAGCTCGTCGTGGACTTGAAGTAGCAGTCTTGACTTAAGTCCTAACTTAGATATTCGGGAGTCAGCTTCAATCATTGCCAGCTTCATGATGTCCGCAGCGGTTCCCTGAATAGGAGCATTGAGTGCAGCTCTGCGAGCGTTTTCACGGATCTGGAATACCTTGGAATTTAAATCAGCAAAGGGCCTTCGGCGGCCGTAAACGGTCTCAGTGTAGCCATCGACTTTCGCCCGTTGCACGACCTGGTCGAGATACCTCTTGACTCCCCCGAACCTGGCAAAGTAATCGCTCATAAGTTGTTTTGCTTCTGTCTTAGTTATCTTGAGTTGCCTTGCTAATCCAAACTCACTCAAGCCGTAAACCAGACCGTAGCTCATAGCCTTGACCTTTGACCTCATAGCAGCGTCAACTTCTGAGGGTTTTACGCCATAAATTCGCGAACCAACATAATTGTGTAAATCCTCGCCTGCCTTGAATGCCTCTATCAGCCCAGCGTCCTCGCTCAGGTGTGCCATGATGCGCATCTCTATCTGTGAATAGTCAGCCGTCAAGAGTTCAGTAAATCCTGAGCCTGCTATGAAGGCACTCCTTAGCCTTTGACCACGCTCGGTCTTTATTGGAATGTTCTGAAGATTTGGGTTTTCACTGCTAAGCCGACCAGTTGAAGTTCCGGTTTGCAAATACCTTGTGTGAATACGCCCATCCCTACCTACTGCGTCCAAAAGCGTTTCCGCCATCTGGCGAATCTTTGAAACATCTCGATGCGCGAGCAACTTTTCTAGGAATGGGTGCCCCGTTTGCTCTAGAAGTTCGGCTAGTGCTTCAGCATTGGTTGAATAGCCGGTCTTGACGGATCTAGTTCCTTCAAAACCAAGCTCTTCAAAAAGGACAGTCTGAAGTTGTTTCGGACTTGCGAGATTTACTTCGTGGCCAATAATTTCATAGGCTTCCTGAGCAATTTGTTCAACCTCCTTGCTCAACACCTCTTTCTGGCTCTCTAGATTGACCCGATCGATGGCAATCCCAACTGACTCCATTTTGGCGAGAACAATCGATGACGGAAGTTCGATTTCTCGATAAACGGAATTGAGAGTCTTAGCTTGCAGTTTCTTGGTTGTTGCCTGAAATAGAACGGCTGATGCCCAGGCATCAAGCGAAGCTGGAACTTCGGCAAAAAGTTCAAGCGGATCAGCTCGAACGATGTCTACGCCAACTAGGTCTCTGAGAAGCTGATCCTGGTTGTATTCCTTGAGTGTTGGATCATAAAGATAAGACGTAAGCAGGCCGTCATTTTGTGCCGATACAGGCCCTAAGCCAAGTTCGATGCACAGTCGCGCAAATTGCTTGGAGTCCCAGACCCCAAACCTTCCTTGCTTTAACAAATCCAGAGCAGCTGACACATCCAGGCCGTCCCAATCCACGCGTGTGCTGATGTTGGCGGCACCCAGTCCAATGAGCTTGCCATCTGAAACCTGTATCGAAACGAAAGTATCTTCAGCAAGGAAGCTTTTTAAATCTGAGGCACTAACTATTCGGCTCTCGGGTTGCTCAAAGGCATCATGCTCATGAGAAACGTGATCTTCCTCCGCCTCCTCGATTTCGGCCTTTGGAACGGGAATCTGAGCACCATTTGTGCCGCGTAACTTAATAACCCGAGTTAGTAGTGTTCGAAAGTTTAGCTTTGCGAACACAGCACGAAGTTCCTCTTCGTGGACAGGCCCGACGGCTAGGTCAGAGATTGAAAAATCAAACTCCAAATCTCTTACTAGATCATTAAGCCGTCTGTTTCGAATGGCAAGGTCACGCTTATCGCGCAGGCTCTCCCCTACCTTCCCGGTTATCCGATCGGCCGCTTTCAGGATCGAATTCAGATCGCCGTATGTTTGAAGCCATTTAGCTGCAGTTTTTGGGCCAACACCCGGAATCCCAGGGAGATTGTCCGAGGTCTCACCAACGAGTGCGGCTAGGTCCTGGTATTGCTTGGCCGTGACTCCATACTTATCAAATACAGCCTTGTCATCCATGCGGGCAAGATTCATCACCCCCTTAATTGGATAGAGAACCTTTGTCTGATCACTAATTAGCTGGAAAGTATCGCGATCGCCAGAAACAATCAGAACATTCATTCCAGCCTTCTCGCCGTGATTGGCAAGCGAGGCTATTAGGTCATCCGCTTCATAGTCCTCTCTAGAAACCGATGTGATGCGCATTGCAGCAAGGGCTTCCACCAAGAGTTCAGTCTGACCAATGAATTCTTCAGGTGTCTCGCCACGATTACCTTTGTACTCCGGATATTCCTTCGTTCGAAAGCTTTCACGAGACACGTCAAAGGCTACGCAAATGTGGGTGGGCTTTTCACTCTCAATTAGGGTGAGAAGCATTGAGATGAAACCGTGAACGGCGTTTGTGTGCTGACCAGCCTGATTCTTGAAACTTTCGGGATTTAGGGCATAGAAGGCGCGAAATGCGAGTGAGTGCCCATCGATTAGTAGCAAGGTAGGCTTTTTCTCAGCAGACATGTGCCTAGCCTACTTTGCTCGGGAGTGACCTTGGAAAAAGAAGTTGTTACATCAGCTCAAGCCTTGGAAGTCATGCGCCAGCGCGGTTTGGGTGCACTTGCTGATCGGATGGGAATAAAGCTCTTAGAGCTAAGTGCCGAACGGGCTGTAGCAACAATGCCAGTCGAAGGCAACACCCAACCTATCGGTCTGTTACACGGTGGCGCCCACGTGGTCCTAGCGGAATCTTTGGGGAGTTTTGCCGCGAATGTTCATGCACATCCTTGGGGCTATGCAGTTGGAATTGAAATCAACGCTTCACATCATGCATCAGTCAAGAGTGGTCTAGTAACTGGAACCTGCACGGCCATCAAGTTGGGAAAAAGTTTAACAACCCACGAAGTGAAGATGACTGACGAAAATGGTCAGCTCCTCTCGACCGTAAGAATTACAAATTATCTTCGCCCGAAGCAGTCTTAGGTCCAAGTTGATCAATGACGGCCTTGGCAACTTGCGCCATCGACAATCTCCTGTCCATTGAGGCTTTTTGAATCCATCGGAAGGCATCGGGCTCTGACAGCTTCATCTTCGACATAAGTAATCCTTTAGCCCGGTCCATTAATTTTCTGGTCTCAAGACGATCGGCTAGATCAGAGATCTCCTGTTCTAAGGCAGCAATCTCCTCGCTACGAGCAATTGCAATTTGAATCGCAGGTATTAGGTCCGCAGGCTTAAAGGGTTTGGTTATAAAGGCCATCGCACCAGCCTCGGTTGCTCTTGTCACTAGCTCGGTTTGTGAAAAGGCAGTCAAGAGGACAACTGGGATTTTTGCCTGTGTCAATTTCTCGGCTGCTGAAATTCCATCGAGTTTGGGCATTTTGATGTCCATCACAACAACATCGGGGTTAAGTTTTTCGGCCAGTGCAAGCGCCTCTTCGCCGTCCGACGCTTCGCCAACAACCGAAAATCCGGCTTCAGAGAGTGTGGCCACAACGTCCATGCGAATCAACGATTCGTCTTCTGCGACGAGGACTCTCAATGGTTCTTGCATGCTGCTACTTTAGCCATTTCAGCATCCACTACAATTGCCAAGACCGGCCGGAATGGCGGAACGGCAGACGCGGCGCACTCAAAATGCGTTGTCCGAAAGGGCGTGTGGGTTCAAATCCCACTTCCGGCACAGTTAGTTGGCGTAACCGGGGGCGGCGTTGTGTACGGCGTCGCCTACTCTGTGGACTCGAAGTGAATTGGTTGAACCTGGAATTCCAGGCGGTGAGCCAGCCACAACTATTACCTCATCCCCCAACTTGCACTTGCCGGACTCCATCACAATTTCATCGACTTGCTTGATCATCTGGTCGGTGTGCTTGACGTGCTCAACCAAGAAAGTTGTTGCACCCCATACCAAAGCCAACTTACGCCGCACTGACTCGTTAGGAGTGAAGGCAAGAACTGGAATTCTAGATCGCAGTCGACTAACCCTTCGAAGGGTGTCTCCGCTTTCGGTGAAGACACATACAAACTTACTCCCAAGCAGATCAGCGATGTCGAGAGCTGCCTTTACGACTGCTCCCGAGTGTGTGTGGGGCTTAGTCCCCAGGTCGGGGATTCTCTCCAGACCATTTTCCTCAGTTGACTCGATGATTCTTGCCATCGTCGCAACTGTCTCGACCGGATACTTTCCAACTGAAGTTTCACCCGAGAGCATCAATGCATCCGCGCCATCCAGGACAGCATTAGCCACATCCGATGCTTCGGCGCGTGTAGGACGACTGTTCTCGATCATGCTCTCTAGCATTTGCGTCGCAACAATTACCGGTTTAGCCCAGCGACGAGCCAATTCAACTGCCCTCTTTTGTACCAACGGTACCTGTTCGAGTGGCAACTCCACACCGAGGTCTCCTCTGGCCACCATGATTCCGTCAAATGCATCGACAATCTCCTCCAGCGCATCTACGGCCTGCGGCTTCTCAATTTTGGCTATGACAGGAACGAAGCGGTTCTCTTCCTTCATAATCTCGTGAGCACGGGTGATGTCCTTGGCAGATCGGACAAAACTTAGAGCCACCATGTCTGCCCCAGTTCGAAGGGCCCATCGAAGATCTTCCTCGTCCTTTTCGCTCATCGCGGGTACATTGACGGCGACACCGGGGAGATTAATTCCCTTATTGTTTGAAATGGGCCCGCCAATTTCGACTTCACAAATTACTTTGCTTCCTTCGACCTTTTTGGCTCTAAGCGCAATCCGGCCATCATCAATCAAAAGTGGGTCACCGGGTTTAACATCTTCGGGTAGGCCTTTATAGGTAGTTCCGCACGTGCTGGCATCTCCTTCGACGTCCGCAGTGGTGATCGTAAATTCCTGCCCCACGGAAAGCTCTTCCTTGCCGTTTTTAAATCGTGCCAATCGAATCTTTGGCCCCTGCAGGTCCACCAAGATCCCAACGGGTTTTCCTAAGTCTTCCGCTGCTTTGCGTATGTTGTTGTATGAGGCCTCGTGAACGGCATAGTCACCGTGCGAAAGATTGAGCCTTGCAACATCCACTCCAGCTGCAATGACAGCTTTTGTCTTTTCGTAGTCTCCGACCGCTGGGCCAAAAGTGGCAACGATTTTCGCGCGTCTCATCAATAATCCTTACTTAGCTGTAAATCGAAATAGGTTGGTCTGTCGGTCTGACTGGAAAGGGCAGGTCCGTCTCACCTTCGAGAAACTCATCAACCGCCGATGCTGCTGCTCTGCCTTCGGCTATTGCCCAGACTACAAGACTCGCTCCTCGACCTGCGTCACCAGCAACGAAGATTCCATTTCCAGCGTGGTATTTTCCGTCTCGAATGAGATTGCCCTTTTCTGCTCCAAGACCAAGTTGGGTCACGACTTGCGCGGATTCATTTCCTTGGTATCCCAGGGCCAGAAGGACCAAGTCCGCCCTGATGATTCTCTCGGTGCCTTGCTTTGGAATCCTTTTACCGTCAACGAACTCAGTATCTGCAACCTTCACGCCTGTGAGTTTTCCTTGCTCCCCGACGAACTCAACCGTGGAATGCATGTACTTACGCTCGCCGAATTCCTCGTGTGCGGATTGAATTTCAAAGACATTCGGCACAGTTGGCCAAGGCATAGCTTCCGTTCGTTCGCTGGGAGGCATCTGACCAATGGCTAAGGTCGTGACACTTAGGGCGCCCTGTCTTGTAGCGGTGCCCAGACAATCGGCACCGGTATCTCCGCCGCCGAGGATTACCACGTGCTTCCCCTCCGCGGTTAATTGGTTTTCAATTTGTTCGCCTGCAACGCGCCGATTTGCGGCTGTTAGATAAGGCATAGCGAATTCAATGCCAGTTAGGGCACGGCCTGGAACCTGAATGTCGCGCGGAATAAGCGCACCAGTTGCAATAACGACGGCGTCGTAGCGTCTTCTGAGTTCATCCCAAGTGATGTCGACACCGACATTAATCCCAGTGCGAAAGCGGGTTCCTTCAGATTCCATCTGGTGAATTCGTCGGTCGATGTGATGCTTTTCCATCTTGAAGTCCGGTATGCCATAGCGGAGAAGGCCGCCAACTCGATCATCGCGCTCGAATACCGCGACCGTGTGTCCAGCCCTTGTGAGTTGTTGGGCAGCAGCCAATCCAGCCGGACCGCTTCCTACCACGGCTACGGTCTTGCCAGTTAGACGGTCTGGCACCTGTGGGAGCACAAGGCCATTGTCGAAGGCGTCGTCAATGATGCTGACTTCAATTTCCTTAATCGTGACTGCAGGTTGATTTATGCCTAATACACAGGCGTCCTCACAAGGGGCAGGGCATATTCGCCCGGTGAATTCAGGAAAGTTATTTGTTGCGTGAAGACGATCAATCGCCTCTCGACCCCGTCCGCGGTGTGTGAGATCGTTCCACTCAGGAATCAGGTTTCCAAGTGGGCATCCTTGGTGGCAAAAAGGTATTCCGCAATCCATGCATCGAGATGCCTGCTGCTTGACAGTCTCTGAATTGCGCTCCGCATAGACTTCCTTCCAATCTCTAATTCTTACGGGCACTGGTCGGCGCGGAGCAGTCTGGCGTTCAGTAATCTTCATGAAACCTCTGGGATCAGCCATTGATCACCTCCAGTATTTGCGTCCAGACCTCCTGGCCATCGGGTTCATGGCCAAGCTCAATTGCCTTAGATTGAATTTCCAAAACTCGGGCATAGTCGCGAGGAAGTATCTTTGTAAAGTTCCTGACTTCATCCGCAAAGTTGGCCAAGATAGCATGAGCAACGGCTGACTGCGTCTCCTCTAGATGCCTCTGGATAAGGCTCTTTAGTTCTAGTTTGTCTGACTCCGAGAGTGCGCTGAGACTAATCTCGCCCATTTGAATGGCTTCTCTATTTACTTTTGACTCTGCGAGTTTGTAGACGTATGCGATGCCACCGCTCATGCCCGCTGCAAGATTTATTCCTGTTCTTCCGAGGATCACGGCTCTGCCACCGGTCATGTATTCGAGCCCATGATCCCCAACGCCCTCAACCACTGCAGAAGCCCCAGAGTTTCTCACCAGGAATCTTTCGCCCACAACGCCGTTCAAGTAAATTTCACCACCGGTTGCCCCATAGCCGATCACGTTTCCCGCAATCACATTCTCACTTGCCACGAAGCCGCTTCCGATTGGTGGCTTGACTACTACAATCCCGCCCGACAATCCCTTGGCAACGTAATCGTTGCAATCCCCTTCGACCACGAGCTTTATTCCTCGCGGTATGAATGCACCAAGCGATTGCCCTGCGCTCCCTTTCAAGTGAAGCTCCAGGGTTGCTGCTGGCAATCCTGCTTCACCCCACCTCTTAGTAAGTTCATTGCCGAGCATTGCCCCGATTGCCTGATTGGTGTTGTTTATTTCCTTCTCAATCAATACGGCCTTGCCGTATGCGAGCGCGGGTGCGGCCTCGGTAAGTAGGGGATAGTCAAAATGACTCTCAATGTCGTGCTCCTGCACAGTTGTTGATCGAAGAGGTGAGGCACCTTGGATGTTTTTAGCCGCGAAGATCGGGGCAAGATCCATTCCATCAGCCTTCCAGTGCCTTATTGCACGGTTGGTGTCGAGCAACTCAACATGCCCTACGGCTTCAGCCAAAGTTCTGAATCCTAACGCCGCTAAATACTCTCTTACTTCCTGGGCGAGAAATTCAAAGAAGTTAACGACATGCTCGGCCTGTCCCCGGAATCGCTTTCGAAGTTCGGGGTTCTGCGTTGCAACGCCGACCGGGCAAGTGTCTAGGTGGCAGACGCGCATCAAAATACAGCCCTCGACAACCAGTGGTGCGGTTGCAAAGCCAAACTCCTCAGCACCCAAAAGTGCCGCAATGATTACATCGCGACCGGTCTTCATTTGGCCATCGACCTGAACAACTATTCGGTCTCGCAGACCATTAAGCAGTAGGGTCTGTTGAGCTTCGGCAAGTCCCAACTCCCAAGGCGTCCCGGCGTGCTTCAGCGAATTGAGCGGACTGGCGCCCGTTCCACCATCGTGACCCGAGATTAGAACTACGTCCGCTTTGGCCTTGGCAACGCCAGCCGCTACGGTGCCTACTCCAAATTGACTGACCAACTTAACGTTGATTCGAGCAGCGCGGTTTGCGCGCTTTAAATCAAAAATTAGCTGCTTTAGGTCTTCAATCGAGTAAATGTCGTGGTGAGGAGGTGGGGAAATGAGACCAACACCGGGCGTGGAGTGCCTTAGCTCTGCGATCCATGGGTAGACCTTATTTGGTGGAAGCTGACCACCCTCGCCTGGTTTCGCTCCCTGAGCCATCTTGATTTGTATGTCATCAGCGTGCGTTAGATACATTGAAGTGACGCCAAATCTGCCCGATGCAACTTGCTTCACAGCCGATCGGCGAGCTGGGTCCAATAGGCGATCAGTAGATTCCCCGCCCTCACCAGTGTTGCTCCTTGCACCCAATTTGTTCATGGCAATCGCCAGCACCTCATGTGCCTCAGGGGAAATTGCGCCCATCGACATTGCTCCAGTTGAGAAGCGTTTGACAATTTCCGATACTGGCTCGACTTCGTCAATAGATATTGGTTTGCGCTCATTAAGCTTCAGTTCAAAAAGGCCACGAAGTGTCATCAAGCGTTCTGATTGGTCGTCGACCGCCTTGGTGTATTGCTTGAAAATGTCGTACCGCTTTGACTTGGTTGAATGTTGTAGCTTGAAGACTGTTTCGGGATTAAACAAGTGCGGAGGGCCTTCTCGGCGCCACTTCATCTCTCCACCCACCTCAAGTGGCAAATGAGCTTTTGTCGCACCTTCTAGCGGGTAGGCAGCTCGATGCCGTTGCTCGATTTCCTGTGCGAGAATTTCGATGCCAACTCCCCCAAGTTTGGAGGTAGTTCCGGTGAAGTATTTGTCAACCAGATCTTGGGCAAGTCCTATGGCCTCGAAAGTTTGTGCAGCTGCATACGACGCAACGGTAGAAATACCCATCTTGCTCATGATCTTCAGCACGCCTTTGCCAAGGGCTTTAATCATGTTTTTACTTGAACGCTCCGCGGTGATACCTGTAATGATGCCTCGAACCACAAGGTCCTCAGCCGTTTCGAGCGCCAGGTAAGGATTAATGGCAGAGGCACCATAGCCAATAAGGGTTGCCATGTGGTGGACGTCTCTTGCGTCACCACACTCCACCACCAGACCGACCATCATTCGATCGCCCTTGCGAATTAGGTGATGATGGATTGCGGAAAGGCTCAGAAGTGAAGGAATTGGCGCTAGTTCTCTATTCGAGTCGCGGTCAGAGAGGACCAGGAAAGTTGCACCGTTTGCAATTGCGGAATCGACCTCTGCGCAGATCTCAGCTAATCGCTCCTCTAAAGCAGCAGAGCCTTCATCAACTCTATAGAGACAGGAAATAGTTACAGACTTGCCAATGTTATTTGCCTTATCGATGTGCTTGATTCGAGCAAGCTCGTCGTTACTAAGAATTGGATAATCTAGAACCATCTGTTTGGCGTGCTCAGGGGTGGCGGTCAACAGATTTCTGACGGGACCAATAGCGGCCGTCATTGATGTGACAACTTCTTCCCGAATCGCATCGAGTGGTGGGTTGGTTACCTGCGCAAATTGCTGAACAAAGTAGTCAAAAAGGAGTCTAGGGCGGTCCGATATGGCTGCTATTGGTGTGTCAGTCCCCATAGCACCAATCGGCTCTTGGCCCGCTCTGGCCATGGGAGTAATGAACTCCTTGATGTCCTCCTCTGTATAACCAAAAACTCGCTGCCTTCGGTTCACAGAAGTTGATGAATAGCGGACATGCTCGCGCTCCGGCAAATCCTTGAGATTTATCCTTGACTGCTCTAACCATTCACCCCAAGGCTCCAGCGATGCAACTTCCGCCTTTATCTGCTCGTCTTCAATAATGACCCCGGCCTTGGTGTCGATCAGGAACATCTTGCCGGGTTGAAGTCTGCCCTTACGAACGATTCGATCGGGAGTGATCGAAGAGACTCCAATTTCGGAAGCAAGAATGATTAGTCCATCCTCGGTCACGATGAATCGACCCGGACGAAGACCATTGCGGTCAAGGGTGGCGCCAACGAGATCGCCGTCTGTGAAGACAACTGCAGCTGGTCCATCCCAGGGCTCCATAAGCATCGAGTGGTACTCGAAAAAATCTCTGACCTGAGGGTCAAGATCCAATTGCTTCTCCCAGGCCCCTGGAATCATCATCATCATGGCGTGCGGAAGTGAACGACCCCCCAGCACCAATAGTTCGAGAACCTCATCGAAGGTCGCGCTGTCAGACGCACCTGGCGTCACAATGGGCTTAAGTTGATCGATGTTTCCTAGCAAGTCGCTTGCCAGCTGTGATTCTCTGGCGGCCATCCAGTTCGCATTTCCCTTTACAGTGTTTATTTCTCCGTTATGTGCAATAAACCGGAAGGGATGAGCGAGTGGCCAAGACGGGAAGGTGTTAGTTGAAAAACGCGAGTGCACCAACGCTAGCTTTGAAACAAACCGCTCGTCCGATAGGTCAGGATAGAACGGCTCCAGTTGTAAGGTCGTCACCATTCCTTTGTAGACGATGGTTCGCGTGGATAGAGACGGAAAGTAGATGCCAATCTCACGTTCGGAACGCTTTCTCAGTCGGAATAATCTTCGTTCTAGTTCCAAACCTGAGGCGTCTCCCCCAACGAATACTTGCTCAATCAGTGGCATGGCTGCACGAGCTAATTCGCCTAAAACCTCGGGACGGATTGGCACCTGACGCCAACCAAGAATGTTTAGGCCCTCCTCATGCGCGATTTGCTCAAATGCCTTTTTCTCCGATTCAACGCTGGTTCCCAAAAATGCCAGGCCGGCTCCGTAATGACCCGGTAACGGTAAGTCGAAATCAAGAATGTCTCTAAAAAAAGCGTCCGGTAATTGTGTGAGAATTCCAGCCCCATCACCGGTTCCAGCATCAGAGCCAACAGCTCCTCTGTGTTCAAGATTACGAAGTGCGCTTAGAGCTGTTTCGACAATGTCGTGTCCAGCTGTTCCTCGAAGTGTTGCCACCATGGCGAGTCCGCAGGCATCTTTCTCCGCGCTTGGGTCATACAAACCCTGCGCTTCAGGCACTAGCGAATAGCGCTTGAACGGAGAAATAGTCAATTCAACTCCAATCGAACTCTCAGAAAACTGGGACGTCGTTGGCCCGAAATGAATTTATTTAGTCTGCTCCGATTCGGAGCTATTTGCTGGTTCAGCTTCCAAAACAGGTTCTCTGTCTGGACGCCAAATCGAGGGTTCAAAGCCAGGGTGTCGGCGAGATTGAACCGTGAAGAGGATTATGCCCAAGGTCAATCCGATCAGCGCTGACCAGATATTTAGCCTAAGGCCAAGAATAATCTCACTTGGGTCAATTCGGATAGCTTCTATCCAGATTCGGCCGAAGGAATATATGACCAAATAGAGGGCAAAGACCTTGCCCCATTGCAGATTCAGCTTGCTTCCAAGCAGCAGCAGCAAGGCAGCGCCAGTAAAGTTCCAAATCATTTCGTAGGCAAAGGTCGGGTGGAATAGGAGTCCATCCGGTAGGCCCACCGGATAAGCGGGGTTGCTGCTGGGAATTTGAAGCCCCCAGGGCATGGTGGTTGGCAGACCGAAGAGCTCTTTATTGAAATAGTTGCCCAATCTTCCTATGCCTTGTGCAATCAAAAGCCCTGGCGCTATGGCGTCTGCAACTGTCCAGAACCGCAGGCCAAGTTGTCTAGTGGCGATAAATACACCCACCGCACCAAGCGAGATGGCGCCATAAATGGCAAGTCCGCCCTCCCAAATTCGAAGCGTTGCCAACAAATCGGCACCTTCGAAGAAGTAATCATCGGGATGCGTTATGACGTGGAAGAACCTGCCACCAAGAATTCCGAATGGCACCGCCCACAGAGCAATGTCGAGCATGGTTCCCTTTGGCGCCCCGCGCTTGGCTAATTTGTAGTCGGCAAGCCAGGTTGCTAGGGCAATACCAATCAGGATGAAGAGTGCATAAAAATGAATGCGAAAAATTCCAAGGTCAATAAACGAAACCTCGGGAGAGGGGATGCCAACGGTCTCAAGCATTCGCCTAGTCTAAACCACTAGCCAGCTCGATTACCTTTTCACGGAGGGCTTCTAATCCACCTTCTTCATAGGCATTGATAAATGCCGTGCCAACAATTGCACCGTCAGCGTAGGTGTTTACCTCACGCACTTGCTCGGCTGTCGAAACGCCCACGCCCACACATGCTGGACGGTCTCCAGCCTGTCGGATACGAGATACGACCTGGCGCGCCAAGGAATCGAGTTGGGCTCGCTCACCAGTTATTCCCATTGTTGAAACAGCATAAATGAAGCCTCGAGACGCTGAATGTGCCTGCGCAACTCTTTCGACGCTGCTGCTAGGCGCAGCTAAAAAGACTCTTTCCAAGTTCAGCTGCTCGCTGACGTCAATCCACTCCTTAGCTTCATCCGGTATTAGATCTGGCGTAATTATTCCCTGACCACCAGAGGCAGCCAAATCACTTGCGAACGCCTTTATGCCGTAGGCGAGAATTGGATTCCAATAGCTCATGACCAGGATTGGCACTTCGCTACGCGCTCTGACAGCCTTGATGATTTCAAATACCTTTGAAATTTTGAAACCGTTTTGCAATGCCTTTTCGGTGGCTCGTTGGATGACTGGACCATCCATCACGGGGTCCGAATAGGGAATTCCAATCTCGAGGGCGTTGCAGCCGTTATCTGCCATCGAAACAAGTGCTTTGATTGACTCGTCAACCGTTGGGTATCCGGCTGGGAAGTAGCCAATCAGGCTGCCTTTCGACTTGGCAGATCTATCTCTAAGAACTTTCTCAACTGCAATCACAACAGACCAAAATATCGTCCAGCGGTTTCCATGTCCTTGTCGCCGCGACCTGAGAGATTTACCAGCACGGATGATCCACTTGGCAAAACCTGACCGAGGTGCTTGATGCCTGCAAGAGCGTGTGCAGTTTCAATAGCCGGAATGATGCCCTCTGTCTGAGACAGTAGCCTCATAGCTTCCATCGCTTCGTCATCGGTGATTCCGAGATACTTTGCTCGTCCAAGATCCTTTAGGAACGCATGCTCCGGCCCGACACCCGGGTAGTCAAGCCCAGCTGAGATGCTATGCGATTCGCTGGTTTGTCCATCTTCATCCTGAAGAACATAAGTCTTCGCTCCATGCAAGACGCCCTGTGAGCCCTTTGAAAGGGTTGCGGCGTGCAACGCTGTTTCAATTCCATTACCAGCCGCCTCGAAGCCCCACAGCTGGACAGCTGCATCGTCAATAAATCCATGGAAGATCCCAATTGCATTTGAGCCTCCCCCAACGCATGCAGCAACGGCGGTAGGAAGCTCTCCAATTAGTTCAAGAATTTGCTGCCGGGATTCCTTACCGATCACTGAGTGAAAATCCCGCACCATTGTTGGAAATGGATGTGGTCCGGCGACAGTTCCTAGCAAGTAATGTGTGGTGTCGACGTTGGCCACCCAGTCCCGCATCGCTTCATTAATAGCATCTTTTAGGGTTCTGGAACCTGTGGTGACCGGCACGACTTGAGCACCAAGTAGTTTCATTCGAGCGACATTGAGAGCCTGTCGCTGAGTGTCGACTTCTCCCATGTAAACGACACACTCAAGACCAAAGTAAGCGGCCGCAGTGGCGGAGGCCACCCCGTGCTGCCCGGCCCCAGTTTCTGCAATTATGCGAGTTTTACCCATACGTTTGGTTAGCAGAGCTTGACCCATCACATTGTTTATCTTGTGGCTACCAGTGTGGTTTAGGTCCTCTCGCTTTAGGAAAACCCTTAGGTCACCAAGTGAGCGTGCGAATCGATCGGCTTCGGTAATGATTGAAGGTCGTCCAGTGTAAGTCTTGTGTAGATGATCTAATTCCGCTTGAAAAGCTGGATCTTTTCTAGCCGCCAGATAGACATTTTCAAGTTGGTCGAGAGCTTCAATTAGAGGCTCAGGAACAAACCTGCCTCCGTATGCGCCAAAGTAGGGGCCTACGGTGTTGGATAGGTTTTCCTGCATTTGTAGATTCTACGAGACGGAAACGATCTGTGGTATCAGCGCTCTCCAGTCACCGGTCACCAGTGCCTCTCCAACTAGCACAACATCCGCCCCAGCGGACCGATATCTGCGAACATCATCAATAGTTCTTACCGATGATTCAGCTATTGCCACGGCGTCCTTCGGAAGCCGATTTACCAGCGTTTCAAAGAGCCCCAGGTCGGTCTTGAAGGTCTGCAAATCCCTTGTGTTTATGCCAATTAGACGAGCGCCCAATTCGCCAGCGGTAGCGATCTCTCCTTCCGTGTGCGTCTCGAAAAGAACCCCGAGTCCCAGGCTTGCTGAGAACTGAGATAGCTCTGCTGCGCGTTCTTTCGATAAATACGACAGGATCAGCAGCACAAATGAAGCCCCAGCGAGTCGAGCTTCAAGGATCTGATATTCGTTTGATATGAAGTCTTTTCGCAAGGTTGGTATCGAGACTGCTCTCGACGACTCCGCTAAGTCCTCTAGCCGACCTCGGAAGCCCGAACTCTCTGTCAAGACTGAGATTGCATCTGCTCCGCTTTGCTGGTAACCAATAGCAAGCTCAGCTGCTTTTGGTATTTCAGCCAGAAACCCCTTGGAAGGGCTAGCACGCTTTATTTCAGCAATGAGTCGAATTCGGTCAATTTTTGCAAGATGCTCATACACATTCATGGGCCGTGGAACGCTCGCTATTTCATTCATGAGCTGATCAAAGGGCCTAAGAGCTTGGCGAGCGGTCGCATCGAGGGCGGCCTGCTGAAAAAGAGAGTCCAGCACTAGTGCTTTGTGTGCTGGCCGTCTACGCCATAGCCAGACTTCTTTAGGTAGTAGCCAAGTCCAACTCCACCTAATGCAAGAGCAGCCGATAGCCAAACCATAATGGCATTATCAAGGAAGAAAAAGAACGTACCAAGTGAAAATGCAAGTATCACAACCCCGACCGTCGTCCAGGCTGCTATCGAATTTCCATGACCAGGTTCTTCGTGATTCTCACTCATTTGTCCTCCTCGTTCGCTATATCTTAGCTTTGTTCTTCCCAAATACCACGAGCATCGAGCTCAGCGGGCTCACTCATCGTCCGTCTCTTTGCGACCTTCTTCAGAAGCCCAAGGCAAAGCAAAGATGCTATTAGCTGACTAAACCCGAATACGACTGGCGTCGCAAGTAACTGACCCAGCGAGTTATCGCCAGCTATTCCGGTCATTGACTCTTGCAACGCAATACTTGCCGCGGAACTTGAAAAGTTGGTAGTGAACGAAATGTATGCACCAGCCGCAAAGACCACTGAGGCCATTATTCGAAGGATGCGGCTCAATCTGCCATAGAGAGAAATGAGAAGAATCAGAACGCCAAGGGCTGGCAACAAAGTCAAAATGTCAGACAGCTCCGCTCCGGTCAGGACGGTTGCTTCAACTTGCACCCAGGGCAACAAGAGCAGCATCCAACTTATAGCGGCATAAACAACAATTGCTAATGTCCATTTAGCCATTCGATAAGCCCCTTGCCTTTGTCACTGCCTTTATGACAACGGCGGCTTTTGACAGAGTCTCTTGATACTCCGATTCGGGAATCGAATCGAGCACTATTCCGGCACCCGCTTGAACAAAAGACTTTCCGTCTCGGATAACCGTTGTTCTGATTGCGATGGCAAGATCAGAGTTCCCCGCAAAATCAAAATAACCAACTACACCACCAAACAATCCCCGATAACTTGGCTCTAGTTCGGCAATTATTTCCAAGGCTCTTGGTTTGGGCGCTCCAGATAGTGTGCCGGCGGGAAACGACGCCAACAGTGCGTCGACAGCGCCCAACCCTTCACGTAGTTCACCTTCAACTGTTGACACCAAATGCATTACATGGCTAAAACGATGAATTTGCATGAATTCCGACACTTGCAAAGTCTCCGGCCTGCAGACACGCAGTAGGTCATTTCGGGCCAAGTCGACAAGCATAAGGTGCTCACTACGTTCTTTCTCATCCGCCAGTAGTTCATTAGCAAGGCGAAGGTCCTCTGCCGCACTGTTACCCCTACGCCTAGAACCGGCAATTGGATGACTTACCACGTGCCCTGATGAAACCTTTATAAGCGCTTCGGGTGACGAACCGACGATGTCGAAACTTCCTTGCTCATCCTGCATACGTATCAGATACATGTAGGGGCTTGGATTACTGGCCCTTAGGGCTCTGTAAACATCTAGGGCATCACCATTGAAATCTTGGTCGAATCGCTGCGAGATGACAACCTGGAAAACGTCACCAATCCGCACATACTCCTTGGCCCGATCAACTGAATGAAGAAAATCAGACTTGGCCATGTTGCTGGAAAAAGTCTCAGGATGAGATTCGATGTTTGTTATCAGTGAAGATGTTGGTTGCTTAACTTGAGCCTCGAGCTTTTCCAATTCTTCAACGGCACTTTCGTACTTTGAAGCCACGCTACCTTTGCCATCTAGGAAAATGACACTAACAAGGACCAACTCCGAATTTTGGTGATCAACAATCACTAGTTCTGAGAACTGCAAAAACGAATAAAGAGGAATGTGGTAATGCTCGAGTTTTCTTGCCGGAAGATTCTCAAGCTCCTCAGTCAATCCCCAGCTTATAAAGCCGACGAGCCCGGAAGTCAGCGGATATTCACTTGGGGCGCTGCGCCATTGGCTTTGAAGCTGGCGCAACGCGTCTATTGGATTCTGCGAGAGCGAACCAGACGGTAACGAGCTCTGGATAGAGTCCCATACTGTTTTCGATGATGCGGTGATCTGACCGCGATTATTTACCCCAATAAAGGAAAAACGACCCCACACTCCTTGCTCTGCGGATTCCAAGAGAAAAGTATTAGACCTTGATCCACAGAGTTTGTGATAAAGACCAACTGGCGTTTCTGTTCCCGCAAATAGGCGCTTTGTCACTGGCACAACGTTGTATTTCGCAGCTAACTGTTCAACCTCCAGCAACGAAATCATTGGTGCTCGCCGAAACAGCTCGTATTGCCAAGGTGACAAGTCGGTCCGTGCGGGATTACGCGCGCAAGAATTGCGTCTTTGTCACAGTCCTCCTGGAGAGATACTATCTCTAGGAAGTTGCCACTTGTTTCACCCTTCAGCCACCTGCTATTTCTCGAGCGCGAAAAGAGCACGAGCTTTCGTGACTCTAAAGTTTCCGCAAGCGTCTGCTCGGATGCATATCCAAGCATCAAAATCTCGCCGGAAGAGTTGTCTTGGGCGATGATAGGAATCAGGCCAGACGCGTCATACCTTAGTTGCTTCAAATCAAACATCAGTTTCTGACTTCCACTCCACTGCGCGCAAGCTCAGCCTTTACTTGTCCAATGGTAAACGAACCTGAGTGAAAGACGCTGGCAGCAAGAAGGGCATTTGCCCCACTCTGGGCGGCTTCAACGAAGTCCGAAAGCTCTCCAGCGCCGCCAGACGCGACTAAAGGTAGATCGCACATTTCCCTCACTGAACTCATTAGCTCAATGTCAAATCCCTGCCTTGTCCCGTCTGCGTCAATTGAATTCACCAAGAGTTCACCAGCGCCTCTCTCTGCTACCTCGCAAATCCAATCGAATGCATCGAGGTCCGTCTCCTGGGTCCCACCCATCCGCGTTACGACAAAACCAGACTTTGAAACGCCTCGCTTGACGTCGAGAGACAGAACCAATACCTGCGAGCCGAATTGGTTGGCAATTTGATCAATAATATCCGGATTGGTCACTGCGGCCGTACCGATCGACACCTTGTCTGCTCCAGCAGCTAAGAGACGCTTGACGTCGTCGCTGGAGCGAACTCCCCCGCCCACTGTCAATGGCACAAAGGTCGCTTCGGCGCAGCTCTGGACAACCCCCAGCATTGCTGATCGGCCCTCTATAGATGCTGAAATGTCCAGCAGAGTAATCTCATCCGCTCCCTGATTAAAATACAGCTCTGCTAATTCGACTGGATCCGCAACGTCCTGCAGATTCTGAAATTGGACTCCTTTTACAACGCGACCGTCTTGTACATCCAGGCAAGGAATGATTCTTAATGCGGGCACTAAATTCTCGCTGCGTGTAATGACGTAACCAAGATTGCTTTTGCACCGATGTCCGAAAGTTGATCCATAATGCGATTTGTCTCCGATGCTTTAACAAGCGCTCTCACTGCTACCCAGCTTTCATCGGCCAATGGTGAAAGAGTCGGAGATTCAATCCCGGGGGTTATCTTGATCGCCTGATCAATAATTGCCTTAGGGCAGTCGTAATCCATCAAAACATAATCTCTCGCGACGATAACTCCTTCTATCCTCCTTAGCAATCGGCTAGTTAATTCTGATTTCCCTGGAGCAGCAATCAATCTTGCAGTTGAGGTAATGACCACAGGTCCAATTATTCGAAGGTTGGCCTTTCGCAGTGTGTTACCGCTCGAAACAACGTCCGCTATGGCATCTGCGACGCCCAATCTGATTGCGGTTTCTACGGCTCCATCCAGTTTCACAATCACAGCTGAGATCTTGTTTGTCTCAAGATATCTCTCGAGCAAGGTGGGGAATGCCGTCGCGATTCGCTTGCCAGCAAGGTCAGCTACTGACTGGTAGGAAGACTCGGTTGCAACGGCAAATCTAAACGAAGACTCACCGAAACCAAGGTTCGCCACCTCTTCCGCCTTAGATGCGGAATCCATGAGCAGATCAAGACCAGTGATCCCTGCGTCCAGCGACCCTTCGCCGACGTAAGTCGCTATGTCGCGAGGGCGAAGATAAAAGAATTCAATTTGATTGGATTCATCAACAAGGTGAAGCTCGGATGGCTCTCTGCGTGTGGCATAGCCAGCTTCTTTGAGAATTGAAACGGCATTCTCGGACAAAATGCCCTTGTTGGGGATAGCAACCCTCAGCATTAGAGCCTCTCCTCAATCTCAGAAAGCATTACGCCCCTGGCAACCAACAAAAGCTGAAGGTGATAAATCAATTGCGCTGCTTCCAACGCTAAGTCTTCGTTGGTTTCGTACTCTGCTGCCATCCAAACCTCGGAGGCTTCTTCGACAACTTTTTTCCCGATCGCGTGTATACCCTCACCCAGAAGACGCGCTGAATTACTGTCTGAAGGCATGCTCTGAGCTATTGATTCAAGCTCTAGATATAGGGAATTAAAGGTTTTCATACGTATAGGTTAGCGGCTAGGAATTCACAGTAATAGCGGCACTTTTTAATGCAGCTATGTTTTGACCCGGGTCTCCAGAGTTGAAAACGGCAGAACCAGCCACGGCGCAATTCGCACCAAGCGAGGAGATTCGAGAGATGTTTGCAACTGTCACTCCACCATCCACCTGAAGGGTGATGTCTTTTCCGAGACTTGAAATCTCCTTTGCCGCGATGGAAATTTTTCCGAGGGTTTCCTCTAGAAGCCTTTGCCCTCCAAAACCAGGCTCAACGGTCATTATAAGAAGCATGTCTAGATCGGCAAGAAAGGGAAACGCGGTTTCAACTGGTGTATTTGGCTTGATCGCGATTGCAACCTTGGTTCCCATTTCCTTGAGCTGAGCAATGGTCTGGTCTGGGGTCTGAGATGCCTCTAGATGAAATGTGATGGAATCAACACCAAGCTGGGCGTATTTAACTGCTTCAACGTCCACATTTGTAATCATCAGGTGCACATCAAGCGGAATAGGGCTAATCTCTTGGATTCGTCTAACAACAGGCAAACCTATAGTCAAATTGGGTACAAAGTGGTTGTCCATTACATCGATGTGCGCAGCATCAGCATTGCTGATTCGCAGCAAATCCCGTTCAAGATTGGCGAAGTCCGCCGAGAGTATCGAAGGATTGATCTTCACATCCCTACCCTACTCTCTTGAATGCTGCCATAAACATCGCGTCGGTTTGATGGATGTCGGTCCACAGCTGAATGGTCTTCCGTTTCTCATTCAACTGCAGCGAAGGGCTGATTCTGCGCAAGGCGGGCTTTAGGTCAAGAAGCTCAACTTCTGGGTGCCGTGCGAGCGCGTCAACTATCTGAGTATTTGTTTCAGAAATGACCGGAGAACAGGTGGAATAGAGCAAAACACCTTCCGTCCTTAGGCTAAATAGTCCAGCATCCAAGAGTTCGCCCTGAGTTCTATTTAGCTGAGGAAGTTGCGAGGAGTTCTTTCGCCAGCGCGACTCCGGCTTCCTTCGCAGCGAACCTAGTCCGCTACAGGGCGCGTCAACAAGAACGGCATCAAAACTATTTGGTTCAACCGTCTGTCCCATTGCCTCGACTACGCTGACGCGCTTGTCATACCCGACCGCATCGCGAACCAACTTAGCTCGGTGACTAGCGGGTTCTAAACAGACGAGCTCCGCCGATGGATTGAGACCGCTTAGCAATACAGCGGATTTACCGCCAGGTCCTGAACACATGTCCAAAAATCGGCCATTTAGGTCGGCGATTTCTAGCAGCGTCAGAGCTACCAATTGTGAACCTACGTCCTGCACCCTTATCTCTCTTGAGAGAAAGGCCTCAGGGTTACCGTCGAGCAGAAAGCCGATCGGAGAAACTGAGGATGCCTCAAAGTTCTCGCCGAGCGACTTCTTCGCGTCTTCAGAAAGAGCCGCAAGATTGACGCTAGGAGTCTCATTGTTTGACCTAAGAAGGTCTTCAAGCTGATCTCTTGAGTCAAGTGCCAACGAATCAATCAGCGCTCTTACTATCCATTCGGGATGAGAATGGGTAACAGAAACCGCAGCGACTGGACTGAGCGCAGCAGTGACTTTAGAAAGCAGACCTTCAAGACCCGCTCTATCCGAATTCCTCAGAATCGCATTTGCAAATCCAGCTGCTCTTGGATTGATTCTCTTGATGAGCTCAACGGTTTCGTTGATGGCCGCGTGGGCTGGGATTCTCATTCGAAAGAGCTGGTGCAGACCGAGTCTCAGTGCTATTCGCACTCCTTCTTCGATGTCCTTACCACCCGCTAGAAAGTCAATTATTACGTCGTACTGCAACTGCCACCGAAGCGCCCCATAGGCCATTTCCTGAACGAGACCTCGATCCTGTTCGGCGACGCCGGTTTTCTTCAAGAAACTAGGAAGGAGCAAGTTGACATAAGAATCATCTCTTTTGACTCTCACAAGCAATTCATAGGCGGCCAATCTTGCTTTACTCAAGTTTGGAACCGCCAAATCCGCGCAGCCAATCCATAGCCTGCATCTGCTTGCCGCCAGCAGGTTGAACTTCGATTAATTCAAGTCGAGATCCATGCCCACAACCAACTAGGACCTTACCCGCAGACACCTCTATTTCGCCTGGGCTAAGAATCTTTTCACTGACTGAGTTCCAATCGACCGCACCAATTGCCCTAGCCCGGAGGATCCGCAAATCCCTCTCTCCAGCTCGACACCATGCCATCGGCTCTGGGTTAAATGCATACACTCTTCGTTGAATTTCTGGCGCCGTTGCCTCGAAACTGATTCTTGCATCTGCGCGCGAAATCTTTGGAGCATAGGTCGCCTGACCCTGCTGGTCTCTCGGAAGCTTTGCACTTTCTAGATTTCGAATAATCAATTGCGAGCCCAGCTCTCCAAGGTGTTCCATTATTTGTTCAGCCGGTTGGTCGTCTGGAAGATTAAGCGGTACATCTTCAACTACAGGACCAGTGTCCAATGATTCTTCAAGTTCAAACAGGGTGATTCCTTGCCCGATTCTGGAAATAAGCGAATGCTGGAGTGGACTTGCTCCTCGCCAGAGTGGCAAGAGACTGAAGTGTAGATTCCACCAGGGAAATAGATCGAGTGCGCTCTTTGGAATCATTGCTCCATAAGCAACCACTACAGCCCTTTCCGCGCCAGATTGTCGAATTAGCTCAATTTCCAAAGCGCCTAGATGGTCTGCTTTCAGCGTCGGTACCCCAAGGCCTTCTGCGACGACAGCTACCTCTGAAGGCGTGAGTTTGTGCTTTCGCCCAATCTCAGCGTCGGGGCGCGTTAGAACAAGGCAAATCTCATGCTGCTTTGCAAGACTTGCAAGAACACTGGCGGCGACCTTCGGGGTTCCGGCAAAAAGAATCTTCACTAAATACCCTCCAATTCGTCCATAATGACTGTAAAGCCCCTCACGTTGCGTTCACCTCGGATGACCGATTTAGCAGATGTTGCGATGGCTCTTAGCTCGCGAGAAATCTCTTGTCCTTTTGAGTAGTCGAATCGAAATGTCGCTGTTTTCCCATCATTTCGCAGCTGTTCTCCTCCGTTTGCAGTGATTGCTGCCTTTGCGATTTGGATTTGCTTCGGCGTACCAGACACCTTTACAATCCTGACTGCAGGTGGCAGTCGAAGCTGCTTGGATTCCTGATATGTCACTCGTGCAATTTCAACATGTTGCCACAGTGCAAAGGGTTTTCCTAGACGATTGTCAAGCCCAGCGATGACTACTCGACCATCTGGATTAAGTAGCTCTATTGCCTCGCACCAATCCCTTAGGGCATTCTGCTCTGCGTGAATGCTCTGGGCAGCGAGCCAAATGTCTGGATCGAGTACGACTAGACCGCTGTACCCCTTGCTAAGGCGAGGCGCACTTCCTGGAGTAGCTACAACAATTTGATTTGCTCGATTTGCAACCGTCGGCTTCTTCTCTCGGGTTGCTTCATAAATCACCGCCCCAGGAAACATCTTTCCAACCTCAGCAGAGGTTCGCGTGCTGCCAGACCTACCCCGCCTAAAGTTGGTTGCACGACAATCTGAGCACTCGAGGATCGGTTTTGAGCAAATTCTGCATTCGTATGCTCCTGCTCTCGCTTCCCAGCCAAAACCACCGCATCTGCACCGAAGTCGTTCTCCACAGTCCGCGCAGTAAGCGCCCGCCGATGAACCCTTTCGTGGGAGCAAGACGAGAAGGGTTCCTCGCTTGAGGGATTCCTTGGCCAAATTGATACTGGTCTCATCGATTCTTTGGCCTACCGAGGAATAGGCGATGCGCGGAGGCTTTTGTCCAAGACTGAATTCCTTGAGATACCCAATTTCGACCAGTCGTTGAAGCTCTACCGATCTATAGGGAGCGGCAAAGAGCAAGGATGCTCGGTTGGACGCCCGTAGCAGAGCAAGATCGCGCAGGTTTGTATGAGGAGAACCGATCTCGCGGTAGCTTTCGTCAGCGTCATCAGCAACTGCAATCAGTCCCAAATTTGCAACCGGTGCATAAATAGCACTTCTTGTGCCCACAATTACTCTTACCTGATTAAGTGTTCTATGAAAGTTCTGATACCTCAACGACTTAGGCAATGATTCCCAGACGATGATATCCAAATTGAGCGCTCTGGCAGCAACTACAATCTCCTCCACATCTGCAGCTTCCGGGGCGATCAGAATTGAGGAGTTGCCGCTTGCAAATTGATCAGCCGCTCTTTGTACAAACAACTTTGCCCAGGCCGGCACAAAGGCCTCGCCGAGGGGAACTTGGGTGCTGGTGAGAACGACTTCGTTCGTAATGATGTTGGTGCCTATTGGAATGTCAGTTGGCAAATCAAGGGAGACTCTTGGCATGTGTTGCGGACAGGCAAGTTGAAGAATTTCACCGAGAGCAACAACTTGGCGCTGAGAGATTGACCTGCAAAACTCATAGAGCTCTTGTGTGATAATTGCTCTTTCACCAACGACAGCCGTAATTGATGTCTTTGCCCATTGACTGCTCTCGAGAAGCTCGACGACAATACCGGTTTGCTCTGACTTGGCTCTTCCCATCTTGAATTTGACCCGTGAGCCCCATTGGATTGAATTACTCAGTTCGGCAGGGACTAGGAAATCGAACTCTCGATCTAATTGGAGCAACGGCGACTCTACCGCCACTCGAACGGCGTAAACCACTACTAGCGCCCGATCACGTCAAGAAGTGCATCTACTCGGTCCAGCCGCTCCCAACTGAATTCAGGTAGCTCGCGACCAAAGTGACCGTATACTGCCGTCTTGCTAAAGATTGGTCGTCTAAGGTCTAAATCTTCAATAATTGCCGCGGGTCGAAGATCGAAAACTTTTGCGATTGCTTTCTCGATCTCACCTATTTCAACCTTTTCTGTGCCAAAGGTCTCAACAAATACAGCCACAGGCTTTGCCATTCCAATTGCGTAGGCTACTTGAATCTCTGCTCTTGCGGCTAGTCCTGCAGCCACAACATTTTTAGCCACCCAACGCATGGCGTAGGCCGCGGATCTGTCAACCTTTGAGGGATCTTTACCAGAGAATGCACCACCGCCATGTCTTGCCATTCCGCCATAGGTATCAACAATAATTTTTCGTCCGGTCAGTCCAGCATCTCCCTGAGGACCACCGACTACAAATCTTCCTGATGGATTAATGATGTATTGCGTATTCGAAAAATCTAACTGACTTTCCTGTAGAACGGGTTTTATCACTCTCTCGAGAGCAATACTTGCAAGTTCGTCTTGTGCCAAATCGGGATGATGCTGGCTCGATAGCACCACGGTGCTGATTGACACGGGTTTATGGCCATCGTAATCAACGGACACCTGAGTTTTTCCGTCCGGCCGAAGCAGCCCCATGCCCAATTCTTTTCTGACTTGGCTAAGCCTCTGTGCAATCTGATGCGCCAGCAGAATTGGCGCAGGCATGAGCGATTTGGTCTCTGAAGTTGCATAGCCGAACATCATGCCCTGATCGCCAGCACCCATCGAATTGAACCGATCGACTTCTCCCCTTCGTTTCTCCAGGGCATTGTCGACGCTGGAAGCTATGTCAGGCGATTGAGCGCCAATCGACACGGATACGCCGCAAGAGTTACCATCAAAGCCAATTTCTGAGCTGTTGTACCCAATCTCAACGATTTTGTCACGAACCAATTGAGGTATTTCTACGTAACCAGATGTCGTGACCTCGCCGGCTATATGAACCAGCCCAGTGGTCACTAGCGCCTCTACCGCGACACGTGAATATGGGTCTTGTTCGATAATGGCGTCGAGTATCGTGTCGGAGAGCTGATCACAGACTTTGTCTGGATGCCCCTCTGTGACTGATTCAGAAGTAAATGTGCGTAGCGTCATGCATAAAGCCTACTCGGCTAAGCGACGAAGTGGCTAGTGATCTTTTCCACTATGAGCTTCGCCACTTCCCGCTTACTTCCATGACACTCAACAACCCCGTCCCGTTCCACCAGAAGTGCGCGGATACTTTGCGACCCGAGGGTTTCGGTAGTGTTTCCAATCATCAAAGACACGCCCTTATCCCAGAGTTTCTGATTAGCGATTTTCTCTAAGTCTTGGCTCTGATCAGCCAGGGTGAAGGCAACAGCGAAACTTTGCGGATACTTCGCGCAATAGTTCGCAATTAAATCTTTGGTTGGCGATAGCTCAATTTTTGGGGTTTGAGAGCGCGAAAGCTTGCCGGGATATGGATTGCCGACGCGAAAATCACTTACAGCAGCCGCCATCACAATGACATCGGATGCGGTATCCATTGCATGTTCAAGATCCTCCACGCTTGAGACATTCACGACCTCCATTCCCGCAGGGGTGTTCTCCAGATTGCAGGCAATCAACTTCACCCTTGCTCCCGCATCACGAGCGGCCTGGGCGATTTCAATCCCCATCCGACCCGAAGACCTATTTCCAATAAACCGGACTTCATCGATTGGTTCTCGAGTACCACCAGCTGTGACTATTACTGTTTTGTTTGCAAGGGGGCTGGACAAACAGAACTGCACTATCTGTTCAACTTCAGGCAATCTTCCGATACCTGAGTCTGAGCCGGTTAGCCTGCCTGTAGCAGGATCCATAACTCGAATTCCACGCTCTAGCAGCGTTCTGACATTGGTTTGAGTGGCCGCATTTAGCCACATCTCCGAGTGCATTGCAGGGCACACCACTATCGGTGCAGTACTTGCGAGTATGGCGTTGGTTAGAAGATCATCCGCTAAACCGTTGGCGAGTCTAGAAATGAAGGATGCAGTTGCCGGGGCAACCACTACTAAATCCGCCTGCTGTCCGAGTTCAACGTGGCGAACCTGAGCGACATCACTGTACATGTCAATGTCTATGTTTTCACCCGAAAGCGCTTCTAGACTCGCTTTCCCGATGAATCGCAGAGCATTTTCGGTAGGAACAACCGTGACAGTGTGTCCCAATTCTTTGAAAGCACGAACAAGGCCAGCGGCTTTGTAGGCAGCAATCCCACCGGTTATACCAAGCAGAATTCGCAAAGGATTATCTAACTACTTTTTTTCGAGTTTGCCCTGGTGTATCTCGTGGAGGGCAATGGAAAGGGGCTTGTCGTCGATAGTGGAATCGACCAGCGGTCCAACATAGTTGAAGAGGCTGCCTTCGTGGAGCGCGGAGTAGTACTCGTTAATTTGGCGTGCACGCTTGGAAGCGAAAATAACCAGCTCATAGTTTGACTCAACTTTTGACAGAAGCTCGTCAATCGGAGGAGCTGTAATTCCTTTGTTGTCCATCTCTACCTAATGCTTTCTTACTAAATCCACAATTGTGTTGGCAGCCAAAGCTAAATCATCATTCACAACCTGGAAATCAAATTCACTGGCACCTGCCAGTTCGATTCGGGCTGTCTCTAGTCTAGTTTGAATTTGCTCCTCTGTCTCCGTCCCCCGTCCTCGCAGCCTGGATTCTAGCTCCTGAATAGAAGGGGGTAGCAGGAAAACCGAGACAGCATTGTCGACTCTGGTTCTGATTTGGCGGGCGCCCTGGATGTCGATTTCTAGGACTAGGTGCCTGCCAAGCCGGTCTGCCTTTTCCAGTTCCGCCAACGGAGTGCCATAGTAATTTTGACCATGCACCTGGGCCCATTCCAGTAGTTGGCCAGTTCTAATCAACTCCTTGAAAGCCTGTTGGGATACGAAGTGATAGTGAACACCATCCGACTCGCCAGGCCTTGGTGATCTTGTTGTGGCCGAAACGGACAGCATAAAGTCTGTGTTTTTGCTCAAGATCTCCTTGACAACGGTCCCCTTGCCCACGCCAGCGGGACCGACCAGAACCAATAGAGTCATAATTGCGCCTTGAGTTCATCAATTGATTTGATTATTGCACGTGATCCACCCTGCGAAACCGCTCGCGAAACTGAACATATAACGCGTTGAGAACTCGCTCCAAAGATGTCCTTCAGCTGAGAGATCTGAACGCCTTGAGCACCGAAACCTGGAGCAAGAATGGGCGTTCTGATGTCTTCTTTTGCTATCACATCAATTCCAAAGTCCGAAAGATTTACCGTTGCCCCGATCACAACACCAACATCTCCAAGAGAGACCTCTCTGGCAAACTGCACGATTCGAGCTGCATTGGTCAGAGTTCCAAGCTTCGACTTTTGAAGTTCCTGCGCCTCTGGATTGGAGGTGGCAGCGAGAAGAAACACTCCCCCTTGTACATCCCTGGCGGCATCTATTGTCTCCAGTAGTGAACTTGGTCCAAGATAAGGTGACAGGGTAAGAGCATCGGATCTTAGGGGCGAATCATCTCCAAACCATGCCTGCGCATAGCCCAACATAGTTGAGCCGATGTCCCCGCGCTTGGCATCGGAAATTATCAGTAGATTGCTCTCTCTTGCTGCAGCGAGAACCTCTTCAAGAGCAAAGAGACCGCTTGATCCAAATCTTTCGAAAAAAGCCACCTGTGGCTTGATTATTCCCACGCGCCTCTCACAAGCGGAAATAATTGCATAACCAAAATCTCTCGCCCCTTCCGCCGAGTCGGGAATACCCCAATCTGACAGTGTGCTTTCAGAGGGATCAATTCCAACACAAAGGGCTCCGTATTGATCTAAGGCACTAGAAAGCTTCTGTGAAAAATTATCCATTGGAAATCTCCCGAAACTTGGCATGCTCCTGCAACGGTTTTACTGAGAACCTTGTTTCACGAATGATTTCGAATGAGCCAATCGCTGCACTTAATTGGGCCACGGTGGTGAATATCGGCTTATCAGCTGCTGTGGTGGCTGCTCGAATCTCATAGCCATCACTTCTAGCGTCGGCGCCGCTTGGAGTGTTCACCACAACGTCTACTTCACCATCTGTAATCATTTCAACAATCGAACGCTGTCCATTTGCTTGTGAGAATTTGGCTACTGTCTCGGAGGATATTCCATGTAACTTCAGCAGCTTTGAAGTGCCAGATGTTGCCAAGATTCGATAACCGAGTTGAGCTAAGCGACGAACGGGTAGAACGATTTGTGGTTTATCTCGATCGGCGACTGAGATGAACACGGTACCAGTCTTTGGTAGAGACGAACCGGCCGCTGCTTGGGACTTGGCAAATGCAGCCGGGAAATTTACGTCAATCCCCATGACCTCCCCCGTGGAACGCATCTCCGGTCCTAGCAGACTGTCAACATACCTACCTTGTTTCGTAGCGAATCTCTTAAAGGGGAGAACTGCCTCTTTTACAGAAACCGGAGTGCTCTCCGGCAAATTTGAACCATCTTGCGCTGGCAGGAGGCCATCCGAGATTAGATCGGAAATACGTCTTCCAACCATTACCAGTGACGCAGCCTTGGCGAGAGCAATGCCAAGGGCCTTTGAGACGAAAGGGACAGTTCTTGAAGCTCTAGGATTGGCCTCCAGAACATATAGAACGTCTGCTGCCAAGGCAAACTGAACATTCAAAAGTCCTCTTACATTCAATCCGCGGGCAATTTTCTCAGTGGCAGCTACAACTCGATCCACCTGAGCGGAGCTAAGCGTTATTGGAGGAAGCGTACAACTAGAGTCGCCGGAGTGAATCCCAGCCTCTTCAATGTGCTCCATTACTCCACCTATGTAGAGACGCTCACCGTCGAATATTGCATCTACGTCTATCTCAATAGCGTCATCGAGAAAACGATCAACAAGCAGCGGGTGCTCTTTGTCTACCAAGGCGTGCTCAGCTATTCGCTGAAAATAGTCGTGTAGTGAAGCCTCGTCATAGACAATTTCCATACCTCTGCCTCCGAGCACGAAGCTCGGTCTTACGAGTACTGGATAGCCGATTGAGTTTGCTATGAGTACAGCCTCCGCTTCATTGGTAGCTGTCCCATTGGCAGGTGCACGCAAACCCGCAAGGTCCAAAATCGTTTGGAACTGCCCTCTTTCTTCCGCCAAGTCAATTGAAGTCGGGCTTGTTCCTAGAATCGGGACTCCAGCTTCTTCGATACTCTTGGCCAGGCCTAAGGCCGTTTGACCTCCCAACTGAACCAGTACTCCAAGTAATTCGCCGGATTGCGATTCCGCGTTTATTACCTCAAGCACATCTTCGGCTGTAAGCGGCTCGAAATACAGTCGATCAGAAGTGTCATAGTCAGTTGAGACGGTTTCAGGATTGCAGTTAATCATGATGGTTTCGTAACCGGCAGCCCTGAGGGCAAATGCTGCGTGCACGCAAGAATAATCAAATTCAACACCCTGACCTATGCGATTTGGCCCACTGCCTAGGATTACGACTTTTCGACGTGAGGATGGCACTACTTCGGTTTCAAGATCATAGGAACTGTAGTGATACGGAGTAAGAGCAGGGAACTCTCCCGCGCAAGTATCGACTGTCTTGAAAATCGGTCTGATTCCGTGAGATAGGCGTATAGACCTCATCTCGGCTTCAGAGATGCCCCTTAGTTGGGAGAGCTGGGCATCACTAAATCCGTGTTTCTTCGCTCGTCTGATCGAAGACTCATCGAGCGTGCCTAAGTCTCTAAACCAAACGGCAATTTCATTTATGAGACATATCTGATCTATGAACCATGGATCAATTTTGGTAGCCGCAAAAATCTGATCAGGCGTTGCACCCTTCAGTAGCGCTTGCTGGACCTGCACGATTCGCTTCTCAGTTGGAGTCTTAATTGCCTCGAGCAAATCAGCCATCGACTGCGGCGTTGGCGCCCAATGAAATGAACTTCCCCGCTTCTCTAAAGACCTTAGTGCCTTCTGTAATGCTTGCGAGAAGGTCCGGCCAATCGCCATTGCCTCACCCACGCTCTTCATTGTTGTCGTAAGAGTTTGGTCAGCTGCTGGAAATTTTTCGAAGGCGAATCTCGGTACTTTTACAACAACATAGTCAAGGGTTGGCTCGAAACTGGCGGGAGTAACCTTCGTGATGTCGTTTGGAATCTCGTCCAGAGTGTAACCAACTGCCAATTTTGCGGCGATCTTGGCGATCGGAAAGCCAGTGGCCTTGGAAGCAAGAGCTGACGATCTGCTTACACGAGGGTTCATCTCAATAACTATTACGCGCCCATCGGACGGATCAACGGCAAACTGAATGTTGCAACCACCAGTATCAACCCCGACATCGCGAATGATTTGAATGCCGATGTCTCGAAGATTTTGATACTCACGATCTGTGAGTGTCAATGCGGGAGCGACAGTGATGCTGTCTCCTGTATGGACACCAACAGGGTCAAAGTTCTCTATTGAACATACGACAACAGTGTTATCGTTTCTGTCGCGCATAAGCTCAAGTTCGTACTCCTTCCAGCCGAGAATACTCTCTTCCAACAAGACTTCGTTCGTCGGAGATGCTTGTAGACCAGCGCCCGCGATCCTTCTTAGGTCATCTTCGTTGTAGGCAAACCCGGAACCAAGACCACCCATCGTAAAGGACGGCCTGACGACCATCGGGTATCCCAGCTGTTTTGCAATCTCTATGCATTCCGGTATGGAGTGCGCAATTGCGCTCTTGGCTACGTCCGCGCCCGCTCGCAGCACAAGCTCCTTGAACTCTTGTCGGTTCTCACCAGCTCGAATTGCCTCTACATTGGCGCCGATAAGCTCTACGCCATACCTCTCGAGTGAGCCACGCTCGTGAAGTGCCATCGCGGCATTTAGAGCTGTTTGCCCACCCAATGTTGGAAGGATCGCGTCGGGCTTCTCTTTTTCAATTATGGACTCAATCACTTCCGGGGTGATTGGCTCGACATAGGTCGCGTCCGCAAAATCAGGGTCGGTCATAATTGTTGCTGGATTTGAGTTAATCAGGATTACTCTGATTCCCTCTTCACGCAGGACACGACAAGCCTGAGTGCCCGAGTAGTCGAATTCACAGGCCTGTCCAATAACAATTGGCCCCGAGCCAATTACTAAAACTGACTTTATGTCTTGTCTCTTAGGCACGGCTCTCCTTGATGGATGTTAGAAATTTGTCAAACAGATAGTGAGAGTCGTGTGGTCCGGCAGCGGCTTCCGGATGATATTGGACCGAGAATGCTGGAATGTCTAAGCACTCAAGTCCCTCCACGACCTGGTCGTTAAGGCCACGATGAGAAACCCTAACCCTGCCAAACCCCGCTGGTGATTCAGTCTCATCCTCAGTCAGTCGAACTGCAAATCCGTGATTATGCGCGGTCACCTCCACACGGCCAGTGCTGGTATTGAGCACCGGTTGGTTGATTCCCCTATGACCGAAGGTCAACTTATAGGTTTCAAATCCCAACGCCCGTCCAAGAAGTTGATTCCCGAAGCAAATCCCAAAGAATGGCAGCTTGTCCTTCAATAGCATTTGTAGAAGTTCAATTTGTCGAGCACTCGCCTCCGGATCGCCGGGTCCATTCGAGTAGAAGATTGCATCCGGTTTCGATGCGACAATCTCTTGATAGCTTGCAGACGCTGGGAACACCAGCACGTCTAGTCCTCGATGACTCAGGTGTTCGAGAGTTGATCGCTTTACGCCAAGATCCAGAATTGCAACACTACCGACCCTTCCTGACTGAGCGGGGATTCGATACATCTGATCAGTCGTTACTACCTCGGATAAAAACTGACCGACCATCTTCGGAGCTCTTCTTACTTCATCTAGCATTTCTTGGCTGCTCTTCGACCCAGCCGAAAAGATTCCCGCTCGCATCGCCCCAGCATTTCTTATTCGCAATGTAATAGCCCTCGTATCGACATCCGCTATACCTACAACTCCGGTATCTCTCAACTCGTCTGCAATTGATCTCTCTGCCCGCCAGTTGCTGCTTATGCGGCTTGGCTCTTTAACGACATATCCTGCAACCCAAACCTTGGTTGACTCTTCGTCACGTTCGTTCATCCCAACAATGCCAATGTGCGGTGAAGTCTGAAGGACAATCTGACCGGCGTAAGAGGGATCTGTGATCGTCTCTTGATACCCCGTCATACCAGTGGCAAAGACAAGCTCTCCGAAGGTCTGACCCACCGCTCCGAAACTCTCCCCCTCATAAATACTTCCGTCTTCGAGAACTAAAAATGCTCTACGCGCCTCAGACACCTATTGCCTCCTTGAGCTTTCTATAGTTTTGTTCTTGATTAGAAATAATGCGAAGACTTGTTAGCAGGTTGGCTTCACCTAGCTGCCAATCGATCTGGATCAAGCCGGATTTTTCAACACCTCGGTCAATAGTTGCCCCTCCACGAACTAATTGCCTAATTGAGGAGTATGGGATTGATATTGATCTTTCGCCTTGCCGGACAATGACCATATTCATGCCAGCTGTTCCAACCACCGCGCGACCACGGCCACCTAGGCCATAGGCCCAAACTCTCTCTAGCGGTCGATCCACAAAAACTGTTGCGACATACAAACAATCAAATAGAACATCATCGATTAATCCGCTATCAAAATTTGGAAGGATCGCTTCCTGCTTACTTCTCCTGCGACGAACTGATCTAAAAATCATCAGTGCAATAAGCAGCACCAAGGCGATAAGGGAAGCACCAATTAATTCTCTATGCATTGACTGCCCCATCACTAAAAGTGAGCCTGCCTCGGTAAATGGTCTGTATTACTTTCCCTGGCAGAGTCATTCCAGCCCATGGATTGTTGCTTGACATTGAGTGAGATTCGCTCGTGATAGTTCTTCTCGAGGAAGGATCAAAAAGCATCAGATTGGCTGGTTTTCCAACGGCCAACTCTCCAAATTCTGACAAGCAACCGATTCTTGCCGGATCTTTCGACGATGCCGCAACAAATCTGCCCCAATCGCTGCCCCCGTCCTGAATAAGAACTCGATAGAGCACGCTTGCAGCCACCTCAAGCCCAACCATCCCAAATGCTGCGCTCGCCCATTCGCAATCCTTCTTTTCGCTTGAATGCGGTGCATGATCCGTTGCAAGAATGTCGATGGTGCCATCAATAAGAGCTTGTTTCAGAGCTTCAGCGTCGCGATTTGTCCGAAGAGGTGGATTTACCTTATAGACAGGATTGTAAGTCCGGACTAGTTCTTCGGTAAGTAGCAGGTGGTGCGGCGTGACCTCAGCGGTAATTTTCGCACCCTTCGATTTGGCCCATCGGATAACCTCTACAGCGCCTTCGGTTGTCACATGACAGACGTGGAGCCTGGAGCCGGTTTCAAGTGCCAGCTGTGCGTCTCTAGCGATGATGTCTTCTTCGGCAAGTCTCGGCCAACCATTGAGCCCCAGTTCGACACTTAGTTCCCCATCATTCATCAAAGAACTAACAGTGCGCGAATGGTCCTGAGCGTGCTGTGCAATCACTCCGTCAAATTTCTTTACTTCAATAAGCGCAAGGCGCATCAAATCCGAATCAGTGACGCAATTCCCATCGTCGCTAAACACTCTCACTTTCGCCCTGGATGCAGCCATTTGAGACAGAGGAGCAAGTTCCTTACCGACAATAGACTTTGTGATTGCACCAATTGGTTGAACCTTTACTAAATCAACCCTCTCACCACGTTCTAACACCCAATCGCAGATTTCAGGCGAGTCCTGGACTGGACGAGTGTTTGCCATAGCAAAAACCGCAGTGTAACCGCCTGCTGCAGCTGAACGAGAACCGGATTCAATAGTTTCGCTTTGCTCAAAACCAGGCTCCCGCAGGTGAGCATGAAGATCGACTAGACCAGGAACAGCGATCAGACCACTGCAGTCAGATCCTGATTCTGTGATTTTGCCAATTTCAGATATCAATCCATTTTCTATCTTGATGTCAGCAGCGGTTCCATCCGGCAGTAGAACTTCCTTGAGAATCATGATTCCTCCGAAAGAACTTTGTAGAGAACTGCCATCCGGACCGATAGGCCGTTTTTTACCTGTCGAAGAATCATGCTTCTAGGATCTTCTGCAGCCTGCGGAGAAATCTCCAGCCCGCGGTTAATAGGACCTGGGTGCATAATGATCGCCTCGTCGGAGACATTTTCTAAGCGGGATCTTGAAAGAGACCATTGCCTTACGTATTCAGCCTCATTATCCTCAAAATTTTGAAGCATTCGCTCTCTCTGAATACGAAGCATCATTATTACGTCAGGTTTCCTTGCTAATGATTCCTCAAAGTCGTTTGACACCGTCACACCAAGCGAACTTACTTCCGGCGGTAATAAAGAAGCTGGTCCCGCTAGCTCAACATTTGCGCCCAGCAGCTTTAGCAATAATGCATTGCTTCTGGCGACTCTTGAGTGTTTGATGTCGCCAACTATCAGAACATTGAGCGAAGTCAGGTCATCTCCGAATTGCTGCTGCATGGTTAGAGCGTCTAGCAAAGCCTGGGTTGGATGTTCGTGTGTTCCATCGCCCGCATTTATGACGGCACTATTTATCCACCCCATGCTTGCTAACTGCTGCGCAGCCCCCGAACTTGGATGGCGCAAAACAATGCAATCCGCCCCAAGAGCCTCCAAAGTTTGAGCTGTGTCCTGAAGGGACTCGCCCTTACTTACAGAGGAGCTATCAGCTGAGACGTTGATCACGTCAGCACTCAGCCGCTTAGCGGCAATTTCAAAACTTATCCGCGTTCGAGTTGAGTTCTCAAAAAACAGATTTACCACGGTTCTACCCCGTAGAGTCGGAAGCTTCTTGATCGAGCGGTCGTTCACTTGCGACATCTCCTGCGAGAGAGCTAATAACTCAAGTGCAGAATCCTTTGATAAATCCCGAATACTGACTAGGTGCCTCATGATTCAATCACGACCTCGTCAGAGTCATCTGTTTCAAGCAGCTTTACGCTCACCCGCTCTTTAGATGAGGTGGGGAGATTCTTGCCAATGAAATCTGGACGAATGGGCAATTCGCGATGCCCACGATCAATAAGAACAGCCAGTTTTACTGCCGCTGGACGGCCAAAATCGACTATTGCATCGAGAGCTGCGCGAATAGTCCTGCCGGAATACAGAACATCATCCACCAAAATGACGGTTTGCCCGTCCAAACCCGAAGCTGGAATCTCCGTCTGAGTTATGGACCTGCCTGCATCTACGAAGTCGTCGCGATACATGGTTACGTCCAGCACCCCAAGCTTGACATCAAAACCGGGATTCAAAGAAACAAGTAGCTTCGCTAGTCGATCCGCCAGGTGAATTCCTCGGGTAGGAATTCCAAGAATCAATACGACCTGGGCCGATGGAATTGCTTCGATAATCTCATGCGCGATTCGCTTGAGGGATCGAGAGATGTCGTCAGACGTGAGTACGACACGGTGGGCCATTTTCCGCTCCTTCTTCGCCTCACTGGACGAACTTAAAGGATTACTGCGTAGATACTAGCAGGGCTACAGCCCCTGCCGGTCTTTCGCTAGGCGAGCCAAAATTCCGTTGATGAATTTCGGAGACTCGTCGGTCGACAGCTCGGAGGCCAGGCTAACCGCTTCCGCTATTGCTACCTCTGACGGTATTTCCGAGTTATAAAGAAGCTCCCAGGCCGCGATTCGCAAGATGGCGCGATCCACATTAGGCATTCTGTCAAGACTCCATCCCTCAGCTAAGCCCTGCAGTCTGGAGTCGATGCGATCTCGATTAGCTAGATACCCCGCGACCAGCGTCTCTGCGTAGTCGAAGATAGCTGTCTGGCTCTCGCGCTCTCGTGATTCCTTCTCCGTTCGGCTAAGAGCTTCCAGCGCGTCCTCTCCAGTGAGGTCTGATGCGAACAGAGCATCCAGGGCTCGTTTTCGTGCTTTAGATCGAGCACTCACTAGTCAGTTACTCTGCCGAGGTAGTCACCAGTTCTGGTGTCAACCTTAACCCTGGTGTTGTTTTCAATAAATAGTGGGACCTGGATTTGATAACCAGTTTCCAAAGTTGCGGGCTTGGTTCCACCAGTTGATCGATCCCCCTGAAGTCCTGGCTCGGTATAGGTGATTTCTAGCACTACGGAGGCAGGAAGTTCTACGTAAAGTGGATTTCCTTCGTGTAGGGCAACCACGGCATTTTGGTTCTCAAGCAAGAAGTTCTTGGAGTCTCCAACGACATTCTCATCGAGAGTGATTTGGTCATAAGAGGTCAAGTCCATGAAAACAAATCCGGAACCATCGTTATAAAGGTACTGCATGTCTCTGCGGTCGACGTTTGCAGTCTCAACCTTCACCCCAGCATTAAAAGTCTTGTCGACAACTTTTCCGGTGGTCACACTGCGGAGCTTCGTGCGAACAAACGCCGGCCCCTTGCCGGGCTTGACGTGTTGAAATTCAATAACACTCCAAAGTTGTCCATCAATTAGCAGAACCATGCCATTACGCAGATCGTTTGACGTTGCCATTTTTCTCCTTGCTGAGCAGCCAGCAGTTTATCGGTTTGAGAGTGCCTTCAGTGCCAGCAGATAAGAGGTATGTCCAAACCCTGCAATTACTCCGGTAGCGACAGCAGAAATGACGCTTGTTTGCCGAAACTCTTCCCTAGCATGCGGGTTAGAGATGTGAACTTCAATCAAAGGAATACCTGCTGATGTCAAAGCAGCACACGCATCGTGCAGAGCATAGGAATAATGAGTGAAGGCGGCTGGGTTAAGAATGACAGCAGATCTTTTCTCAAATGCTTCATGAATCCAGTCAATCAGCTCGGATTCACTGTTTGTTTGTCGAAAACTTACCTCATGTCCAAGGGCCTTGGCCTCCGAGAGAATCGCCGCCTCTAAATCAGAAATTGAAGCTACCCCGTAGACGTCCGGTTCGCGTTTACCCAGCAAGTTAAGGTTGGGCCCGTTAAGGACTAGAACTTTCATACTGACAACTATTCCACAATTGTCTGATAGGCGGTGAATAGAAGTTCGCGAGTTGGGGCATGCAAAATAGATGGCTTCCCGATTCGATCTAGAACTACAAATCTCAAGACACCGGAGCGCGTCTTTTTATCCCGTTGGATTGTGCTCAAGAGCATGTCCCAACGATCTGCCCTATATTTCATGGGTAGTCCAAGCTTAGAAAACACACTCCGATGTAAATCAACCTCCTCATGGGACAACTTGCCGCTCAAGGCCGACAATTCCGCTGCGAAAACCATTCCAATCGAAATAGCAGCTCCATGACGCCACTTATAGCGCTCTGCATGCTCGATTGCATGGCCCAGGGTGTGTCCGTAATTAAGAAACTCTCGCTTTCCACTTTCCCTAAAATCTTCGGTTGTTATTTCCTCTTTTATTCGGATGGATCGGGTTATCAAATCCTGAAATGCCAAGCTTGTGTGATCGGTAGCCGAGTCATCCTCTAGGACGACATCAAGCATGCTCGGGTCTTGAATAAAGCCGTACTTCACTACCTCAGCCATACCTGCAAGAAGTTCATTTCGCGGAAGAGTGTCCAAGGTGTCTAGATCAACAAATACTCGCTTGGGAAGATGGAAAGATCCGACCAGATTCTTCCCTTCAGAAGTGTTTATGCCAGTCTTGCCACCTATTGCGGCGTCGACCATGCCAAGCAATGTTGTAGGAATGAGGTAAACATCTACGCCACGCAACCAGTTCGCACCAACAAACCCGGCGAGGTCAGTAGTAGAACCGCCACCAAGTCCAATCACGCAATCATCGCGATTGAAGTCGGCTTGTCCCATAATCTTCCAACAAAAGGAAGCGACTTCTATACGCTTAGCGTCTTCGCCACTGGGCACCTCGGCAACCAAAACTTCTACACCACTGTCTTGTAGCACTTCCTTGAGTCGCTCGGCTGTGGCAGAAAGCGCGGTGGGTGCGATCAAGAGAGCCTTTTTGCTCCCCTCGAGCGCTGGGGCCACCTCCAGCAGTAAGCCTCTTCCTACGACGCTAGTTCCCATGGTTTACGACCTTATCCTTGAGCTCCTCTACTAGGGCCTTAATTGGGCGGTTTCCAGTAAAGAGAGTCTCATTGGAAACTGACTTGTAGAGCTCAAGGCGCTGCAAATAAATCTCCTGCCAGCGCTCTGGGTTTTCTCTCAATAGAGGCCGCTTCAGTAGGTTCACTCTCCTAATGACAGATTCTGCATTGGTATCAAGGAAGATCACCAAGTGGCCAATAAGTGCGTTTCTGTTTGACTCGCTTAGAACAATCCCCCCGCCGGTAGCAACCACGCCATTTGTCTTCAAGGCTTCAATCAGAGCCTTCTCCTCGTATCGTCGAAAAACGTCCTCTCCGTCTGTTTCGAATATCTTCATGATAGGTCCGTGCTCTTGTTCCACAATTTTGTCGGTATCGGCGAATGGCAAATCCATCAGCTTCGCAAGCTTCTTGCCTAGAGTCGTCTTACCAGCCCCCATTGGACCGACCAAAACAATGCAAGACATTACTCTGGCTTTGCTATGCGCGACTGCAAAGTCTCAGGAATAGAGTCAAGGTAACCCTGCAGATTCCGTTTAGTTTCTTGCAGGGAGTCTCCGCCAAACTTTTCCAGCACAGCATCAGCAATAACCAGGGCAACCATGGCCTCAATTACGACGCCCGCTGCTGGCACTGCACAAACGTCACTGCGTTGGTGGTGCGCCGTTGCTGATTCTCCACTGCTCGTATCAATAGTTTGAAGCGCCTTTGGAACGGTGGAGATCGGTTTCATTCCAGCACGAACTCTTATAACCTCGCCGTTACTCATCCCGCCCTCGATACCACCGGCTCGGTCGGTCGAACGCTGAACCAAATTTTCGCTCCGAACAATTTCGTCGTGGGCAACACTGCCCCGTCGACGAGTAGTTTCTAGGCCATCACCAATCTCGACCGACTTTATTGCCTGCACGCCCATCGCAGCCGCTGCCAGTCGCGAATCAAGTCGTTTGTCCCAGTGCACGTATGAACCGAGCCCTGGTGGAACTCCATAGACCAGGGTCTCAACAACCCCGCCAAGAGTGTCGCCTGATGAATGACACTCATCAATCTCTGCAATCATCGCTTTAGAGGCAGTTGGGTCGAAGCATCGTACGGGATCAGAATCTAGTCTTTCCAAATCCACTGGCTTGGGAAGTTTAGTACTTTCATTTCTGACTGAGCCAATCGCGACAGTGTGGGTGATCAGCTTTATACCGAGCCCTGCCAAGAAGTTCTGCGCTATACGTCCAAGTGCAACTCGTGTAGCGGTCTCCCTGGCGCTTGCTCTTTCCAGTACAGGCCTTGCTTCATCAAATCCGTACTTTTGCATACCGGTGAAATCTGCGTGTCCAGGTCTTGGACGCGTTAGTTTGGCAGCACGCGCGCCTGTAAGGTCTTCTTCAGACACTGGTGCGGCACTCATCACTGTCTCCCACTTCGGCCACTCTGTATTTGCGATTCGAATAGCTATGGGACCACCCTGCGAAAGACCAAATCTGACACCTGAAGAGATTGTGACTTGATCTTCTTCAAATTTCATGCGAGCACCGCGGCCATAACCAAGTCGACGACGAGCCAGCGCCGTTTGGATGTCCTCCATCACAATAGGGACGCCAGCAGGTAACCCCTCGATCACCCCGATCAGCTCGGGTCCGTGTGATTCTCCTGCAGTTAGCCAGCGCAACATTCGACTATTCTGCCAGTCTCGTAGCCTTTAACATGGCTTCGGCCAGCTCTTCCTCGCCATCAAGAGGTTTGTCTGAGGCATTAATCAGGAGCCTAAGCTGTCCGATAGCCTGCCAAATCAGCATTTGCACTCCAGAGATGTAACCGGTGAAGCCCTTTGGGCTTGGTCTTGAGTAAACAACATCCAGCAGAACACCGGGGAAATTTGCACTAACCAGATCTGAAAGAGCTTCGCCCGGCAAGGTTGAAATCACTAAGTCGCAGTTGAGCACGGAATCTAGATCTGACACGGTTGATCCAAAGTCCCTAGCCAGCGACTGCGCCATAGCAGTATTTCTGCCCCATAAAAGCATTTGCTTGCCACTCATAGCAGCTAAAGCGCTGCGAGCCGTTGCGCCCGTTCCTAGCACTCCGACTGATTCTGCTGCTACTTCGGCAACAGCTCGCTGTATCCCAAAGACATCGGTGTTGAAGGCCTTCCATGTTCCATCAGCCTTCAGCAAGTAGTTCGCACTGTTAGTCCTGATCGCTATGGGATCCACCCAATCTGCAACAGCCAGAGCTTGTTCCTTCAGTGGCATGGTAAGCGAGAGTGCATCGAAATCATCAGCTGCTATCAGAAATTTGGCTAGGTCAGTAACCTCGATTCGCTCAAACGTGGCAGATACGCCAAGCTGGCGAAGTGCCGCTAATTGAATTTGTGGGGATTTTGAGTGTTCAATAGGTGATCCAAGCACCGCAAGTCTCTTACTCATCCCAATCCGGATTCTCTCGCAGCCATTTGCGATAAAGCTCAACCGCCTTCTCGTGCTCCCTCAGTGTTTCCGAAAAAATCGTTTCGCCGCTATCAAGATTTATTGTGACAAAAAACAGGTATTCTCCTGGAGCTGGATTTAGTGCCGCCTCGATAGCTAGTGAGCCTGGTGAACTGATTGGCCCTGGTGGCAAGCCAGTGTAAACATAGGTGTTGTATGGATTCTTGGTATCTGCGATCCCCTGTTGAAAAGAGGTTATGGACCCTTCGTAGTAATACTTAACGGTGGGGTCTGTTTGCAACAGCATGCCTTTCTCAAGCCGGTTATTGAAGACAGTGGAGACTTTGTAGAAATCCTCGCGTAGTCTCGCTTCTTCCTGAATTATTGATGCCAGCGTCAATACACTCAGGGACTGATCAAAGCTGACTTCGAATTTGTTCAACTCTTGTTCCATTCTGGAAAGCATTGCTGCAATTACCTCTGAGGCGGTGGAATCCGGTTCGAATTGATAGGTGGCGGGGAACAAATATCCTTCAAGGGTGGGCCCTGGATAGCTCTCGTTAGCAGCATCAATAGCAGCGAACAATTCAGTCTCAGAGATTCCTAAATTCTCGCTAAGAAGCGGAACAATTTGGGCCACCTGAAAGCCTTCAGGAATTGTCACCGCATTGGTAATGGGGCTTGACTCCAGCAAGATTTTTAGGGCTTCAGCGCCAGAAATCTGCAGGGGGAATTCATAATGTCCGGGAAATATCACCAAGTCTGTTCCAAGCATTGGTCGATAGATTGCATCAAAGCTTTTAACTACATCTGCAGCTACAAGCTTTCTCGCCACGTCCTCCCCTAAATCCCCCTCTTCGATGACGATGATGACCGTCCCTTCTCCCCGACCGACGTAATCTTCCACAGTGAATCTGGAAATTACAGAGTCGACGGCCTGCATGACAGGATTGATAGAGAGAACACCTGCGACTAAAAGGCTAAGGACTATTACAAGAGCGATCCGTCGATTCGGCTTTTTGGCTTGCTGAGTATTAGTGTCTTGCAAGGAAATCACCCAATTCGATGCCGACCTTGTGATCTGAGGAAATCGCACTCTCAACAATTAGGCGCGCTGCTTCTGCGTCGATGAAGCTCTTAGATTCTTTTGCGCTCTTTCCGGAAGATCTAGCCAACCGAAGCGACTGAGCGGTGGAGAGCCTCTCATCGACTACAAAAACCGGGATAGTGATTCTTTCTGCAATCGCCTTCGCCAGGTCTAGCGCGTTCTTTGTAGACGCGGTTTGATCTCCACTGAGTGAGAGAGGCAAGCCAACGTAAATTCGCTCAGCGTTCTTCTCGCTCACTAGAGCTGCGATTCTGTCTAGGGCACTCTCGGCGTCAATGCTCTCAATGGCAAGTGAAAGCGAGTCCTGTCCAAGCGCCAGTCCAACGCGACTTTGACCCGGATCTACACCAAGACAAATCAAGAGATCTGTTCCTTAGCTACCTTCAGTGCCTGTTCCAGTTTGGAAGGGTCAGTTCCGCCAGCTTGCGCAAAATCTGCCTTGCCACCGCCGCCTCCGCCAAGCACGGTCGCCGCAGCTTTGGCTATGACGCCAGCATTGAGTTTCGACTGTGCCTGCTTTCCAACGGCAACCATTAGGACTGGCTTGCCATCTGCGACTGCGGCAAAAATTACAACCGATTTCTCCCCGAGGCGATCTCTTGCGGCGAGCGAGACTTGTCGAAGGATTTCAGCGGAACCAACAGTATTCAAAACGGTTGCTATCACAGCATATCCATTGACTTGTTGTGCACTGCTTGCGTAAGAGGCAACCTCAGACAGTGCTGAATTCAGCTTTAGTTCCTCTAGAGCTTTTTGCGTTGCCTTTAGTTGTTCAAGGGTCTCTGTAAAGCGAGACTCCAATTCGGATTGAGGGGCCTTCAGTTCGGAGCTGAGCCTTCTCAGCAGACTTCTCTCTGATATCAGAGAGCGAACGGCTTCGATTCCAACTTCGGCTTCAATTCTTCGAACTCCAGACCCAACCGAAGATTCACCAGTAAGGCTGACCAGACCAATTTGACTGGATCTGGAAACATGTGTACCTCCACATAATTCCCGAGACCAAGGGCCACCAACTTGGACAACTCTAACTTTCTCATCATAAGTTTCACCAAACAGAGCTATCGCGCCCCAGTCCTTTGCCTCAGGCAAGCTCATGAATTGCGCGCTGACGGCTAGATCAGCACGAATCGCTAGATTCGATACTTCTTCTATCTCGCTCTTTGTGCTTTCAGATAATGATTCCCCCCAGGCAAAGTCCAAGCGCATGTAACCAGGCTTGTTGTAAGAACCGGATTGCAATGCGTTAGGTCCCAAAACTTGACGAAGTGCAGCGTGTACAACGTGTGTAGCGCTGTGAGCCTGACAGGCGCCCAATCTCCATTCCGGATAAACCTTGGTCTCTACAGTTTGCTCCTTATTCACTTCCCCACTGACTACCCTCACGCGATGGGAAAATAAACCCTTAACCGGTTTTTGAACATCTAGAACCTCCAGGACTACTTTTCCAGCAACAATTTGGCCAGCATCAGCAATCTGACCGCCGGACTCTGCGTAGAGCGAGGTTTGGTCAAGGATAACCTCACCAATTTGGCCTTGATTGAGGGAGTCCACTACTAACCCATCATGAATTAGACCGAGAACCTTTGCCTCAGAGGTAAGGCTCTCGTAGCCCAAAAATCTAGTTTCGCCCATCGCACGAAATTCTCGATAAACATCTAAATTCGTGCTCGCTCGTTTGCTCTTGGCGTCCTGCTTTGCTCGATCACGCTGCTGCTGCATCAGCTCATCGAATTTGACGCGATCTACTTGCTTTCCGTCTTCTTGGGCTATCTCAACAGTGAGATCGATTGGAAAACCGTAGGTGTCGTGAAGCAGAAAGGCAGTTTCGCCTGAAAGAAGATGCTCAGTTTTTGCGAGCTCCTCGTCTAGAACTTCGCTGCCTGAATCAAGTGTTCTCCTAAAACCTGTCTCTTCGGCAAGTGCTGCCCGCAGGACCCTCTCAAAACTCTCCTCGAGTTCTGGATAGGCATCGACCATCGCGTTTTTGCTAGCCGTGAAGAGCTGCTCGAATGAAGGCTCATCGATCCCCAACAATCTAAGGGCGCGCACAGACCGTCGCAACAAACGCCTCAGGACATAACCGCGGCCCTCATTTGACGGAGTTACCCCATCGCTCATGAGCATAAGGGCTGAGCGAATGTGATCGGCAATGACTCGCATTCTCACATCATCGGAATCACTTTCACCATACTTCTTGCCACTTAGCTTGCTGGCAATGTCAATAAGCGGTCTAACCTGATCGATTTCGTAGATGTTTTCCACGCCCTGAAGTAAGAAAGCGACGCGCTCCAGACCCATTCCTGTATCAATGTTTTTCTTTGGCAGTTCCCCGAGGATGGGAAAATCCTCTTTGGCTCCCCCATCACCTCGTTCATACTGCATGAAAACTAGGTTCCAAATCTCGATGTAGCGATCCTCATCGGCGACTGGTCCACCCTCTCGTCCGTAAGCAGGTCCTCGATCAAAATAGATTTCGGAGCATGGTCCAGCTGGCCCACGCTGTCCGGTAGACCAATAGTTGTCTTTCATCCCCCGCTTTTGGATACGCTCTCGTGGAATGGTTGTCTCTTCCAACCAATAACCAATTGACTCTTCGTCATCTTCATAAACAGTCGCCCATAGTCTCGAAGGGTCAAATCCAAGGCCACCCTTCTCTAGCGGACTAGTTAACAGCTCCCAAGCGAACGCAATAGCTTCTCTCTTGAAGTAGTCACCAAAAGAAAAATTTCCGTTCATCTGGAAGAAAGTGCCATGCCGAGTCGTCTTGCCCACTTCATCAATATCTAGGGTTCGAACACACTTCTGCACTGAAGTGGCCCTAGCGTAGGGGGCAGGAAGGACACCCGTCATGTAAGGGATAAACGGCACCATACCGGCGACGGTAAACATGAGATTTGGATCTTGGGAGATTAGGGAGGCGCTAGGTACAACGGTGTGGTTCTTCTTCTCGAAGAACTCAAGCCACCGCCGTTTAATTTCAGCGGTCTTCATTTACTGCTTCTTGGGTGTCGGTTTTGGCTTGGTCTTTGAGAGCTCAGCTTCACGCTCTTTATACCCCTCGGAGACAGCGCTACCGAAGTCCTTTGCGGCACCAAGTAGTTCATCGGCGGCAGCTCTCACTTGTGGGTTGTCTTTAGCCTGAATTGCGGCAAACGCCCCGAGTCCTAGTCCAGCAACGAACCATCCGAACCTTGACATTATTACCTCCGCTTTCCGAGTATTGAAGTAAAGCTCTGCACGACTCCCATAAGTTTACTAAGCGGTGCTCCAACGGACGAAGTGAATACAGCAACCAAAGAATTTATGTTTTCGGTGACCTGCTCTACATCGGAGGTGATGTTGTCAATACGCTTGAGCTGCTTGTTGGCCTCAGACAAGGTGGTCTTAGCCTCACCGAGCATTGGCTCTAACTCATTGTTGAAAATCTGAACCGTGCGGGTAGTTTCGTCTATCAGCCGAGCTAGCTTAATCAGCGGCAGAGCCAACATCAGCACCAGCAGCAATAGTGCTGCGCTGATGATGACAACTGCAAGGTCGCCCGCTGGCAATTTACTTACCTCGCTGCGTAGTACTCAACAACCAGCTGAACTTCACAAACAACTGGAACTTCGGATCGCTTTGGACGGCGAACCAGGGTTGCTTGCAACTTGTCTAGCTGGACGGATAGATACTCGGGGGTTGCAGCGTTGACGTCAGAGTGGCCTCCGGCTGCAGCAACCTGGAACGGTTCGGTCTTTTCGCTCTTGTCGTGAACGTGAATCATCTGACCCGGCTTAACACGGAAAGACGGGCGGTCAACCCGCTGGCCGTCGACCATGATGTGACGGTGAACAACCATTTGGCGAGCCTGTGCCATAGTGCGAGCAAAGCCAGAGCGGAGAACGAGAGCATCTAGTCGCATCTCTAGGAGCTCAACCAGGTTTTCACCGGTTAGACCATCTGTGCGCTTTGCTTCCTGAAAAGTCTTTCTAAGCTGAGCTTCACGAATTCCATACTGCGCACGCAGTCTCTGCTTCTCTCGCAGACGAACAGCAAAGTCGGAATCCGACTTGCGCTTGGTGCGGCCGTGCTGACCTGGAGCATATGCACGCTTCTGCATGTACTTTCCAGCTTTAGGTGTTAGAGCAATCCCGAGCGCGCGAGAAAGTCGCGTCTTGCTTCGGGTTCTAGTTGTCTTCGACAAGCAAATACCTCTCAATAGATTTCATTGGATTGTGTCGGAGCTCCAGCCGCTGAGTCCAAACAACCTTGAAATTCTAGCAGTCGGGCACTAGCTTGTCACTCCCCCGTCAGCAACCTTCGAATGGCTTTATAGCGGTCCGAAAGCGTCTTTTCATAGCCACGATCCAAGGGCGAGAATAGGTCGGAGGCGTCCGAGTAATGCTGACGCACTATCCCAGCTGAATTGTCGTGGGGATACACATATCCAACAGCTCCAGTGGAGCGAAGCGGAGCCGGCACCGGTGGGTTATTCCCCTCTCTAACTTCATCAATGGCCTTATCGATTGCTAGGTAGGCGGAATTGGATTTCGGAGCCAGCGATAGATAGATTGTCGCCTCGGCAAGCGGTATTCGGCCTTCGGGCATGCCAATCTTCTCAACAACCGACGCAGTGGCCTCGGCCAACACTAGAGCGTTTGGATCTGCCAGTCCGATGTCTTCCGCTGCCAAAATCATGAGCCTTCGGGCGATGAATCGCGGGTCTTCGCCACCAACAATCATTCGTGCTAAATAGTGCAGTGCCGAGTCAACATCTGACCCCCGAACACTCTTTATAAAGGCACTGATTGTGTCATAGTGCGAATCTCCGCCATCATCGTATGCAAGTGTGGTCTGACTAACTGCCTTTACGTCTTCAATCCCGACTTGGCCATCAACAGAGTTTGCTGTCGCTTCCAATAAGGAAAGGCCTCTTCTTGCGTCCCCACCAGCGATTCTGGCTATGAAATCAATTGCGGAGTCACTGAAAACCTTTTGCTTTAGCAGATCATCGTTCCCTAGCGCACGCAACAGCAGAGTCTTTACATCAGCATCGGTAAGCGGTTGGAGATTTATAACAAGCGATCTTGAGATAAGCGGTTTGATAACGCTGAAGGATGGGTTTTCAGTTGTAGCAGCAATTAGCGTCAAAACACCCGATTCAACGGCACTCAATAGAGCATCTTGTTGAGCTTTGCTAAATCTATGTATTTCATCAAGAAATAGAACTGTCTGCCTTTCAAATGCTTGCAAATCCGATCTTGCGGAGTCAATCACGTCTCTCACTTGACTCACCCCAGCGCTTATTGCACTTAGTTCGACAAACTTTGCAAGATTGGACTGGGCCACCAAACGTGCCAAGGTCGTCTTGCCACTTCCTGGCGGCCCCCACAAGATGATGGAACTGAGTCCTCTGCTGAAATCACCTTGAATTAGTCGACTTAGGGGTGATCCTGGCCTAAGCAGGGTGGATTGACCAACAATCTGCTCAATCGAAGTCGGCCTGAGACGTTCTGGTAGCGGAGTGACCACAACTGGATTCTATGCGCTCTAGAATGGCAGGTCGGAAGGTATCCCTAATGAAAAAAGACGACAAACTCTCTAGCTACCAGGCCAAGCAAGACCTAATTAAAGCTCGCAAGAGGATTGCATCCAAGGACAATCGGTTTGCTTTGGTTGCCGCGGCAGGAGCATTGGCGCTGGCGCTAGCAGGGCAATTGTTGTATTTCAACGTTGGCCCCGGTTCGGTGATAGCCGAGCCCACTGATCAAGCTGCTGATGATTCAAACTCACAGTATGAACTTCCCTCCCCTGATCTTGCCGAAGCAAGAACATGGCAAGGATCCGTTGAACTAAATGGGGCTGCGCTAAATTTTGAATTGGACGGCGCAGCTGCACCACAAGCAGTTGCAAATTTTGTCTCGCTCGCCCAAGCAGGATACTTTGAGCAAATCACCTGCCACCGTCTCGTCACTGAAGGCATTTACGTCTTGCAGTGTGGTGACCCAAACGGTGATGGCACGGGCGGTCCTGGTTACAATTTTGGTCCGATTGAGAATGCACCGGCAGACGACCTCTACACCGAGGGCGCACTAGCCATGGCGCGACGAGGTGGAGATGGCTCATCCATGGGTAGCCAATTCTTCATCGTTTATCAAGACTCAACAATCCCCTCGGATGCAGCAGGCGGCTATACGGTATTTGGCAGGGTTACGGGTGGACTAGACGTGGTGAAAGCCATTGCCGCCGCCGGAACGGCAGACGGTTCCTCCGATGGAAGACCATCTGGTGAGGTCAAGCTGGGTAATGTTTCGGTAGAGTAAAAAGTCGCGAAATCGGGAGAAAACTTGAGCGCTAACGAATTTGGTCGAGTAGACGAAAAGAATTCTGTCTACCTGAAGGACCAGGGAAACGAACGCCTAGTCGGCCAGTACCCTGACGTCTCAGCCGAAGAGGCAATCGCTTTTTTTATCCGCAAATTCGAGGACCTCGAAGCACAGGTACGGATTCTTGAGCAAAGAATTGCCAACGGCATCAATGACGCCAAGAGTCTGAAGGCGACCCACGCCACCCTCAAAAAGGAAGTAACTGAGCCAAAAGGTGTTGGCAACTACGAAAATCTTCGTCAGAGACTTGAGAAGCTCATTCCTGCAATTGAGGAAGCTGCCGCAAAGGCCAATGAAGCTCGTGAAAAAGCAGTTGCAGCCGCCCTCGAAGAAAAGGAGAGGATTGCTAAGCGAGCTGAGGAACTCGTGAGCAATCTTGGGTCCATTAACTGGAAAAAGAGTGGCGAGGAAATGGCTGAGCTTTTTGCTAAATGGCAGCAAATCCAGAAGGACAGTCCAAAGATTGCAAAGTCGATTACGGATCCAATATGGAAGCGCTTCTCTCAGGCGAGAGCACAATTCGAATCAGGCAAACGCAAGTATTTCGCGTTGCAAGACGCAAAATTCAAAGAAGCAAAGAAAATCAAGGCTGACCTTACTAAAAAGGCTGAGGGCCTTGCCGAAAAAGGTGCAGCCGCCGCTGCGGAATATCGGAAGCTACAAGCCGAATGGAAGAAAGCCGGCAAGGCCGGGAAAATTGAAGAGGCTCTCTGGGAGGCATTTCGCGGAGCGGGAGACAAAATCTTTGAAAAGAAGAAGGAGCTGGATGAGAAGCTTGCGACTTCTCACGCTGAAAATCTCTCCGCTAAACAGGCTTTACTTATTGAAGCAGAGGCCATTCCACTAACTGACCTCAAGGCGGCTCGCTCAAAGCTCTCCCAAATCCAGTCCAAATGGTCAAAAATCGGCCATGTACCAAAAGACCAGGTCAAAAACATCGAGGGCAGACTGCGTCAGATTGAAGCCAAGTTGTCGGAAGCAGAAAAGGAATCCTGGCAGCGATCTGACCCAGCCGCTAAAGCCAGAAGTACTGCCTTTGTTGAACAGCTAGAAAAGGTTATATCCACGCTGGAGAGAGAATTGGCTGCTGCCCCAGAGCCTAAGAAGCGAGAGATTCAAGATCAAATAGAGTCTCGTCGCGCACTGCTGGTTGCAGCTCAGAACGCAGTCGACTAGGCACCCTTCACTCGATAAACGTCATAGACGTTGTCGATTCTGCGCACCTGGTTCAACAGGTGATCTAAGTGTGAGGGGTCGGCCATCTCGAAGACAAATCGACTAAGCGCTACTCGATCTCTTCCGGTCGATACGGTTGCACTAAGAATGTTCACGTGATTTTCGGTTAACACTCTCGTGACGTCTGATAACAGACCGCTTCTGTCTAGGGCCTCAACTTGAATCTGGACCATAAACACTCCCCTGGAATCCTCTGACCAAGTCACATCAACAATTCGCTCTGTCCGCAGGCTTTTTACATTCTTGCAATCCGAGCGGTGCACAGAAACGCCGTCTCCTCGCGTAATAAAGCCGACAATTTCATCACCTGGAACTGGCGTGCAACAGCGAGCCATCTTGGTCATGACATCGGCAGACCCTTTGACCAAAACTCCTTGGCTTGCGCTCCGGGGACCACGAAGCGACTTAGGGATTTGAATCGGGATTTCCTCGGTCTCCGGTTCGATAATTCCCTGCAGCAGCTTGAGCCTCTCTATCACGCTCGATGAAGATATTTGACCTTGTCCAATCATTGAAAAGAGCGCTGGGATGTCGGCAAGCTTGAACTCCTCGGCAACCTCCCCAAGTAGGTCCGAGTTGATTAGTGATTGCACAGGAAGGCCTTGTCTCCTGAGTCCTCGAACCAGAGCCTCTTTGCCCTCTTCAGACGAGTGCTCTTTGCGCTCCTGAGTAAACCAGTGCTTTATTTTTGCTCTAGCCCTTGGACTTGCAACAAAATTCAGCCAGTCCTTGCTGGGGCTGGCGGTATTTGATTTTGAGGTAAGCACTTCAACAACATCGCCAGCTTGCAACTTAGTTTCCAGAGGAACCAAGCGGCTGTTTACCTTTGCTCCAATGGTTTTATGACCTACTTCGGTATGAACGGCGTAGGCGAAGTCGATCGGTGTTGAGCCGGCGGACAAACCAATTACGCGACCCTTTGGAGTGAACACGTAGAGTTCTTTTGCCCCGATTTCAAACCGAAGATTGTCAAGAAATTCGCCAGGATCGGCAGTCTCTTCTTGCCAGTCACTCAGTTGCTTTAACCAGGCAAGATCTACTTCCCTTTCGGGGCCCTTGCCATTCACCTGCTTGTATTTCCAGTGAGCCGCAACACCGAATTCTGCACGCTGGTGCATTTCCTGAGTTCGAATCTGTATCTCGACAGCTCTACCCTCAGGGCCCAGAACAGTTGTGTGAAGCGATTGATAGAGATTGAATTTCGGCATAGCCACGTAATCTTTGAATCGACCGGGCAGCGGTGACCATCTTGCGTGAATTGCTCCCAGTGCAGCATAACAATCTCGCACTGAAGGCACGATCACTCGTATGCCTACTAGGTCATAGATGTCTTCAAATTCTCTGCCCTTCAATATCATCTTTTGGTAGATGGAGTAATACTGCTTGGGTCTTCCCTCGATTTTGGCTTTGACTTTGGCGTCTCTCAGCTCGGAGTCGATTTCCTCAATAACTGTTTCCGTGTATTCACTTCGCAGTGGATTGCGTTGCTTTACCAGCGACACAATTTCTTCATAAACCTTCGGGTAAAGAACCGAGAAGCTTATGTCTTCTAGTTCACTCTTTATTGTCGCTATTCCAAGCCTGTGTGCCAGAGGTGCATAGATTTCAAGCGTCTCTTGAGCTTTACGACGAGCAGACTCAGGCTCAACAAAACCCCAGGTCCTAGCATTGTGAAGACGATCAGCCAGTTTGATCACAAGAACGCGAACATCCTTGCTCATCGCCACAACCATTTTTCTCATGGTTTCGGCTTGTGCAGTGTCCCCAAACTTCATTCTGTCGAGCTTGGTAACACCGTCCACTAATAGACCCACCTCCTCGCCAAAATCCGTCCTCAGCTGCTCGATTGAATACTCAGTGTCCTCGACTGTGTCATGCAGAAGTGCTGCAGCGATAGTTGCGGGTCCTGATCCCAAATCAGCCAAAATTCTCGCGACAGCAAGTGGATGGGTTATGTAGTCCTCGCCCGACTTACGTTTTTGTCCCTCGTGATACTTCTCAGCAGTTTTGTATGCGCGTTCAATTAATCCAGAGTCAGATTTTGGGTGATTTTGCCGAACAGTACGGATAAGTTCAGCTAAATCCTCGCCGACGGCGCTAGAAGCCTTAGTGAAGATCCAAGGCAGACGGGAGCGAAGAGAACTGGCAAGGCTGTCTGACATCTCTCGCTCCTAAGTTGGGTAGAGAGAAGTCTATTGGCGGGAGGCCAGAACCTTCTCGGCCGCGGCCTTGAGAGCTGGCTCGCGCTCGCGCAGGTGAACGTAGACCGGCGCAGCCAGAAAGACTGATGAGTAGGTGCCGACTATAGTTCCGACAAACAGGGCCAGGGAAATGTCTCGAAGGGTTCCGGCTCCCAACAAGAGGGATCCAATGAACAAAATCGCTGCCACGGGCAAGACTGAAACCACTGATGTGTTGATAGACCTAACCAGGGTCTGGTTCACTGCCAAATTGACGGCCTCACCGAAAGTTCGAGTCTCGGACAATTCGATGTCCGCGGTGTTTTCGCGAACCTTGTCGAATACCACCACGGTGTCGTAGAGCGAGTATCCGAGAATAGTCAGGAATCCGATAACAGCAGCAGGAGTAACTTCAAAACCCACCCCAGCGTAGACGCCGAGAGTGAATACAAGGTCGTGCGCTAGCGCAATGAGAGCAGCCGCACTCATCTTCCACGATCGGAAATAGAAGGCCATCAGAAGCGAGACAATGCCAAGAAATACCAAAAGTCCGATGAGCGCTTGTCGCGTGATCTCAGCTCCCCAATTTGGACCCACGAAACTAGAGGCGACCAGAGATGAATCAATGCCAAAAGCCTCAGCAAGCGCAAGCCTTACTTGCTCTGACTGCTCATCCCCCAGCTGCTCGGTCTGAATTCGAAGGTCAGCTTCACCGACAGTCGCGACGGTAACCTGCGCACTTGGTACCACGGTATGTACCGCGTCCACTGCAACCGATTGCTCAAGCGATTGTGAGTTGGTTAGCCTGAATTCGCTACCTCCCCTGAATTCAATACCAAAATTAAAGCCCCCACGCAGCATTGGCAAAGCAATGGAGAGAATGACTGCAACAACGGCAACTGTGTACCAAATCTTGCGTCTGCCAACAAAGTTGAGAGATCGCTCGCCTGAATAGAGTTGATTTCCAAACTCACGCATCCTACTCATTGCTCTCCTTGCCCTGCAGTGCTTTTCGCTCAGCAATGGTTTGACGAATAACGGCCTGCTTCGAACTCTTCTTCAACTTGCTCTCTGGCACGACCGGGGAGTAACGGAATTCTCCGCGACCACGATAGGAAGCTTCCTGCGCAGATAGGTCAAAGCCGGAGAACTTATGCCCAGATGCAAAGAATTTGTTGCGCGCCAGCAACTGAACCAGTGGATGGGTGAACAGTGTGACCAGCAGGATGTTTATCAGTGTTGTAAGTCCGAGGGTAAAGGCAAAACCTCGAACAGCCGCACTAGTTAGTACGTACAGGATGATAGCTGCTGTGAAACTGACGGCATTTGACGCAAGAATTGTTCTTATCGCTCTGCGCCAACCAGCCTCGACTGCGACCTCGAGACTCTTTCCTTCACGAAGTTCGTCACGAATGCGCTCAAAGTAGACGATAAACGAGTCCGCCGTGATGCCGACGGAAATAATCAAACCTGCTACACCAGCCAACGAAAGTCGATAGCCCTGGCGCCAAGACAGGAAAGCGATGAATAGGTAAACCAAGACCGCAGCCATAACCAGTGAGCCGAGCACAACGACTGCCAGTCCGCGATATTGGATGGTCATGTAAACCATGACAAGCGCAAAACCAATTAGCCCTGCAATCAGTCCTGCCTGCAGAGAGTCTTCACCGAGGGTTGCCGAGATGTTTTCCTGGCTTTGCACTTCAAATCCAATTGGCAAAGCTCCATACTTCAGCTGGTCGGCCAAAATGGTTGAAGTCTCTTGGGTGAAATTTCCCGTTATTTGAGCCTGCCCATTCGTGATTACAGCTTGAGTAGCCGGGGCTGTAATGATGTAACCATCCAGCACAATCGCAAACTGGTTCTGCGGAGTGGTAAGACTAAAGAGCCTTGAGGTTACATCTCCAAACGCAGCAGTTCCCTCGGGATCGAATTCAAGATTGACAGCCCAGGTGTTTGTGCTTGCCCCAGTTTGAGTTGTGATAGTGCCGGCAAAAGCGTCTGAGATGTTCTCGCCGCGTACCTCTACTGGACCAAGAATGTATTTGCTAAAAAGAAAATCATCGCAGGTTACCAAAGGCTTAGCGGGATCATCTACTTGACCTGGGGCCCTAAATGGTTGGGAGCAATCGAGTTGATCAAAATCTTTCTGAACTTTTTCAGTTATCCAAGCTAAGTCCGATGCGTTAGCGGGCGGAGTAGCTGGGGTGTCATTCAAGGTGCTGGTGTCAACCAGAGCAGTCCCTTCGGCAAGCGGTGTGGACTGGGCAACAGTCAGAACTGGCCGGAATTCAAGAAGTGCAGAAGCCTTGATTAATTGGAGAGTGTTGGCATCTGGAGTGCCAGGAATAGATACAACAATGTTTTCATTGCCCTGGACAGTAACGGTGGCTTCACCCACGCCAGAACCGTCGATTCTCTGACGAATAATCTCAACAGCCTGGTTCAATTGTTCGAGCGACGCAGCTGTTCCATCAGCAATTGATGGTGTCAAAATAAGCTGCGTTCCGCCCTGCAAATCCAGCGCTAATTCTGGCGACCACGTGGCACCTGGTTGTGCCGTCACTGTTCCCCAGGTAATTAGAGCGGCAAAAAAAGCCGCAATCGCGCCAACCCACGAAAGTTTTCGGCGAGCAGATTTACTGGTTGTGCTCTCAGCCAAGTTCTTACTTCTCCCCTTGGGACACTACTTTGCCCACTGCACCGCGCAACACACGCAGCTTGCTACCGGCGGATTCGATTTCGACCTCATCCTCCGTCAGACTTACAACTCTCCCCTTGATTCCAGCGTGAAGGATAACCTCTGCGCCCACGGATAGAGAGCTCTGCATGAGCTCAACTTCCTTGCGACGCCTTCTGTTCTGCATAATCAGAAGAACGATTAGCAATATAAGAGCGGCAAACAACAGAAGATCAAAGGTCAATGCTTTTCCTTACCGAATGGTCCCTCGAAATTATAGGCGCAAAACGCCGCCCATCCCTAGGAGGCTAGGTGATCTATGCCCGATTGGGTTATTTCGCGCCCCCGCTGTGTCCTGGCCAGTAGCCCTGACCTTATAAGGAAGGGCTCAATCACAGCTTCAATTGTCTCAGGCTCCTCCCCAAGTGCTACCGCCAAGGTTGAAAGCCCTACCGGTTTGGCATTGAACTTCTTAGCTAGCAAGCCCAAGAGCTCTCGGTCGACCCGATCCAGACCCCGCTTGTCGACTCCGAAAAGCTCCATAGCCGATTCGACTGTTTGGTTTGAAATCGTTGAATGCTGGTTGACGGCTGAATAATCCTTAACTCGCCTTAGCAGGCGATTTGCAATGCGTGGAGTGCCACGGGATCTACGCGCTAGCTCAACAATCGCAGGTCCTTCAATAGAGATACCCAAACGTGCGGCAGAACGATTTATCACCTCTGAGAGCTCGTCCTCGTCATAAAACTCTAAGAAAGCAGTGAATCCAAAACGGTCTCGAAGCGGAGTCGGCAACATTCCACTCCTAGTGGTTGCGCCCACCAAGGTAAATGGAGCAATTTCTAGAGATATCGAACTTGCACCAGGGCCTTTACCCACCATCACATCAACTCTAAAATCCTCCATCGCAAGATAAAGCATCTCCTCTGCCGAACGCGACAAGCGGTGAATCTCATCAATGAACAGGACATCTCCCGGATCAAGCGATGACAGCACAGCTGCCAGATCGGCCGCTGATTGAATCGCGGGACCAGAGGTTAGACGCAAACTCTTCTCGGACTCTCTTGCAACAATCATGGCGAGAGTTGTCTTGCCCAGTCCCGGAGGACCCGCAAGCAACATGTGATCCGCCGCCCGTCCATCCATTTTTGCAGCTTTGATTATTAGCGAGACTTGAGAGACTACCTTGCTTTGTCCGACAAATTCAGAGAGGCTCGATGGACGTAACCTTGCGTCCAGTTCCTTATCTTCATTTTCAATCACGATCTAGATCCGCCCAAAACTTGCAACGCGCGCTTGAGCATTTCGGACTCCGACAGCGATTGATCTACTTGTGTGAGGACACTTCTTGCCCTTGAATCATCCGTGCCGAGCTGCTTGAGTGCTAGCAAGACGCGATGAGCGGTAGGAGTCACTGTCAACTGTGTCTTACCGGCGAGTGAGATAAGAATTAGTTTGGCCGTTTTCGGTCCAATTCCTACTATGTTCCTAAAGACCTGCTCGTCTTGACTGCTAATGGCGGAGGCGAATGATTCAGGGTCAAGTCCCGAGATAACTGTCATCGCAAGCTTTGGACCGATTCCTGAGACTGAACAGAGCAAATCAAATTGCTCCCTCTCCAACTTGCTACCAAAACCAAAGAGCGAAATGTCATCCTCTTTGACGATCATTCGGGTATGCAGGAGGGTCTCCTGGCCAATTCGAAGCTGAACTAGCTGTCGAGGAGCGAGATAAACCTCGAAGCCGACTCCACCAACCTGGATAACAGCAGCGTCCAAGCCGATGTCTTGGACCTGGCCAGTGAGGATTGATATCACAGCCCTAACCTAGCTTTTGCTTGGCGGCTTTGGCTGCCGCAACCCACTTCTTTCGAGCTGGTGTTGAGGCAATTTGGGATTTGTTACTGGCACAAATCGCAACTGCCAATGCATCAGCGACGTCAGCAGGTTTTGGCAATTCCTTGAGCCTTAGAATCGCCATCACCATTTCAGCCACTTGAGCCTTACTGGCACGACCGTGTCCCGCCACAGCGGCCTTCACTTCACTGGGTGTGAAGAACTCAACCGGAATCGAGTGCTTGTGGGCTGTTGCCATCAGAGCACCCGAGATTTGGGCGACTCCCATCACCGACCTTAGATTGGCCTGTGCGAAGACCCGCTCCAGCGCTATCAGGCTTGGGTGGTACTTCTCAATCAAACTTTCCAGTTCCAAAGAGATTCTGCCTACTCGCTCTGCGGGATCTAGAGTCGAATCGGATTGAAACATGCCATGTAGAACGGATCGATTCGATTCGACCAAGGCAAATCCGCAACGGGTGAGGCCAGGATCTACGCCAAGGATTAGAGACATTTCTAGCTCAGCTGTGCCAATACTTCATTGGATAAATCCATGTTGGTATAAACCTCTTGCACATCGTCGAGATCCTCTAGAGCTTCAACAAGCTTTATGTTTTTCTCTGCAATGTCCTTATCAGCTGCAATCCTTAGCGAAGATACAAATTCAACATCGGCACTTTCGTAATCGAGCCCATTCGCCTGTAGAGCTGCACGCACAGCAGTTATTGCGCTAGCATCGCATGTGAGCACAAAACCATCCCCGGAAGCCGTAATGTCATCAACTGCATGCTCCAACGTAGCTTCGAGTATCTGATCCTCTGTTACGCCGTCAGATACCACAATTACGCCTTTTCGGCTGAATTGATAAGAAACAGAGCCGGGGTCAGCTAGGTTGCCGGAATTCTTTGTGAATGCGAGCCGAACTTCAGCTGCGGCTCGGTTTTTGTTGTCAGTGAGACATTCGACCAATATTGCAACACCGCCTGATCCGTATCCCTCATAAAGAATATTCTGATACTCGGCTCCTTCGCCATTGGCACCACTACCTCGCTTGATTGCTCGATCGATGTTGTCATTGGGCACAGAGTTCTTTCTGGCTTTATAAACGGCATCGTAGAGAGTTGGGTTACCGTCGATGTCAGGTCCGCCATTTCGGGCCGCTACTTCAATGTTCCTAATTAGTTTTGCCCACAACTTCGCGCGACGAGCATCATTCGCTGCCTTTTTGTGTTTAGTGGTTGCCCATTTGGAGTGACCTGACATAGTTCACCTAAACTATCGCTTTCTTAGCTTCTAATCTCGTCCAGAAACATTCTGTGTAAAACTTCCGAGCCAGTGAGCTCCGGATGAAAACTAGCCCCCATGATTTTGCCATGTTTGACAGCGACCGGTTCACCTTCGAAAGTAGCAATAACTTCTGCCTTAGATGACTCTAAGATTTTGGGTGCGCGTATGAAGGCAACTCTTTCTGATTTGCCGGCAATCTGAACCTCACCTTCAAAGCTGTGCGTTTGCCCCCCGTAAGCGTTTCTGGAAACTTCGATTGGCAATCCGCCGACTAACTCTTGGTCGGGCAATCTACCCTGCACCGAGTCGCTCAACAGAATAAGACCGGCACAGGTTCCAAGGACAGGTTTGGCCTTGGAGAATCTTCTGACCGGCTCAAGCATTCCAAATGTCACCAAGAGCTTGGAAATAGTTGTCGATTCACCGCCGGGGATGATTAGTCCGTCTACTGAATCAAGCTGTTCCTTGGTCTTTACGGCGATTGCCTCTTCGCCGAGGGAACGCAGCATCGTGATGTGTTCGCGTACATCACCCTGCAGTGCAAGAACACCAACAGTCAATTACCAGCCACGCTCAGCTAACCGATGTGGAGCAGGAAGGTCATTGACGTTGATTCCAACCATTGCCTCTCCTAAGCCGCGTGATGCTTGCGCCACAACTTTTGGATCGTTGAAATGGGTAGTTGCCTTAACAATTGCAGCAGCGCGCTTTGCTGGATCGCCAGATTTGAATATTCCAGATCCAACGAAAACGCCGTCAGCACCCAGCTGCATCATTAGCGCCGCGTCTGCTGGAGTAGCAATTCCACCAGCGACAAACATAACCACTGGCAATTTGCCGGTTGAAGCTACTTCTTTGACGAGTTGGTATGGGGCCTGCAGCTCTTTCGCTGCCACGTATAACTCGTCTTCACTTTTTGCGCTCAAGGCTGCAATTTCGCCTCTGATTGTTCGAATGTGCTTCATTGCCTCTGAGACATCGCCAGTGCCGGCCTCGCCCTTGGAGCGAATCATGGCCGCACCCTCAGTGATTCGACGCAGCGCTTCACCAAGGTTTGTGGCACCACATACAAATGGGACCTTGAACTTCCACTTGTCGATGTGATTGACGTAGTCCGCTGGTGAAAGAACCTCTGACTCATCGATGTAATCGACGTCGAGTGCTTCTAAAACCTGTGCTTCAACAAAATGACCAATGCGTGCTTTTGCCATCACCGGAATTGATACTGACTTAATAATTTGATCAATCAAGTCTGGATCGCTCATTCTTGCGACTCCGCCTTGAGCACGAATATCAGCGGGAACACGCTCGAGCGCCATAACGGCAACCGCGCCAGCGTCCTCAGCAATCTTTGCCTGCTCAGCTGTTACGACATCCATGATTACGCCGCCCTTGAGCATTTCTGCTAGGCCACGCTTAACTAGATCAGTACCTTCATTTTTCGGGTTTGACATGGCTCAATTCTAAACCGACTCAACCCAGTTATTTGCAATTGTTTCTCTCATCTGGCCTAGAAGAATGGGCATGGCCTTTGTTTGGGCGACAATTGGGAAGAAGTTTGAGTCATTGCGCCAGCGGGGAACAATGTGCTGATGAAGATGAGACGCAATCCCCGCCCCAGCGACCTCGCCCTGGTTCATACCAAGATTGAAACCGTGAACCTTGGAGACGCTTTGCATCGTTATCATCGCCTGTTGAGTTAGTAACCCCATCTCAGCGACCTCGTCGGCGGTTGCCTTGTCATAGGTGTCAATGTGACGGTAGGGGCAAACAAGTAAATGTCCGGGGTTGTATGGAAACAGGTTAAGCAACACGAAAGAGGTTTTGCCAAGTTTGACAACCAGTCCGTCCTCTTCAGACTTATTGGGAGCTGCGCAGAACGGACAATCCTCATCAGCTGGCTGCTGATGATCACGCAAGTAGACCAAACGATGCGGAGTCCACAGTCTCTCAAAGCCATCCTGCATGGCGGAAAAGTCAGCGAGAAAGTCGTCGCCCACTTAAACCTGCTTTTTCTGCGCTATAGCTTCCAAAATTAGCTGCTTGGCCTGAGCTAGACCTATGTCATTTTCCTGCCTACCATCGCGGTATCGGAAACTCACCGTCTCATTGCTGACATCGCGCTCCCCCGCCAACAAAATAAATGGCACCCTCGCCAAAGTGTGATCGCGAATTTTCTTTTGCATCCGATTGTCGCTTCGGTCGGTCTCAACTCGAACTCCCGACTCACGCAAGTCAGAGGCAAAGGCCTCTAGGTATGGGGCAAAGTCATCCGCAATGGGTATACCGACAACTTGAACTGGCGCGAGCCACGGTGGAAAATGTCCGGCGTAGTGCTCAGTCAGCACCCCAAAGAATCTTTCGATTGAACCGAACAAGGCCCGATGAATCATTATGGGACGATGCCTCTCACCATCACTGCCAACGTACTCCAAGTCAAATCGCTCGGGCAGATTGAAATCAAGCTGAATGGTGCTCATTTGCCAGGTGCGACCTATTGCGTCCTTTGCCTGTACCGAAATCTTTGGACCGTAAAAAGCTGCACCACCTGGATCTGGCACCAACTGTAAACCAGACTCCAGCGCGACGCGCTCAAGAGTTGCGGTTGCCGTCTCCCAGATTTCGTCACTTCCAACAAACTTCTTGTTCTCTGGGTCTCTGGTCGAAAGTTCAAGGTAAAAATCAGTAAGACCATAGTCTCGCAATAAGTCCAGCACGAACCTAAGTACATTCTTGAGTTCTTGTTCCATTTGCTCGGTTGTGACAAATAGGTGAGCATCATCCTGAGTCATGCCGCGCACTCGAGTCAGCCCGTGCAGAACCCCGGACTTCTCGTAGCGATAAACGCTACCGAACTCGAACATTCGCAACGGCAGTTCGCGATAACTCCGCGCTCTTGAGCGAAAAATAAGGATGTGGAAAGGGCAGTTCATTGGCTTCAGGTAGTAGTCCTGCCCTTGCTTGCGGAGCTTTCCTTCAGCATCAAATTCTGCATCCAACTTCATGGCGGGGAACATACCTTCGGAGTACCACTGAAGGTGTCCACTGGTTTCAAACAGATTGGATTTCGTGATGTGTGGGGAGTAAACAAATTCATAGCCAGCTTCTTCGTGGCGTTTCCTGGAATAGTCCTCCATCACTCGCCGCATAATGCCTCCCTTTGGGTGGAAGACGGCAAGACCAGAGCCGATTTCATCTGGGAAACTAAAGAGGTCGAGCTCTACGCCAAGTTTTCTGTGATCACGACGCTGCGCCTCAGCGAGACGTTCAAGATAGGCATCACGCTCTTCTGTTGATGGCCAAGCAGTGCCATAGATCCGCTGCAACTGCTTATTCTTCTCATTACCGCGCCAGTATGCAGCAGCGACCCTGGTGAGCGAAAACCCTTTTCCAATCATGCGAGTATTTGGAAGGTGAGGACCTCTGCAAAGGTCCTGCCACGCAACGCTTCCATCGGGATTTATGTTCTGATAAATGCTCAACTGACCGGCGCCAACCTCGACAGAACCTTCCCCGACCTCCGAACCCTTGAGAGAAATCAGCTCAAGCTTGTATGGCTCATCGCTGAGCATCTGCTTTGCTTCTTGGTCACTGACTTCCTTGCGGACAAACTTTTGAGATTTGCCCACGAGTTCCTTCATCCGTTTTTCCAACCTCTGAAGATCTTCAGGCGTAAAAGGCTCGAGCGGGTCAAAGTCGTAGTAGAAGCCATCTTCAATAGGGGGCCCAATCCCAAGACGAGTTTGTGGATAGAGCTCCTGCACTGCCTGCGCTAGCAGGTGGGCCGTTGAGTGTCTAAGGATGCTGAGACCCTCAGTCGAAGAAATCTCGATACCCTCTACCGAGTCACCCGGTGAAACCTTGTGTGCGAGATCTTTGAGCTCGCCATTTACGCGGAGTGCAACGATGTTCCGGTCTTCAAATAAATCAAAGCCGGTGGCACCCTCACTTACCTGGTGAGTCTTCCCGTAGAGCTTTATTTCCACGTTGCTCCTAACTTGCCCAAGTCTAGTGAGTAAGGCTTACCTTGCTGGAATTGGGACGCAAGATGCGCCAAGCTTTTCCAATGCCAAACACTTCGAGACAACTGGACAAGAAACTGAACTGGCTGCGAGCGGCCGTTCTGGGAGCCAACGATGGAATCGTCTCGGTTGCTGGACTGGTGATGGGCGTAGCCGGCGCTGGCGGGAATCAACAGGCTCTGCTTTTGGCAGGAGTCGCCGCACTGGTGGCAGGCGCAATCTCGATGGGTGGTGGCGAATACATCAGTGTCAGTGCGCAGAAGGACACCGAGATTTCAGCAGGTCGCAATCGTTATCACATTTCAGCTCACCCATGGGCGGCCGCATGGAGCTCGGCCCTTGCATTCTCTCTGGGAGCTGCACTGCCCCTTCTTGCAATGATGGGACCATGGGAAAACGGTGAGATCGCAACTGCAGTCGCCGTTGTCATTGCTCTTGCGCTAACAGGGTGGTGGGCTGCCTGGGTAGGAAAATTCTCTATCCCTAAATCGATACTAAGAAACGTCGGTGTCAGCGTTCTCACAATGAGTGTTTCTTATTTGATCGGCCAACTACTGGGCGTCACTGTTCTCTAACCACTACCCTTGTAACGTGTCAGAAAAAGAAACCTACGACTTCGCGTTGGTTGGGGCCGGCATTATGTCGGCGACTCTGGCCACACTCATCAAATTAGCAAAGCCCAATGCAAAAATTGTAATTTTTGAGCGTCTGTCCGACGTCTCCATGGAGTCCTCGGATGCCTGGAATAACGCTGGAACAGGCCACGCAGCGCTATGTGAACTCAACTACATGCCCGACAGCAAAGACGGATCCCTGCCCGATCCAAGCAAAGCCGTAGCAATCAACGAACAGTTCCAGCAATCGCGAGCATTCTGGGCTTACTGCGTTGAGCAAGGAATTCTAAAAACCCCCGAGTCCTTTATCCGCACTGTTCCACACATGTCATTTGTAGTAGGCGAAAAGGATGTGGATTATCTAAAGCGTCGCCACCTTGCCCTAAAGGACCAACCACTATTTGCTGGCATGGAAATTTCAACCAAGCGCTCAGAAATAGCAAGGTGGGCGCCACTCGTCATGGAGGGAAGAGAAGACAACGAACTTGCCGCCACATGGATCGAGCAAGGTACAGATGTCGATTACGGCGAGATGACGCGTCAACTCATTTCTTGGCTTCAGAGCAAAAAAGTGAGAGTCGAAACGGGCGTGGAGATCAAGCGTCTTTATCAATACCCTTCTGGTGCCTGGCAGCTGTTCTTGGGAACTTCTAGCAACCGAATTGTTGTCGCTGATCGCGTATTTGTTGGCGCCGGTGGTTGGGCATTGAAACTTCTTCAGTCAGCCAGACTTCCCGAGATAAGAGGCTATGGAACTTTTCCAGTGAGTGGGCATTTCCTGAGGACTGATAATCCTGATTTAGTCGCTAAACACAACGCCAAGGTCTATTCGCAAGCACCAGTGGGAGCGCCCCCGATGTCGGTCCCCCATCTAGACAAGAGGGTTGTGGATGGTAAAGAGTCTCTGCTCTTTGGTCCATTTGCTGGGATAAACCCAAAGTTTCTCAAGCACGGATCTCTACTAGATCTGCCTCTGTCAGTACGACTGCACAACCTACTTCCCTACATTTCTGTCGCAATTGAAAATTTTGGTCTTGTAAAGTACCTAGTTCGCGAAATCACCAAGTCCAAGAAAAAGAAAATTGCCCAGCTCCGAGAGTTTGTTCCTACAGCCGAGGCAAAGGATTGGATTTACTACGAGGCTGGACAAAGAGCGCAAATTATCAAGCCAAAGGGTAGAAAAGGCACTCTTCAATTTGGCACTGAGGTGATCTCATCCGGTGATGGCACCCTGGCAGGTTTACTAGGAGCGAGCCCGGGTGCTTCGGTTTCAGTTGCCGTGATGCTAGAGGTAGCGGAGAAAACTCTTGGAGAATCCATTGTCACCAAAATACGAGATTTAGTGCCGGGACTCGAAACTGACTTGAATAGTAAACCGAAGGAAGCTTCTGAGCACCTTAGAAGAACTTCAAAAGTTCTCAAACTTTCCGCGTAAATTCTTTGTGGGCGATACTGGGTTCGAACCAGTGACCTCTTCCGTGTCAGGGAAGCGCGCTACCACTGCGCCAATCGCCCTTCTTTATCCAAGAGGTGAAGACGGGATTTGAACCCGTGTACACGGCTTTGCAGGCCGCTGCCTCGCCTCTCGGCCACTCCACCGTTTCAAAGGTAGAACCTCTGAGAGCGGATGACGAGACTCGAACTCGCGACCCTCACCTTGGCAAGGTGATGCGCTACCAACTGCGCTACATCCGCATTGCTCTTTCGAACAGGTGAAATTATGCCACAAATCCCTTCTGGAAACAGAAATAGGGGGTGAGAAACTCACCCCCTATCCCCCGAAGTTCGGCTAGGCCCGCTCGTCCTGGCCGAAGCTGTAAGCCGCCTCGCCGTGCACGACCAGGTCGACACCTGCAATTTCGTCCTCACTCTTGACCCTGAATCCCATGGTCTTATCAATTGCGATTCCGATCAACAGTGCTGCAACGAAGGAGTAAATCAAAACTCCGAATGCCGCAATTGTTTGCACAAGTAGCTGTCCAAAGTCTCCACCGGTGAATAGACCTGTATCAATGGCGAAGAATCCTAGATACAAAGTGCCAATCAGACCTGCCACAAGGTGGATACCAACGACATCCAATGAGTCGTCGTAACCAAGTTTGAATTTAAGTTCTACTGCCAAGGCCGATACGACACCGGCAATTACACCAAGCACTAGTGCCCAGAAAGGTGTCACATTGGCGCATGCCGGAGTTATTGCAACCAAGCCAGCAATAGCACCGGAAGCTGCACCAATTGAGGTTGCCTTGCCCTCTTTAATCTTCTCAATCACAAGCCAGCCAAGGATTGATGCTGCGGTTGCACCGATAGTGTTGACAGTTATCAGACCGGCATTTTCCATGCCGTTTAGGAATTCGGCCCCCACGTTAAATCCGAACCAGCCGAACCAAAGCAAAGCGGCTCCTAGCAGAACAAGAGGTACGTTGTGTGGTTGCATGATGCCCTTGGCGAAGCCAAATCGCTTACCCAGCACAATAGCCAGTGCAAGAGCTGCTGCACCAGCGTTGATGTGCACGGCAGTTCCTCCGGCATAGTCAATTACTGATGGCGCACCAAGCCAATTACCGAGCTCCATAATCCAACCGCCACCCCACACCCAGGAGGCAACCGGGAAGTAAACCAAAGTGGACCAAACACCGGCAAATACGAGCCAAGGACCAAACTTTGCTCGGTCAGCGATAGAGCCGGAGATAAGGGCAACGGTAATGATTGCAAATGTTGAACCAAACGCGGCTCCAATAAGTTCATCATTTCCCAAACCCTCCAAAGCGAAGACCGCAAAAGGATTGCCAGAAAAGTCGGTTGGTGATGAAACCGCCGACATGCTAAAACCGTAGAGAATCCATAGCACGCCTATCAGAGCCAGCGAACCAAAGCTCATCATCATCATGCTGACAACGCTTTTTGCCTTAACGAGTCCGCCATAGAAGAAAGCAAGACCAGGCGTCATAAGAAGCACGAGGGCAGTTGCAACAACCGCCCAAGTGAGTGTTCCAGTGTCCAACATAAATCCCCTTTCAGGGTCGATTGACCAATGGCAAGATTCTTGAGCTGCGATGTTTCATGTAAAGACAGGAATTGTTAAATCCTTGTTACGGCCCTAGGCCGCTTGGGTATCCTTAGAAATTATGAAAAGCGATCGCTCAGCGGCTCTCCTATTGCTTGGAGCGGCAGTTCTGGGCCTTGCATTGGCAAACAGCCCAGTCAGCGCCTGGCTGCTGGACTTCAAGCTCAGCTACGTTGGTTTTGAATCGCTAAATCTCTCTCTTACGGTTGAGCACTGGGTATCCGATCTGCTTCTCGCAACTTTCTTTTTTGTGGCTGGCCTTGAGCTCAAATATGAGCTGAGTATCGGAGTTCTCTCGCGACTATCGACAGCACTGGTGCCAGTCATAGCGGGTGTCGGTGGCATCGCCATTCCTGCGCTTATCTATTCCGCTTTCAACTGGGGAACCGACTATATGGTTGGCTGGCCAATCCCAACGGCGACTGACATTGCATTTGCATTGGGGGTTCTTGCAATTTTTGGCAGAGGCTTACCGAAGTCAGCCAGAGTGTTCCTGTTGGCCCTAGCTATTTTCGATGACCTAGTCGCCATAACCATCATTGCCATCTTTTATACCGATGACGTCGCAATTGAGTGGCTGTTCGCAGCCGCACTCGTATTGGCGGCTCACGCAATCGCGGAGCGAATTCCAAGACTGCCGATAGTTGCGATCCGGTTCATTAGCTTTGCTTTGATCTGGTACGCGGTCTACCAGTCAGGTGTTCACGCAACAATCGCCGGAGTCGCATTAGGTTTGATAATTCCTGCCAGCCGCGCCCACACGTTAGTCGGCAGGATTCAGCCCTGGACAAACACAGTCTCTCTGCCAGTCTTTGCTTTTTTTGCCGTTGCCATCACCCTGCCTACCTTTGAGAGGGAGATTTCCTCGGTATTCACTGGTATTGCGTTGGCGCTACCAGTAGGGAAAATTTTGGGAATCACGCTCTTTGCTTTAGCGGCGAACCTTCTGGCAGATAAAGCAGCCAGGCTCGATCTTCATCCGCTCGACTTCGCCGCTATCGCAGGATTGGCTGGAATTGGATTCACGGTTTCACTACTTATGACAAATCTCGCTTTTGAGTCAATCCCCGAAATCAAGGCAGAGGCCACCTTGGCCGTAATAGTTGGTTCGCTTTTATCCCTAGCCTTTGGCGCCTACCTCTCGCAGGTGCGAGGACGGCATTACGCCAAGCTGCAAAGGACAGCTCAGTAAAGTTCGCAGAGTGCCCCAAGCCGGGAGACAGCACGGAGATATTTCTTTCGATAGCCACCAGCCAACATCTCCTGGCTAAAGACTTCGGTTGCAGCAACATCGCCGGATGTTCGCAGCGGAATTTGTTGCTCGTAAAGCCTGTCAATGAACACAACTAACCGCAGCGCAGCGACCTGGTCATGCAGTGGAAATAGGTCTGAGATACCCAGTGCGCCAACATCCGAAATCAACTTTCTAAACTTTGTCGGATGCAATTTTGCTAAATGCTCCAGCAGTTCTGAGAACTTGTCAAGGTAGCCCGACTCCTGAATAGAAAGCCAGTCCAATAACTGCTTTTCATCCAAATTGCGGGAGTGGGTCTCGATATCTCGATGGCGGTAGTCTTCGCCATCAACTGACAGAATTTGAAAGCGTTCCCCGATTCCTGCAATCTCGCGCTTGAAATCGTCGGCTGCAAACCTTCCCTGCCCGAGGGCGTTGGGTGGAGTGTTGCTGGTCGCTGCAAACCTAACTTCAAGTGAAGACAACTCCTTGAGAAATCTAGACATGATCATGGTGTCACCCGGATCATCAAGCTCAAACTCATCTATGCAGATAAGTCTGTAGCTCTGGAACTTTTGAACAGCCTCGCTAAATCCGAGATAGCCGACGATGGAGGTGAATTCCAAGAAACTACCGAAGGCCTTCTTGCCAGCTTGTTCATGCCAAATAGCTGCAAGCAGGTGTGTCTTTCCCACACCGAAACCGCCATCAAGATATACCCCAGGGATTGTTTCACTCTTGCCAAACAGTTTGCCTTTTACTGGTGTTACAAATTGTTTCGCAGCTTTGAGAGCGTCCTGTTGCGAGGGAAAACGGCTGTCCGGTTGATAGTTCTCGAACCTGGCGTTTGCAAATTCTGGAGGCGGTTGCAGCTGTGCCATAAGCTCTTCTACGGAGATCTCAGGGAATGCCTCGCATAGGGAATTGACGCCCGCCGGCCGCTGTTCTCTCAAGTTAGATCACCACCAAGTCGATAGTTTAGGCAGATTGGAAGCAAGGAATGACCAAGGAAGCAAAGATTAGCGAGTATGCCCACCCAGAGGTTCTAGTAACCACGCAATGGCTAGCTGAGAATTTGAACCAGGTTGTGATTGTGGAGTCCAACGAGGACATCCTTCTGTATGACACAGGCCACATACCCGGGGCCATCAAACTTGACTGGCACACTGACCTCAACGACCGAATTAGGCGTGATTATCTAAACGGTGAGGGATTCTCGAAATTGATGAGCGGCAAGGGAGTTTCCCGAACCGACACCATCGTCATCTACGGCGACAAATCTAACTGGTGGGCTGCTTATGCGTTCTGGGTATTCAAACTGTTTGGCCACGAAAATGTTCGTCTGTTGGACGGTGGCCGTTTGAAATGGGTTGCTGAGGGACGCGAGCTAACCAAAGAGGTCGTCACGCGCGCAGCCACGAATTATCCAGTGGTTGAACGTCACGATGCGAAGATTCGTGCCTTCCGCGACGACATTTCCAAGCACATGCCAAATCCACTAGTGGACATTAGATCACCTCAGGAATATTCAGGAGAGCGGCTGCACATGCCGGACTATCCAAATGAAGGCGCGGCAAGAGGTGGTCACATTCCATCTGCGCGCAATGTCCCCTGGGGCAAGTTAGTTCAAGAAGATTCAACTTTCAAACCTCGCGCTGAGCTAGAGCAGCTTCTTTTCAAGGAGACAGGCTTCTCCCCTACTGATCCATTTATCACCTACTGCCGAATTGGAGAAAGGTCTTCACTAACCTGGTTTGCACTTAAGTATCTTCTTGGAGTACAAGACGTAAGAAACTATGACGGCAGCTGGACAGAGTGGGGAAACTTGGTCGGTGTTCCCATAGCAATCGGTGAAGAACCTGGAGTCTTTGCTTGAAACCAGAGCAAGCAATTGTTGAGGAATTTGCACTAACGCCCGATGCCCAAAAGCTGGAACTTTTGCTGGAATACAGCGAGTCTCTACCGGAACCTCCAGCTCGGTTTGGTGAAAACCCACACCTAATGGAACGTGTCGAAGAGTGCCAGGCTCCGGTCTTCATTGCCGTTGAGGGGACTTCGCAGAGAATCGAGCTGTTCTTTTCTGCTCCAGCAGAAGCCCCAACCACCCGTGGCTTTGCTTCTATTCTGAATGCCGCTCTAAATGGCCGCAGTGCACAGGAGATTCTTGAACTAAGCGATGACTTCCCGTCTGAATTAGGACTCGAGAAACTGATTTCGCCGCTTCGAGTTCGAGGCATGCGCGGAATGCTTTTTCGCATTAAGCGAAAGACCAAAGAGCTCGCTGGTGACTGACACCTTTGACCTCAATGCGGGTTCAATCACAGCGTCGCTAGTGGTAAGCCCTGAGGGTGCAGCGGCATCTAGCAGCGGAACGTCCAAGGGTCTAGGAAATACGACCGATCAAGCATTACTTAGGTGGTTTCGCTCTCGCAGCCAGATTGTTTTAACTTCGGGGAAGACAGCTGAGTTAGAAAACTACCGTTTACCTAGCAGAGCAGAATTAGCAATTTTGAGCAAGTCAAATCGCACGTACCGCTCGCTCGGCACCGATGTCTCCAAGGTGATTTTCTTAGAAAATCTCTCCTCCTACGCGCATGCTATTGAAGCGCTAGCGGCCCTTGGCTACTCCAAGATTCACTGCGAGTTTGGACCAACTGGATTTATTGAATTGGTTAAGCTCAATATTGTTGAGGGTTATGTCAGCTGCATGGCGGCTGCAGGAATAGAGGAATTTGCCTTCCAGCATCAAGTTGGGTGGACAGAACTGCAAACTGTTGGCGATGATCTGTATGTTGCAAGGGTCCTAGGGCGTGGCTAGAACCAAATCCCTGACTGGACAGGTATTTTCCTACTGTGGAGCTTTCACTCAAAGACATCTCAGAGCCGTTCGCGGGCATGCTGCTGGGCTTGCAACAGGTTTCAACCAGGGAAGAGATGGTTCTCTCACAGATCCCCAGCCCGAAGGGCATTGCTCCTGAGGCTATAGCCATATCAGTCGAGATAAACCATGGAGTGAACTCAGACCACGGCGTAAGTCGCTTGGTTTTTTGCCGCGACCCACAACAACCAGAGGGCTGGCACTCCGAGTTCAGAATCATCGGTTATGCCAAATCCCCAATTGAACTGGAACTTGCAAAGGACGAGTATTCGGCAAACCTGCCCTGGGAATGGCTCAAGGATTCCCTACGCGCTCACAGCGCAGAATTTGGACATGAGGCCGGAACCACAACAACTGTCATTTCAACAGGTCATGGGGCGTTGGTTGGGCAACCCCAATTCGCTGAAATCGAGATAAGAGCCAGCTGGGCCCCTATCAATTTTGACCTTGCCTCGCACCTGCTTGGTTGGATTGATTTACTTGCAATGATCTCAGGTCTGCCGCCCAGCGAACAAAAGGTTGCGAGGCTGGGTTGAAACTTCTCGAGCCGAGAAGACCATTCTTACTAGTCGAAACGCCAGCTCAGCTGTCCATGGCAATTTCTGAACTTGCAAATGCCGATGTCTTGGCTGTCGATGCGGAAAGGGCCAGTGGCTTTCGATATAGCCAACGCGCGTATCTCGTCCAGTTTGCAACGACTAATCAAATATTTCTTATTGATCCAACCAAATTTTCGGAACCTGACATGAGGAACCTAGCGGAAGTGGTTTCTCCAAAAGCCTGGCTACTGCACTCGGCGACCCAGGATCTGCCATGCCTAGCAGAATTGGGTATTTTTCCCACAAGAATATTTGATACAGAACTAGCATCTCGGCTGTGCGGTATTGAGCGTTTCGGACTCAGCTCAATTGCACAAGAACTCTTGGATTTCGAGATGGCAAAGGAACATAGCGCGGCAGATTGGTCAACACGACCGCTCAAGCCAGAAATGCTTACCTATGCGGCATTAGATGTTGATGTCATGCATGAGCTTTTTGAAATTCTTCGACATAAATTGCGCGAGCTTGGGCGGGAGGATTGGGCAACACAGGAGTTTGAAAAACTACTCATTTTCAAATCAAAACCACCTGCCAAGGAACCCTGGCGTAACCTGCCGGGCATAACCAAAATCAAAGACAAGCGGCGTTTGCAGATTGCAGCTGGGCTATACGCTGCGCGGGACGAGGTTGCAAAGTCAAAGGACATAGCACCGGGTCGATTGATACCTGATCGCTCGATTATGGCGGCGGTAAATCAGCTGCCTACCTCCAAAAAGGAATTGGCAGCCAATCGAGAATTCCAAGGAAGAGCATCTCGAAGCATGCTCACCGAATGGTGGGAAGCAATTGCAGCATCTAACTCAATCGAGATATCCGAGATTGAACTAGACCCCAATCACATCCCAAACCACAGAAGTTGGGAAAAGCGTTTCCCAGACGCGCACGCGAGACTGCAGAGCGTTCGTCCAATGATTGCAGATTGTGCAACCGAACTCTCAATAGCACCAGAAATTCTGCTGAGCCCGGACACACTGCGCAGGGTGTGCTTCGAACCCGCTCCTGATCGGACCAAACAGCTAATGGAACTCGGAGCAAGACAATGGCAAATTCAACTAGTTGCCCCGCTTATTGAACGAGGAATTTCGCTAAGCAACCAGTGATCTCAGCACGTACTGAAGAATGCCGCCATTTCGGAAGTAGTCAGCCTCTCCCGGGGTGTCAATTCTGACTACCGCATCAAATTCAACCACTGGCTTTCCCTCTGGAGAGTGCGCGGTTGGTTTTGCAATCACTCGAACTGTCTTTGGTGTAATACCTTGATTTAGCTCTTCGATCCCAACCACATCAAACTCTTCAGTGCCATCAAGGCCCAACGAAGCAGCGCTTTGTCCCTGCGGATATTGAAGAGGCAAGACACCCATTCCAATTAAGTTGCTTCGGTGGATTCTTTCGAAGCTCTCGGCTATTACAACTCGAACTCCCAGAAGAGAAGTACCTTTGGCTGCCCAGTCGCGCGACGAACCGCTTCCATACTCTTTTCCTGCCAGCACCACCAGCGGTATTGACCGGGCTTTGTAGTTCTCCGAAGCGTCATAAATGAAGCTCTGCTGACCATCACCTGTCGTGAAGTCTCGTGTGTAGGGTCCCTCGACATCTGAAAGTAGCTGGTTGCGTAGGCGAATATTGGCGAAGGTTCCCCTAATCATTACTTCATGATTTCCGCGCCTTGAACCGTAAGAGTTGAAATCAACGCGTGACACACCATGCTCTTGCAAGTACTTTCCCGCTGGCGAATCAACCTTGATTGACCCTGCCGGAGAGATGTGGTCAGTAGTCACAGAATCTGCGAGTTTTACAAGCACTCGTGCTGAACTGACATCAGTTACCGGTTCAGGCTTTATCTTGAGTCCGTCAAAATAAGGTGCTTTGCGAACATAGGTGGATTTTTCGTCCCAGTCAAACACCGCACCCTTTGGTGTTGGCAACGACTTCCAGCGGTGATCACCTTCAAAAACCGAGGCATATTGCTTTGTAAACATCTCACTGCTTATCGACTCATCGATAGTTTTTTGAACCTCATCTGGAGTTGGCCAGATGTCCTTTAGAAAGACATTGTTGCCGGACGAATCCTGACCAAGGGGGTCATGATCAAAATCAAAGTCCATTGTGCCAGCTAGCGAATAAGCAATCACTAGCGGAGGCGATGCCAAATAGTTCATCTTGACATCAGGATTTATTCGACCCTCGAAATTGCGATTGCCCGAAAGCACTGCCGAAACAGCCAATTCATTTTCATTTATTGCACTTGAGATTTCCTCAGCGAGCGGGCCTGAATTTCCAATGCACGTTGTGCAGCCGTAGCCAACTAGGTTGAAACCGAGCTTGTCTAAATACGGAGTAAGCCCAGCTTTCTGGTAATAATCAGTCACCACCTTTGAACCCGGTGCAAGTGAAGTCTTAACCCAAGGCTTAGCCCTAAGACCCTTCTCCACGGCCTTTTTCGCAAGCAAACCAGCTGCCAGCATGACCGAAGGGTTAGAAGTATTGGTGCAAGAGGTTATAGAGGCAATGGTGACGGCGCCATGATCTATCGCAAAGTCCTTACCCTTTACGGTTATTGGATTTGAGCTAGCACTGGCATATGTTTTTACATCCTTTGCGAATGCCTCTTTGCTATTAGACAGAGCAATCCGATCCTGAGGGCGCTTAGGACCAGCAATTGAGGGAACAACCGTTGATAGGTCGAGCTCCAAATACTCTGAATAGCTAGGCTCAATCGAACTGTCGTGCCAGAGACCTTGGGCCTTTGTGTAAGCCTCTACTAAATCAATTTGCTCTTTGGTTCGACCTGTGGTTCTCAGGTAATCGAGTGTGATCTCGTCAATTGGGAAAATCGCCACAGTCGAGCCAAACTCAGGTGACATATTTCCGATTGTTGCGCGGTTAGCAAGTGGAACCTTTGAGACACCTGAACCATAGAACTCAACGAACTTGCCCACTACCCCATGCTTACGAAGCATCTCGGTTATGGTCAAGACGACGTCAGTTGCAGTCGCTCCGGTCGGAATCGAACCAGTTAGCTTGAAGCCAACGACTTTGGGAATCAGCATCGACACTGGCTGACCCAACATGGCGGCCTCTGCCTCGATTCCCCCCACTCCCCAACCCAATACACCCAGGCCATTTACCATCGTGGTGTGCGAGTCGGTGCCCACGCAGCTGTCGGGATAGGCAATCGTTTCGCCATCAACCTCTTTTGTCATGACAACCCGAGCAAGGTATTCAATGTTGACCTGATGAACGATTCCGGTGCCGGGCGGGACGACTTTAAAATTATCAAATGCAGTCTGACCCCAGCGCAGGAATTGATATCTTTCACCATTGCGCTGATATTCAAACTCGACGTTCTTTTCCGCTGCATCGGCAGACCCGGAGACATCAATTACAACCGAGTGATCAATCACCAGTTCAGCAGGCGCTAGTGGATTAATCTTCTGCGGATCGCCCCCGAGTTCTGCTACGGCCTCGCGCATGGTTGCTAAGTCAACTACGCACGGAACTCCAGTAAAGTCCTGCATTATCACTCTGGCAGGAGTGAACTGAATTTCTGTATCGGGCTCAGCCTTGGGATCCCAATTAACAATCGCATTGACATGTTCTGCGGTTACGTTGGCACCATCTTCAGTACGCAACATGTTTTCGAGCAGAATTTTCAGCGAATAAGGGAGCTTTTGCGAGGGTAGCTCTGCCATGCTGAAATACTTGTACTTCTTGCCAGCTACTTCGAGTGATCTCTCAGCGGAAAAGCTACTTGCCATGACTATTGCTCCTTGGTTTCAGCCTCTAATTTACCGCGCTCGTCACTGGCAATTCGACGAATCAAGACCCATGTGAGGGCAAGCAACCCAGCGTAAGCAGGAGCCCCCATAATCACGCGCGAAGCTGCTAATAGCTCTACCTGATTCGCCAGATATAGGGGCACCTGGACCACAAGTCTTGCCGCAAAGAAACCGACCCAGATAAGTGTGATAAATCGCAGTCGCTTATATTCCTGTGAGAATCTCCAATTGGTCAGGCCGAACAGCAGTTGTGCAACGTAGCCCATGATCGGTCGACGTATCAAGATCGAAATTAGAAAAGCTGAGCCGTAGGCAGCATTGGTAAAGAACCCGGTTAGGAAATAATCCGCAGCCTGACCACCATCTCTGAGTGCCAGAAATGACGCCAGCGCGATGGCAAGGGCCCCGATGATTGCTTGCTGCAGCGATTGCCTTCGAACCAGTCTTATAAGAATAAAGAGAATTGAAAGACCAGCAGCAGAGGCAACGGCGGGTAGCGCTTGTTTGGTTATTGCATATGCAATCGAGAAAACTGTTGCGGGAAGAATCGCCTCTGCGATACCGAGCGGACCGCCGATGCCGGCCAGCAAAGACTTGCTATCAAGCTGGTAACCGTTCTCGCTTCTACCCAGACCCAGTCGCTTTGCTACATCTTCTTCTCTAGACATTGTTTGCTACCGGCAATCTAAGTGGAAGCAAATCGCCGGGTGGCAACGCTGTCTCTCCTCGATTCACGACTGTTGAGCGAAACACAGAAATCAATTCCGCATAGTTGGGTCCTACCAGATCCGGACCGTTTATCAAGCCCCGCAAGAACCAGCGAGGTCCATCCACGCCGACAAAAAGACTGGTTTTGCCTTGCGATGGAACCTCGGCCAGCAGCTCTGTGCCTAACGAACCGGTTCGCCTCGTGGTAGTTCCACCCTGTTCTGAAATAGTTTTGGCGAGGCCCTCAACAGTGGCAAGCCACAACCCCTCACTTCTAGTGGCTGCAAAAGCTTGCAGCTGCAGTGTGTGGCCCTTGATTTCTATGGTGATGGCAACCACTCGTTTGTTGGTCTCTTCGACTTCAGCTCGTATTTGCATTTCCGCTTTGGGAGCTATTCGAATTGATCCGAAATCCAAGTATGGGTTTAGGACACCAACCTCAGATGCATCGAAAGGCCCGTTGGTTTCCCTGTCGACCGGTGCTGCTTTTTCCAAAATCAATTTCTCCCAGTTGAGCCAAAACCACGAGCACCACGCTCAGATTCTGGCAATTCACTTACTCTGACGAAGTTTGCCGCTTCAACTTGCTGGATAACAAGTTGCGCAATTCGGTCTCCCCGCCTCACGGAAAAGTCTTCATCTGAGCTGTTGAACAAAGTGACCATGATCTCTCCGCGATATCCAGCGTCGACTGTTCCTGGAGTATTCAAAACTGTGATTCCGCTCTTGGCGGCAAGTCCCGATCTGGGGTGAACCAAAGCAACATATCCAGCTGGCAAGGCAATTTTGACCCCCGTGTGTACCAGTGCCCTGGAACGAGCAGGGATGGTTACATCCTCCGTTGACTTGAGGTCAGCACCGGCATCCCCAGGATTGGCATAGGTAGGAAGAAATTCTTCTTCCGCGACAATTAGTACTTCCACGCTCACCCCACGAGCGTAATCTATCTGGGTGCGATATTCGGAGCGTCTGTGGCCTTCCCCGGGGATTCTTTTAGCCTCAGCGTTGTCTTTCCCCATGCTCCTGCTGGCTGCTCTGCCGTTTGGCACGGAAATCGGCATTTTGATATCAGCCTCTGGCTCAATTGGGCTGCTGACCTTAGTGATTCTTTCATCGCCAAAGATTTCGGTCAATCATGAACTGACTGCTGGCAGAATGCGAGTTCCACTAAGCGTCCTAGGAAAAACCACAAGTCTTGACAAAGCGAAGCTGCGTGAATTAATCGGCCCTGGCGCTGATGTTAGAGCTCAATTATTTATTCGGGGCTACATAAAAACAGCTTTGAAGATAGAGATTGATGATCCTTCGGATCCGACGCCGTATCTGGTTGTCAGCACAAGACGACCCGAGCAACTAGCTGTTGCACTCCTTGCAGACAGGGCCTAATTTACTCCGCTTGCCCAGTTGAGCCTTGGGCTTTACGAGGAAGCAGCTGATACAAGTGAATTCATTGTCTTGCTGAGGCAAAACAACGACTTCCAATTCCTCATTTACAACGTCTGGGATCGTAAAGGAGTCAACGTTGTCAGCATCATCATCCGAGATTGTGGGCTTTGCGGGAATCCGCTCTTTGATGGCTTCCAGTGACTCGGTATCGTCGTCTGTTTTGCGTTGGGCGTCGTAATCGGTCGCCATTGCTCCTCCTTCCAATCTCGCGCAGAAGCCTGCCTCAGAGCAGGCTTTTTTGCAAATCTGCCACGCCAGTATCAGAAACTGTTCAGAACTCGCCCTAGCCCAAACAGCCATTCCAGCCTCAGCAGTGCCAAAATGCCTGCAAGGAGCAAACCTTATGGAACTGCGGTTTATTTCAAGAGACGGCGATCGCCTAGTTTTTGAAGCACCCGACGGCACACGTCACTCTGCACTGCTGGAGGAGGATCTCAAGTCTGCTATTAGAGGTAATTCCTCCAGCGCAGGTCGCGTGGAGATATCTCCCAAGGAAATCCAGAGCCGTTTACGCCAAGGCGAAAGTGTTGAAGACCTAGCCGCTGAGATGGGCGTTCCTGTTTCAAACCTAGAACCTTTTGCTGCCCCAGTTTTGGATGAATTGCGTTATTTACTTGACTCAGCACTGGCAACGCCCATTGCCGATGGCAATCACATGAGTGAATTTGGTCAAGTATTAGAGCGAGACCACGCTGGAAGTAAAAGCAGAGTATATCGTCAAGACGATCAATGGATACTTGAGGTTAGTGGCGATACCGTCATGCATTGGCGATACGACCCAAAAAATAGGCACTTGGAACCGCTGGATAACAGCGCGACCAACCTAACCTTGTTGCACTCCAACCGAGACCTTGTCACTGCCACTCTCCCGCCGGTTGCTGAACCTGCACCGGTCTACACCGAGGATCGGTATGAGAAACCGGAGGAGCACACGGCTAGTGTGTTGGATTTAGTAGAAGAGCTTCGAGCAAGACGAGCGATCCAGGAACAGCCCACCGTAAAACCAGCTCCGGCAAAAGGTAGAACATCCTTGCCAAGTTGGGATGAAATTGTTCTAGGTACTACCTCAGAATCCGATGCGGATCAGCGGGATTCTTAGTTCTGCATCGGAAAATGCGCCATGGTGACTGATCATGTCGAATGCGCGTTGCTTTGAAAACTTGCTGTGGTAGAGGGTGTAGTTGCTTTTTGCAATCAAAATAACCTCCGGCATTCGATCGTTCGCTTGCTTTCCCATATCGCCATACCAACCCGCTTGAACGAGCTCGGCAGAGAGATGGGCGCCTAGGGCGTATTCCAGCGGCTCTAGCCTTTCTATCGCTCGTTGGGCATCACTTTTGTCTGAGAAATATAAATAGCTGCTTCTGGTGTCACCCCCGAAAAACTCCAAGGACAGACCTTCCAAATAAGTATCAAGTATCAACTGCCGGTCTTTTGAAGTCTCAACCATGCCGTGATCGGATGTGATAACCAAACCGGTATTCTTGGGGAGTTTTGCTGCAAGCCTTCGCATTCCAGCGTCAATGCTTTCTAGCAAAGCCGCCCATCCGTCTGAGGTCCAGCCCTTCTGGTGACCAAACTTATCCAGCTCGGGAAAGTACACATAGCTAATGGATTGCCCAGAGCTGTTGGCCGCCTCGATTGACCTCTCCACCCTAGAGTCGATCTCGTCAGCCGCAATGAAGTTAGCTGCTCGCATAGTCGCGTTTGTGAAGGGCGTTGATCGATATTCTTCCGCTGCAATAACGTTGGCAACTATCCCGGCTTCCATTGCACGCTCGGAGATGGTTTGATGGGGCTGCCATACGAGCGGATCGGTGCGCTCATTCCAACCCACCAATAGATTAATTCGTTCGTTATGGAAACGATCAAATACTTGATGCCCGATTAGTCCATGCTCACCAGGCATCAGACCCGTAGAAAAACATCCGATGTTTACGGATGTCGTTGCTGGATACGCCGCATAGGTGATGCTTGCCTTACCAAGCTGCGAAGAGAGAAAAGGAGCATGACCAGATCGCAGCTTCAGGTTCTCAACTCCCAGCCCATCAATAAAGCACACCAGGACACGTTGCCTACTTGGCAGGTTGAGCGGATTTGACTGCCCTTGCACAGACAAAAGCGCAGATTTGAACACATGCCGAATGGCAGCTAAATCCTTAGGGGGTCGAGGTAGAGTCGAAGGCACCTGCCAAGTTTCGCACAGCTGGAAGCTATGACCAAAAACACAGACCGAATTCTCGATGTTGATGTCGCAGAAGAGATGCGACAGTCCTTCCTTGAATACTCATATTCCGTTATCTACTCGAGAGCATTGCCCGATGTTAGAGATGGTCTCAAGCCCGTTCAGCGGAGAATTGTCTATCAAATGGGCGAGATGGGTCTGAGGCCTGATCGAGGACATGTTAAATCAGCTCGCGTGACCGGTGAGGTGATGGGTAAGCTCCATCCGCACGGAGATGGCGCAATCTACGATGCGTTGGTTCGCATGGCGCAACCGTTCAGCTTGCGGCTTCCTCTCATTGACGGACATGGAAACTTCGGGTCACTGGATGATGGTCCGGCTGCTGCGCGTTACACCGAAGTGAGGCTCACCAATGCCGCCATGGCGCTAAATGAGTCACTTGATGAGGACACCGTTGACTTCATACCGAACTACGATGCCCAACTGATGGAACCCGAGGTCCTACCTGCGGCGATCCCTAACCTGTTAGTTAACGGCGCCAGCGGCATTGCAGTGGGAATGGCGACAAACATGCCTCCTCACAATCTGGGTGAAGTGATTGACGCTCTTCAGCTGCTGCTGCAAAAACCTAAGTCAACTCTTGAACAAATCATGGAGCACATACCGGGACCCGATTTGCCAGTGGGCGGAGTGATTCTGCTAGGCGAGGGCATCAATGATGCTTACCAATCCGGGCGTGGCAGTTTCAAGATGAGAGCAAAGATTGCCGTTGAATCAGTCGCGCCACGAAAAAATGGTTTGGTAATCACTGAATTACCACTATCCGTAGGACCAGAACGGGTTATCGAAAAAATTCGCGATGCCGTTAACAGTAAGAAACTTCAAGGCATCAGCAATGTGGTAGATCTCACTGACCGCGAAAACGGACTCAAACTCGTGATTGAGCTTAAGAGTGGAGTAGACCCAGAGTCAGTGATTGACACTCTCTACCGCCTAACTCCGCTCGAGGAGAATTTCGGCATCAACAACGTTGCGTTGGTTAAGGGAAGGCCGCAGCAGCTTGGCTTGCTCGACCTGTTGAAGCTATACCTCGAACACAGATTAGAAGTCACAACCAGAAGATCTAAGAATCGACTAGAAAAACGGCTAGCTCGCCTTCACCTAATTGAAGGACTGCAGCAGGCGGTGCTCAACATTGATGAAGTCATTGAGGTAATCCGATCCTCTGACACGGCCGATGAGGCAAAAAAACGCATGATCAAAGTCTTTGACCTCTCCGATTTGCAGGCCGAATACATCCTCGAGCTCAAGCTTCGCAGATTGACCAAACTGAGCATTCTGGAGCTGGAGGCAGAGGCTGACCAGCTAAGAAAAGAGATTGAAGAACTGAAGAGCATTCTGAGCGACGATAAGGTCCTTCGAAAGACCATCTCAAAAGAATTGTCTGAGGTTCAGAAGACTCACGCAACCCCTCGACGAACCGAGTTGATTGACGTTTCAGGAGTTGAGGTCGTGCGTACACCAGCTTCTGTCAAGGAAATTGAGGACGAGCCGACGGTTGTGACCCTTTCCCCCACCGGCTTGATTGGCAGAGCTGATCAACCAAGCGAAGGATTGAGTCTTGTAACCAGCCTGCGAAGTGACGTCGGAATTGTTTTGGAGGATGGAAAAGCTATCCAGATTCATGTGAGTGATTTGCCGGCCAGTAAACCAATTTCCGCAGCCAAATTCGCTGGCACCAAGCAGAGAGTCCTAGGCATCATCAACTGGAGTACAGAATCAACCTTTGCTATTGGAACTGCCAATGGAACGGTAAAGCGTCTAACTGGCCCACTGCCAGACAAACACGAAGTTTCACTGATTGCACTCAAAGACAAAGACAAACTCGTTGGAGTATGTGAAGCCGACGATAAGTCAACTGTTGGCTTTGTTACGAGCGTTGGCAATGTATTGCTGTTCGCAGCGGATTCGGTTCGACCCCAGGGTTTGCCGGCCGCAGGAATGGCGGGCATAAGCCTCGCTGAGGGTAAGGCGGTTTATTTTGGCAGAGCAGTTGAAGGTGGTCATCTGGTGACGGCTGCCAACGATTCGCAGTCCCTGGGAAAGACCGATGCAGGAACCGTAAAAATTACTCCGATGAAGGCTTACCCTAAACAAGGTCGGGCTTCCAGGGGTGTTCGGTGCCATAAGTTCCTAAAGAACGAGAATCAGCTCTATTTTGCGAAATTTGTCGGAGCCGACCCTATTGTCTTCGACGACACTGACAAACCAATTTCAGGCCTCGCAATTGATGACAAACGAGATGGTACGGGCAAGAAGATAAAAAGTTTTGTGGCTGGCGCTAACTAAGCGTCGATTCTCTCACGATCAAATTCATCAGCTGAGTCAACGATGAAATCACGTCTGGGTGCCACCTCATTGCCCATCAGTAGCTCAAAAACGTCATCCGCCGCCTGGGCGTCTTTCACATTAATACGCCGCAGCATTCGCTTCTCTGGATTCATGGTTGTTTCCGCCAGCTGATCAGCATCCATCTCACCGAGGCCTTTGTAGCGCTGAATTGGCTGCTCATAATTCTTATTGGCTTTTTCAAGTTTCTTGAGTAGCTCAGTCAACTCCTGCTGGGAATAGGTATAGATCGTCTCTTTATTCTTGCCAGAGCCGACAATTACCCGATGGAGTGGTGGGACAGCGGCAAACACCCTTCCGGCTTCAACCAACGGACGCATGTAGCGGAAGAAGAGGGTCAATAGCAGTGTTCGAATATGAGCACCATCCACATCTGCATCGCTCATCAAAATAATCTTCTCGTAACGAGCGGCTTCGAGCTCAAAGGTCCTGCCGGATCCAGCCCCAAGGACCTGGATGATAGAAGCACACTCTGCATTTGAGAGCATGTCTGAAATAGAGGCTTTTTGGACATTCAAGATTTTTCCGCGAATGGGAAGCAGTGCTTGGAAGGCACTATCACGTGCCAATTTGGCAGTTCCTAAGGCGCTGTCTCCCTCGACTATGAATAGTTCCGAGCCTTCGGTGCCGCTTGCTCGACAGTCCACCAATTTGGCGGGCAAAGTTGAGCTCTCTAGTGCATTTTTACGGCGTTGAGTGTCCTTGACATCTCTTGCACTGATTCGAGCTTTCGCTTCGCTAACAACTCTCTCTAGCAGCTTCTCGGCTTCCGCCTTGGTGCCACGAATCTTGCCCGCTAGAAATTGGTCAAGATACTTAGTTACCGCGTTCGTCACTATGCCCTTAATGGCTGGCGTCCCTAGCGTTTCTTTTGTTTGGCCCTCGAACTGCGGTTCTGGAAAGCTCACTGAAATGGCAGCCGTTAGGCCCGTAAGGATGTCATCCTTTTCCAGTTTTAGACCAGTTGCCTTTAGCCGACGCGCATTTGACTCAATCGCGGTTCTAAATGACTTGAGAATTCCTTGTTCGAAACCGCTCAGGTGTGATCCGCCCTTGTTGGTGGAGATGATGTTGACGAAAGAGCGGACATCAGTTTCATAACCGGTCCCCCAACGCATTGCAACTTCAACCTTGCAGGTGCGCTCAACCTCCCGGGGTTCCATGGAGCCAGTCTTGGGATCTAAGACTGGCACCGTTTCGGTAAAAGTATCGGACGACGAAATTCGCTTAACCGAGATGAGTTCCGGGTCTTTGGCAAGAAAATTCACGAACTCTGCCAGGCCGCCTTCGAATGAGAATTCAATTTTTTTACCCTTACCATCCTTGGCACTGAGAGTAAGTCCTGGCACCAAAAAAGCCGTTTGCCGAAGTCGCGCTTCTAAATCAGGAAGTGAAATTTTTGCACTAGCGTCAAAAATCTGTCGATCAGGCCAAAATCTGACTCGTGTACCAGATACTTTTTTGGCTGTTTTCCCGATGACCTTGAGTTCACTCTTTTTGATGAATGGTTTAAATTTTGCATCAGGTCCGGGTCCGTCGAATATGCCCGGTTCGCCCTTTTTGAAGCTCATGGCGTGAGTTTTGCCGCCGCGATCTACCTCAACATCCAAGCGCGCGCTAAGGGCGTTAACGACAGACGCCCCAACACCATGGAGACCACCAGAAGACGCGTAAGAGCCGCCTCCGAATTTTCCTCCGGCATGAAGCTTTGTGAAGACGACCTCGACGCCAGTCAAACCGGTTTTGGGCTCAATGTCGACTGGCACACCTCGGCCGAAATCGGAAATTTGAATTGAGCCGTCAGGAAAGAGTTCGACATCAATTTGGTCACCAAAGCCACCAAGTGCTTCATCAACCGAATTATCGATAATCTCCCATACACAGTGCATGAGACCGCGAGTATCGGTTGAACCTATGTACATACCTGGACGCTTACGAACAGCTTCCAGACCTTCTAGGACTGACAGATGTCTCGCTGAGTAGCTCTCCACGCCCGAAAGATTAGGCGATATTCATGGAGTTGAGCTTTTGCCACTTCGCAATTAGCGAAACAGGCCCGATATTGAAATAACTGTCAGAACCTGCGGTTATATTCATCATCATGGAAACCAGCTCTCTGCCTACCCTAACCGCTTCTGATCGCTGCGACATTTGCGGCGCACAGGCTTACATTCGCGTTCAGTTGGAGACTGGTGAGCTTCTATTTTGCGGACACCATGGCAATGCCAATAAAGAGAAACTTGAGCCAATCATGATTAATTGGCACGACCAAACCAACGCCATTAATCGTTCTTCGAACGAATAGCCTCAATCCACTTTTTTGCCTGGTCCGAGAGAATCATCCGGCCACCTAAGGCTGCTAACACGTTTTCAAGTAGCTGCGGATTTTTGGCCAGAATAGGTCCGAACAGGCTAGTTGCAATAAATGCTCCCTTGACTAGGCAAGCTGGTAGGTCCCTGTCACTGTTGCGATATCCGAAGTAGCCCTCTTTGGTGGTGACGAATTTGCTCTCTCGCTCCACAACTTGACTCACCAAACCCATATCCGAAGCAAAGAACTCGTAGGCGGACCCAACCAGCAGAGTTGGCAAGCCCTTTTCATAGCGCTTTGCGATTTCCTTCCGAAGTCCTGCCAGCTGCTTCGAGAATCTCTCCAAAACGGCCTGCGAGCAATCGCCGACTAAGACAAAATCTGCCCCTTTGGGGTTGCTTGAGAGCTTGAACTTCATGTTTTGTTGGCTCAACTGCTGAGTGATGACTTCTATGTTGCCCTGGTCACCATTGTTGTTGAAATAGAAAGGCTCGAAAGTATAGATCTGTATCATTTGGCCAACCCCAAATGGCGGCGAGTTCGGCGCATAGCATCTGCGCTAAAAAGAATCGTCGGCTTAGCACCAGGAAGGGTGAGGAAGAAGTCTGCAGCCGCAGCTGGTTCTTCGATAACATTCTCAACGCTCACGCCTGCAAAGTGCAGACGCAGTGCCAACTCGGCAGCGTTCGAGCCTCCAACTACATTGACCTTCTTCAATCTCGAAAAATCGACAGTCCAAAGCCAGCTTGGATCATGAATGTCAGCGCCAGCCATCAGCATGAGTGGCTTCTCTCGACCGGTGAGCTCATTGAGATTCAATTGAAAGCTCGTTGGATTTTGAACTAGACGGAGATTGACCTCTCGACCAGATAGTTCAACTTTCTCGTTTCTTGCAAACACTCTCTGCTTACTAACGAGACACTGTCTAACAACCTCTGGCCTAATGTCTAGCAGCTGATCTGCGGCGGCTAGGGCCAATGCATCATTGAGAGCATGTTGGGAGTTTGATGCGCTTGACGCGAACCGGTGCTTTCCAAATTTCAATTCAAAGCCGTCGGAATAGAAAACCTGCACAATTCTGGGATACTCAATCGACTTTTTGAAGTTGAATGCATACTGAGGGGCATCCTTGCGTTTTCGCAGTGCGGAGGACAGGCCAACCGCAGTGGGCTGGTCAATAAATTTAAGCTGATTGAGATTTGGGTCATCGGCGTTCATGACCACTTTGGGAATCACTGCGGCCGCCTGCCCAAGTCTCTCTATAACCTTTGAGGGATCAACAAACCGGTCTAATTGGTCACTCAATACATTTGTCAGGACTAATAGCTGTGGCTTTAGCTCAAGTAGCGGTGAAATGTGACCTTCGTCTACCTCTAAAACAGCAATATCTTGATGTAATTTGCCCGACCAGTCGCACTGAGCTAAAACTGCTGAAAGCAATCCCTGTTGAATGTTTGCAGTCGATGAATTGGTAAAGACCTTTACCCCATGCTCGCGCAGGAGTGTAACAAGCATGTGGGTGGTCGAAGACTTACCAGCACTTCCGCTAACGATGACAAAACCTAAAGGCAACGATTTGATTGTGTCGGCGAGAAATTGAGGAAATAGCTTGGACACCAGTAGACCAGGAAACGCCGAACCACCACCCCGCCTTACCGTGCGAAGCAAAAACCTAACGGTCTTTCCCACTGCGACGGCTAGGGAGTAATTCATCTAGTTATCCAGATAATCTCTGAGAAGCTGAGAGCGCGAAGGGTGACGAAGCTTCGACATCGTTTTCGATTCAATTTGGCGAATTCGCTCGCGGGTAACGCCGAACTTTTCACCAATCTGGTCGAGGGTCATTTGCACGCCATCACCCAAACCGAACCTCGATCTGATAACCCCAGCCTCTCGTGGGTGAAGGCTATCCAGCACTCTCTCTAACTCCTGCTGAAGCATTGAGAAGCCCACAGCGTCCGCTGGGACAACTGCCTCAGTGTCCTCGATTAAGTCCCCAAATTCGCTGTCACCATCTTCGCCCAAGGGCGTTGAGAGCGAAATGGGCTCTCGACCATACTTCTGAACTTCCACAACCTTCTCTGGTGTCATGTCCAATTCGGCGGCAAGTTCTTCCGGGGTCGGCTCTCTTCCAAGATCCTGTAACAATTGACGCTGCACTCTTGCCAGTTTGTTAATGACTTCGACCATGTGTACTGGAATTCGGATGGTTCGTGCTTGATCTGCCATGGCTCGAGTAATCGCCTGACGAATCCACCAGGTGGCATAAGTCGAAAACTTATAACCCTTGGTGTAGTCGAATTTCTCAACGGCGCGAATAAGGCCAAGGTTTCCTTCTTGAATCAAATCCAGGAACTGCATGCCGCGCCCGGTGTAGCGCTTAGCCAAGGAAACAACCAATCGTAAGTTGGCCTCTAATAGGTGGCTCTTTGCCCGCTGGCCATCCTTGACAACCCAATTTAGGTCTCGCCGTTCGGATGGAGAAAGTTTCTTTGCCGTCGCAAGCTTTTCTTCGGCGAATAGACCAGCTTCGATTCGCTTTGCCAACTCAACTTCGAGTTCGGCATTCAAAAGCGCAACCTTACCGATTTGCTTTAGGTAATCCTTTACCGGGTCCGCTGTCGCGCCGCTGATAGTCAGATTTTGAACCGGAATGTCTTCGTCATCGTCGCTGATAATGATCAGGTCTGAAGGAAGCTGCGGTTTCGCACCCTCCGCTTCATCTTCGTCATCAGTTGTGAGGTCAACCGCCTCTTGGGCCTCGGCAACAATCTCCTCGACCGATGTTAGGTCTTCTTCAGGATCAATCTCTTCATCGTCGTCATCTTCCAATTCAGCATCCGCCGGTTTTGCACCTTTGGCGTTTGCCTTTATTCCCTTTTGTTTTTCAGGAACGCCGGCTCCCCTCTTAGCTGGAAGCGGCTTACCCTTTGGAGCCTTCTTCGGCGCACTAACTTTGGCAGGCTTTTCTACTTTTCCCTTGGTGGCCTTAGCGGGTTTGGCTGGAGTCGGTTTCTTTGGAGCAGGCTTGGCGGCAGGTTTTCCTGTCGACTTTGCTTTGGGCTTTTGAGCCTTGCCAGTTTTTTTGTCTGCAGCAGCCTTAGTAACCAGCTTTGCTTTGGGCTTTGGCTGAACGCTCTTGGCCTGAGACTTTGGAGCTGGTGGCTTAACCGGTTTATTTGGTGCCTTAGTTGACTTAGTCGGTGACTTGCTGGGACTGGATGCCTTGTTTGGCTTTGCTGATGGTTTAGCAGTTGGCTTTTCTGCTTTGGATGGCGAAGCAGAATTTTTTCCTTTTACAACTGAAGATTTGGGCACAGTTTTTTGCGGAGTCTTTGCAGCGACCGGTTTAGTTTCGGAAGATTTCTTTTTGCTAGGTGAGCTCGAAATCTGCCTGGCGGGTTGGGATTTTGCAGCCTTGACAGTAGGTTTCAGCACCGCCTTGCTAGGCGCAGTCTTAACCTTGCCGAGCTCAAGAGTCGGCTTAGCGGGCTTTGCAGATGCGATGAGGTCCTCTTCCGGGCAGTACATAAACCCTTGTCAAGTCCCGAAAATGGACCTGAAAGGGTTTTGTGATGTAAGTATGCCATCAAAATGGCCTGTTTCCTTACTAAAAGGTGTAATTAGCCTGAATTATTCCTTGTCGCCGTCAAGATTGCGGCGCAAGGTGGCCAAATACTTTTCAAGCTCATCCGCCAGCTGATCCGCCGAGGGCGGCTGAGCTGTCGGCTTTCCAAGCGGCGCCCTGGCTGGAGCGGTCTCCCCTGAGGCGTAGCCCTGCTCTAAGGTCGCAATCAGTTTTTGCAGCTCTGAATTGTCGCTGACCTGCGAGTTCACCTTCTTGTCAAAAGCACTTGCCCGATCACGAAGTTCATCAGAAGGAAAAACCAATCCGGTGGCAGCGGTAATTAGCTCAAGTCCACTCAAAGCTGCCTTGGGTACCTCATTATCTGCCAAGTAGTGCGGAACCAGCAGAACAAAACCTGCCACCGCAAACCCAACTTCAACTAGACGATATTCGAGCAGATGAACAATGTTGCCTGGAACTTGAGTTTGCGGTTTCCATTCAGAGAATCGCTCAATCATTTCAGGCCGATTCCCAGAGACCGTGATGCCAGTTGCCCGCGTGTGTGGGATTGGAAATGGGATGGCATGAATCCAGGTGAAGGAGCTGATTTGATATCGCTCTGCAATTTCAACGACTGACCTTGAAAATGCTTCCCATTTCATGTCTGGCTCGTAGCCCTCCAGCAGCAGAAATGGCTGATCGGCCTCATCGCGCATGAGATAAATCGCAAGACTTGCCGGCTCATATGAATCAATGTGGTCTTTTTCAAAATAAAGTACAGGCCGCCGAGATCGATAATCCAATAGGGCATCATTATCGAAACGGATTAGCACCTCATTGTCCAAGTTGGCAAAGAGATGCTCTGAAAGCTGCTGAACAGTAGAGCCGGAATCGCTAAAACCGGTCAGTAGGCAGATCATGGGTAGGCCAATCAGCTGCTCTGATTGCTCATACTCGCGATACAACTCACTCATATTTCGATACTAACCCACCTCTAGACTTATGCCTTATGCATGAAGTTTCTCTTATAACAACACTTCCAAGCGAGCCCTACCAACTGGCAATTGCCTATGCCTCCGAGGAAGATGCAACCAAGCTCCCTGCTGAGATTTCACCGAGCCAGCTGAGTCTTTACAAAGCGGAAGCGAAAACAGGATCAATAGCCAGGGTCCCCATGGGAACGTCAGTTGGCCTAATAATCGGAGGAGCACTTCCCCTGAACGAATTTGTCGCCACTGCAGTTCGAAACGCTACCAGCAGCGCGCCGTTAGTTATTGATTTGCGCGGTAAGTCTGAGAGTGTTGTCGCAGTCGCGGAAGTCGCTATGTTAGCGAGCAAGACGCCTACCGCCTATAAATCTGACAATAAGAACCAATCCGTCAATGTTCACTTGCTGGTGGATAAGGTTGCAGACATCCAGTCTGCCAAAGACATAGCCATTGAGGTCATTCGTGCACGCGAGCTAATCAACATGCCTGCCAATGATTTATATCCAGAGGTTGTTGCAAACAAAGCATCCGAATTTGCCAAGGGCTTGCCAATCCAGATAGAGGTCTGGGATGAGAAAAGACTTACAGAAGAAAACTGTGGCGGCATTCTTGGTGTCGGTAAAGGATCAATCAGGCCACCTCGCCTCGTAAAGCTTGAGTATCGCGGTGGTGGAAAGCACTTGGCACTTGCCGGCAAAGGAATAACCTTCGATACCGGAGGTCTTTCGCTTAAGCCTGCAGAGGCAATGGTCGGAATGAAATATGACATGGCTGGAGCTGCCACGGTCTTGGCAGCTACCCTCGCTATCGCAAAGTTGGGATTGAAGATCAACGTCACAACGGTTTTATGTTTGGCGGAGAACATGCCCTCTGGCGCAGCCACCAGACCTGGAGATGTTGTGAAAATCAGAAACGGAAAGACCGTCGAAGTTCTAAATACTGACGCAGAAGGCAGACTGGTTTTGGCCGATGGCCTTTCCTACCTCTCTGAACTAAATCCAGATCACATTGTTGATGTTGCGACGTTGACTGGTGCCGCCAGCATTGCTCTAGGCAAGCGCCATACAGGATTGATGGGTCAAGGTGCGGCTATTCAGGAGATTCAACAGGCGGCTGAGTCAGCCGGCGAGTTGGTTTGGCACATGCCGTTAGCCGAGGAATTGAAGGAAACTCTGAATAGCGATTTAGCAGACATGACCAATGTAAAGATCGGAAATAAGGCCGGCGGAATGCTGGTCGGAGGATTATTCCTTCAGGAGTTCGTCGCGAAGGACGCATCCTGGGCGCACTTAGATATTGCCGCCGCGGCAAACAACGAGGGCTCCCCCTACTCCATATATCCAGCTGGGGCCACGGGAGTCATGATTAGAACACTGGTTGAATTGGCTAAAAATCTCTCCAACTAGCAGGTAGTAGACTTGCTACCTGTTTGAGCAAGATGGAGCCTAAGTGGCTGAACACAATTTTGACCTTGTAATTTTGGGAGCCGGTTCCGGCGGATACTCTGCTGCACTGCGTGCCGCTCAACTCGGAATGAGCGTTGCACTAATTGAGAAAGACAAGCTTGGTGGGACCTGTTTACACCGCGGCTGTATTCCGACTAAGGCCCTGCTTCACTCAGCGGAGGTGGCCGACACAACTCGTGAGGCAGGCAACTACGGTATCCAGGCAACACTGCAGGGAATTGACATGACTGCGGTCAATAAATATCGCGACTCCATAATTGACAAGCTTTATAAAGGTTTGACCGGTCTAGTTGGTGGCAAGTCCATCACCTTCGTAACCGGAGAGGGCAAGATGACCGGGCCCAAGACAATCTCTGTTGGTTCTGACAACTACACCGGAAAGAATGTACTGCTCGCGACTGGATCTGTTACCAAAACTCTTGGCATCGAAATTGGTGGCAGAGTAATAACATCCGATCAGGCACTGCTGATGGACTTTGTTCCTAGACGAGTTGCTGTCTTAGGCGGTGGAGTGATCGGCGTTGAGTTTGCATCAATCTGGCGAAGCTTTGGTGCTGAGGTCGTGATTGTAGAGGGACTGGACCGACTTGTTCCAAATGAGGACCCAGCTATTAGCAAGGCTCTGGAGCGCGCATATAGAAAGCGTGGAATTGAAACCAAACTTGGTAGCAAGTTCAAGACAGTTTCACAAACCCCAACCTCAGTAGAGATTGAACTCGAAAACGGTGAGAAGGTTTCTGCCGAGATTTTGTTGGTTGCCGTTGGACGAGGACCAAATGCCACCGGTTTTGGTTTTGAACAGCAAGGTGTCCAGATGGATCGTGGTTGGGTTCTGACCAACGATCGGCTTCAAACCAATCTTCCTGGGGTATATGCCGTTGGGGACATTGTTCCTGGCCTGCAACTAGCTCACAGAGGATTCATGCACGGGATCTTTGTGGCAGAGGAAATTGCTGGATTGAAACCAAAGAAGGTGGATGAGATGGGAATTCCACGCGTCACCTATTGCGAGCCAGAGATCGCATCAATTGGTCTTACCGAGGCACAAGCCAAAGAGAAGTATGGAAACGATGTTTCAATCTACGAATACAACCTCGCAGGCAATGGAAAAAGCAACATCTTAGGAACCGCAGGCCTAATCAAACTAATTCGACAAAACAACGGGCCAGTTGTTGGTTTCCACATGATTGGATCCAGAGCCGGTGAACAAATTGGTGAGGCACAACTAATTGTGAACTGGGAAGCTTATCCGGAAGACGTCGCGCCCCTAGTACACGCGCACCCAACTATGAATGAAGCAATTGGCGAGGCACACCTTGCTCTCGCTGGCAAACCACTCCACGCACACGCATAAAGACAGGTAAAGAAGATGGCCGATGTAGTTCTCCCAGCTCTGGGCGAATCCGTAACCGAGGGAACAGTTACCCGCTGGCTAAAGAAGGTTGGCGACACGGTTGCTGTCGATGAGCCTCTGGTAGAAATTTCAACGGACAAGGTTGACACCGAAATTCCAAGCCCCGT
>CAZGNP010000001.1:166072-208556 GCA_964527155.1 uncultured Aquiluna sp.
AGCCTCTGGTAGAAATTTCAACGGACAAGGTTGACACCGAAATTCCAAGCCCCGTTGCTGGTGTTGTACAGCAGATCATGGTTAAAGAAGATGAGACCGTTGCCGTTGGGGCAGTCCTAGCAGTGGTTGGCGATGGCGCAGCCGCACCGGCAGCGCCAGTAGCACCGGCAGCTCCTGCTGCTCAAGTTGTTCCAGCACCGGTCCCAGCAGCACCCATTGCTCCACCCGTTGCTGCTCCCGTGATTCCAGCACCAGTGCCTGCGACCCCAACTGTTGCTCCGGTGGTGTCTGCACCTGTCAATCCAACGCCAATAGCTACTGCTCCTGTCAGCACTCCCCTTGCGCCTGCTGCATCATTAGCCGGTGAGTCAGACCCGAGTTACATAACTCCAATCGTTCGCAAGCTTGCCGCCGAAACTGGAGTGAATCTTTCGTCAGTTCGTGGCACCGGAGTTGGCGGACGAATCCGAAAAGAAGACGTCTTGGCTGCCGGAAACAACAAGTCTTCAGTGGCAACCGCACCCGCTGCCGCCAGTGCACTGCGTGGAACAAGCGAATCAATGTCGCGACTGCGAAGGGTATTAGCTGAACGGGCCGTTGCTTCCATGCAGCAAACTGCTCAGCTCACCTCTGTGGTCGAAGTTGATGTGACCGGAATCGCACAATTACGCGATCGAATTAAAAATGACTTCCTGGCAAAGACGGGCAACAAGCTCAGCTTCATGCCATTTTTCACTTTGGCTGCGGCCGAGGCACTGAGAGCTCACCCAAAGATCAACTCCTCAGCCGAAGCTGATCAGATTGTTTATCACGATGGTGAAAACATTTCCTTTGCTGTTGACACAGATCGTGGTCTACTAACTCCCGTCATTCGAAACACAGCAAGCCTGACAATTGCGCAGCTTGCAAGTGCAATTGCAGATCTTGCGAATCGCACCAGAAACAACCAACTAAAGCCAGACGAACTTTCAGGTGGAACATTTACAGTTACCAACACTGGCTCGCGTGGTGCACTGTTCGACACCCCGGTAGTCTTTTTGCCACAGGCTGCAATCCTTGGAACTGGCATTGTGACAAAGCGACCTGCAGTGGTTTTGGATGCCGACGGAAACGAGGCAATTGCAATTCGGTCGATGGTCTACTTAGCTCTCAGCTACGACCACCGAATCATTGATGGCGCGGATGCTGCTCGTTACCTAGGGGATGTGAAGAAGCGACTTGAGGAAGCCAGGTTCGAAGCAAACCTTGGCATCTAATTCATTTGGGCCAAATTTAGAGTTTTTTCATGCCTAAATTCGAAAGAGTTGCGTTCAATCCGAAGTTTCTTCCATATGAAGAAGGTTTTGCCCTTCAGCAGCGGGTTCATTCGGAGGTCGTCTCGGGAAAGCGGGAAGACACTGTTCTACTGCTCGAACATAAGAGCGTTTACACCGCTGGAAAGCGAACCGAAGCTAGTGAACTGCCCAATGACGGTTCCGATTTCATTGAAACTAACCGAGGCGGAAAAATTACTTGGCATGGTCCCGGCCAGTTGGTCGGTTATCCGATCATGCATTTGCCTAAACCAATCGATGTGGTGGCATACGTGCGCTATCTAGAGCAAACCCTGATTGACGTGATTGCCGAGTTTGGAATAATCGGAATCAGGATTCCCGGGCGGACGGGTGTTTGGGTTGAAACTGCCAGCGGGGCCGAAAAAGTCGCAGCAATCGGAATTCGGGTTTCAGAAAAGGTCACAATGCACGGCTTCGCCCTCAATTGCAGCAACTCGCTTGAGCCTTTTGAGCACATAGTTGCCTGTGGGATTGCCGATGCACGGGCCACCACCCTGAGTGTCCTAGCATCTAAGGAGATAACTCCGCTCGATGCAGCTAGCCTGATTGAGCAGAAAATGGGAGAAATACCAAATGCCAGAGGCTAAACCAGAGCGCAAACTTCTTCGCCTTGAAGTGCGCAACAGCTCTGTGCCGATTGAGCGAAAACCAGAATGGATTCGCACTACCGCAAAGATGGGTCCCGAATACAAGCAGCTGCATTCTTTGGTCAAAGACCAGGACCTGCACACCGTTTGCCAAGAAGCTGGCTGCCCTAACATTTTCGAGTGCTGGGAAGATCGCGAAGCTACTTTCCTGATTGGCGGATCGCAGTGCACCAGAAGATGCGACTTCTGCCAAATTGATACAGGCCGCCCAGCGGCATTTGATGCAGACGAACCCAGGCGAGTTGGTGAATCTGTTTCCAAGATGCAGCTTCGTTATGCAACAGTTACTGGTGTTGCCCGCGATGATTTGCCAGATGAAGGTGCTTGGCTCTACGCAGAAACAATTCGACAAATACATCAGCAATCCCCCGGAACGGGAGTCGAAATTTTAGTTCCAGATTTTTCGGGCAACCCTAAGCACCTCGGTCAAGTTTTTGATGCCCTACCAGAAGTGTTCGCGCACAACGTTGAAACAGTTCCTCGAATATTTAAGCGAATTCGGCCAGCTTTTGACTATAACCGTTCTATGGATGTGATTACCCAAGCTCGCAATTACGGGCTGGTGACAAAATCAAACTTAATTCTGGGGATGGGTGAGGAAATTGAAGAGATAGTCACTGCCCTACACGACCTTCACAACGCCGGAACCGACATTGTCACTATTACGCAGTATCTTCGCCCCAGCCCGCGACACCACCCAGTCGAGCGTTGGGTCAAGCCTGAGGAGTTTGTTGACTTGGCAAAGATCGCTGAGGGGATTGGCTTTCTGGGAGTGTTAGCGGGACCTCTGGTTCGCTCTAGCTACCGAGCGGGTCGGCTTTGGGCGACCAGCATGATCGCAAAGGGTCGACCAATCCCAGAGAATCTGCGCCACCTGGCAGAGAAAGTCGAATTCGCCCAAGCCAGTGCGATTGCCTAACTAAACTAGGCGCGTGGCTAAGAAAGATAAGCAACCTGGCAGACTCAAGCAGCTGTGGCAGGTCTACAAGGTAACTGCTAAGAACGATCCATCCAGCGTGTGGGTGTCGTTGCTCGGTTTCTTACTGGCAGTAGCAGCGGGACTTGGGCTTGGCTACTTCGTCTTTGGTGGCGAACCTTGGTCATTTACCCTATGGACAATTTCTGGCGTAACCAGCGGAATCCTGATCGCCATGATCATCATGTCTAGGCGTGCCGAGCGCAGTGCCTACAAGCAAATCGAGGGTCAACCAGGGGCAGTTTCGGCGGTTCTTAATTCTCAAATTCGTCGCTCATGGCGAGCAAGCCCAACTCCTATCGCGATAAGCCCCAAGACTCGAGACGCCGTCTACCGAATGATTGGTCGACCTGGAGTGGTATTGATTGGTGAGGGTGATTCTTCGCGCCTTTCGCAAATGCTGCAGGACGAGGCTCGCAAGGTCCAGAGAATCGCTCCAGGTGTCACGATCCACCAAATCAAGGTGACGCTGGATGACTCTGGGGTGCGCTTGTATAACCTGCTAAGGACCATTTACAAGCTCAAGAAGAGCCTTAGCCGGGCTGAAGTGACGGCGGTTGGAAACCGGTTGGATTCCCTAGGCGGTCTTTCTATCCCTATCCCTAAGGGTATTGACCCCATGAGGGCCAGACCGCCAAAACGCAAGGGTTAACATTTCTGAAACATTTCCCCGCTAGGTTTTTAGTCGTTCCCTCCGGGACCTAGGCAACCGAAGAGAGAGAAACCTATGTTCAAAAACGCATCCGAAGTTATCAAGTACATCAAGGAACACGATGTGAAGTTCGTTGATGTTCGATTCACCGACTTACCTGGAGTGCAGCAGCACTTCAACCTGCCCGTATCACAAATCAACGAAGACTTTTTTGCTGACGGTCAGCTATTTGACGCATCCTCCATCAGGGGCTTTGCTTCGATTCACGAAAGTGACATGCAGCTAATACCCGACGTGTCAACGGCTTGGCTGGATCCATTCCGCGTCGAAAAGACTTTGATCATTAACTTTGACATTTACAACCCAAGAAATGGTGAGCTTTATCACCGCGACCCACGTCAGGTTGCCCACAAAGCTGAACGGTATTTGCAGTCAACAGGAATTGCTGACACCGCATTCTTTGCACCCGAGGCGGAATTCTTCATCTTCGACGAGGTTCGCTATGAGGTCAAATCAAATACTGCGTTTCACATGGTTGACTCGATTGAAGGAACCTGGAACACTGCCCGAGTTGAAGAGGGCGGGAACCTTGGAAACAAGACTCCATTCAAGGGCGGTTACTTCCCTGTTCCACCAGTTGACCACCTAGCTGACATCAGAGATGCAATTGTGCTCGAACTAGAGGCGGCTGGTCTAAATGTCGAGCGATCACATCACGAAGTCGGTACAGCCGGTCAATGTGAGATCAACTACCGCTTTGACACTTTGGTGAAGAGTGCCGATGACATTTTGAAGTTCAAGTACATCGTCAAGAACGTCTCGCACCAATTTGGTAAGACTGCAACCTTTATGCCTAAGCCGTTGTTTGGTGACAACGGATCAGGCATGCACGTGCACCAGTCGCTCTGGAAAGATGGAAAGCCACTGTTCTATGACGAGACTGGCTACGGCGGACTAAGTGACATTGCTCGCTGGTACATCGGAGGCCTTCTGAAGCACGCTCCAAGCTTGCTTGCTTTTACAAACCCATCTATCAACTCCTACCACCGACTAGTGCCAGGTTTTGAAGCTCCAGTAAATCTGGTTTACTCTGCCGGAAACCGCTCGGCCGCCATTCGCATCCCTATGACAGGATCGAATCCAAAGGCTAAGCGCATCGAATTCCGTGCTCCAGATAGCTCGGGTAACCCATACCTGGCATTTGCCGCCATGTTGATGGCAGGTCTGGACGGCGTGAAGAACAGAATTGAGCCACACGCACCGGTTGATAAGGACCTCTATGAACTTCCACCAGAGGAGGCTAAGAACATCCCTCAGGTGCCTGGTTCGCTAGAGGCAGTTCTGCAGAGCCTAGAGCAGGACAACGATTACCTGATGCAGGGCAATGTCTTCACGGAAGATCTAATCGAGACCTGGATTGATTACAAGCGGGAGAAGGAGCTAAAGCCGATGGCGCAGCGACCTCACCCATATGAATTCGAGCTCTACTACGGCGTCTAGGAAAACCTCAAGTGGGGCGGCTTTGGCCGCCCCATTTTTGTTTAAAAAAGCTCCTGGAAAACTTTTCTTGCTCGCCTGGTGGCGGCAAGGTAGTCATCCTCCAGTTGGGAAGCGGAACCTGGCGTGTACTCCAAGATGCGGGCAGTTGCCTCGAGTTGTCGCCTATCAGTGGGAAGGATATCCACCAACTTGTCCACCGCCAATACCAAGGCACTTCTTGCCCTAGCAGAGATAAGCCATCCCGCTCGAAGCTGTTCAGCATGCTCACGCGAAATCAGATTTAGGTGCACCAGTTCCTGGAGTGTTCCTAGAGTGCTAAGGGACCTGAGTTGCTGATGCTCGCCTGCATAGCGAAGTTGATAGAGCTGGACTAACCATTCGACATCGCTTATGGATCCGCGACCAAGTTTGAGATGCCGCGAGGGATCAGCGCCAAGTGGCAGTCGCTCCCCCTCAACGCGCGCCTTTATCCTTCGGACATCCGTGAGTTTCTTTTCTGAAAGCTGCGGAGGATATCGATAGCCATCAATCAGTGCAGTAAACGCCTGTCGCAGCCCATTGCTACCCGTCACTATGCGTGCTCGAAGCAGGGCCTGAAATTCCCAAGTGTCGGCCCACTTCTCATAGTAGGCCTGATAACTAGCGAGAGACCTTATCCTCGGGCCATTCTTACCCTCTGGCCGCAAATCAAGATCAAGTTCAAACTCAAGTAAGGCGTCCTTGCTCAACAGCATTAGTTGCGACGAGATCTTCTCGGCTATCGACTGGGCCCCGTCGTCCTGCGATGAATAAACCAGCATGGCATCGGCGTCTGAACCGAATCCAAGCTCTCCTCCACCCCAACGTCCCATGGCGATGATGCCGAAATCTAGTTCAGAACCCACTTGCTTTTTGGAAAGCTCAAGCATGGCGGTTAGGTAGGAGTCAATTAGCTCCGTGAGGCCTTTTGAAACCTCTCCCATGTTCAACTCGCCCAAGACAGCTCCAATGGCTAAGCGAAGTACTTCCCTGCGACGAATCTGGCGTATGAGCTCAGCAGCCGCTTCTGTTTCTTCCCGATCAATAATGGCCTGCATCTCAATCAACAATTTCTCACTACTGGAAGGTCTAACCGCTGAGGAATCACCAAACCAGGCAGAGGAATCTGGAATGTGCTCAAGGAGCCTGGCAATAAAACTCGAAGACGATAAGACCCTCATCAATCGCTCAGCGGCTCCTGATGAATCGCGCAGCATCTTTAGAAACCAATGGGTTTCTCCGAGAGACTCACTTAGCCTCCGAAAACTAAGAAGGGCCCGGTCTGGATCGATTCCCTCTGCCATCCAGCGAATAAGCACCGGCAACAGCGCTTTTTGAATGGTTGCTCTTCTGGAAACTCCACTAGTCAGAGCCGAGATGTGCCTAACAGCACCAGCCGCATCAATAAATCCAAGTGCCTTGAGTCGATTGTTTATGGCCTCATCACTTAGCTGAACTTCGCCGGCTGACAAGCTGGCGGTAGCTGCCAGTAGCGGTCGATAAAAGACTGAGTCGTGCAGCGCAGCGGTTGTGGAACGAACGTCATCCAACTTTCTTTCCAATTCCTCCGCCGACCAGCCAAGGTTGATGCCTCTAGCAATTCTGCGCAACTCCGATCGATCGGTAGGAATCAGATGCGTTCGGCGTAAACGCAGAAGCTGCACCCGGTGTTCAACCACTCGCATTAGTTGGTAGTTGCTTCTCAGGGCAGCTCGATCTTCGCGAGCCAAAAGTCCAGCATCACTGAGCTTGTCGAGCGCTAGCAGGGTGTTAGAAGTTCGAAGCGATTCATCGCTGACACCGTGCACTAATTGCAACAATTGGACCGTGAACTCAACATCTCTGAGTCCACCTCTGCCCAACTTGATGTCTTGCTGTATTTCTTCCTTGGTCAACTGTTCAAGAACGCGCTTTCGAAGGTGCCGGGTGCTTTCAACAATTCGACTTCGCTCAGGGTAACTCCAAATCATCGGTTTGATTTGTTCGATGTAATTACTACCAAGCTTTGAGTTTCCGGCTGCGAATCTTGCCTTCAATAAAGCCTGAAATTCCCAGGGCTCAGCCCACTTCTCATAGTAAGAGCGGTGGGCATCCAGAGTGCGAACTAATGCTCCGGACTTACCCTCTGGTCGCAAATTGGCATCGACCTGCCAGAGACCAGGCTCCAGATCCGCATCAAATAAGCAGGAAGCTAGTCGAGTCGCAAGTTTTGTGCTGGTCTCTAGCGAATCAGCATCGCTGACGTAAATCACATCAACGTCGGAAACATAATTCAGTTCTTCGGCGCCTGTTTTACCCATTGCGATGATGGCGAGTTGGCAAATGTTAAGTTGCTCCGGAGTTACTCGTCCCTCGGAAATCAATTCTTTGCCCGCTAGTTCTAGGGCAGCTGAAAGTGCGGCATCGGTCAGAATGGTAAGAGATTTGGCAACGCTCGCATACGCTGCCATCGGGTCCACAGAGGCCAGATCAAAGTCAACAATCTTGAGCAGAGCGGCTCGGTAACTAATCCTTAGGTGCGATCGACTCTCCGAACTTACGGCCGGATCGATGGGTAGTGTGGGTTTAGATAGGAATACCGCGAGCTCTACTGGGTGGCGCTGAAGGTACTCAGCCATTGCATCAGATGCACCAAGTACGCGAACTAGTCGATCGGCAGCATCGGTACTGGCAACAATTTTTCGAGTCGCTTTTGGATCAATTTCAGCGATTCTCAGCAGCGATTCGAGAGCCCGGTCAGGAGAGGCGGCCTTGGCCAATGGACCTAAGGCGCTATGGCCCCAGTCTCCAACTAACTCAATTAAACGATCAAGCTTTGGAATGCTCTCCGAAAGTTCCTCAAAACCCAGCCGGGCGAGTTCACTTAGTGGATTGGCGCGCGACATCTAAAGAGTTCGCAGGTTTTGCTCAATCTCAAACGGCGTTACCTGAGCGCGGTAGTCCGCCCACTCATTTCGCTTATTTGCAAGTACGTAGCTGAAGACCGACTCACCTAGTACCTCAGCCGCAAGCTCAGAGGATTCCAACTTCTTTATCGCGTGATCGAGCGACTGCGGAAGGGATTCATTTCCAAGTGCTCTCCGCTCCATATCAGTCAAAGACCAAACATCATCCTCGGCCTCTGGTGGGAGCTCATAGCCGTTTTCGATCCCCTTCAGTCCAGCTCCAAGCAGCAGAGCATAAGCCAAATATGGATTGGCGGCTGAGTCCATCGCGCGATACTCGATCCGGGTGCTCTGCGCTTTTTCTGGTTTATGCAATGGGATACGAATTAGAGCACTGCGGTTGTTGTGACCCCAGCTGACGTAACTCGGTGCTTCGCCGCCACCCCATAGACGCTTGTAGCTGTTAACAAATTGATTGGTAACTAAAGTGATTTCCGGGGCGTGCCTGAGAATTCCGGCCATAAATTGTCGAGCAGTATTTGACAGATGATACTGCGCACCTGCATCAAAAAAGGCATTCTTGTCGCCCTGGAAAAGGGAGAAATGCGTGTGCATGCCGCTACCTGGGTGATTCGTAAAGGGCTTCGGCATAAATGTTGCGTAGACACCCTGCTCAATGGCAACTTCCTTAATAACTGTCTTGAAAGTCATTACGTTGTCTGCCATAGACAGCGCATCGGCGTATCTCAAATCAATTTCATTCTGGCCCGGACCACCCTCGTGGTGACTGAACTCAACTGAAATTCCAAGCTGCTCGAGCATTGTGACAGCCCGTCTTCTAAAGTCATGAGCGGTGCCGCCAGGAACATTGTCAAAATAGCCTGCGTTGTCTACCGGCTGAGGCAATCCGTCCGGTCCAAGCTCAGTTGATTTCAGAAGGTAAAACTCAATTTCAGGGTGAACATAAAAGCTAAATCCAAGTGCAGCAGCCTTATCCAAGGCTCGCTTTAGGACATTGCGAGGATCTGCCGCCGCTGGTTTACCATCTGGAGTCGCGATGTCGCAAAACATTCGAGCGGCCGGATCGACAGTTCCGCGCCAAGGCAGTATTTGAAAGGTTCCAGGGTCTGGAATCGCCAGCATGTCGGCTTCGGAGGTTCTCGCCAATCCTTCGATGGCTGAACCATCAAAGCCAATTCCCTCGGCAAAGGCGCCCTCTATCTCTGCCGGAGCCACCGCAACAGATTTCAATGTTCCAGCCACGTCCGTGAACCATAGCCGAATGAATTTGACCCCGCGCTCCTCGATTGTGCGCAATACGAACTCTTGCTGCTTGTCCATTAGGCCTCCTGAACCTCCCTCTAGGCTAGTGGCTGTGCAAGAAATCCGTATCGGCTTTGGTCAGATAAACCCAGTCGTGGGTGACTTCGAGCACAACGCCGCACAGGTCCTAGCCCAGCTTGCTCAGGCTGACGGAAAAGTGGACCTAGCGATTTTTGGTGAACTGGCTCTCTGTGGATATCCACTGGGTGACCTAAGTTACCGCTCGGACATTATTGAAAAGACAGAGCGGGCACTTGAAACTTTGATTCAGCAATCAACAAGATTTCCAAGCCTGACAGTTGTGCTGGGGCATGTCAGTTCTGCGCGGTTGCGGGATTCGAAGCAGTCCGCTTTTGCCGTTGCACACAATTCCGCGACAGTATTTAGGAACGGACAAGTGATTGGTCGCTATGACAAGCAACGCTTGCCAACCTACGATGTCTTTGATGACTGGAGAAATTTTGTGCCAGGAAATCAAGATTTGATCTTTGAGGTTTTGGGGAAAAAGATTGCCGTTGCAATCTGCGAAGACATTTGGGATTCCAATTCTGGTCAAGCGGATCGTTTGAAGCAGGCCGGAGTAGATCTACTCGTTGTGCCCAACGGTTCTCCCTATACCCGCAATAAGCGCTCGGAGAGAAGGTTTGCTGCGCGAAACTTCCAGAGGGGGTTTGCAATCGCTTATGTAAACCTTTGCGGCGGACAAGACGAACTTGTCTTTGATGGTGACAGCTTTTTGATTGATCAGAACGGTCTGGAGATTTTCCGTGCCCCATTTGTCGAGGGTATGCACACAAATTCAATGCCCATTGAAGAAGTTCTCGACGATGATCCGGCGGTTTTGTTTACGACACTAGTGGTTGGCCTGCGCGACTACTGCAAAAAAACCGGTCAAAACAAGATAGTTTTGGGACTCTCCGGTGGCATCGACAGTGCTGTGAGTTGTGTGATTGCAGCTGAAGCAATCGGAGCTGAGAACGTTCTGGGTGTTGCTCTCCCCTCCCGATACTCTTCCGAGCATTCAGTCACTGATGCCGAAGATCTTGCCAAAGCTGTCGGATGTGAATTTAGAGAGGTTCCAATTGAAACCCCTCACGCTAGCTTTGAATCAATTCTTCAATTATCTGATTTAGCGAAAGAGAATCTTCAGGCACGAATCCGGATGGTTATTCTCATGGGAATTTCCAACTCGGAGGGCAGACTGCTACTCAGCACTGGAAATAAATCAGAGATTGCAGTTGGTTATTCGACAATCTATGGCGATTCTGCTGGTGGATTTGCACCAATCAAAGACGTTCTTAAAACAGACGTTTGGTGGCTAGCGCGCTGGTACAACGAGAGGGCTGGGAAGGCGATTATTCCCACAAGTTCAATTACCAAGGCTCCCTCGGCCGAACTAAGACCCGGGCAGGTTGACCAAGACAGCCTTCCTGAGTATCAACTGCTAGATGACATCCTTCGCTTGCTGGTTGAGAAATCGGCGACAGTAGACGAAGTGGTTGGACTCGGCTTTGATCGTCAAACGGTGGCAGAGATCGACGAGCTGGTTCGCAGAGCGGAGTGGAAGCGAAGCCAGGGTGCCATCGGCACCAAGACCACTCAGCTAGCATTTGGAAGTGGTAGGAGAGTTCCAATTACCACCAGATTTGGAAAGCTATGAAGATTCGTGCAGGCAGCTTGAGGGAATTCAAGGAGCAGGGAAAGAAATTTGCCTGCCTGACGTCTTATGACCAGCAGACAGCCGAGATCTTCGATGAGGCTGGTATTGAGCTGATTCTGGTGGGTGATAGCGCTAGTAACACTGTTTTGGCGAACGATACGACAATCCCAGTCACTCTGGAGGAAATGATCCCCTTCGGTAGGGCTGTTGCCCGCTCTGTAAAAAACGCACTAGTTATTTTCGACATGCCCTTTGGTTCTTACGAATTAGGCGCGGACCATGCCCTGAGGAATTCCATAGAGGTAATGAAGCAAACTTCCGTTGCCGGAGTGAAAATCGAGGGAAGACGCATCGAGCAAATCAAGAAGCTCGTCGAAAATGGAATCCCTGTTATGGGGCACGTCGGTTTCACTCCGCAGACAGTTCACGGCCTTTCTGGATACAAAGTCCAGGGAAGAGAAGAAGACGCCAACCGAGTGCTAGAGGAAGCGCAGGCAATCGAACAAGCTGGTGCTTTTGCCATAGTCCTGGAGATGGTTCCAGCGGAGCTGGCTAGGCAAATCACTCAGCAGCTTAAGATTCCAACCATCGGAATTGGTGCCGGAGGCGACACAGATGCGCAAATTTTGGTTTGGACAGATTTTGCGGGTCTGGGCAAGAAAGCCCCTTCCTTTGCGCGTCAGTACTTGAACATGCGCAGTGATTTACTAGCTGCTGCTAAAACCTACTCTGCAGATGTAAAGGCCAGAAGCTTTCCAAACGGCAATGAGAGCTTCAGCTAGTCCTCATCATCTTCGTCACGTATCTTCCGAGCTTTTTCTCTGATGATTTCTTCTGCGCGAAGTGCCTGTTCATAGGAGTCAAACGGGCCTAATCGATCCAACCCCAGCGACTTGGGACCCTCTTCAACCTGATGGGTTCGTGTGTTAAACCAGAATCGCTTTTCTTGCACAGTTATCAACCTAGCGCCAATTACAATTTGGCGGATGCCAAAAGATTCCAACGGAAAGCTACAGCCGGGAAAGATCAGCCCTATCCGCCGTGTTCCTGCGGAAATCATTCGCCCTGAATACGTTGGTAAGCCCGCACCGGCCCCACATATCGGCGGAGATAAATACGATGTGGAAACTATTCAAAAAATTCGCAGAGCCGGTCGAATAGCCGCTCAGGCCCTTAACGCTGTACTGACTGCTGCAAGACCAGGGATGACAACCGATGAGCTAGATGAAATTGGCCATGAGTTCTTGCTTTCGCAGGGCGCCTACCCCTCCACCCTTGGCTACCGAGGGTACCCCAAGTCTTTATGCACGTCTGTAAATGAAGTCATTTGCCACGGAATCCCCGATGAAACCGAATTGGAAGAGGGTGACATCGTAAACGTCGACATAAGTGCTTACATCGATGGAGTTCACGGCGACACCAACGGCACTGTGGCAATCGGAAGAGTCTCGGAAGAAGTATCACTACTCATAGAGCGCACTCATGAAGCTATGCATCGAGGCATTCAGGCAGCCTTGCCTGGTCGTGAGGTCAACATAATTGGAAGGGCAATTCAGTCTTACGCCAAAAGATTCGGTTACGGTGTTGTAAGGGACTTCACAGGACACGGGGTCGGTACCAGTTTTCACACGGGTCTGATTATTCCCCACTATGACGAGCCTAAATACAACACCCTGATAGAACCAGGGATGGTATTCACAATTGAACCAATGATCACACTCGGAACACCTGACTGGGAAATGTGGGAGGACGGTTGGACCGTCACCACGGCCGACAAATCCCTAACTGCGCAGTTCGAGCACACTATTCTCATCACTGAGAATGGTCCAGAGATTTTGACGGAGGCCTAATGGCGAGAAAAGCAATCGGCATCGACATTGGTGGTACTGGCATCAAAGGTGCGCTAGTGGATACCAAAAGTGGCGAATTGCTTTCATCTCGAATTAAAGTGGAGACTCCAAGTGGTGGCGAGCCAGAGGCCATAGCTGAAGTCGTTGGTGAAATCGTTGACCAATTAACTAACCGCTCGGATCGAAACATCGGAATTTGCTTTCCTGCTGTTGTCCAAGATGGAATTACACGGTCTGCAGCAAATGTCAGCAAGCGCTGGATTGACCTGGATGCTCAGGAGCTTTTTTCAAGCTCACTTCACACCAAAGTAGCAATCCTGAATGACGCCGATGCCGCTGGTTTTGCTGAGAGTCTGTTTGGGTCCGGTAAAGGTAAGCGAGGGCTTGTCATCATGACCACACTTGGAACGGGTATCGGGACAGCGCTGATTCATAACGGAGTTTTGGTGCCAAACTCGGAACTTGGTCACTTGGAGATTGACGGGACCGACTACGAAACCAAGGCTTCCTTCGCAGCTAAAGAAAGAGAAGGACTCTCTTTCGAACAATGGGCTCAGCGTTTGCAGATTTACTATTCTGAGCTAGAAAGACTATTCTCGCCGAGCTTATTCATTGTTGGCGGTGGCGTAAGCAAGTCACATAAAGATTTTCTCCCACTGTTGAAACTAAGAACTCCGATAGTTCCAGCGAAGCTTAAGAACTCGGCAGGAATTATTGGTGCGGCGACGATGGTGAATAGAAATTTTTGATGGGTCGGCCGATACGCCGGGTTCTGTCGCTCTCGCGGACGGTCATCTATCTCGGCAACTGATTGCTCAGCTGCTCTAGCAACCTACCCGAAGGCTTGGACGAGCAGTCCTCAAACGCCTTCTGCTTGGTCTTGCTCCAAGTGAGGTTTACCTAGCCAGCGAAGTTACCTTCGCTGCTGGTGGTCTCTTACACCACCGTTTCACCCTTACCCTTGCGGGCGGTTTACTCTCTGTTGCACTATCTCTCGGGTTACCCCGGGTGGGTGTTACCCACCACTTTGCTCTTTGGAGCCCGGACGTTCCTCGACTATGTCGCGACCGCCTGGCCGACCCATCGCTATAAGCCTACTTTTGAGCCAGATGTGCGCAATAGTTCAAAGCGAAAATCTCAGCGTATTCGATGCCAAAAAATCGATAAACACTGATCCCGCCAGGCGAAGTGTTGAGATTCCAATAGATACTGTCGCTGCCTCGCAGGGCCGCTGCAGCAATGGCTCTCGTCGGCATCATGTGAGTAGAAATAACAGCGCAGCTACCGCGGAAATCTTCGATTATCTCGGCGAGCGATTGCCAGACCCGATCTTTCATCTGGTTGATCGATTCTCCGGCCGGCGGGGCCACCGTCAAAGAACCACGCCATTTTGAAACTAGTTCCAATGAATCTGTCTCCAAAACGGCGAGGTCCATCATTTCCCACTCGCCAAAGCCGATTTCACGCAGCCTCTGATCCGCCTGCATGTCAAGCTCGAGCATTTTGGCAATTGCCTGGGCTGTTTGAGTGGTTCTCACCATCGGCGAATGAAAAATCATTGCGGGCTCTGGAAGGGAAAAGAGTTTCACCAGTTTAGGAATTTCAGCGGCAGCCGCTGCGGCTTCTAGTTCACCCAGGGTTGAAAGCACTGGGTCCGTTCCGTCTCCTCCAGACACCAAATTACGTTCGGTGTTTTCGGTGTGGCCATGCCGGACCACAATGATGGTCGTCGGTTCCAGGTACTGCCTTGGTGCTCGAATGGACCTTGGTTGAACAGATGCAAGTTCCAAACCAGCCTCTGACGTTGAACTGAAATTGCCATCATCTAGCGCCGAGTTAGCGTTTGCGTCAGCCCTAAAGTTCTGCTCTCTAGGAATCCATTCGAGCTGATTATCAAAGTCCTTGAGTAGCTCTTTGGCTTGATCGGCAAGTTCGCGTAGGTGTGGGTTATTGATTTTCCATTTACCAGCGAGCTGCTCCACCACTAATTTGGAGTCCATTCGGATTGTTATCGCACGGTATGAGGTTTGCGATAGGTATCGCAGTCCTGCAATCACGGCTGCGTATTCAGCCTGATTATTAGTCGCAATTCCTATTGATTCTCCAAAGTCGGCCAGGGTGTTTCCGGCGGAATCTGAAATGTGCACGCCATAGGCAGCAGGGCCTGGGTTTCCGCGCGAAGCTCCGTCCGCGTAAAGAAAAATCATGCTCTAATCACAATCGCAGCACATTCGGGACAGACAGCAACCTCATCAACCGGCACTGCCGAAATCTCAGCAATTGCGGTTGAATTCAGATTCATGTTGCAAGCATTGCAGGCAGACCGAACCAACCTACCAACGGCGGTGCCCTTTGAAAGCTTTTTGTCAAACAGCTCCAGGAGTTCTCCTGGTGTTCCCTCTCGCAGAGCCAGAATCTTTCGGTTAATTTGCTCGTTTTCCGTTTTCATTTGCTCAAGAACACCCTTTAGTGCAAGGCGCTGGTCTTGAAGACTTTGCTCGGCCGCTAACTTAAGTTCCTGTAAGTTGTTCAGCTTGTCATTTTGTTCCTGCAGGTCACTCAAAACAGCTAGCTCGGTGTCCTCAAGCATGCTTTTTCGCTGATTCAGCCCATCAATTTCATGCTGAATCCCTGATATGTCCTTGCTGCTGCTGGAAGCATTCAATCTTTGTTGGTCCGTTTGAATTCTCTTCTCCACTAGCTCCAAATCTGACTCGAGCCTTTTTTTCTCTGCTTGGAGTGACTCAACCTGCATGATCTGATTTCTAACCAGCTCAGCCAATTTGGCTATTTCCCGCTCAGTACCCTGAAGACTCTCGCCTGAAGAAAGCTTTTTTGCCTCAGCAACCAGTCGGCGCTGATCCATTATTAGTTTCTGCATTTGCCAAAGCTGCTCGAGCTGCTCCCCGGTTGCCTTCACTGCATCACCGAGAAGTCCCAAGGGTCGGTTCTTAGGTCTGAGACAATAAATTCAACGTCTGGATGCAGGCTCGACAACTGAGCGGCTGCCCGATCTAGCCAGACCCACTCAGCTGCCCAATGCGAAATATCGATTAGGGAAGGGCCATCGGAAAGCTTGGACTGTTCGATGAAGTCCTGCGCTGGATGATGCCGAAGGTCGCTGGTTATGAAAAGGTCGAGCCCGGCCAGGCTGGCCAATGGCAAAAATCCATCCCCCGCACCAGCAACTAAACCAACTTTGGAAATTAGTCGCTCGCTGTTACCTGCAACCCGAATTCCCTGGGCGGTGGCGGGGATGGTGCGCGCAATTTTACGAGCAAAATCAAGCAAGCTTGTTTCATCAATGTCACCGATTAGACCGTGACCGCTCGCAGGATCTAGTGGAGAAAGATTGCGCATCTGCAACGCCTGTGCCAGCGACTGTGAAACTCCGTCTTGCGCTATGTCCGCATTGGTGTGAGCTGAGAATATGGCCAAACCAGACTTGATTGCTCTGGTTACCAAATTTCCCTTTAGAGTCAACTCCCCTAATTCGTGAACACCTCGCAGAAGCATCGGGTGATGGGCAATAAGTAGTTGGCAACCACTTTGCTCTGCCTGCTGAATTACCTCAGCTGTCACGTCGACGGCGAGCAATACTTTTTTTACTGCTTGGGAAGGATTGCCGAGCATTAGACCTGGACGGTCCCACTCCTCGGCAGAATTCCTCGGCCATAGCCTCTCAAAGGTGGTAAGCAGGTTGCTGAGGGTCATAGCTAAAGCCAATCAGAAAAGATCAGAAACTGCAGGAAATTCGAGTGGGCCCTACCGGGCTCGAACCGATGACATCCACGGTGTAAGCGTGGCGCTCTACCAACTGAGCTAAAGGCCCGGAGCGATACTACTACAGACTGGCCGCTAGAGCAGCTCCAGGGCCGAGCGGTACTCGGCTAAATTACGAGGCTGGCCAGGCGCAGTAACAAACTTTGCGACCACAACCCCTTCAGAATCGATGACGAAGGTTGCTCGGGTAGCAAAACCCTTGTCATCCAAAAAAACACCGTATTGTTTGCAGACCTCTCCGTGTGGCCAGAAATCAGCTAAAAGTTGGAAATCGTATTTCTCAGCCGTCGCAAAGGCTGCCTGAGTGTATTTGCTATCAACACTGATTCCAACCAGTTCGACCTTGGCGTCCTGAAAGATCTGGATGTTGTCTCTGAGCTCACACAGCTCGCCTGTACAGACGCCGGAGAATGAAAATGGGTAGAAAACCAGGACGACTGGTTTACCCCTGTACGCACTGAGCCTGAATTCCTCGCCGTGTTGGTTGCTCAAGGCAAAATCGGGGGCCGTCTCTCCAACTGAAATGCTCATTGTCTGCTCCTCTGGGGCGTTTAGACCATGGTAAGCGAAAGATGGTCTGGCTCAATAGACTTTACTAGCCCACAAAATGGGCAATTGGAAAATGGCCACGAAAAGAGGCTTAGCTTGTCACTGAACAACCAGGACGCGTTCTCGGTAAACACCCCGGACCAAGATCCGCAAGAAACCGCCGAGTGGCTTGAATCGCTCGATGCCCTTGCAAAAAGGCAAGGTAGAGGGCGTGCCCGCGAGGTAATGCAGAGTCTTCTTCGACGCTCACACGAGCTTCAGCTAAATGTGCCATTGGTGCCCACCACCGATTACATAAACACGATCAGCCCCGAAGATGAACCACAATTCCCCGGCGACGAGTTGGTCGAGAGAACCTATCGGGCATGGATGCGGTGGAATGCTGCCATCATGGTGCACCGAGCTCAACGACCAGGCATTGCAGTTGGTGGGCACATTTCGAGTTTTGCTTCCAGCGCGTCGTTATATGAAGTTGGGTTTAACCATTTCTTCAAAGGTCACGACCACCCTGCCGGTGCTGATCAAATTTTTATTCAAGGACATGCCTCACCCGGTCCATACGCGAGAGCATTTCTAGAGGGAAGAATCTCCGAAGCAGAAATGGATTCTTTCCGTCAAGAAAAATCACGTCCTACCCGAGGGCTTCCCTCTTATCCACATCCACGACTGATGCCAGATTTTTGGCAGTTCCCGACGGTCTCCATGGGACTTGGGCCGATCAATGCGATTTACCAAGCACAATTCAATCGTTACTTGATGGCGCGTGGATTTAAGGACACCACACAGCAACACGTTTGGGCGTTTTTGGGCGACGGTGAGCTCGACGAGGTAGAAAGTCGCGGTGCCTTGCAGTTGGCGGCCAATGAAAATCTGGACAACCTGACGTTTGTTGTAAATGCAAATCTGCAACGGCTCGATGGTCCAGTACGTGGTAACGGGAAGATAATTCAAGAGCTTGAGAGTTTCTTCCGAGGCGCAGGCTGGAATGTCATCAAGGTAATTTGGGGTCGCGAGTGGGATCGACTACTTGCCAAAGACGCAGATGGTGCACTGGTTGAGTTAATGAACAAGACGCCAGACGGTGATTACCAGACTTACAAGACCGAAGACGGCGCATTTGTGCGCGAGAACTTCTTTGGTCGCGACCCTAGAACTAGAGCTCTTGTCTCAGATATGACCGATGCCGACATTTGGGCCCTCAAGCGCGGTGGTCACGACTATAGAAAAATCTATGCCGCTTACCAAGCCGCTATGAACCATAAAGGCCAGCCCACCGTCATAATCGCCAAGACAATCAAGGGCTATGGACTAGGAAAAAGCTTTGAGGGTCGCAATGCCACCCATCAAATGAAGAAGCTAAAGATTGAAGACCTAAAGCGCTTCAGGGACGAAATGAGAGTTCCAATTAGCGATGCTGAATTGGAAAAAAACCCCTACATGCCGCCCTACTTCAAACCGGCTGACTCATCACAAGAGCTTCAGTACATGCACGAGCGTAGAAGACAACTAGGTGGCTACCTGCCTGAGCGCAGAAGTAAGTACGTGTCCTTCAAGCTGCCCGACGATAAGGCATACGAGGTTCCCCGAAAGGGCTCCGGACATCAAGAGGTGGCTACCACTATGGCCTTTGTCCGAATGCTAAAGGATGTCATGAAGGCTGAAGAGACTGGTCAAAGAATTCAGCTCATTATCCCTGATGAGGCAAGAACTTTCGGAATGGATGCCTTCTTCCCAACCTCCATGATCTACAACCCGCATGGACAGCATTACATGTCGGTTGATCGCGAGCTTTTGCTAAGTTACAAGGAAAGTGAGCATGGCCAGATTCTTCACACTGGGATCAACGAAGCTGGCTCCTTGGCCGCATTCACAGCAAGTGGATCTTCTTATGCCACTCACGGCCAGCCAATCATTCCGATTTATGTCTTCTATTCCATGTTTGGTTTCCAACGGACAGCGGATTCAATTTGGCTAGCCGGCGACCAGATGGTTCGCGGCTTCATGATTGGAGCAACAGCTGGAAGGACGACTTTGACTGGCGAGGGTCTGCAGCACGCTGATGGCCACTCCCCCGTGATTGCTTCAACCAATGCCGCTGTAATTTCCTACGATCCGGCTTATGGCTATGAAATCGCTCACATCACCAAAGCCGGCCTAGAGCGGATGTATGGGGGGACTCATCCGGATCCAAATGTGATGTATTACATAACCGTTTACAACGAACCCATGCTTCAACCAGCAGAGCCAGCCAACTTGGATGTAGATGGTTTGCTTCGCGGCATCTACCTGCTGAATAAAAATTCAAACGCTGGCAGGAAGGCGCAAATTCTTGCCTCCGGTGTTGCAGTGCCATGGGCACTAGAGGCTCAGCACTTGCTCGCCGACTGGGGTGTCTCAGCCGACGTCTGGTCAGTCACCAGTTGGGTTGAGCTTCGTCGCGATGGGATAAAAACAGACGAGCACAACTTCCTGCAGCCTGATGCACCTAGAGCAACCGCCTACCTCACTCAAAAACTCTCCGGCGCGGAAGGTCCCTTCCTGGGGGTTTCTGACTACACCCACACACTGCAAGACATGATTAGACCATGGGTTCCTGGTGATTATGCAACACTCGGCGCCGATGGCTTTGGCTTCTCTGATACCAGGCCCGCAGCTCGTCGTCACTTCAAGATTGATGGACCATCAATTGCCGTGCGCGTGCTGCAACAACTTGTGGAGCAAGGCAAGTTGGAGCGAGGGATTCTCTCCAAAGCCATTGATAAATATCGCCTTTATGATGTGAGCGCTGGAACGAGTGGATCGGCCGGCGGTGACGCCTAAGCATCTACCGTGGCTGAAATCAATTGCGGGAGACCTCGCAACTGCAACCTTGTCGCGACTTGAAGAGACGCTGCCTTGGTATCGAGAAATGCCCACTGCCCGCAGGGCGGCAGTTGGAAACGTCGCGCAAAGCGGTATTACCAGCTTTATTCAGTGGTATGAAGACCCAACTTCTCAACCCTGGGTGGCAGCCGATGTCTTTGCACAAGCACCACGAGAACTACTTCGCTCAATCTCCTTGCAAGAGACTCTGCAGCTAATTCATGTAGTTGTTCAAATGGTTGAGGAGCGAGTAGTTGCAGAACATCCAGAGTTGCAAGAGGCAGTGCTTCGCTATTCTCGCGACATTGCTTTCTCGGCCGCTGATGTTTATGCCAGAGCCGCAGAAGCCAGAGGCTTGTGGGATGCACGCCTCGAGGCCTTGGTAGTAGACAGCATCATAAGTGGTGAAACATCACAGGAGATTAATTCCCGTGTCGCGGCTCTTGGTTGGCGGGCAGATGGTCCAGTTGCTGTTCTACTTGGAACGAGACTTGATTCTCCCGATCCGGATCAAATAAGAAAAATTGCCAGAAAAGCCGACTGTGATGTCTTAATCGGAATTCAAGGAAAGCGGCAAGTAGTAGTTATTGGTCTGCTGACTCAGGTGGACAACCCCGCATCAAAAATCATGCAGACCGCCAATTCGCTCAATGAACTTTTTGGTTCAGGTGATCTGATGCTTGGCCCGACGGTTGCAGCGGTCTCCGACTCCGCCCGATCGGCAAAGGCGGCCTTGGCGGCACTTTCGGTTGCCGCAAGCAGAGATCAACTTGCCAGACCCACATTGGCGGATGATTTGTTGCCTGAGCGAATGCTGGCCGGAGATCAACTTGCCAAGCAGACCCTGCTTAATCGGTATTACCTGCCGTTGGTATCGGGTTCTTCAGATCTTTTGCAGACGCTGCGGGCATATCTGGAAAACGGCGGTTCCCTGGAGGCCACCGCTAAGTCTCTGTTCGTCCACGCCAACACGGTTCGCTACCGTCTTCGAAGAATTCATGAACTGATTGGGGAGGATGTCACCCACCCAAGGGTTGCCTTTGTCGTGCAGACTGCCATTGTGGTCGGTCTTATTGCCGACACGGAAAGTGGAGTGAGGAGATAGCTTGTTGATTTTTGCCTGTCCAGGCCAGGGATCACAATCAAAAGGGTTTCTTAGCAACTGGCTAACGGTCTACCCCGCTCTTGAGCAGCGACTCAAAAACTATTCCCAGTACTGCGGCAGAGACCTAATTGAGCTGGGCACTATCGCTGAGGAAGAAGTCATACGCGAGACCTCAAATGCACAGCGGCTAATCGTTGGTGCTTCACTTGCGGTTTACCGAGAGGTATTTGCAGAAGCCGAACTTGATGGAGTACTCGGTCACTCAGTAGGCGAAATCGCAGCAGCGGCAATCGCTGGGGTTCTTTCTGATGAAGATGCAATGAAATTAGTTGCCGTAAGAGCAGATGCGATGGCAGAAGCCGCAGCGCAAACCCCAACCTCGATGGCTGCTGTAGTAGGTGGCGAAGAAGATTTGGTTTTGGCTGCCATTGCAGAGCTCGGATTGGAACCGGCCAACTACAACGGCGCGGGTCAAATTGTGGCAGCTGGTCGAAAGCAAGACATAGCCAAGCTAGTTGCTTCTGCACCTGCGAGGTCCAGAGTTATTGAATTGAAGGTGGCGGGAGCATTCCACACCAGCTACATGCAACCGGCAGTGAAATCAGTCTTGGAATATGCGCAAGGTATTGCAACTAGCGACCCGGTGTGCAAGCTGTGGACCAATGCCTCCGGGGATCAAGTGGCCTCGGGGCAAGAGTTTTTGCAATTGCTGGTGGCTCAAATTGCTAAACCCGTTCGTTGGGATAAATGCATGGTGAGCATCAACCGGGAGGGTAATCAGGTCGTTGAACTTCCGCCAGCTGGCGCTCTGACTGGTCTGCTCAAGCGAGGTGCCGATAAAGTTCATGCGGTGGCGATTAAAGAGCCAGCTGAAGTTGAGAAGGTGAGCGTATGAAGAAGCTAAATCAAACAGCTCCAGTTGCCTACTCGCGAATTTATGCCCTCGGTGCAGCTCGAGGTGAGCTTTTGGTCACCAACGATGAAATAGCAGGACCGATTGATTCCTCTGATGAATGGATTCGCCAGCGAACTGGCATCGTCACTCGCAGAAGGGCAGGCGCTACCACCTCGCTGATAGACATGTCGGTGGCGGCATCCAAAGAGGCAATTGAAAAGTCAAAAGTGAATCCCGCAGAAATCGATGCAGTGATTCTCGCAACCATTTCCTTTCCCTATCAAACGCCATCGGGTGCAACTTTACTTGCCGAAAAGGTGGGTGCTGTGGGGGCGGCAGCTTATGACATTTCTGCAGCCTGCGCCGGTTACTGCTATGGAATTGCGCAAGCCGATTCGTTGATCCGATCTGGGACAGCACGTTATGTGCTGGTGGTAGGTGCAGAGAAATTGTCCGACTTTATCGACCCAACCGATCGTTCAATTAGTTTTCTGCTGGGTGACGGTGCCGGTGCCGCAGTGGTTGGTCCTAGCGACCACGCTGGAATATCCAGAACAGTCTGGGGATCAGACGGCGCTAATTGGGACAAAGTTGGCATGACCGGTTCACTTGTGGACTTTAGGGACGAAAAAATTAGCTGGCCAACTCTGGTGCAGGAGGGTCAATCGGTTTTCCGCTGGGCGGTTTGGGAGATGGTGAAGGTTGCCAAGCAGGCGCTCGAGGCCTCGGGATTGCAGGCAGAAGATTTGTCGGCACTTGTCACCCACCAGGCAAATGTTCGAATTATCGACGAGTTTGCGAAGCAGCTCGGCCTTCCACAGAGCGTGGTTGTGGCAAAGGACATTGTTGATACTGGTAACACCTCGGCTGCATCAATCCCCCTTGCAATGCACAGGCTATTGGCCGAGGGGCAGGTCAAATCGGGCGGATATGCCCTAGAGATTGGTTTTGGGGCGGGGCTTGCCTATGCCGCCCAAGTGGTTGAACTCCCCTAAAATAAATCGACCAACACCCCATAGGAGATTTAGATGGCGCTATCTGAGCAAGATGTTCTAGCCGGTCTGGCAGAGCTGGTAAACGACGAAACTGGCATTGCTGCGGATGCTGTCCAAATGGACAAGTCCTTTACTGACGACCTAGACATTGACTCAATTTCGATGATGACCATCGTGGTAAATGCCGAGGATAAGTTCGGCGTCAAGATTCCGGATGAAGAAGTCAAGAACTTAATCACTGTGGCAGACGCAGTGAAATACATCACCGCCAACCAAGGCTAAGCACCTTGCGTCGGGTCGTCGTAACTGGCATTGGGGCAACAACTCCTTTAGCTGGCGATGCTCCCGGCAGTTGGAAAGCCCTATTGGAGGGCAAGTCAGGTATTCGAACCCTTGAACACGACTGGGTTGCAAAGTATGAGCTTCCCGTTACCTTTGCCGGCACCATCAAAGTCCCAGCTTCCGAAAAACTGACTCCGCAGGAAGCCAAACGACTTGATCCTTCTTCGCAATTTGCATTGGTGGCAGCTAGAGAGGCTTGGGCCGACGCCGGGTCCCCAGAAGTAGTTCCAGAGCGATTAGCAGTTGATTTTGCAACTGGCATTGGTGGCGTCTGGACACTGCTGGATGCATTTGAAACTCTGAAAGAGCGTGGCCCACGCAGGGTTTTACCCATGACTGTCCCCATGCTGATGCCTAACGGCCCTGCCGCTGCAATCGGAATGGACTTGGCAGCGCGGGCGGGGGTTCGAACCGCGGTCTCTGCATGCGCCTCTGGCAATGAATCAATAGCAAACGCCTTCCAGCGAATTCGCTTGGGGGAAGCCGACGTGGTGGTAGCAGGCGGCGCCGAGGCTGCAATTCACCCGCTTCCAATTGCTGCTTTCGCTGCTATGCAAGCGCTAAGTAAGAGAAATGAAGATCCAGAAAAGGCATCTAGACCTTATGACTCAGACCGAGACGGTTTTGTCATGGGTGAAGGTGCGGGCGCACTCGTTCTTGAAGAATACGAATCCGCTAAAGCGCGTGGCGCAAAGATCTATTGCGAAATAGTTGGCGCGGCTGTTACCTCCGACGCATATCACATCACCGCACCAGACCCAGAGGGGTCAGGGGCTGCAAGAGCAGTGCTGGGAGCGCTTGAACAGGCTGGTGCAAAGCCAGAAGATGTAGAGCACGTAAACGCTCATGCCACATCGACTCCAGTTGGTGACATAGCCGAATACACAGCACTTAAGCGAGTTTTTGGAGATCACACATCGAACCTGCTGGTAACTGCCACCAAGGGTGCCACTGGTCACCTGCTTGGAGGCGCTGGTGCGATTGAGGCAGTGTTTACGATTCTTGCGCTGAGAGAACAAATTTGCCCTGGCACGCTGAATCTGGAAAACCAAGACCCGCAAATCCCACTGATAGTTCCAAGTTCCCCCACTCCACTGAAGCGTCACGGGGCAATCGCAATCAGCAATAGCTTTGGCTTCGGTGGCCATAATGCGGTCTTGGCATTTCGCAACATTTAGCTAACCCTGCGCAAACCCTCCAGAGCCAACTTTCCTGCTCGCAGCGGCTCTAACTGGTCTAGCCAGGCCTGGGCGCTGGCGAGCCGGATAAGGCGCTCTAGTTCCCCCAGAGAGCCCTCAGAACGCCGTATGAGCTGATTTAGGTGGCCAAGTCGAATAAAGGGCTCCCCCGCCTGGTCCAAGGCCAGCTGAGTTAGGCCGAGCTTCATCTCAAAGAGGTAGAGGCTGGCCTCGCCACTGGCTTGAGTTATTTCGAAGGCACGCGCTAATCGGGCCAGCTCCAGGGCCAATTCATCGACGACTAGATCTTCCAGTTCGCAGACAGTCCTAGCTTGAAAATATTTAGGGCTGGCGGGCTGAGTGAACCAGCGCACTTCAACGTCATGCAGGCGCAGCAATTCCTCAGTCTTGCCCAGATTTTCCCGAGCAACACTGAGTAGCCAGATGTCAGTGAACGTATTGAACCTCCGATTCAGTCTGCGTCTTCCCCTACGCCCTGAATCGGTCTCATCAGACTAAGTCAAACTAAGCGGACTTGTCAAAAATTTTTGCGCGCTTTCTCCTGCAGGCGCAGCTGATCTAAATCACTAAGTTTTCGCAGCCCCGCAAAGGCATTGAACATACGATGGTTTGACCGAAGCTGTTGATTGCTATCCAAGAAGTGCCAGTAGCCTGCGGTGAAAGGACAGGCGTCATCCCCCACTCGCTTTTTAGGGTTAAGTGGGCAGTCTGTGCAGTAGTTTGTCATCTTCGAGAGATAGGCGCCGCCAGCCGCGTAGGGCTTTGTGCTCATCAGACCACCATCCGCATAAAGACTCATTCCTATTGTGTTGGCGGGCATTACCCAAGGGGTCCCATCCACAAAAGCGTCAATAAACCAGTCATTTACCTGGGAAGGTACATAGCCACGCTGCATTGCATGATTGCCGAGAATCATCAATCGCGGAATGTGGTGAAGCCAAGCATTGTCGGCCAAGTCAGAAATAGTTGAACTCAGGCACTTTGCCGTCAGGTCACTCGTCTGCAACTCTGACATAAACTCAGGCAATGGTTGATGGGCCCCGAGTTCGTTTCGGCTGGCATAGTCCTCACCGAACTGCCAATACAAATGCCAAACGTAGTCACGCCAACCAATTATTTGCCGGATAAAGCCCTCTACGCTTTGGAGCCTTGCCTTGCCATTTTTATAGGCAAGCTCTGCAGCTCTAACCACTTCAATCGGATCTAGAAGTCCCATGTTCATAGGTGCGCTCAACAAAGAGTGGGACATTGCCCAATTTCTCTTATCCACGGCATCTTCGTATGGTCCAAACAGGTCTAAACGGTGCTCAATGAAATGATTCAGAGCTTGGAGCGCCTGCTTGCGATTGCCTGCGAATTTTCTCGGGCCATCTTTGCCGATGAACTCGACGCCTTGACTTTCTAATTGATCCAATTCAGCGCGAACTGATTCATCTAATGCATCCTCCTTAGGAAGCCAAGGTGCCAAAACAGCGAGTGAATCAACGGTAGGGGGCAGTCGATTTTGATTGTCAAAGTTCCACTCACCTCCGATTGGTTGGCCTGCATTCATCAAGAGCTCGAGTCGAACTCTTTGCCTGCGATAGAAGTCCTCCAGCCGCAGCCGCTTGGCTGAACTGGCGTAATCCGACCAATCCTTTTCACTCGAGCAAAATCCTCGTGATTCACTGAGCTCGAGGTTGAGGGCTTGGGCCAGCCGCCGAAATGGATAGCTGGAGGGGTTTACTGCCTCAGTAGCACCATGGTCAATGCTGAGCAGGTCGCGATAGCTGTCAAGTTCGATCGCGGTGACATTCGAATCCTGGGCGCGACTTCGCAAGGCATAAAGGATTAGGTGGGCCTTTTGTCGATGGTAGCGGCGCTTGCTGAATTGACTTTTCACAATGGGCAGCAAAATCTGGTCCCCTAGCTCAAAATGAGGGCCCAATTGATCGGCAAATAACAGCTGCAAGTCGCACCACCTAATACACTCAACTCAACCACAATGAGCAAGCTTTACTTCCGCTACGGCGCAATGAACTCGGGCAAAAGCACTGCCCTACTGCAGGCTGCTTTTAACTACGAAGAGCGAGGCCAGTATGTCCTCTTGGCCAAACCAGCCATTGATTACAAGGGTGATAAGAACATAGTTTCTCGTCTTGGAGTCTCTCGGGAGGTCGACTTTCTAATTCGCCCCGAAGATGATCTGCGCGAACTCTTTGCCCAGCACAACCAAGAGGCCGAACGAAAGACCGGTCAAGCAGTCTCGTGTCTCCTACTTGATGAAGCGCAGTTTCTCACCGAGCAGCAAGTTGATCAAGCCCTCGAGGTGGCAGTGCTCGATCGAGTTCCTGTTTTGGCATATGGGATTAGAACCGATTTTCAAACTAAGGCTTTCCCGGGATCTAGAAGGTTATTAGAGATTGCACACAGCCTCGAAGAGCTCAAGACAATTTGTCGTTGTGGCAAGAAAGCTATGTTCAATGGCCGCCTTGTAAATGGACGCTTTGTGTTTTCTGGTGAGCAGGTAGCAATTGATGGAGACAAGGTCACATATGAATCACTGTGCCCAGCTTGCTATTTAGCTAAGAAACCAGCCTAAGCGTTGGTCAAAAGCTTTTTCTTACTTGACTTATTTTTAGCTTTGTAAAGCTCGAACCAAACCACCGCTGGTATGGCACCAAAAATGATTATCAAAATATCAAATGGCACAAGAGCCGACAATCCAAAGGCCTGTCGAACAATTTCAATTGTGTAAATAAGAATCATCGCAGTGATTCCAGCCAGAAAGATAAAAAGCGCCAATTTATTGCGTCGGCCAGAGATAAGTTCAAGAATGCCGGCTGTGCTGGAGCGATTAGAAAGCATCAGCAGTAAATTGCCTAAAAGTATTGTCCCGAAGGTTACCGACCTAACCCTTTCGTCAGCATAATCCGCTCCGAGTGTGTATAGGAAGACAGATAACGAGCCGAGCAGCAAAATGGCGCCTTGGAAGGCGGCCAATCTAAAGACTTTGTTCGTGATTAGTCGTTCGTCTTTCGATCTTGGTTTTTCCAACATTTGATTCTTTGATGAGGGCTCTGACTCATATGCCAAGGATGCTGAAGGGTCAATCACAATCTCCAGAATTGCTATCTGAATAGGTAGAAGCACGAGCGGCCACATTGGTGACGCTATTGGTACCAGGGCCATGCCGAAAATAGGAATGTGTATTGCAATGATGTAGCTGGCGGCCTTTCGCAAATTTGCAAATATACGCCGGCCCGCGCGCACACCTTCCGTGATTGAAAGAAAGCTGTCATCAGATATAACCAGGTCCGCAGCTTCCCTGGCGACCTCCGATCCGCGCTTGCCCATTGCTATTCCAACGTTGGCGGTCTTCAGAGCAGGAGCGTCATTCACACCATCACCGGTCATTGCAACGATTTCGCCTTGACTTTGGAGTGCTTTCACCAGCATTAGTTTTTGTTGAGGTTTTACCCTGCTAAAAATGGTTTGCGTGCGAACCAAAGCGGAAAGCTGCTCGGAACTGAGTTTTTCCAAATCATCCCCATTGACCGCTCCCCCGCCTGGCAGGAGCCCAATTTCCTTTCCAATGGACTCAGCCGTCTGCGGATAGTCACCGGTTATCAGAATTGTTCGAATACCAGCGTTCGCGAGCTCAACTATGGCGTCTGCCACACCGTCGCGAACTGGGTCTTTCATTACTGCAAGACCAACAAACTCGAAACGCATGGTCTCGAAGTTGCTTGCAGTGAGCGCAGCTTCAGGCACCTCAGATTTGGCAATTCCCAATATTCTCAACCCAACCCGAGCACTGGCATCGAGCTCATCCATGATTCTTGTTCTGTGCTCATTACTTAGATTGCAAACGCCAATCACTCTCTCAGGCGCGCCCTTCAACGCAGCTATTAACTCACCTGAGTTTTTTCGCCAAATTTGGCAAAATACCAAGTTCTCTTCGTTGAGCGGAAATTCTCTAACCAGAGTTAGCGATTCGTCGGGACTGAATAGTCTTAGGAAAGCTTTATCAACCGGATCAAACGAGCCTGGGATAGATGCCAAGCCGCCATAGTAAACAATTTCAGGTTTCTCATTAACCAGCGTCATTTCATTCATCGTGATAGTCCCGGTCTTATCAACGCATAGCACAGTGATCTGACCCAACATCTCAATAGCTGGATTATTCCGAACGATTACTTTTGACCTTGCCATCCGCCATGCTCCGAGGCCAAGAAAAATTGTCAGAATAATGGGCAGCTCTTCTGGCAATAATGCCATTGCGGAAGCAACCCCGGCCAACATACCGACGAGCCAATCTCCGCGGGTAAGTGCATAGACAGCACTCACCGTGAACGCTGTTATTAGCGCAATCGTCGCAACGACCCTTACTATCTTGTCTACTTCTGATTGCAACAAGGTTCGCTTTTCATGTCCAGTGAGTAACGAACCAATTTGACCTAATTGACTGGCAGTACCAATTGACTCAACTTTGGCGATTGCGTGTCCCCTAACAATCAGCGTCCCGGCAAGAGCAGAATCGCCACGTGACTTTTCGACGGTGATCGACTCACCGGTGAGGATTGACTCGTCGATTAAGAGTGTGGAGTTCTCCAACAAGATGCAATCTGCTGGGACGCGGTCCCCTTCTTTTAAGAGCACGAGGTCATCAACCACAATCTCTTCGCTAGGCACTTGCTGCAAGTTACCACTTCGGTAGACCGAGGCTTTTGGCGCCGATAAAACTTGTAATGCAGCTAGCGCTTTATCAGTTCTACGGACTTGGAACAAGGAGATTCCAATCACAAAAAGTACGCTAACAATCAAAGCGCCTGCTTCAAGAGCATCACCAAGCAAGGCGCTGATTAGCGCAGCTGCTAGTAGCAGGGCCATCATCGGTTCTCGAATAACCCCAAGCAGCTGCCTTGGAAGCTGTTTGCTCTTGTCGACGGGAAGGCTGTTTGAGCCAAATCTTTGTCGCCGATTAGCTACCTCGGCCTCTGTCAGCCCTTGCCACTGCATGAAATAAGACTATGCGATGGCGACTAGTGGATTACAAAAGATTAGGAATCTTTTGTTCGGCCGCTATGTTTGCCCGCCTGAATACCAAGGTCACCGCAGTTGAGATCAACACGATAAACAGTGAGTAGAGCGCTGGAACCAACAAAATTGAGTCAACGTTCGGGTTGTCTATGTAAACAGCAACAATCACTGCAATCGCCAACGGTCCATTGTTGATGCCGGTTTCCAACGCAATTGTTCTCGCATTCATCGGGTGCAATCGCAGGAGCTTGGAGATGTAATAGGCGACAATTATTCCAGTGAGTCCAAGTCCTATAGCTACTACATAGGTAGGCCACTCAGTGGTCAGCAGCAGTTGCCAGTTTCTTGGGACCCAGATTGCAATAAGGAATGGAATAAACAAAAGACCAAATAGGCCACCCATAAGTTCCAAAACGGCACCAATATTGGCTGAGAATCTTCGAATCAGCATTCCCAGTGCCACTGGAATAATCAACCCGACAATCACGGTCGCTAATTCAATGAATTCAATACGAAGCGACTCATCTAATCCCAGAAGTCGTGAGTACACAAACAACATAGCTGGAGTCATAATGAAGGCCCACAGAGTTGAGTTGACTGTCATCATTACGCTCAGAGCAAGGTTGCCCTTCGAAAAATAAGTGAACAAATTAGAAGTGGTTCCCGCCGGCACGCTTCCCATAATCAATGCGCCTAGTGCAATCAAGATCACGTGTTCTGTGGTTGAGAACGGGAACAGCACAGTCACGATTAGTACATAAGCCGTCAATGGCATTATGCCGAACTGTGTCAGCCAGCCAATAATTAGTCCCCAGGGTCGACGAAGCGCCAAACCAAAGTCTTTCGGGGTTAGGCCAGCGCCTAGCCCGAACATGATTATCAGAATAAATATTCGAAGCAAGGTTTGCTCAAACTCATTTACAACCGTTGCTTGGCTAACAGCCTCCTCGGTCAGGATTCTAAGAGTGCTCATCTTTATGCTCCCTTGCTTGCGTTACCACTGGTTGATTTCATAGCTTGGTCTCGAAGTTCACGTCGCAAAATCTTTCCAATCGGACTCTTTGGAAGCTCATCAATAAAGATGACATCCTGCGGAATCTTGTATGCAGCTAGTGCATTTCTGCAGTGAGCAATTATCTGATCCCGCGATGGCGGAGGCACAACGGCCTTGACATAGGCCTGAACCCGCTCGCCTGTTTTTTCATCTGGAACACCGATTACACCAACTTCAAGAACTCCAGGCACGGCAGCAATCTGTTCCTCAATTTCGTTTGGATAAACATTGAAGCCGCTAACCAAAATCATGTCCTTCTTGCGATCCACGATTGTGAAGAAGCCATCGGCGTCCATTTGAGCAATATCGCCTGTGTAGAGCCAGCCGTCTTTCAAAGTCTTTGCCGACTCTTCTGGACGCTGCCAATAGCCCAACATGATTTGGGGGCCACGCGCGATGATTTCACCAGGTTCACCAATCGCAACATCCTTGCCATTTTCATCAACGCATTTGACTTCGGTGGAAGGAATCGGAATTCCGATGCTTCCGTCTTTGGCAAGACCCGTGAGTAGGTTGAAGGTCAAAACCGGTGAAGATTCCGTAAGTCCATAGCCCTCAACGATGGGAGTTCCTGTCAGTTTGCGCCACCGCTCCGCTACTGATGCCTGCAGGGCCATTCCTCCGGCCGCTGATGCTCGAAGGTGCTTTGGAGGTGAGTCTTGGAACCAACGCTCATTTAGAAGCGCATTGAAAAGGGTGTTCACACCGCTCAGCCAGGTCACCTTGTAGTTATCAAAGGCCCTCTGCAAATTACTTGGCGGTCGAGGCGAGGGAATCAGAATGTTTCTTGCGCCATTGTGAAAAAAACCAAGAAGATTAACCGTGAAAGCAAAGATGTGATACAGGGGCAGAGCCGTAAGGACGGTTTCTTTGCCTGCTCTCATACCATCACCACAGTGGGCAATCATTTGAAGAGTGTTTGCCACCAGATTACCGTGGCTAAGCATGGCGCCCTTTGAAACACCAGTAGTTCCACCGGTGTACTGAAGAGCTGCAACGGTTTCATTGGTGACGCCGCTGAGGTAACTAGCAGCGCGTTCCTTCGATTGTTTCGCCTTACCTAGTTCGAGGGCTTTGGCAAATCGAGTATGCTCGACTTCGATTTTTGGAAGAGTTCTGCTCCAGAACTTTTGAACCAGGCGGATTACTCCCCCGACTACGCTTGGGAAGTATTCAGAAATCTTTACAACAACCACATTCTTGATGTTGGTCTTTCCCAAAACCTCAGGCAAACGATCTGCAAACATGTCAATTACCACCAGGGTTGTCGCGCCTGAGTCGCTGAACTGGTGAATCATTTCGGTTGCTGTGTAAAGAGGATTTGTGTTCACCAATACACAGCCGGCCTTAAAAACTCCGAAGGCAACTACGGGATAGCTGAGACAGTTTGGCATTTGGACCGCAACTCGGTCACCTGCAGAAAGCTTCAGCTCTTCGCGGAGATAACTAGCAAACTGGTCAGAAAGTTCATCTACCTGACGATACGTCAACGAGCCATTCATTCCGTTTGGCATTACCTGAGTGAATGCAACCTTCTTGTCGTATGTCTGAACAGCTGTGCGAAGCAGCTCAGGAAGGTTTGAAAATGAAATCGGTGGTAGTTGCTTTGGAACGTCACTTGGATAGTGCACTAGCCACGGAGTGTTAGTCATCTTTGCTCTTTCCCGTATTTTCCAGGTTGGCAAAGATGCCGACGCTGGTCTCTTTGGGGACAAGCATAACCCGCAAGGACAGTCAGAGGGCCCACGGGGACAGGATTTAGGGGCTATGGCCTATGGCGATACCGCTTTGGTCTACGAATTTACTTAGTGCTGCCCTGTTTTCGCTGGATGCGGGAATAACCCATCTAGCCCACTTTTCATTTTTGAATTCGAGGACTAAGACCGGATTTCTTTTGTAGACGATGCAGAAATCCTTGCCTTTGCGATGACGCATAGTTCCAAGCATTATCAGATACGGAAATCCCGTGCCAGGAGCCCTGATTCCTCGAAGAACCCGGGCATTCCAGGGATTGACCTCTAGAGCAACAGAAATTAGATTCGAATAATTCGCTTGCGGTGGCAGTCCAAGAGCACCAATTTTTTCCAGTGGTCGTAATTCATATCGAATCAGTCCATCGGAGATGCGAATCACAATCTTTCCTTCTTTACTTGGTGGGGCGTGCGGGACTTGAACCCGCGACCGACGGATTATGAGTCCGCTGCTCTAACCGGCTGAGCTAACGCCCCTGGCTAAACAAGCCTAGTCGAGACTAGTCTTCAGTTCTTCGACGAAGCTTCTTGGCCTGTCTCTGAATCTCTTTCCGAAGATCCGAGAGTTGACCCCTTACTTCCTGACGCATTTCTACCAGTCGTTCACGCGCCTCTTGCCTTAGGCTCTCAGCTCTTCCACGCAGAGCCAGCCCATCAGCTCGCCACTCGACCAATTTTGCACGAACCGATTCATTCAATCGACCAATTGGAGCCATGTAGGACGGCTTGTTGTCATCGGTGGTCGGGTCAGAATCGCCAACTCCCAGATAAAGGTCTTCAAAAATCTTCACCGTGCGGTTGATATCATGTGCCTGTATAAGGTGCAACGAGTTTTCGCTCAATCGGTTTAATTCAGTCTGATCAGCAGTCAATATGCGCTTCAAGCGTTCTGCTAGAGCTTCGACATCATTGGGTGGAAAAAGGTAGCCATTGTCACCGTCGTGAACAAGGTGCGGAAGTGCCATAGCATCGGCGCCAATCACCGGTCGGCCACTGGCCATCGCCTCCATTGTTGCTATTGATTGCAACTCTGCAATCGATGGCATCACAAAGACCGTAGCCCGCTCATAAATCCCAGGTAGCTCCTCATCCGCCACGTGACCTAGAAAGGAAACTCTGTCTGCTATTCCTAAAGCGGTCGCAAGTTTCTTGAGGCGCTCACGCTCTCCCCCGTCACCAACTAACTCAACTCGCAGATTGGGGTGCTCAGTCAGGCTAGCAACTGCACGCAGCAAAACGTCCACTCTTTTTTCATCATCGAGACGGCCTAAGAACAAAGCGATGGGGTTTTCATTTTGTACAGGAGAGTCATTAGCAAATCTTGACGCATCGATACCGCAACTTATGGCGAGAACACCGGTGACTCCAGCAGCTTTTTCGAGTAACTCAGCTGCTCGTTTGGTGGGCGTTGTGACAGCGTCCATTTTTCTTAGGATGCGGCCTGCATCGGCCCAGACAACCCGCATGGCCCAACCGTGCAGAAATTTTGGTAATAATGAGTACTTGATTAAGTTCTCCGGCATGATGTGGTTTGTTGCCAAGACTTTTATATTGCGCTTTCGAGCAGCCGTATTGGCAAAGCGACCAACCATCAGATGAGACTGGATGTGAACCGCTATAGGCTCGACATCATCCAGGATCTCTCCAATCTTCGATGTCATGCCCCATGGCTCAGGCCATCGCAAAGTCTTGTGTTGAGGAACTCGATGACTTCTCAGTCTGTGAACAATCATGTTTACGCCATCGTGCTCTTCGATTCTTGGGCCCTGGGAAGAGTCGAAGGCAGGCGCGATTATGTGAACTTCATTGCCATTGCGAACTAGGCCGCCAGCTAAACGTTCGGCAAAGCGAGCAGCTCCATTGATATCCGGTGCAAATGTGTCACAGGCCAAAACGACTTTTAGTGGTTTGGTCATTGAGTTCTTTCACCTACCAGTTGGGGGTGCACTTTCGAAAGCATTAGGACTCCAGCCATGGCGATTGCGCCCGCGATTATGAATCCAGTGACTTGAGTGACATCTGCCTTAGAAGCCTCACCCAAGATAACGATACCGATTCCCACCGCAACGGCCGGGTCAACCACCGTCAATCCCGCAATCACGAGATCTGGCGGCCCAGAGGCATAAGCATTTTGGACAAACCAGCCACCCAGGAAGATAGCACCCAACAATGCGCCAACGGCCAGCAGCGTCAAAAAGTCATAGTCGCCTTGATAAAGACGCTGAATGACCACTTTTGCCAATGAGGCGGTGAAGCCATAAAGCACTCCTGCGCCGAGAATGTAGGCAAGGGGTCCGACGTTTCCTTTAGACCACGAGAATGAAAGACCAAAAACCGCCAACAGTAGAATCATTATTCCGACTACCTGCAAGAGCTTCTGATCGCTCATTTCAGTTGAAACAGCGCTCGTGGCAGCTAGCGATACGAATGATGCGACTCCTAACAGAATTACTGCAATTGCTCCAATTGTCTTTGAGTCAAGCTTGATTTTGTATATACGTGCATTCATGACCGACGTCAAAATCAGAGCCAAGGCTCCAATCGGTTGAACCACAATCAGCGGAGCCAAGGCAAGAGCGCCTAGTTGAAACAGAGCTGCCAGCAATAGAAATGATGTTCCCGTGAGCCACTTTGGGCGTCGAATCAAATCCAGAATTTGACGAAATCTTAGGGCTGAAATTTTCTTCGTCTTGGGAACGTAGTGCTTAGTAACCGCATCATTTTGAAACTGGGCGCCTAAAGATAAAAAGAAGGCTCCCAGTACCGCTAGCAGTATTGCAATTGCCCGGACAACCTCGGGTGTTAGCAAGCAAACTCTCCTAAAGGAAATCAGCTGTCCCAGCCTAGACCAAGGGCCTTGAAACAAAGGTAAATTTGACCTGTGACCATCCTGCCAATTCGCATCACGGGTGAGCCAGTTCTGCACCGCCAGGCTGAACCGGTGGCTGAAATTACACCCGAAATTAAAGCTCTGATCGAAGATATGTTTGAGACGATGGACGCCGCCCCGGGGGTTGGCCTGGCAGCACCACAGATTGGGGTTGGGCTCAGAATTTTCGTTTACGACTACGAATTTGAAGAGACGCGGCTTCGCGGAGTGGCAATCAATCCACAATTATCGATTTCAACCATTGAACCATCCGATCCCGATTCCGAAACAGAATCGGAAGGGTGCCTTTCGATACCCACCGAACGTTTTCCCCTGAAGCGGGCCCAAGATGCCGTCCTTACTGCAATCGATGAGAATGGAAATCAATACACCCTCAGTGTTCATGGCTGGATGGCGCGGATTTTCCAGCATGAGTTTGATCACTTAGAGGGAATCCTATATTCAGACCGACTTACCTCACCATTCAAGGAAGAGGCCGAGCAGGCAATTCAAGAATATGGTTGGGGTGTCCCGGGCATCAGTTGGCATCCCGGCGAAGACGATCTAGAGCCCTAGCAGTCGAAGAATTCCTGCGACAGCAGCAGCTGCCACCACTACCAAAATGTAGGGTGCGCGCAGCCAGAGCAAAATCGCGGCAACTCCCAGTGCAGGTAGTCGAGCGTCAATTACTACTTCGCCTTGAACCGTGAAGCCCTGAATCATTACCATCGCGGCCAAAAGCGCTACCGTTACTCGCTCTGCAAAATCTCTGAACTTATCTGTGATAAACCGCTCAGGGATCAGATAGCCCAGCAGCTTCCAGCTGTAGACAGCTATAGAGGCAAGAATCACAGCGGTAATCATTTGCGTCCTCCCAGTGGAATGAGAGCAACTAAAGCGGCTAACAAAATCGGAATGCCCGCTGGCAGAAAGGGAGTTGCCGCGATGGCGACCGCCGCACCGAGCAGTGCAAGTTGCCAGTTCTCTTTCAATCTGGGCCATAGAAGGCCTAAGAAGGCTGCCGCGGCGGCGGCATCCAAGCCCCACTGCTCAACAGATCCCATGAGGTTCCCAGCGAGTGCACCAACTAAAGTTGCGAGATTCCAGAAAACAAACACCGCTACACCAGTGAGCCAAAATCCTGCTCTTTGATTCTTGCCATCGGACTGAGCCGCAGAGACCGCATTCGATTCATCAATTGTTAGTTGGGCTGCCAGCAAACGAAGAAGACCTTTCGGCCCAATCACACTGGTGAGCCGGAGTGCGTAAAAAGAGTTTCTGATTCCCATCAGCCAAGCACTTGTGATGGCTGTGACCGGCGCTCCGCCTGCAGCCAAAACACCGACAAATGCAAACTGTGATCCGCCGGAAAACATCAGTAAGCTCAAAATCATCACTGAAAAAACATCGAGACCTGCCGCTACACCAATTGCGCCGAATGAAATGCCGTAGAGACCGGTTGCAATGCCAACAGAAAGTGAAGTGGAGAGGACCTGTTTATTCATATCCACCTTCAAGAAAGTGGCTCCCCGGCTTGGACTCGAACCAAGAACCCTCCGGTTAACAGCCGAATGCTCTGCCAATTGAGCTACCGAGGAATGGCCCTAAGGCCTAGCAAAGGTTAGCAGATAACCGTCCTAGTTCATAAGTGAACGACGCTCTGCCTCCAACTCAACCAGTTGGCGCTGGATTGCCATCTTTTGCTCGTCACTAGCGGCTAATTCAGCGCGACGCAGGGCGGAGAGCAGGTCGGTCTTTTCTCTATCCAGAGCTCGAATCATGGCTGCATTCACAATTCCCTGGCTGTATTTGGCTAGGTCTGCCTCGGACTTGAGTGGAAGTGGGGCCAGCGCCAACTGGCGCACGAGAGTTTGGAACTCCTCATCTACAGTTGTGGCGAGCAAGTTGGCAAAACTGGGCTCACTAAGTCGATTTTGGTGTTCCAGCACAATCTCTAGTAACGCTTTGTAGCCAGGCGTTGAAAGGCCCGCTGCCTGCACCCTGCGTAATTGCGCGATACTAAATGCGCTTGGGTTTTGAACCAGCACCTGCATGACCTGGGTTTCCAATTTGTCCGCTACCGACTCGGCGGCAGAAATTGCTTCTGAAGTTCTCAGGGGCTCCACCCTTGCCCGGATTGTTTGATTTTTATTTCCCCCGACCATTGCGGCTACATCGGTCACATCCAAAGAAACCCACTCCGCCAGCATTCTGGTGTAACCAGAGCGCAGCGCGGAGTCAACTATTTCGGCAACTACCGGAGCGGCTGCTCTGGCTGCTGCAACTCGACTATCAATGTCAGAGAGATTAAATTGACTCAACCTGTGTTGAATCACAAATTCAAATAATGGTTTGCGATTCTTTAGCATCTCAACTACAGCCGCATCGCCCTGTTGTTGGCGCAAATCAGAAGGGTCTAGGCCTGCCGGGCCACTGGCAACAAAGGTCAGTGCGTTGAATTTACTGGCATCGCCATAAACCCTAAGTGCAGCTTTTTCACCTGCCGCATCAGGGTCAAACGTAAAAACAACCGATGCTGGTTCAGTCGATTGTCCAAGCAATCGATTAATTAGTTTGATGTGTTCTTCTCCAAATGCAGTACCACAGGTTGCTACTGCTGTTTTCTCTCCAGCTAGATGGCAAGCCATGACATCTGTGTAGCCCTCTACGACAACTACCTGCCGCTTGCTCGCTATTTCTCTTCTGGCTAGATCTAAACCATAGAGAACCGTCGACTTGTGATAAACGGGAGTTTCAGGGGTGTTTAGATACTTTGGACCTTGATCCTCCGGATACAGCTTGCGGGCGCCAAAACCAACCACTTGAGAATTTGCATCGCGAATCGGCCAGAGCACTCGGCCTCTAAAACGGTCGTAGTAGCCCTTCTCACCCTTGCTCAAAAGTCCCGCCAGCGCTTGGTCTTCGAGCTTGAACCCTTTTTCTGTAAGGTGTTGCGACAAATTCTGCCAACCCTTTGGCGCGTAACCGACTTCAAACTCGGTAATGCTCTCAAGGTTAAATCCTCGTGCGACCAGAAAGTCTCTAGCGGCTTTCCCCTCTTCACTTTGAAGTTGAGACTTGTAATACTCGCTGGCAGATTTGTTGATGCTCAGCAGCAGATTGCGATTTGAGGTTTCTCGCTCGCCTTCTTCGTAGGTGAGCTGGTAACCAGTTCGCTGCGCTAGCTTCTCAATTGCTTCGCTAAAGCCAATCTTGTCCATTTCCTGAACAAACTTGAACGCATCTCCACCCACTCCACATCCAAAACAGTGATAAAAGGCAGGATTGGAGCGAACATGAAAACTGGGGGACTTTTCACCGTGAAATGGGCAAAGTCCTTTAAATGAACCGGGGCCCGCTGGTTTGAGTGAGATATAGGAGCCGATCAGTTCTACGATGTCAACTCGATCCTTGAGTTGTTCGATATCTGTCTGCTTCACCCGCGGCATAGTGAAATCCTATGCTCGAAGCTCAGCGTGGAGAGCGATAGCAGCAGGGTCGGTCAATGACGCCACCGCATCAACCACAGCGCGCTTTTTGGCTTGGTCCGTCTTTGCCGCAAGCCAGGCCGCTTTCGTGACTGGGTCTAAGTGCTTTCCATTTGAAGCCAGCAGGGTGTCGGCTAACTCAAGCAGCAGCTGCCGTTGACTTTCGTAATAGGGCTGACGCTCATCATTAGTCATTACCTGCGAAGCCACCACCCCCTTTAGTACTGCAATCTCACTTCTTACATCTCGAGGAACAATCAGCGAGGCTCGATACCTGGTGATGCTGGAAAATCCACTCTCAAACACCGCCGCGATGGTGCGCTTGACAAATGATCCGATTAAGTCACTCGTGAGGTTTTTCAAGGTTGCTAGATCTTGTGGCGTTTGACCGAAGGTTCTGAGCCAGTGCGAATTCGATCTAAGACTTCTGAGGGCACCTTCTAATTCAGTTTGACTTAGCTCACCAGCCGCCCACTTACTTACTTCATTCAAGAGTTCTTGCTCTGAGGACGGATCATTCAAAATCTGTGGGTCAATTAGTCCCTCAACAATCGCATCCTCAAAGTCATGAATGGAATAAGCCACATCGTCTGCAAAATCCATAATTTGTGCTTCTACGCACTTAGTTCCAGCTGGTGCACCGCTGCGCATCCAATCAAACACCTCGAGATCATCCGAGTAAACCCCGAACTTAACTTGATTGCCAAACTGTCTGGCCTGCTCTAGCCGCCAAGGATATTTGGTTGCGGCATCAAGGGCACCTCTCGTTAGATTCAATCCCCTTGAGACACCTGCATCGTCAAGAATCTTCGTCTCAAGCTTGCTGAGGATTCTAAAAGTTTGCGCATTTCCCTCAAAACCACCGATGTCAGCAGCCCATAGATTCAACGCACTCTCACCATTGTGACCAAATGGTGGATGGCCAATGTCATGAGCCAAGCACGCCGTGTCGACAAGATCTGGGTTGGTACCCAGTGCGGTTGCCAATTCTCTGCCTACCTGTGCAACCTCTAGTGAGTGTGTTAGACGTGTTCTTGCAAAGGCCTTGGAACTTGGAGACAGCACCTGTGTTTTGGCAGAGAGCCTGCGAAAAGAGGAAGAGTGCAGAATCCTGGCTCGATCACGAGCAAACTCCCCTCTGCCTGGCGTTGAAGAGAGCGGTTGACCCACAAATCTTTCCCGGTCGAAGTCTTCGTATCCTTCTTCCATAACTGAATTGCTCATGCGCCACCCGAAACAGAAAGTTCAGCTAATTGCAGCTGATTACGATGCACATCGCTCAATGATCTAGATTCCAACCACTTATCTGGAAGGGCACAGGTCTTGGCACTACCCAGTCGCCCACGCGGCCCCTCTGCTTCATCTTCTGGATAGGGAATAGTGCGATCAATTGATTCAAGAAGGTTGGCTATTTCTGCCAGGGAATTTGCAAGTGCTAGGGCAGCTCTGAATTCTCCACCAACTGGGTAGCCTTTGAAATACCAAGCGACGTGTTTTCTGATATCCCGGCAAGCTCTACCTTCATCTTCAAAAAACTCAGTCAACAGTTGAGCATGCCGATAAAACGCATCTGCGACCTCTCCTAGATTCGGAGCAGCAGTCGCAGTTGTATTTTCTTGACCAGCAAGGTAATTCAGAATGGCTTTCTCTAGGTCTGCAAAAAGCCATGGTCGGCCGAGGCAGCCCCTGCCTACCACTACCCCGTCCACGCCTGTTTGCTTCATCATCTCAACAGCGTCGTTGGCCGACCAAATGTCGCCGTTGCCAAGAACTTGAGTGTCTGGCAGCGCCTCCCGAAGTTTGGTTATCGCTGACCAGTCGGCTTGACCGGAGTAATAGTCTTCGGCAGTTCTCGCGTGAAGAGCGACGGCCGTTACGCCGGCATCTCTGGCGGCCTTACCGGCCTCGAGATAAGTCAGGTGATCCTGATCGATTCCTTTGCGCATTTTGACGGTTACGGGCACATCGCCGGCTGCATCAACGGCTGCCTTCACGATTGAAGAAAACAGTTCAGACTTCCAAGGCAAAGCCGCCCCGCCGCCCTTTCTAGTCACTTTGGGGACAGGGCAACCGAAGTTTAAATCGATGTGGTCTGCTCGATCTTCGTCGACTAACATCTTCACGGCATCAGAGATTGTTTTAGGTTCGACGCCATACAACTGAATGGACCGAATTTCTTCAGTAGGGTGATGTTTGATCAGCCTCATTGATTCGGGAGTTCGCTCGACTAGCGCTCGCGATGTAATCATTTCAGAAACAAACAGCCCGCCGCCATGTTCTCGGCAAAGCCGGCGAAAGGCTGTATTGGTAATGCCGGCCATTGGTGCAAGCACGACGGGAACTTCAATCCTGTGCTTGCCGTATTGAAGAGCCAACTAGCCCAACAGCCTTTCTGCCACAAAAGTTTTGACCTTCTCTAAAGGTACTCGCTCTTGCTGCATTGAGTCTCGATGGCGAATGGTGACCGCTTGGTCAGTCAGGGTGTCGAAGTCCACGGTAATGCAGAAGGGCGTTCCGATTTCATCTTGGCGACGGTAGCGTCTGCCAATCGCACCAGAGTCGTCGTAATCAACATTCCAATTTCTGCGAAGGTCGGCAGCCAATTTGTCCGCAATTGGATTAAGTTCTTCGTTTCTACTAAGTGGGAGTACGGCTGCCTTGACCGGAGCAAGCCGAGCATCTAGCCGCAGTACTGTTCTGGTATCAGTGCCGCCCTTGGTATTTGGTGCCTGATCTTCGTGATATGCGTCGACTAAAAAGGCCATGAGAGACCTGGTTAGACCCGCCGCAGGTTCAATCACGTAAGGTGTCCAGCGCTTTTCTTCGACAGGATCAAAGTAGCTCAAATCGACACCACTGTGCTCGGAGTGGGTCTTTAGGTCAAAGTCAGTTCTATTGGCAACGCCTTCTAGCTCACCAAATTCACTTCCCTGGAAGCCAAATCGATACTCGATGTCGACCGTTCGCTTTGAATAGTGCGAAAGCTTTTCTTTTGGATGTTCGAACAGTCTCAAATTTTCTGGTTGAATACCCAAATTTACATACCAGTTGTATCGCTCTTGAATCCAGTACTCGTGCCACTGCTCATCTTCGCCAGGCTTGACGAAAAATTCCATTTCCATCTGCTCGAATTCGCGAGTGCGGAAAATGAAATTGCCTGGTGTAATTTCATTTCGGAAGCTCTTGCCCATTTGGCCAATTCCGAACGGTGGCTTCATTCGGGCTGCGTTTAGGACGTTATTGAAATTTACAAAGATTCCTTGCGCTGTTTCTGGGCGTAGGTAGTGCAGCCCTGACTCATCTTCGACAGGACCCAGTGATGTTTTCAGGAGTCCATTGAAATTCTTGGGCTCCGTCCATATGTCTTTATTTCCACAGTTTGGACAAGGAACTTCAGCCAGGGAACTTGGTGCACGACCCTTCTTTTCCTCAAATGCTTCTTCGAGGTGGTCAGCTCGGAAGCGCTTGTGGCAGCTGGTGCATTCAATGAGTGGATCAACAAATGCCTCGACGTGCCCAGAGGCTTCCCAAACTCGCTTAGGCAAAATGATTGAACTGTCCAAACCAACAACATCGTCGCGACCAGAAACCATCGACTGCCACCATTGACGCTTAATGTTTTCCTTTAGCTCAACGCCGAGCGGTCCGTAATCCCAGGCCGACCTTGAACCACCGTAGATCTCACCGGCTTGAAAGACGAAGCCCCTTCGCTTGGCTAGCGAAAT
>CAZGNP010000002.1:0-101152 GCA_964527155.1 uncultured Aquiluna sp.
ATCCAGTAGCTGGCGCATGGTTACGCTGGCCATAAGGCACTCCTTTGGACACAAAAGTGTCCACTCAGTTTTTGGTGAAAGCGGTTGCTATCACCCCTGGCAAGCCCATCCATCAGCACCCCGAGGGGACCGAACTAACGGATTTGTTGGACTTACGCGAATTCGTCCCGACTAGCGGGACGTGTTGCAAGCATAACAGTCAAAGAGGGGTTTATCCACCGCTTTCTAAAGCGGCCCCAGCAATTTTGGCGCTTGCTACAGGGTTTTGAAATGCTAAAAGTCATCACAGTTATCGTGTTATCTCTTCAGCTGGCGCTGGCTGCCGTGGCTCCGCCAGAAATCTGGGCAACACCTATTCCAGATTTTGACTCTCGCCATAGTCGTGATTACCAGTTGCCCGCCAATGAATATGGCGCTGGCCATCGTGGCATTGACCTTGAAGTTGAGCCAAATGAAAAAATCAGAGCGCCTTTTGATGGAGTAATTAGTTTCGTTGGGCAGGTCGCAAATCGACGACTCATAACCCTGCACTCCCTAACCGGATATAAAGCTAGTTTTGAACCAGTCTGCAGCGACCTAGTTGAGGGTGAGTTCGTCAGAGAACAAGAAGTCTTGGGTTGGGCGTGCGCGGCAGCACCTGACTATCAATGGCATTGCCAGAATTGCGTTCATTTTTCAGTTCGAAGCGAAGCGGGCTATCTGAACCCACTTCTCTTTATTGGTCAGCTCTGGCCAAGTGTTCTAATCAGCTAAGCCCTGGGGTGGGCCTGCTCAAATGCATCGCGCAGTCGCTCCACCGAAACATGCGTATAGATCTGAGTGGTGGCTAGGGATGAGTGTCCAAGAATCTCTTGGACCGCTCTCAGATCAGCCCCATGATCTAGCAGGTGAGTCGCGGCCGAATGGCGAAGGGTGTGAGGACCAGCTGGTCCAGTTGCAGTTTGCGCCAAAAGCGTTGCTACCAATGAGTAGAGCTGCCTTACTCCTACTCGCTTGCCACGAGAGGTGAGAAGCAGAGCTTCTGGCGAAGTTTCGGTGGCAAGCTTTGGTCTTCCAGTGCTTACGTATTCTGCTAAGGCGTTTGCCGCAGCTTCGCCGAAGGGTAGCATCCTTTGCTTATTGCCCTTACCGGTAACCCGAAGCAACTTCCTTGAGTAGTCAATGTCGGAAAGATTTAACCCAGCAAGCTCACTAACACGCATTCCAGTTGCATATAGAAGTTCAAATGCGCATAAATCACGCAAAGCTGATGGGCCTTTGTCTTTGGCAAGTTCGTTTAGCTTGAAGAAAACTTCAGCTAGCGATTTTTCACTGGCCACCTTCGGCAAAGTTCGCTCCAATTTGGGAGCCCGGAGCTTGAGCCCAGGATCACTGGCTATTTCACCACGCTCGAAAAGGAATTCTGTAAACGCCCTGGCGCTCGAGGTTTTTCTGGCGAGGGTGCTCTTTGTTGCACCGGCCTCGGACTGCCTCCACATCCAATCCCGCAGCGATTCCAAACTCAGCTCCTGTTTGGTATCAGCAAGAAAACCCAATAAATCGGAAAGGTCGGTTCGATAGGCCTTGAGGGTGTTATCACTCATTCCGCGCGCCTCCAGCGAAGCTATAAACAGCGAGAGCGATTTTTCCACAAAACCAGATTAGGCCTTACTGCCTCGAAATGCTTTGACATCCTTGAGACTCAGGCCAGATTCCCTGGCAATTTCTTCAGTGGATTTAGCTCCATTTAAAATCGCATCCTCAAATCTTCGTCTGGCCAGATCAAAGTCAATCGTTGCAGGCTCCGCCAAATGAATTGGATCGGCAAAACCGGAGTCGATCAGAAAATTGCAGCCAGCGGCTGGTGGAAAATCCTTAGGTCCGGCCAAGGCGAAAGTATTTCTTCCAAGACTCCTCGAGTGCCCAGCTGTGTTTTTGGATCCTGAGCGAAAACCTGCCTCTACGACAAATGTTGAAGTAGCAGCTGCTGCGATTAACCGGTTTCTTTGCAGAAAGCGAAAACGAGTGGGGGCGATGGTGCATGCCATTTCACTTACCATTGCTCCTCCGCACTGAACGATCCGATGAAATAGCCCCCAGTTTGTCTGCGGGTATGCCCGATCCAATCCCCCAGCCATGAAGGCGGCTGTTGGCAGCCCCAACTCAATGGCAGTCTCATGTGCGGTGGCATCAATTCCCTTAGCTCCACCTGAAATCACCGGCTGATTTATTTTTTGAACCAGTTTTTTCGCGTTTTTGATTCCTACAGGCGACGGATTTCTCGTTCCCACAATCGCGACGGGTCGTTGCTCTAGAAATGAGATTTCCCCAGCCACCCAAAGTAGATAGGGATTGTGTGGATGCAAGTCACGCAGTCGTTGAAACAAAAATGGGCAGTCGGACTCAAAGACAGGGCGGACATTCCATCGAATCGCTCTCTCGATTACGGCAATCTCATTTCTATGTGGCAGCCGAAGGGAAATGCGCTCAATTAGGTCGCGCAATTGCGAGTGTTGTGAATGATCAACCAATTCGGACCATATTGACGACGCCTTGCCAGATTTAAAGTCCTCTAAAGCCTCGATTCCACGTTCATCGAAGATGGTTCTGGCTAAAGAGTCTCCCGGTTCATGCAGTAGTGACCAAAGAATGGTCTGCTCTTGTTCAAATGAAGTTTGCATTTTCTCTCCTCAGAGAGAATGCTGGCGAGTGCCATATTAGAAATTGAAGGCGATTATCAAACTGTGGAAAACTAGGGCTTGTCGCCGACTGCTAGCTCTTCTGGGATTTCAATATCTCGCTTACCGATTTCTTCAAGGTTTACATCCTTGAAGGTCATAACCTTGACCTGCTTGACGAAGCGGTCGGATCGGTAAATGTCCCACACCCAAACATCCTGCATGTTTATCTCGAAGTAGAAATCGCTTGCGGTGTCAATTCGCTTGAGCTCTACCTCATTACAGAGATAGAAGCGGCGTTCCGTCTCAACCACGTAGCGAAACATTTTCACAACGTCGCGATACTCGCGATAGAGCGAAACTTCCGCATCGCGGTCGTAGTCTTCGAATTCGCTCTCGTCCATGGGGGTCAGTCTATGCCCTTAGGGCAAGTGCATCAGAAGCCTCTCAACCGCACTGGTTGCAACTGGCTTAACAGATTTAGACTTAGAGAAAATCTGCCCTAGGCTAGGGTCTTGCGAGGAAGGTTTGAAGTTTGTCCGCTGAGAGTCCAAAAGTCGTTATTCGGGTTGGCGAGAGCGAATCGGAGCTGCCTGTTGTGGCGGCTACCGACGGCCACAGCGGAATCGACATCTCAGGCTTGATGGCAAAAACCGGACTAGCTACCTTCGACCAAGGATTCGTAAATACTGCCTCTACGAAGAGCTCAATAACTTATATAGATGGTGAAAAGGGAATCCTGCGATACCGCGGATATCCGATTGAGCAGTTAGCGGAAAAGAAATCCTTCCTCGACGTTGCCTATCTGCTGATTTACGGCAACTTGCCCTCTGTAACCGAGTTGGCTGAATTTGATAACAAAATGCGCCGCCACACACTCTTACATGAAGATCTAAAGGACTTTTTCAGGGCATTTCCAACCTCGGCTCACCCAATGGCAATTATTTCAGCCTCTATCTCTGCTCTTTCAACTTTCTACCCAGATTCACTTGACCCGAAGGATCCGGAGCAAGTTGAGTTATCTACGATTCGACTACTTGCAAAGATGCCAGTCGTTGCGGCCTATGCCCACAAAACTTCATTGGGACAAGCGCTGATGTATCCGGATAACTCGCTAGGAATGGTTGAAAACTTCCTTCGAATGACGTTTGGTACTTACGCCGAGGCCTACACCCAGAACCCGGTTGTAACCAAGGCACTAGACACCCTGCTGCTGCTGCATGCAGATCACGAACAGAACTGCTCCACCTCAACAGTGCGATTGGTCGGATCATCGCAGGCCAACCTGTTTGCCTCGGTATCGGCAGGAGTAAATGCTCTATTCGGTCCGCTGCATGGTGGCGCTAATGAGGCAGTCCTTGAAGTACTTAGGTTCATAAAGGACTCCGGCGAGGGCGTTAGTAAATATGTGGAGCGAGTCAAGAACAAAGAAGATGGCATTCGCCTGATGGGATTTGGTCACCGCGTCTACAAGTCATTTGACCCTAGAGCCAAGATTGTTAAGGCAACTGCCGACAAGGTACTAGCTGAGCTCGGAGTGAAAGACCCACTCCTAGACATAGCAAAGGAACTGGAAGCCGCAGCTTTGGCCGATGACTACTTTGTGGAAAGAAAGCTTTATCCGAATGTCGACTTCTATACAGGAGTTATTTACAAGGCCATGGGATTCCCCGCCAAAATGTTTACACCGCTGTTTGCAATAGGTCGATTGCCCGGTTGGATTGCTCACTGGCGTGAAATGATGGAGGACCCAACCGTCCGCATTGGTCGTCCGCAGCAGGTTTACACCGGCTCTACTGAGCGTTCAATCTAAAAAAGTAAACCGAAGTATCGCCATAAGTTTTCTGGCTTTGAAGGCCGAGACCTGCTAACTCAGGCACCAACTCACGACTACTGCGCTCTACGACAACCAAGGCATCATCGGTTAGCGAACTAGCAAGCTGCAGCAGCGTTTCGGCAAGCTGCGAGTTCACCATTTCATAGGGGGGATCAATCAAGACTAAGTCAAACTCTGAGCTGTTTGATCTCAAGAACCCTTCCGCATCCTTGGTGATCAGTTGAATTTCAGGGCTGATTTGCTGCTTGGCTAAAGCACTTTTCACCAGTTCAATATTTTTTGCGCAAACATCTGAAGCCACTTTAGATTTTTCAACGGCGACCAGTGCTTTCGCACCACGCGAAATGGCCTCGAGGCCTAGGGCCGCAGTGCCAGCAAAGAGATCAAGCACCCGAGCACCAGCCACCGCATCGATAGATTCCAAAGAAGAAAATAGACTCTCTTTGACTCGATCGGCGGTTGGTCTTGTGACATTGGCAGGGCCTGCCAAGCGGAGCGAACCAACCAGACCAGCAATTATCCTGCTCATAAGGTGAGCCTAGTCAAAACCGTACGCTCCAGGCTCCAAGATTGATACGTGCTTGAAAAAGGTGAAAAGCTCACGATGCTTGGCGAAAAGACTGCCAAGGCATTTGCTCGACAACTCGAGATCAAAACGACAGGTGAGCTTCTGCAGCACTACCCACGTCGCTACCTCAAGCGCGGAGAGCTCACCAAGATTGCCGATTTACCAGTCGGAGAAATTGCGACTGTAGTGGGTGAAATTGTCGCGGTTTCCGCCCGCTACATCAAAGGCAGAGGTGGCCACATCTTGGAGGCCACTATTTCTGACGGAAGCTCGCTACTAAGCCTGGCTTTTTTTGGGCAGGCCTGGCGAAAGGATGAACTTACGAAAGGCCGCCGAGGTTTCTTTAGCGGGAAAGTTGGAATGTTCTCGGGCAAGCTTCAGCTAGCTCATCCCGATTATGAGCTGTTTGATGAAATTTCAGAAGCGGAAGCAAAAGCCTGGGCAGAGCTTCCAATTCCCGTTTATCCCGCAACTTCTGCGTTGCCGAGTTGGCGGATTGAGAAAGCAATGCGGCAAGTTCTGGGTCTGACCGAAATCAAAGAGGTTATCCCCCAAGAAATCCTAGAAAAGCAAAAACTGATCGGCCTTTCCCTGGCTGTTCGTAAGATTCACCAACCAACCACAGACATGGATTACGAGCAGGCTATTGCAAGCTTGAAATTCCACGAAGCCCTTCTACTTCAGCTTGGCCTAATTCAAAAACGCAACTCCTATGCCAACGATGCAGCTGCCGTCTTGGATGACCTGAGCAGAGCTTTGGAATTTGAAAAACACCTAAATTTCTCGTTTACAGAGTCTCAATTCAGAGTGAATGCTGAAATTGAGGCAGATCTAGCGAGCGGCAAGCCCATGCACCGATTGCTGCAGGGTGAGGTAGGAAGCGGAAAAACTGTTGTGGCATTACGAGCTATCATGCTGGCGTTTGCTAAAAAACAACAGTCGGCCCTGCTGGCACCCACGGAAGTTCTTGCCGAACAACATTTTCAATCCATCACGAAGACTTTGGGGCCCGAGCTTTCTAAAGAACTGGGAGTCAGACTGATCACGGGCAGCATGTCCACCGCTGAAAGAAAAAGGAATTTGCTGGACCTTGCCAGCGGTAAGTGCCTACTCGCAGTGGGCACACACGCACTCTTTGCTGAAAAGATTCAGTTTGCCGAACTTTCGCTCGTTGTAATTGATGAACAGCACCGATTCGGTGTTGTGCAACGTGAGGCAATCAAGCAAAAGGGAATAAAGACTCCCCATGTTCTAACTATGACAGCCACTCCCATCCCCAGAACTATCGCAATTACAGCTTTCGGAGACTTGGATGTGTCAACCCTGAAAGAGTTACCTAAGGGCAGGAAACCAATTGAAACCTTTGTGGTTCCCGTTGAAAATTCAGCCTTGGTATCTAGAGTTTGGCAGAGGGTTGCCGAGGAGGTAGCAAAGGGCCGACAAGCGTTTGTGGTGTGTCCTCGAATTGATGGCAAAGAATATGAAGACAATCTGCAAGATGTTGGGAAAGTGCCAGCAGCTGCCGCGACAGAAGTTTTCGCAGCGCTAAAGAAAAACCCGGCCCTGTCTGGGCTAAGACTTGGCTTGATGCATGGACGGTTGTCGCAAGACGACAAGCAACGAGTCATGGCAAGCTTTTCAGCCGGTGAAATCGATGTCTTGGTTGCCACCACAGTAATAGAAGTAGGCGTAAACATTCCTAATGCAACAACCATGGTGGTGCTAGACGCTGATCGATTTGGCATTTCTCAACTGCACCAGCTCAGAGGGCGAGTGGGTCGCGGAAGCGAAACCGGAATATGTCTTCTTATCTCAGCAGGTGAGGATGGCAGTCTCGCAAGTCAACGATTGAGCGCCTTGGCCAGCACGACCGATGGTTTCAGACTTAGTGAACTGGACCTCGAACTCAGAGGTGAAGGTGATGTCTTGGGGGAAAATCAAGCAGGGACTAAATCGCAGCTGAGACTACTCAAGGTGACCAAAGATGCAGAGTTGCTGGAGAGATCTCGAACACTTGCCAAAGAGATTCTTATAGGTGAGATCCCGCCACAGCTGCAGCGCGGTATTGATTTGATGCGGATTGATGCGCTCAGCAGCTCTTAGAAAAGCTCTTCGCTAAGAATCTTGCTTAGCCAAGTTTTCCGGTGAATTTCACTTGGGCCGTGAGTTCTGAGCGCCTTTATGTGGCTGGACGAGCTATATCCCTTATTGGAAGCAAAGTCATATTGCGGATACTTTTGATCTAGATCAATCATTAATGCGTCTCTACTCACTTTTGCGACTATCGAGGCGGCAGACACGGAAGCGCAATCCCGATCGGCCTTTACTTTGGTGAGCACACCTGGTTGCTCCAACCAATTTTGATTCCCATCCAGCAGAATGATTGCCTCGGGGATGGCTAGCTGCTCCAGGCACTTGCGCCCAGCCGTTTTTAGACAGCTGATGATGCCACGCTGATCGATTTCCTCAGGACCTACAAACGCAACGGCGCTGATTCCCCAAGCTCTAACTCGGTCTGAAATCTCCTGCCGTTTAGCCTCGCGAATTAACTTGGAGTCTTGTAATCCTTCGGGTATTTGCGCTAATTGTGCGCGGGTTAGAACAAAAGCACCGACCGCCACTGGACCAGCCAATGATCCCCTGCCAACCTCGTCAATCGCGATTACTGCCGGATAATCGCAGAGCAGGTTTGATTCAAACTCAAGGGTTGGGAACGACACTGAAGGTCTCCGGATAGTTGGACAGCCAAGTCCAATTCTCGAACGGCCAACTAATGACAAAGGCATTGCCGACGACCACGGAGATAGGAACAAATCCCCCAGTTGGAAGATCCTGATGGTATCTCGAATCAGTTGAATTGGGTCGATTGTCACCCATCACCCAATAATTCCCTGCAGGTACCGTGATAGAAAACTCAATTTCAGACGGGGAATTGGCTCCGATGTATGGCTCGGTTAACGATTGACCATTCACCGTGAGCTTTCCATCGCCATCACAGCAGACCACGCTGTCGCCAGGAAGCCCAATTACTCTTTTCACCAAGTGCTCAGCCGAATCTGGGGCAGTTATTCCAAAAGTACCGAGAATAAAATCCGAGACTTCCTGAATTGGCTCTTTGGGGGTTTCAGGAATAGCGCCTAGCCATCCTCCTGGATCGCGAAAGACAACTACATCTCCGCGATTAATTGGCACAACTTCTGGTGCCATGACGTTGACAATAATTCGGTCATTGATTTGCAGGGTTTCCAGCATGGAGCCTGAGGGAATGTAAAAGCTTCGAATCAAGAATGCTTTTATGGCGACGGACAGAACCAGTGCTGTTCCAACTATGACTACAAAGTCAAGCAGAAAAGAAGCAAACCAGTTCTTTCTCAACCGATTCATGCGTCGACGCATCGACGCAAGCATAGATTGATTGCGGGGTCGTTCCCCGGGGACTGACATGGTGCCAGTCTAAATTAGGCTTCGGTGTTATCGCGCTTTTCGCGGATTTTCGCAGCTTTTCCTGAAAGGTCTCTTAGGAAGTAAAGCTTGGCGCGCTTCACATCGCCCTTTGAAACTACCTCAATCTTGTCGATTGATGGGCTGTGGATCGGGAAAGTACGCTCGACGCCAACCTGGAATGAAATCTTGCGAACCGTGAAAGTCTCACGAACACCGGCACCAGACTTGCGAATAACTAGGCCCTGGAAGACCTGGACACGGCTGCGGTTACCTTCAACTATGTTTACGTGAACCTTGACGGTGTCTCCAGTGCGAAAATCAGGGACGTCAGACTTCAAGGTCTTAGCGTCTAGTGAATCAAGAATGTGCATTTCCAGCTCTTTCCTTTAGCACGCAGGACTAAACGGTCTAGTTGATTTCTGTGCTCTTTGCTCCCCTGCGGCAGAGACCCTGGGCACAGCGCTAAATTCTGCCACAGCTCGAGGCCAGAAGCAACCTAAAGCAGATCTGGGCGGTTTTCTTGGGTTCTTTTCAGGGATTGTTCTTTGCGCCAGGCAGCAATTTCAGCATGGTGGCCAGACAGTAACACCTCTGGAACTTCGAAACCCCGCCACGATTGCGGCTTGGTGTAACTCGGATACTCCAACAACCCATCGGCGTGAGACTCATCAGCGAGAGACTGCGTGTTCCCAATAACACCTGGAATTAATCGACAAATAGCCTCAATCATGGCAACCGCTGCCACTTCCCCACCATTTAGGACGTAGTCACCAATGGACAGTTCCATAACATCTGCATGGGCTTGGGCGTACTCCACCACTCTTTGGTCAATTCCCTCATAGCGACCGCAGGCAAAGATCAAATGCTGCTTCGTTGATAGCTGTAGTGCAACCTCTTGAGTAAAAGATTTACCAGCTGGCGTGGTAAAGATGACGGTTGGTCTTCCAACTAATAGTTCATCAAATGCCTCACCCCAAGGCTCTGGCTTCATGACCATGCCGGCTCCGCCACCATACGGGGTGTCATCGACGGTCTTGTGGCGATCATGAGTGTAGGTGCGAAGATCGTGAGCCTTGAACTCAATCAGCCCGCTTTCGCGGGCCTTGCCCAGCAGTGAAATATCTAGAACTGAAAAGAAGTCCGGGAAAATTGAAATGGCATCAATCTTCATCTTTATCCCCAGTCAGTTCTTCAAAAAGCCCGCCAGGCGGGGTAATCAAAATACTTGAGTTTTCCACATCAACTTTTGGCACAAAAGCCTTCACAAAAGGAAGCAATACTTCCTTTTCCTTGGTCTGAATGATCAGCAGATCTTGAGCTGGGAGGTGATCAACCCTGGTCACCTGGCCAATTTCCTGACCATCTCGAATCACTCTCAAGCCAACCAACTGGTGGTCATACCAGGCATCTGGTTCGCCTGGCAATTGGTCTGTTTGTTGCTCCACTAGGAGGATTGCTTTGATTAGTCCCTCGGCTGCTGTGCGGTCTTCGACCCCTTCAAAGAAAACTACCGGCAGGTTGTTATACCAACGAAGTTCACGAACGGTAATTGTCTTACCAAACCAAGTCGAACCTTCGGGCACCTGGAGTTGCAAAACACTACCAGGAGCGAAGCGCTCGTTAGGGGAATCTGTGTACAGCTCCAGCTTGATAGCGCCTTTGAGGCCGTGTGCTTTGAGCAGGCGGCCTACCCGAAGCGACGTGGTGTTAGTAATCGGTATCCACCACGTCTACACGAATTCGCTTGCCATCTGCCAAGGCATTGACAATTGTTCTGAGTGCAGTGGCAGTTTTGCCACCCTTGCCAATGACTCTTCCGAGGTCATCGGGGTGAACGCGAATTTCCAGAAGATCGCTCTTACCAATAGAGCGAAGCTCAACCGCTACGTCTTCCGGGTTATCGACAATCGCGCGCACTAGGTGCTGCAAAGTTGCTGCCAACATTACTTATTCGCTCTTTGGTTCTTCGCTTGCTTCCTCAGCTGCCGCTTCGGCAACTGGCTCAGCGGCTGGCTCGGCAGCTTCAACTGGCGCTTCTGCGACCGGTTCCGCTGCAACTTCCTCGGCGACAACGGTTTCGCTTACCTCAGCTGCGGACTCAGTCTTGACCTCTTCAACTTTGGCCTTCTTCTCTTCCTTTGGAAGTAGGACTGATTTCTTAGCGGTGTCGGCAGAAAAAGCTTGCTTAGCAACCTGAGGCTTAACGCTGTTCTTCTTCTCACCCTTCTCGTTGGCAAGATCGCCGGTCAGGCGAAGGATTGCAACTACTGGTTCGGTTGGTTGAGCACCAACAGAAAGCCAGTACTGAGCACGAGGTGAGTCAACTTCAATTATGGATGGGTCTGTAGTTGGTACGTAACGACCAATTTCCTCAATTACTCGACCATCTCTGTGGGTCTTTGAATCGGCTACCACAATGCGGTAGTGAGGGGTGCGCGTCTTTCCAATGCGCTTGAGGCGGATCTTTGCAGCCACTTTTCTCCTGTTTGAGTTAGGGGGCGAGTTTCCACCGTGAGCGTGGGGGCACACTCGGCAGTTTTCTCAGGTTGTTTGCTGTCTGGATAGAGGGTCGAGACAACCGTGAAAGTCTGCCAGAAAAACTGATTTGGCGCTAGTTTCCGAGCCCAAAGCTGCTGCCTGACTGCTTGGGCTGATAGCCCAGGCCCTGATTCTCAGCTGCTCGTTTGGCCGGATTGCCACTTCTGGACCCGCTCTTCTTCGCAGGCTTGGCAACTTTCTTTGTCGCTACCGGAAACGGAGCACCTGGCATCGGACCACCCTTAGCCATTGTTTTCATGGCTTTGGCAGCCTGTTCGAAGCGCTGCATGAGCTGATTTACTTCCGTGACGCTGGTACCGGAGCCCTTGGCTATTCTGATTCTTCTAGAACCGTTTAGAACTCTCGGCTGGTTGCGCTCTAACGGAGTCATTGACTGGATGATTGCCTGGGTTCTATCTATCAGCTTGTCGTCAAATTGCTCTAAATCACTTTTGAGTTTGCCCATACCTGGCAGCATTCCCATAATTCCCTTCAAGCTTCCCATTTTCTTTACCTGTTGAAGTTGATCCAGGAAATCCTGCAAGGTGAACTGTTCGCTGGCAATTTTTTCTGCCATCTTTTTACTCTCAGCCTGATCAAAGGTTTTCTGAGCCTGCTCAATCAGGGTTAGCACATCGCCCATGTCCAGAATGCGGCTTGCCATGCGATCTGGATGGAAAACTTCAAGTGCATCAATTGATTCACCGGTGGAACTAAACAAAATCGGCTTACCGGTGATTGTTGCAACTGATAGGGCCGCTCCACCCCTGGCATCGCCATCGAGTTTGGTCAGGGCGACAGCGCTAATTCCAACGCCATCCTCAAAAGCTTTGGCAACATTTACTGCGTCTTGCCCGAGCATCGAATCAATGACAAAAATCAGCTCATCAGGGTCAACGGCATTCCTAATGTCTATTGCCTGTTGCATCATTTCCTGATCGATACCAAGTCTGCCGGCGGTGTCAATAATTAAGACTGAGTGTTGATCACGACGAGCCTTCTCAATTGCCTGTTTCGCCACCGCTACTGGATTTCCAACACCGTTTCCTGGTTCCGGGGCAAAAACGGGAACCTCGATTTTGTCCCCCAAAACCTTTAGCTGATCAACTGCATTTGGGCGCTGCAGATCACACGCCACTAGAAGTGGAGTTTGACTTTCGCCCTTGAGAAGATTCGCCAGCTTCGCTGCAAAAGTGGTTTTTCCCGAACCTTGCAGTCCGGCCAACATAATTACAGTGGGAGGCGTCTTGGCAAACTGCAGTCTTCTGGTTTCCCCTCCCAAAATTTTTATTAGCTCAGAGTTAACTATTTGAACAACTTGCTGAGCAGGATTCAGCGCCTTGGAAACTTCATCACCGAGTGCTCGCTCGCGAATGTTGCCAATAAACATCTTTACGACGTCAAGCGCCACGTCCGCTTCAAGCAGGGATTTTCTTATGTCCCGCAGAGTCTCATCAATGTCAGCCGCTGACAGTCGACCCTTGCCCCGCAGGGAACGGAAAGTCTCAGAAAGACGATTGGAAAGGGAGTCGAACATATCCCCTCCTAACTAGCGACGAGGCCTGAAGCAAAGTCTTTTGGTGAAAAGAAGGCAAAATCATTTGCGCCTTCTCCGACTCCGACGAGCTTAATAGGAATCCCCAGTTGCTGCTGCACAGCAAAGGCAATACCGCCCTTGGCGGTGCCATCCAACTTGGTGAGCACCACTCCGGTAACTCTTGCAGCCTCAGTGAAGGCCTTCGCCTGGGCAAGAGCGTTTTGACCCATGGTCGCATCAAGCACCAGCAGCACTTCTGAAATTGGAGTCTGTTTTTCAACAGCGCGAATTATCTTGTTGAGCTCATCCATTAGATCTTGTTTGTTCTGAAGTCTCCCGGCGGTATCAATGATGGCAATGTCTGCTTGCTCGCTGATTGCTCTTTCAACGCTCTGATAAGCAACTGCAGCCGGATCCTGGCCAGCGATTTGCGGGCGGACAATATCGGCTCCGGCTCTTTGAGCCCAAGTTGCCAATTGCTCAACTGCGGCAGCTCGGAAAGTATCCGCCGCCCCAATAATCACCTTCCACCCGCCATCGCTGAGCCACTTCGCCAATTTCCCAATAGTGGTTGTTTTGCCGGCGCCATTAACGCCCACTACCAAAAAAACATAGGGAAAACTTCCCGATTGCAAATTCAGGGAAACATCATCCCGGGTCAGTTTGCTAGCTAAGAGATCGCGAAGCATTACTCGAGTCTCCTGCTCACTTAATTGGCCAACTGACCTAAGTTGCCGAGAAAGGTCTTGAGTAATTTCTTCTGCAGCGGCAACCCCAAAATCTGCCCTAAGTAGGGTTTCTTCAAGCTCAGCTAGGTCAAACTTTTGAGGAAACAGCGAGCGAATCGCTGAGGTTATGCTGCGATCTGGTAGTTGAACTTGCTCAGTTTGACTGTTTTGCTTGTTTCTTCGCAAAAATGAAAACACTAGCTTGCCTTGTCGAGCTTTTGCCCCACCACTTGCGTAATTCCATCTTGACGCATGCTTACGCCATAAAGAGCATCGGCGATTTCCATGGTTCGCTTCTGGTGAGTCACGATTATCAGCTGTGAGCTTTCTCGAAGGGTTTCAATTACAGAAAGTAATCGACCAAGGTTCGCGTCATCCAGAGCAGCCTCAACCTCATCGAGCACATAAAAGGGGCTTGGTCTGGCCTTGAAAATTGCAATTAATAATGCCACTGCTGCTAGTGATCTTTCACCACCGGAAAGCAGCGACATCCTTTCAATTCTCTTGCCCACTGGCTTCACCGACACTTCAACGCCAGTTTCACCGGATGGATCATCAATAAGTGAAAGTGAGCCGGCGCCTCCAGGGAACAAAATGGGGAAGACCTCTTCAAATGCGCGCTTAGTGTCTGCGAACGCTTCCTGGAATGTCACTTCCATTTTCTCGTCGAGATCAGAAATAATTCCGCGCAGGTCACTGCGTGCAGAGGTTAGATCCTCCAGTTGTTCACTGAGGTACTTGTGGCGCTCTTCCAACGCTGAGAATTCCTCCAGCGCCAAAGGATTGAAAGCGCCTAATTGGTTCATTTTGCGCTCTGCCTGACGCAACGCGGTTTCGAGTTCGGATTGTGACTCCGTGATTTGCTGATATTCATTTAGCAAATCGGTAGCACTGTAGCTGAGCTCTTCCTGGCTGCGTTCACTGAGACTCTGCAGTTGCAGGCGAAGCTCGTATGATCGCATTTCAACCTCTTGCACACCCTGGGTCATCGCACTGAGTTGACCCTCTAGCTGCTGGGCCTGTTGACGCAGTTGCTGGAGCCTTTGCATCTTTTGACTGCGCTCGGCATCCAATTCCCGGACTTTAGTTCTGGCGGCCAAGATTAATTGCTCAATCTTGGACAGCAGCTTGGGTGAAAGGGCAAGAATACTCTCGGCATTAAGAACTTCTTGCTTTCGCTGATTTAGCAGCTCTGCTCTCGCGCTTTCGGTTGCAATTGCATCTGCTAGGCGCTGCTCAATCAGTCCCTGCTCACGACCAACTCCGCTCTTACGCTCCTGCAGCGCGCTGAGCCGAACTCGAACATCAAGCTCCCGGCTGCGAGCGGAGTCAAGGGCAGTCAGTGCAGACTCCCTGGCGCTGAGATCAACGTCACTAATTTCTGCAAAGGTAGCCAGCTGTTGTTCTAACGATGTTTTCCTAGCTGAAAGTTCCTGATTTGAAGCTTCAATCTCAGAAAGTTCGCTTTGAAGCCGACCAAGGTCAATTCCGGTGGAGTCGAGCTGCGCAATCACGCGGCCCAAGCTCTCGGCCTTTTTGGCCAGTTCGGAGTCGTGTTTTTGCAGTTCACCCAGCGATTGCTCGCTGAGCTTGCTCGCTGAGGACAGCTGCAACTTGGCATCTTCTAACTTGGATGAAAGCTGGTCGATAATTCTGGCGTAGTCCTGCAGTTCTGCCGACGCGCGATCTCGCTCAGCTGCTAACTCCAACTTTGATGGCTGCTTGTTGCTTCCTCCCCTTATAAGGGATCTTGATAGGTAGTCACCGTCTTTAGTGATGATTGGCCGATCACCTAGTCGAACCGACTCAGCCTGCTCGAGAGAATCCGCTATTAGGAAACCGTCCAGAATTTCTAGAACACCCTCTGGCGCTTCAACCAGCTCTGAGGCTCTGGGTAACTCGCCGGAAGAAACTCTGCGTCTTGATTTTCCACCATCAAAAATTACAAACTCAGCACGCCCAAGGTTTTCTCGCTTCAGATACCGAAGGGCGGCCAATGCCTGATCTTTACTCTCAACCAGTACTGAATCAGCGATTGTTCCAAGTGCTACTGCAATTGCCGTTTCGTATCCTGAATCGATTGTTATCGCATCAGCGAGCAATTCGCCAACCCCACTGAGATTGGCCTTGCGAATATTCTTAGCGCCATCTTCCTGTTCGAGAAGCAATCCCAAAGCTGCATGTCGAGCTGCTAATGAATCCCGCTCACGCTCGGCGCGATGAAGTTCTTCCCGTGCAGCATCCAATCGTCTGCGCGCCTCGCGCTCAGCGGCTTGTGAATTTTCATAGGCTCTGCGAAGTGCATCGTCCGAAACTGCGCGGCCCGTTGGGTCGAGAATCTGCTTCTCTTGTTCGAGCGCTGAGAGTTTCAGTCTTGCCTCGGAAATGCTGGCTCGAAGCGTATTCTCAACCGTTAGGTTCTCCTGTTGACGAGTTTGAATGTTTTCCAGCTGAGCAGAAATTTGACTTTTCTCCGTGCGCTTGTTCTCAGCTTTTTCGCGAGCACGGTCTAACTCGGCTTCCTGGCGGGCGAGGTCAAGCGCTAGACGCTCGCGTTCCTGCTCGGCAGCGGCTAGTTCACTTGAAACCTGCTGGAGTTGAATTTCAATTTGAGAGAGTTCTTGGCCTAAAGTGCCCTGCTGCTGTTTTAGCTCTTCAACTTCACTTCTGACGGTGTTAGTTGCATCTCCAACTAAAAGTGTCTTCTTTTGACTTGCAAGGTTTGTGAGGTTTCTGATTCTTGTTTCAAGTGCCTCAATTGCATACAGATTGCTTCGAGCAGAATCTAATTCGCCTGAATCGAATGACATTTCAATTTCTCGAATGCCTGTCCTTGCACTTTCAAGCTGCTGCTGTGCATAAGAGGTTTGCGCTTTACGCTCGCCTTCATCTTTGCTAACCGAATCAAGCTGTTCACGTAGATTTCGTAACTGGGTGGCAATTAGCTTGCCCTTTAATTCGCGAGCGCTGGCCGCGATTTCCTTTGCCTGCTTCGCCACCTCCGCTTGACGACCAAGCGGCTTTAGGTTCCTTCTGACTTCTGAGACAAGATCTTGCAATCTGGTCAGATTGACCTGCATAGCATCGAGTTTGCGCTCGGTTTTTTCTTTTCGCCTGCGATATTTCAAAATTCCAGCAGCTTCCTCAATGAAAGCCCTGCGTTCGGAGGGGGTGGCACGAAGAACTGTGTCTAGCTGACCCTGACCCACAATCACGTGCATTTCTCGGCCCAGTCCTGTATCACTGAGCAATTCCTGGATGTCCAATAAGCGACAAACTTCCCCATTTATCGCATACTCACTGGCACCATTTCTAAAGAGAACGCGGGAAATCTTGACTTCCGAGTATTCAATGGGCAGGTGCCCGTCAGAGTTATCGATTACCAGTTCGACTTCGGCCCTGCCAAGCGGAGCCTTATTTGCGCTGCCGGCAAAGATGACATCTTCCATCTTTCCGCCGCGCAGGGTTTTGGGGCCTTGCTCACCCATAACCCAGGCGAGACCGTCTACAACGTTTGATTTACCCGATCCATTGGGTCCTACTACACAAGTAATGCCTGGTTCGAGTTGGAGGGTAGTGGGTTGAGCGAAGGACTTGAAGCCCTTTAGGGTGATGCTCTTCAGATACAACGCCCGCTCACCCCGCTTTCTAATCTCCAAAGCCTACCCAAGGCTACCTCCCCTCCTCTCTCAATCGAGGTTGCCAATCCTGCGTCGCCGAAACCGCACTCTCAAGGGTAGATTGAACCTTTAATGGCATTTTTCATTGGACTTGCGCTTGCTCTAGTCGCTGGAGTTTTCGGCACGATTTTTCATCAGTCCGAATCCGGTCCGCTGCCGCTGGGACTGATTCTTTCGCTGGCCGGTGTCGCACTATTAGCGATTGAAGCCAGAGAAACCTGGCCGAAGCGAATTGGTTTCCTACTTGGGTTTCTAACACTTATCTTCTTTGCGGCTCAGGACTTTACTGGTGACAAAATGATTCCCGCAAACGAGCTTGGCACCGTCTGGTCCTACGGTGCGGCTGGAATTTCAATTCTGATTTTGATGTGGCCAAGAATTAGACGCTAGCGCTTGAGCTTTTGACAGCGCGGACAAAAGTGACTTCCCCGATTTGCCCAGGCATCTCTCCTGATTGGTGTGCCGCAGCGCGGGCATGGCTCATTGGTCTGACCATATGCATTTAGTGAAACGGAGAAATAACCACTTTCGCCGTTGACATTCTTATACTGCTCATCAAACGATGTTCCCCCTTCAGCCACCGCTCTGCGCAGAACTTCCTGCGCAATTTCTATCAACTCAAAGGCTTTTTGCTTGGAAAGGTTCTCTGCGGGGGTGTTGTAGTGAAGTTTTGCTAGCCACAGCGCCTCATCTGCATAGATGTTTCCAATACCACTCAGCAAGTTTTGATCAAGAAGGACATTCTTAATGCCAGTTTTTCTAGTCAGTAATTTCTCAACCACCGTCTTGGCATCGAAGTAGGGGTCTAGTAAGTCGCGAGCGATGTGTGCAGCGGAGCTTGGAATTAGTGCGTCAACATTACTCTCTGGGCCAAATCCAGCCGGATAGCCGTCGAAGGTAGGAACCAAGTCATCGAAATACAAACCACCAAACAATCGCTGATCAATGAATCTAATTTCCCTGTTACTTCTGCCTTTGGTGACGTCAAAAATCACTCTGGTGCACTTATCTTCGGCTTCACCGGGTTTGCGCACCAGGATCTGACCGCTCATGCCCAGGTGTCCAACTAAAGCGCGATCCTGGGAAATTGGGAACCAAAAAAACTTGCCTCGCCGAACCGCTTGGTTGAGTTTGGATCCGATGGCTTCCCTGACAAATGATTTTGGACCGCCAGCATTTTTCTTGAGTGAACGAGCATCGAGTATTTCAACATTTGTGATGGAGAAACCAAGAATTGAACCGGCTAGACCAGCACGAACTGTCTCGACTTCGGGTAATTCGGGCATTATTTATTAGCAATAGTTCTGAGCGCTGCAAGGGCTGCACTAGTTTCAGCTGAGCGAATGGTCGTTCCCTCTCCCTCACCAATAATCTGACCAGCCAATCTGCACTTTGAGTAATAGGTTCGGCTGTGCTCTGGTCCTTCAAAAACTGTTTCGTATTCTGGCTTTGCTTTCTCGTCTTTCAGTTTTTCAAGCAAAGTGGTCTTTGGATCCGCTAGCTCGCGAAGAGCGATTGGGTCATCCAGCAGTGGGATCACAGATTGCTCGACTAACTTCGCAGCACCGTCAATTCCAGATGTCAGGTAAGCGGCTCCAATAAGAGCTTCCATAGCGTCAGCCAGAATGTTCAATCGCTGTCTGCCGCCTGTTGCAATTTCACCTTTGCCAAGTAGTAAGTGCTTGCCTAGATCGAGGTGATTAGCGGCGGCTGCTAAAGCATTAGCAGAGACAATTGAATTCTTAAGGCGGGTTAAATCGCCCTCTGATAAATCCGAGTGCTGCCTGTAGACATGACTGGCCACGACATACCCCAAAACAGAGTCTCCGAGAAATTCAAGTCGCTCGTTGCTTGGCTTTTGGTTTTCATAGGCATACGAAGAGTGAGTGAGCGCGAGTTCAACAAGCTCGGGCTTTATTTCAACTCCGAGCCGCTCTAGCAGCTCGTTTGAAACCATCTTGGTTAGACGTCCGCTACCTTGCGGCCCTTGTATTCCATGTAAAGCTCAGTACCAACGGAGTCGGTAACAACCTTTGCACGGTGAGGAAGAGAGTAAACGGTGCGTCCGCCCTCAACGCTCTTTACCAAAGCAACTGGCTCAGCTTTCCACTGGGAACGGCGAGCGTGAATGTTTGCACGTGATTTACGTCGCTTAGGTACTGGCATGAGAAATCCTTAGTTGTTTTGTTGGGTTTTGGCTATCCGCCTTAGACCGACTAGCAAGAATAGGGCAATCCAGCCCAAAATGCCAGTGGCTAGCTGGCCTGCGGAGGCAGGGCCGCCACTATCGGGTGATCGCCTGTGATAGCACCTACCTTGGCGGCCCCACCTGGAGAACCAATTTCATTGAAAAAATCCACATTGACTGAGTAGTACTCGCTCCACTGTTCGGGGACATCATCTTCGTAATAGATGGCCTCCACTGGGCAAACTGGCTCGCAGGCGCCGCAATCTACACACTCGTCAGGGTGGATGTAGAGCATTCGATCGCCCTCATAAATGCAGTCAACTGGGCACTCATCGATGCAAGCCTTGTCCTTAACATCGACACAAGGAAGGGCAATTATGTAAGTCACTTGTCTAACCAACCTTTGTCAAAAGCATTTTCATAATTCTACGGGTCTAAAGGTTAGATTTCGCCCTAGCCTCGCGGCGCTGGCGCTGCTCCTCGGGATCTGGTACAGGTACGGCTGAAATCAACTTCTTGGTGTAATCCTTCTGAGGACTATTCAGAATCTGGTCACGATCCCCAACTTCTACCAGTTCACCGTGCTGCATAACGGCGATACGGTGGGCAAGGGTGTCAACTACCGCCAAATCGTGGCTAATAAATAGGCAGGCAAATTTGAGTTTGTCCTGCAGTTCTAGAAGCAAATCAAGGAAGCGTGCTTGAACCGATACATCCAGTGCACTTGTTGGTTCATCGGCAATAAGAAGGTCTGGATTTAAAGAGATTGCTCTAGCAATTCCCACGCGCTGTCGCTGACCACCAGATAGTTCGTGCGGATAGCGGTTTCTGTAGTTGCGTGGGAGTTCAACGGCATCAAGCAAATCTTCGACTATTTGGTTTAGTTTTTCACCATCAGCCTTTTTTGCTAGTAGCAGGGGCTCTCCAATGCTTTCACCAATTGGAAGCCGCGGGTTGAGCGAGCTGCCTGGATCCTGGAAAACAACACCGGTGCGCTGACGAAGACCACGCAGCTGCTTTTGAGTTGCACCAGCTATTTCTTCGCCAATCAGTTTGATACTTCCTTCGGAAACAGGAAGCAATCCAATAGCAGCTCTACCAACTGTTGTTTTACCGGAACCTGACTCTCCAACTAAACCAAGAATTTCACCCGGATAAATTTCAAAACTTACATTTTTTGCGGCGGTGAAAGCAGGAACTTTACCTCGCTTTGGATAAACAATTGAAACGTCCTTCAGGGCCAAGACTGGCCTTGTGTCAGGCGCAACCTCAAAAAATCTCCTTGCACTGCGACCCAACTTAGGAACCGAGGCGAGCAGTGATTGCGTGTATGGATGCTGAGGTCTATTAAATATCTGGTCGGCTGTACCCTGTTCGACCATGTGACCGTCTTTCATCACCAAAATACGATCTGCTAGATCTGCCACGACTCCCATATCGTGTGTGATTAAGATCACACCGGATTGAAGTTTTTGATTCAGATTTCTTAGCAAATCAAGAATCTCCGCCTGCACAGTCACATCTAGAGCAGTAGTGGGTTCATCAGCGATCAAAAGTTTTGGATCACAGCTGAGGCTTTGAGCAATCATCGCACGTTGCCGTTGCCCACCTGATAGCTGGTGCGGATAAGAATTGAATGCTTTTTCAGGGTCGGGTAATTCAACCATCGTCAAAAGTTCAAGCGATCGCGCTTTGGCCTCTTGCTTGGTCATCTTGGGGTAGTGAACCTTCAGAGCTTCAGAGATCTGAAAGCCAATGGTGTAAACGGGGTTGAGAGCGGTCATTGGTTCTTGAAAGATCACGGCAATCTCTTCACCGCGAATCTGGCGAAGACGCTTTTTCTCCGCCCCAATTAGCTCTTCGCCGGCCAGACGAACCGAACCACTGGCTCGACCATTGACGGGCAAAAGCCCCAGCAGAGACATGGCACTGGTGCTCTTACCAGAGCCTGATTCGCCAACTACAGCTAGGACTTCGCCGGGCGATACCGTGAAGTTGATGTTGGCTGCAGCCATCACCCATTCACCATCAACCCAGAATTCAACTCCTAGGTTTTTGGTTTCAATGATTGGAGCATTCATCTAAATGCCCCCTAGAGTCTTATTGACATGAAATTTCGATCCCGTTTCGGCAAATACCTGACCATCCTGTTTGGCATTATTTTGCTTTTGGCTTTGGCCCTGAGCCTTGTTGAATTTGAACTTGCTGGTTTGGTTGAAAGCACCAGCTTGGCCGCTTGGCTGTGGTTCAGCAGCTACCTCTTGCTCTGGCGACCCAGTGTTGAGATCACTGATCACAGCATTGTGCTTAACAATGTGATCAGACGAATCGAGATTCCGTTTGGCAATGTTCAAAGAATCGACACGAAGTGGGCTTTGGAGATCACGACCGAGCAGGGAAGGTTTGTTTCGTTCTCCGCCGTCGCTCCCGGCCGACACTCCAGCTTCACTGCCTCCAGGGATGACGGTAGCTACCTTCCCGAAACTAGCTACGTCGCTGGCACTGTCCGTCCCGGTGACCTCGTCACTTCCGACTCCGGCGCCGCGGCTTACGAGATCAGACGAAGGCTCGAGCAAGGAAGTTTTCAGGCCGGCGAGATTAGAAAGACGCTCAACAGTAAAAGCCTCATCCTTTGGCTCTTGCTGACAACTGCAGTTTTGATACTCGTCTTTTGATCGGATAAGAATCATTTCTTACCTCGCTCTGCGACCAGTTTCTTGAAGTCTTGCCAAGCCCCGCCCGTTCGTGGAAGACGCCGCTGTCTCGGATCAAAAGCATCCCGCAGTCCATCGCCCACGAAGTTGATTGCAAGCGCGATTATCACGATAAACAAACCGGGATACCAGAACAACCAGGGTCTGGTTTTGAAGGCCTCGTTGTATTCCGAAATGATCTGCCCTAGTGAAATGTCAGGCGCCACAATTCCAAAGCCTAAATAGCTAAGTGAAGTTTCAATAAGGATTGCAGCGGACATAAGTAGCGTTGCATTTACAACAATTACACCGATGGCGTTTGGCAATATGTGCCGGAAGATTATCCTTGAATTAGTGGCGCCGGCAACTCTTGCCGCATCAACAAATTCACGCTCTCGCAATGACAGAAACTCTGCCCTCACCAAACGAGCTAGCCCTGTCCAGGCAATCAAACCGAGCAGAATTCCAAGGGAAACAGCGTTACCACCGAAGGTTCGTCCCAGGACGGCACCCAGCACCAAAGTTGGGATGATGATGATGACATCAGTGAACCTCATTAGAAGGCTGTCGAGACGTCCACGGAAGAAACCCGAGACTGCTCCAACAATCACACCGATGATGGTCGCAATCGAACCCACCAACACAATAACTAGCAGCGATTGCTGAATTCCACGCATTACACGAGCAAAAATATCCTTGCCGAGAGTGTCCTGCCCAAAAGGGTGCTCGCCGATCTGGAAAGGCCACAAAGAAAGGGTTGGGGTTCCTCCAGCATTTAGAACCGGGTAGTTCTCATACCAGTTGTATTTCCACCATCCCTCAATCCGCAGTCCATCAACCACCAGGCGGCCGGTTTCTTGATTCGCAATTAGCTTGCCGGAGCCGCCAACCACGGTTCCGACCGATGTGAATGCCAAAAGCGCAATAAGAAAAAGAATGATTAAAGAAACAACAGCAGCCTTGTGGCGGAAAAACCTTCTTCGAACAATTGTCCCCAGGGAGAGTCCTTCGGTCTCTCTTTGCTCAATTGAGATTTCTCGGTTCAACTGAGTTTCGTCGCCTACCGGTTTCTTCGCCATCAGTTCACCCGAATTCTTGGGTCAAGCGCTGAGTAAAGTACGTCAGCCACAATGTTGAAAATTACTGCTATTGCCCCTGTGACCAAGAAGAATCCCATCACAAGATTTACGTCCACCGCCTGCAGACCCCTGTTGAAAAGAGCACCCATACCTTGCCAGGCAAATACACGCTCGGTGATAATCGCACCACCAATCAGCCCCGCGATATCAAAGGTAATGATTGTCGCAATCGGAATCATTGCATTTCTAAAGGCGTGGCGCATAATTACTGTTCGCTCAGGAAGGCCCTTAGCTCTGGCTGTGCGAATGTAATCCTGGTTTAAAACTTCCAACAGGGAAGCGCGCGAATACCGGGTATAACCGGCGACAGAGACGATCATTAGTGCAATGGTTGGCAATATCAAGTGTCCAAAGCTGTCCAACATCCTGAGCCACATGTCATCACTTTTTGCAATGGACGGAGTCACAGCGCCAATTGTGGAAATGAAACCAGCCTTTAGATTAATAGCCGCTTTGTATTCTTCAAAGCGAAGAAGCATTTGATCCAAAATTAAAACTAAAACCGAGGCCGCACCAATAATCGCACCAAGCCTAGAAATTTCTTTCTTATCGTCCCCGCCAAAGAAGGCTCCAGCCACAAAGCCAAGGCCGCCAAGGATGAGCAGGGCCGCAACTATGCCTAGTGGATTATTGACGAAGAAAAACAAGAACTGCATGGGATACCAAAGAGCCGCGACAATTGCTGTGACAGTAACGGCTGTCCAAACGGCTTTGCGGTCGTCCAAACCGCGATTGAGAATTGTGATTAAGAATGCCAAGCCAGCAGTTAGTAGAACCACTCCTACTATTCCAAGTGACGGGCTCTTCAACCATTGCGTTAGGGATGACAGGGTAAGCACCGTAAGGCTTAGCAGCAAAGTGATACCGAATACCCTTGCCCTAGTTTTCAGCCCTCCCCCAACTATGCCGGCAATAACCAGGCCAAGCCCCAGTGAAATTAATATTGTGGTCAGCGGCGACAACACCGGATCGTCCAAGAACTGATTAAACCGAATCGCTCCAAATTCCTTCAGGAGTACGGCAACCCAAAAGATAGGCAATGAGTAAAAAACAAAGGCAAAAAATGTGACGGTGTAGTCATAGCCGGAATACTGACGAAGAGCGGTCGTCATTCCAATGGTGACCCCAACAATGATTGAAAGAATCGTGGCAAGGGTAACCAGCTGAAGAGTCGAACCCATGGCCGTTCCTAAGGCATCTATGACTGGTTGCTCGCCCTGGGCTATCGAAATACCGAGGTCACATCGACCAATGAGACAGCCAGCAGCTCCTCCGAGCCATAAGAAATAGCGAAGTACCGGTGGAACGTCAAGATTTAGGCGCTCTTCAAGTGAAGCAAGTTTGACAAGGGCATCTCTAGTTCCTGCAGCTCGCAGATCAGCAAGTGGGTCGCCAGACATTGCAGTTAAAACATAAACAATGAATGATGCAACTAGAAGCACCACCAAAGTCGCAGCTAGGCGACGCACCACAAATCCAAGCATCTTTGCCTCTCAGTTGTGCTTAGGGGCCCCCGTCCAAAGGACGGAGACCCCTTTGCACTACCTGTCTAGGTTATCCCGCGACAGGCGCCCAATCCCAGAAGTTCCAGAAGAAGTAAGGAACCAGTGGGTTCATGCTTACGCCCTCTGTGCCCTTGTCCCACCAGGTGAGACCAGGGAACTGGAAGATGGTAATTGAGTATGCGTCGTTCCAGATTTCCTTCTCAGCAGCAAGCTGTAGCTCGAACTGCTTCTCTGGGTCAAGCGCAGTGTTGAGGTCCTTGAGGGCCTGGTCAACATTTGCGTTTGAGTAACCGGAGAAGTTAGAAGGCTGGCCGGTACCTAGGTACTGGTCAGATCCGGTAACAGCTAGTGAGGTTGATGCCCACGCGAAGATAACTGCGTCGTGTGGGTTGATGTCCGCACCAGTGAATAGCCAGTCTGGCTCAGACTCGTCAACCACATTGAATCCAGCTAGTGCTGCGTTTGCAGCAATTAGCTCGTACTCCTGGCCACGACGAACGTTGCCTTCTGGATACCAGAAACCAACCTCAACTGGAGTTGTAACTCCAGCCTCAGCTAGAAGAGCCTTGGCCTGCTCGATGCGAGCAGCTGCATCACCAGAGGTGTAAACGCTGGAGCCGTTCTCGGCAACCATGCGGTCATAGTTTGGTGATCCAGGGATCAGTAGGTGTGAGTTACGTAGCTCAGCATTTGGGTTCAAAGGCTTGATTAGGTTCTCAAGAATCTGCTCGCGAGGAATCGAGAGCAAGAATGCCTGGCGGACCTTACGTGCCTTCTCTGCATCGCCACCATAAGAAGCAGGGTCGAATGGACCACCGTTGTCGAATGTTAGGTCGATGTGCTCGTAAGCAGCTTCGTTACCAGTTGCGTAGTTTGCGTTGGTTAGAGCTGAAACAAGAGCTAGTACGTCAGCAGTTGGCTGACCGGAAGCAATCTGAACCTCACCGTTCTCAACAGCCTGAACAGCAGCGGTTGAGTCAGCGATTTCGCGAATGGTTACGCGCTCGTACTTAGGTGATGGACCCCATGCGAACAGTGGGTTTGATACGAAAGTTACGTACTGGTCAGCAACTGCTTCCTCAACGATGTATGGACCGGAGGATAGAGCCTGTAGAGCATCTGGAGTTCCAGTGTTCTGGTAACCAGTGTTCCACTTCTCAGCAACTGGCTTTAGCCACTCGGTGTCACCGTTGGTGACGGCCTCGATGAACTTAGCCTTTGCATCAGCTGCAGATAGGTCTGGGTAAGCCATCTGAACGGTACCGTGTGCCGAAACACCTAGACCGAACTGTAGCTCCCAGTCCACATACTGAATGTCGTATTCAAAAGTCAGCTTGCGTCCATCAAGAGTTGGAAGCTTGCTAGCAAGGTCAGCGCGTGGGTTAGCGTGCTGGAAGAGATAGTTATCGCCTTCCTTAAAGTAACCAAAGCCAGCTACCCATGATAGAAGTAGGTCGGCTGCGTCGATTGCTACACCATCTGACCAAACAACACCGTCATTGATGGTGTATTCGACAGTTAGTGGCTCATCGCTGATCTTTGCGTAGGTACCGAATGCCTCGTTCTTAACAAGTGCTGGGTCGCCGTTGTAGTAGCTGAAACCAGAGCCTGTTAGATAAGCAGTCAGACCGTTCTTTACGTTGTTGCCGGTGACAGATGACGAGTTGTACTCGTCTGAAATGTCATTCCAGGCAACAGTGATTGAGGTTCCCTCGATGATCTCGGACTGGTATGGCAATGCACAGCCAGATAGTCCGACAGCAACTGCAGCGGATGCTGCAACGAGGGAGATAGAGCGGAATTTCTTCATTATTCTCCTTGTATATAGCCAGCATTCAGCTCGTGGCTGACTGCTGATGTCCCAAGCCTATTCCGCTAGGACCCCTAGCCACCAATCCCGTCTCTCATTTGCGTAACATTTTGAGACAAAAACTCGAAAAGTTCCGCCCCTCGCGCGATATCCTGCAGGAATGAAAAGCGGACTGGCTGCCTTAGCGGCGGTTGTCCTATGGTCCAGCTTGGCTGCCCTGGCCACTCTCCTGCCGGCAATTCCGCCATTTCTAAAAACTGGCGTTGGACTGTTGATTGGTTCGCTGATTGCTCTTCCCCTTGTCAAATTTGATCTGAGGCAGCTCGTAGTCAGTTGGAGGATATTGGCGCTGGGTGTTTACGGATTATTTGGTTACCACGCGGCACTATTTCTTGCCCTGCAAACTGCTCCCAGCGTGCAGGCGAACCTGGTCAACTATTTGTGGCCGCTGTTGATTGTTGTCCTAGCACCAATTTTCATCAAAAATAGCCGATTATCAATTCGCATTTTTCTGGCTGCAATTATTGGATTCATAGGCGCTGCCATAGCGGTTTTATCGGGCGGAACAACTGGTGGTGGATTGGAATTCGGTTATCTCTACGCCCTAATCGCAGCAATAGTTTGGGCAACATATTCTTTAGGTACGAAGGTCATTGGCGACTTTCCTACTGCAGCAGTTGGACTATTTGCGTTCGTGGCGGGTGCTCTGGCAATAGTCGCTCACTGGTTTTTTGAACCGACAGTAAATATTGCAGCTAATGATTGGCTTTTGTTGGCATTACTTGGACTCGGGCCGCTTGGTGCTGCGTTTTATTTATGGGATTATGCGATAAAGCACGGTAACCCACAACAAGTTGGACTTATCTCTTTTCTTACACCACTTTTATCAACTTCGCTGTTGGTGTTGACTACCGGTGAGGAGTTGTCACCACTTTTGTTGCTTTCAGCAGTTCTGATTGTCACAGGTGCATTGCTTGGACGCGAGAAACAGGCCAAATGAGTGAGTTTAGAAAACGCAGCCTGGCTGCCCCGATCTATCTTCCGTCGCTCCTGATTACGGGAGCAGAAGGCGCATTGCTTCCCATTCTGCCTGTCACAGCAGTTAGCTACGGACTGTCGCTGGCCGAGGCAGGTGTAGTTGCAGCAGTACTAATGATCGGCACTCTGCTATTCGAAGTGCCGGCGTCTCATTTGACCAACCGAATAGGCGAACGAAACACCATGGTGCTCGGAGCTGGTCTTGGTGTTGTTGCAGGCGTGCTGGCTTTTTTGAATCTTGGCTATGCAGCGCTGGTATTAGCTGCCCTTATCTTTGGTGCAGGTCACGCATATTTTGGACTCGCACGCCACTCAGTTCTGACAGAACTGGTACCAGCTGAGCACCGCCCAAAGTCGATGTCGCTATTGGGCGGAATGTTTCGCGGAGGAATGGCAATTGGTCCAGTTATAAGTGCAGCATTTATTTCGCTTTACGGAGTTCAATTCGGATATTTGGCTGTAGCACTGATGTGTTTGTTGGCGGGAATATCTGTCTTCTCCGTCCCAGTGCAAAGGCTTTCCGCCACTCCTTCGGGACTGGGTGGAAATGTTTGGCAGGTTGCCAAAAAACACTCGAAGGAATTAGTCACCCTAGGAATCGCATCTTCAATTATTAATGCGGGCAGGACTATTCGGATGGTCGGCCTACCGCTGTTAGCGATCCAGTTATCACTGGATCCAGCCCAAACCTCTTTCATTTTTGGAATCACTGGCTTTATCGACTTCGCACTGTTCTATCTATCGGGAATTGTCATGGATAAGTATGGAAAGTTTTGGGCATCCGTCCCTACGTTGCTCGCTCTTGGCTTTACCTACCTGTTCTCCTTCATGGTTGTTGATGTGACGGCATTTTGGATTATGGCTGGCGTGACAGCTCTGGCGAATGCAATGTCGGCTGGCATCAACATGATTCTGGGTGCTGACATGGCGCCTAGTGGTTCAAGAAGTGAGTTCCTGGCTGCATTCAGACTTCTGACGTCTGGCGGTGTAGCCGTTGCACCAGTAATGATTTCTTCCCTAACAGCCATCATCGGGCTATCCAATGCACTGGCAATTACTGGTCTACTGAATTTTGCTGGCGCATACTTGTTCTGGAGATACCTCCCAATCTATGCCCCAGATCGTCTGAGTAAGACTCCATCTGTGGATAACTTTCCTCGTGATTAGACGAACAGCACAAAACTGGCGTGATGAAAATTGTTTGCCCGATTTGTGAAGTCTGGTTGGTCAACCTCGAAAGTCATCTGGGTGAAGCCACCTATTTCTGTGAGAGTTGCTTGGACAAGAAAAATGAGGTTCACTCTGAAAGTGCGCTCCTAGCCTGCCTTTCGGGAAGGTTTTCAGAAAATCGCCCAGACAAGGTAGGATTTGGAAGTTCAAGCGGGTGTGGCGAAATTGGCAGACGCACCAGATTTAGGTTCTGGCGCCGCGAGGCGTGGGGGTTCAAGTCCCTTCACCCGCACAAACAAGGTGAAATTAACTAATTTTTAGTTAGTTTCACCTTATTTTTTTCATGGTCAATTTCAAATTGGTAGGGGCCCCGGCGCACCACTTCAGAGCTTTCGCCACCCTCAGACTTGATTCCAAGCTCCTTGGTGACCTGCTTGAAGAACTTCCGCTGGCTGCCCAGCTTCAATTCAGTTCCTTGGTACCAAACCTTCGAACCACCATGTGATTTGACAGTTAGGGCTGGAGATCCGTTTACGTCGCAATCTTCAAACTTGGCCAATACTTCGGCGGAGATGTTCTTGCTCAACTCGCTCCATAACTCAACTTTGTAACCGTTGGATAGGGAGCCTTGACCCTCTCGCAGTGGGTAGAACTCTTCGACGTAAACTCCAGCTAGCTCTTTGACTAGCTTTCCACCGTATCCACCCAACTTAACCCTGAGTGTGCGGTCTGCGACATTGGTGAAGTAGGAAATAAGCAAATTTCCTCCCCCGGCAACATAATCATGAAAAGTCTTCTCTTCTTCCTCACTGAGCATATGCACAAGCGGCATCAAAACCAATTCATACTTGCTTAGGATTTCAAGAGAAGCATCGGCCGGCACGAAGTCAACTCTTGTTCCGTTTTCCCACATGGCTCGATACCACTTCGCAACAGTATCTGCATAGCTAATGTCTTGAGTTGGAAGATTTGCCTGCATGAGTGCCCAAAATTGTTCATAGTCATAAACAATTGCAACTTCGGCCTGTTCGGTCGGATAGTTTGCAACGTCTGGGTTTGCCTTCAACCAAGCGCCCAATTCGCTAATCTCACGATAGACGCGAGTATTTTCTCCCGCATGTGGCACGAGAGCCGAGTGGAAGCGCTCGCTACCTGCTTGTGACTGCCGCCACTGGAAATACATCACACCCTGAGAGCCACGTGCTACGAAACTGGCGCTGTTTCTGAACTCCTGGCCAGGTGATTTGGCAAAATTGCGCGGCTGCCAGTTCACAGCAGATGTGCTGTGTTCCATGAGCAGCCACTGCTTACCATCGGCAAATCCACGAGTTAGGTCTGCCTGCTGTGCCAGATCGATGTGATTCAAAACATCATGTTGAGCAAGGTAGTGATCGGTCGAAACGAAATCAACTTCCCTAGCCCACTTGAAGTAGTCCATAGCGTAGGTGAACTTCATGGACATGAAGTTGGTGGTGATTGGATGCCTCTGGTCGTATCGACGAATGATGTCGCGTTCCATTTTGTACAGATCTAAAGTAGCTTCATTTGAGAAACGCTTGAAGTCCATCTGCTGTCCTGGGTTCGGGTGGGTTCCGTCCGGAGTGCGCTTTGGGACCACCAACTCATCCCAGTTGTAGTAGCGCTGGGACCAGAAATCGGTGCCCCAAGCTGAGTTCAGTTCTTCGATGGAGGAGTACTTGTTCTGGAGCCACTGAACAAAGGCAATTCTGGAGTTTTCGCAGTAACAGTACGGTGCGTGGCAGCCATATTCATTGTTGACGTGCCACATCACCACTGCTGGGTGCGATGAGTAACGAGCAGCAATTCGATCCACTAGCGCTGAGGCTTTTTCGCGGTAAACCTTGGATACGGCGCAGTAGTGCTGCCTGCCGCCATGGGAGAGACGAACACCGTCAAAGTTGACTGGTTGAACGTCTGGGTACGCTTTCACAAGCCAGGCTGGTGGTGAGGCGGTAGCGGTAGCCAAATCAATAGAGATTCCGCCTTCATGCAGCAGAGAAATTGCCTCGTCTAGCCAGTCAAAGTGATACTCACCGTCTTTTCGCTCAATCTTGGCCCAAGAGAAAATGCCGAGCGACACCAGGTTGACGCCAGCTTTTTGCATCAACTCGATGTCTTGCTTCCAAACATCTTTTGGCCACTGCTCTGGGTTGTAGTCGCCGCCGAAGTGGAGTTTTCCAAGATTGAGCATTAGCTCTCCTTTATTTCTAATAACATCGCATTTTCTGGATTCATAATTGGTGCTTTGAGCCCAGCTGTTGCCAAGGCCTCACCGGTTAGCGTCACTCCAGTCAACCAGCCAACCTGAGTACGTTGAATAAAGCTTGGTTCTCCCATCGGAAAGACCGCCTTCACCTGATACTTCTTCTCGCTGGCAAGACCCGGAATCACAATCGCATTTGGACGAGAACCCTGGGCTGCAGCCAGGGTGACATAGGCGAACAAAGCTTCCCTCTTGTCTTTCGAAACCACGCCGTGGACAAAGGAGCTTTCATCAATCTCGGCACGCACCATGCGGCCTGAATGCAATAGCCCGCGCTTTTGCTTGTAATAGTCGCTAAAACCTCGCAATTGTTTCATTTCCTCAGCGCTGGTTTGAGTGATGTCCCATTCAAGACCTGCATGGCCGAACAAAGCGGTGATAGCCCTGAAGGAAAGTGTATGAACGCGACCGGTTGTGTGAGATTTGGTGGGTCCGATGTGGCTGCCCAAAAGTTCAGGAGGAATTGCAATTTGTGTGTAACGCTGAATGTACTGACGCTCTAATGCATCATTGCAATCTGAAGTCCAGAACCGATCAGCTACCTGAGCCATACCTAAGTCAATTCGTCCTCCGCCAGAAGCACAGGATTCTATTTCAAGTCCTGGATGGCGCTTTTTCAGTTCTCGAAAGAGTGAATAAATAGCCAGGGTTTGCTGATGAACCGCTGGAAAGCCTTGGCTAGCCGGCTCCAAAAGATTCCGATTGTGGTCCCACTTGATGTAGTCAATCTCGTATTCACTAAGAATCTTGTCCACTGATTCCAAAATGTATTCGTAAGCTCGTGGATTGGTTAGGTCTAGGACCAGTTGGCGCCTACCCTCAGGTGGAATGCGATCGCCAACCTTTAGAATCCAATCCGGGTGGTTGCGATACAGCTCACTGTTGGGATTAACCATTTCCCCCTCAAACCAAAGGCCAAACTGCATCCCGCAACTCTTTACCTTCTTTATGAGTGGACCTAAGCCCTGCGGCCAAACCTCTGAGGAGACACTCCAATCGCCTAACCCAGCGTTGTCGCTTCGGCGAGAACCAAACCAGCCGTCATCCAACACAAATCTCTCAACACCAATTTCTTTCGCAGTATCGGCCAACTCGGATAGTTTTTGAAGATTGTGGTCAAAATAGACAGCTTCCCAAACATTTAGTGTCAGTGGCCTTGGAGAGTTGGGGTGATGCTTTCTTCCTCTTAGCCACTGATAACTTCTGTCTGATATTCCATCGATTCCGACGTTTGAATAAATTGCATAAACGCTGGGAGCTTGATGAATTTGGCTGGGCTGCAGAATAATTTCACCTGGTAGCAGTAGCTCTCCAGCGCTGATAAATTTTCTGCCCGACTGCGCCTGCTCGATGCTGTGACGTGAATTGCCTGAAAAACCAAGTCCTAAAGCCCAGACATCGCCCTGTTGATAGTTAGCTGATTTAGTCAGTGCCATTTGCAGAATTGTGTAATCGTGGGAGGTCCTTCCCTCGCGGACCTCTCTGACCCAGTAACCGGATTGAATCGCGCGGCGCTGTGGTTGACGCTCCTTTACCCACCTGCCAGTAAAGTCCATCGACTCATGAGCGCGATCAGGTAAGGGAAGAATTACCTCCAGTCCTTGCAGTTCAAAAGCAGTTGCTCCTAAATTTTTCACCAGCTGGCGGATTTCTAAAACTCCTGAACCAACAAATTCAAAAGCAATCGAAACCTCAAGCCCTGCATTCTTATCTTGGCTGGTTGCGACAATTTGAGTTTTAGTGATATCAACCTTGACCAGTTCAAATTTTTGAGAGAAATCTTTCCCTTGTCTATGCCCAAGCAAAGCGGGTCGAGAGGTATTGCCGCGGGCATTTTCTCGCCAGACACCGTGAAATTGATGTGCATCGAGCTCGGCGTGGGCAGTTGGTTCAATGGAGGCTGCTCTAATCGCTTCGACGGAATCGTTTAGTTCGGATCCCCAATGAAGGATGTGTGGGGTGCCATCGGAAAAATCCAGCACCAGACTCACGCCAGCTTGAGAAATTACTGCCGAGTTTGGAATCACTGAATCCTTCATCTTCCTAGTTTGATAGCCGTCACTGGACGGAGTAAAGCCCCCGTCCAGTGACTACTCAGTTGCTATTCAATTGTCTGCACTCCCCCGAGGGGGAGCCTGTCCGCTCAACCAACCAAATCTTGCCTTGGAAGACCCGAATGATTGGGTCTGAACGAACTGGGCCAATATTCCCAAACTTTTCGAATTAAAAACGACAAAAGTAATCATTCTGTTAGTAAGAAAACGGCCATATTCGTAAATCGGCAATAATGTTTTGGCAAGGAGGGAGGCCAAAATGCTAGCGGCACAGCGAAAAGCCAAGATTTTGGAGGAAGTCGGCTCCTCCGGTGCCCGCCGAATCGCGGACCTTGCCGATTCCCTTGGGGTATCAGAAGTGACCATCCGGCGCGATGTCGAGCAACTGGCCGCCCAGGGCCTGGTCGACAAAGTTCACGGTGGCGTGACCGCGAACACTTTATCCCTCACCTTAGAACCCCCTTTTGCTGCAAATTCGATGAAGGAGCAGCAGGCCAAAGATGCAATTGCTGCAAGAGCTGCGGATTTGGTCCGACCAGGAATGGCCGTGGCGTTGATGGGTGGCTCTTCGGTTTATGCCCTGGCCAAACGCCTTCGCGATGTGCCCGCTCTCACAATTGTCACTAACTCGGTTCCAATTTCAGATCTCTTTGCTCAAAAGTCCCGAGCGGACCAAACAATTGTTCTCACCGGTGGCGTAAGAACGCCTACCGATTCGTTGGTTGGAAACATTGCAATGGAAGTCTTCTCCAGATTCAATTTGGATTTTGTTTTTATGGGCACCCACGGGATGGATAGTGAGTTTGGCTTTAGTTCACCAAACTTAGTGGAGGCAGAAACAAATCGCGAAGTTATTCGCAGAAGTTCCAAGTTTGTTGTTCTAGCTGACTCCACAAAATGGGGAGTCCGAGGATTTTCATCATTTGCTGATTTTGATCAAGCAGATGTAGTTATTACTAGCAAAGGCCTCACTAATAAAGCGCTGGTTATCCTGCGCTCTAAAGTAAAAGAAGTTATCGTCGCAAACTAAAGCTTCAAAGATAACAAGTAGCTGCCAATCGGTTTTCCAAACCTTAGAGCTACGTTGGCAAGATGACCCTGCTCAACAAAACCATGTTTCTTGTGAAGTGCGATGGACGCATGAGCCCCGCGGTCCGCTATCACGGCTATTACTTCCTTTACCCCCTGGTTTTTGCAGGCTTGGATTAGCGACTCAAAAAGCTTCCCTCCGTGTTTCTTTCCGGTTGCAGCCGCAGCCAGGTAAATCTGGTTTTCTACCACTTTCAGATAGCCAGTTTTCTGTCGCCAGGGGGCCACGAATGCGAATCCCAAAAGTTCAGTCTCTCGATGTAAAACCAAAAATGGCAGACTCAATTTAGTGATGTGCTCAAACCTGTCTTGCCAGTACTTTAAGTCCAGCGGCTTATCGTCAAAAGTTATAACCGTGTTCTGAACATAAAAATTGTAAATATCTTTGACCTGAGGCATGTCTGAGAGCTCGGCTGGCCTAATCAGGATTAGCGGTTGATTAACCATTGGCCTGGTTCTAAGTTTTCTTACCAGTCGCCACCGTGTTTCGGAGTCAACCATTTCTAACCCCAATCAATCGGCTGCTCGTCCATTTCGGCCAGCAATTGATTTGCCCTAGAAAAGGGTTTTGATCCGAAAAAGCCGCGATAGGCAGAAAGGGGTGAGGGGTGTGCCGATGCTAAAACTTTTCCAGCAGAGAGCTCTTGCGTTAGCTCTTGTGCTTTAGTCCCCCAAAGAATTGATACCAATTTGTTTTGTCTGAGCTCCATTAGGTGCTCAACGGCAGCCCTCGTAAATTCATCCCAACCTAGCTTGAAATGAGCCGCGGTCTCATTCGTTCTGGTGGTCAGATGCCTGTTCAGCAGCAGCACACCCCTATTTTGCCACTGCACTAAATCGGGTTGATTGCTAGTGCCTAGGTCCGATTGCAACTCTGTGTAAATGTTTTTCAGCGATGGGGGAAGAGGTTTTGTTCCTTCCGGCACAGCAAATGCAAGTCCGACAGCGTGCTGAGGATTTGGATAAGGATCTTGACCCAAGATTAGAACTCGATAATCAAGCGGCGAGCGACTAAAGGCGCGGAAAACCAGATTTGCTTGAGGGACAATTTCTTGCCCAGCTAGTTGCTCAAATATGGCATCAAGCCGCTGGCGCTGAGCCACAAATAGCGGCTGCCAGTCAGGATGGACAGATTCGAGCATGAGCCAATAGTAAAAGTGCAAAGATGATTCCAGAAGAAGGAGCAGCGATGCCATCAGCTCAAGAGCTACTAACCGAAGCCAGCCAGTATGCGAAGACTCTCAGCGAAATCCGCAGAGATCTGCACCAAATACCCGAGTTTGCACTCGAACTGCCAAAAACACAGGCTCGGATTTTGCAGTCGATTGATGGCCTTGGCGAGATAACGCTTGGCAAAGCTCTGAGTTCAATTGTTCTTCGGATCAAAGGCGCCAACCCAGGTCCAACGGTTTTGCTTCGGGCTGATATGGATGCGCTGAAGGTGGTTGAAGATACCGGCCTGCCGTTTGCCTCTAAAAATGGTTACATGCATGCCTGTGGGCACGATCTGCACATGGCAGCTGGAATCGGTGCTGCTCACCTGCTTGCCACACACAAAGATAAATTAAATGGTGACGTTTTGATTTGGTTCCAGCCCGGTGAAGAGGGTCATCACGGAGCTGACGTCATGATTGACGAAGGAATGCTTGAGCTAACTGGTTCAAGGCCTATCGCTGCTTACGGTTTGCACGTGTTCACCTCGATGCCCAAGGGATTGATTGCCTGCAAGAGTGGTCCACTGATGGCTAGCGCCGGCGACCTAACCGTCACATTTCATGGTTCTGGCGGCCACGGGTCCATGCCCTGGCTCAGCCAGGATCCGGTTACTCCGATGGTCGAATCGATTGCTGCACTGCAAAATCTTTTGAATAAGCAATTTGACCAATTTGACCCAGTGATTCTGAACGTGGGCTGGATCCGAGCAGGTGACGATGCGACCACCAATGTGATTGCAGATTCCGCCAGTTTCGGTGCAACGGTGCGGACCTTCTCGGAAGAAAACTTCAAAAAACTGCATGAACTTGCCCCCAAGTTAATCCACAGCATTGCCACAGGGTTCTCCACCAAAGCCGACGTCAGTTTCGGCAGGGCCACCAAGGTCCTAATGAACAACCCGCAGGCAGTTGAGCGCGTGGAGCAGGTTGCCAAACAATTAGTCGGCGAAGCCGGCTACATGCCCATGCAGAAACCAATTGCGGGCGGTGAGGACTTCGCGTCTATCGTGGCCGAGGTGCCCGGGGCCTTTGTCTTCGTAGGAGCTTGTCCGCCCGACATTGACTTCCAGACTGCACCGACAAACCACTCTGCCAAGGCGCAGTTTGATGACTCGGTTTTGCCGCTCTGCGCGGCCCTGCTGGCCTCGCTAGCCTTTAGCCACCTGGGCTAAAGTTACGGTCTATTACAGGCCTACTTGCTAGCAAAAGACAGCTGGGCCATAGTTTGCTAACACTTATCAAACACGAAGGGTAGTCATGTCTGATTCAACTAACTGGGGCTTTGAAACGCTGCAGATTCACGCCGGTGCAACCAGCGATCCAGCCACCAATGCAAGAGCTGTTCCTATTTATAAGACAACCGCATACACATTCAACTCTGCCGAGCACGCTCGCAATTTGTTTGGACTGGCGGAGTTCGGAAACATTTACAGCCGAATCATGAACCCTACCCAGGATGTGGCTGAGAAGAGAATTGCTGCTCTAGAAGGCGGTACCGCCGCGCTGCTTCTCTCGAGTGGACAGTCCGCCACCACGTTCGCAATCCTAAACATTGCGCAAGCCGGTGACCACGTAGTTTCCTCATCAACTCTTTACGGCGGAACCTACAACCTTTTTAAGTACACACTTCCAAAGCTTGGTGTTGAAGTCACTTTTGTGGAAAACCAAGATGACGAAGAGGAGTGGCAGAAGGCAGTTCGACCTAACACCAAATTGTTCTTCGGTGAAACCATTGGAAATCCAAGAACCTCAATCTTGGATATCCGCAAGGTCGCAAACGTCGCACACAAGAATGGTGTTCCACTGATAGTTGACAACACAGTGGCAAGCCCTTATCTGATTCAGCCGCTGAAGCACGGTGCCGACATCGTTGTGCACTCAGCAACTAAGTTCCTAGGTGGCCACGGCACGGTGGTTGCCGGTGTGATTGTGGACGGTGGAAAATTTGAGTGGTCAAAGTCTGACAAGTTCCCTGGTTTGACCCAGCCAGATCCGAGCTATCACGGCGTTGTTTACACCCAAGCTCTAGGTGATGGCATTGCTTACATAATCAAGGCTCGTGTTCAACTGCTGCGCGACATCGGCGCTGCAATTTCGGCTGACTCTGCGTTCTCGCTAATTCAAGGAATCGAAACACTGAGCTTGCGTCTAGAACGCCACGTGGAAAACGCAACGAAGGTTGCCCAGTGGCTAGAGGCGCACCCGCAGGTCAGCAAGGTCAACTATGCAGGTCTAAGCAGCTCCCCCTATCACCAGGCACAGAAGACCTACGCACCAAAAGGCGCTGGAGCCGTCCTATCCTTTGAAATAGTTGGCGGGGTCGAAGCTGGAATTAAGTTCGTCGATGCGCTGGAGCTACACAGCCACGTTGCAAACATCGGAGACGTTAGATCCCTTGTTATCCACCCAGCGTCTACGACCCACTCCCAGCTAAGCGAAGCGGACCAGTTGACAACAGGAGTAACTCCCGGATTGGTGCGTTTGTCAGTTGGACTTGAGACCTACGATGACATCATCGCTGATCTACAGAAGGGTTTTGCCGCCGCAAAATAAATGGACTTTCAGATATCTGAAGACTCTGCTCCCTCGGAATTCATTTCCGAGGAGCAGCGTCGTCAGTTAGTTGGAAGACCTCCCGCCACCGGTGCGTGGCTTGCTGGCGATCCGGTTGGAAATAGAAAGTTCTCTGAACCCTTTTCCGTAACCCTTGAGTCGGGAAAGCACATCCAAGCAGTCCGCCTGGCCTATGAAAGCTGGGGCACGCTAAACGACGCGAAGGATAATGCGGTTTTAGTACTGCACGCACTCACCGGCGACAGCCACACAATTGGAAACTCAGGAGACGGACACCCAACTGCCGGTTGGTGGAACGGGGTAATTGGTCCGGACCTCTACATCGACACCAATCGCTTCTATGTCATTACCCCAAACGTGCTCGGGGGATGCCAGGGTTCTACTGGTCCCAGTTCACTAGATCCCAAGGGACGCGAATGGGGCGCTAACTTTCCGCAGCTGACGATTCGCGACCAAGCAGAGGCGTTTGCAATCTTGCTGCAGCAGTTGGGGATTGAAAAGTTTGCGGTAGTAGGTGGCTCAATGGCTGGCATGCACGCCATGGAGTTAGCCATCGTGTATCCAGAGCGAGTGACTAAATTGGGTATTTTGGCTGCTCCGCCCTATTCCACAGCTGATCAGATCGCCCTTAATACTGTTCAGCTAGAGGCAATTCGATCCGATGAGAATTTTGCTGGCGGCTGGTATTACGACGCTAAGCCAGGCTTTGGTCCTCATCGCGGCTTGGCACTAGCTAGGCGAATGGCGCTTCTGAACTATCGCTCACCACAAGAGCTGAATGAGCGTTTTGGAAGATCGTGGCAGTCACAAGTAAGCCCGATTACCGAACAGGGGAAGTATGCAGTTGAAAGTTATCTAGATTTTCATGGCAACAAATTTGTTCGTCGATTCGATGCAAATAGCTACATCACATTGGTGAGTGCGATGAACTCACACGATGTCGGGCGTGGCAGAGAGTCAGTTGTTGCTGCTCTCCATCAAATCAAGTGCCCGACCTTGGTCTTGGGAATTGAAAATGACCGCCTCTTTCCCATCAGTGGTCAGCAATTAATAGCTGATTCAATCGGGGGACCGCTAATTGGAGGACAGCTCCAAGTGATTCAAAGTGAGTTTGGTCACGATGGTTTTCTAATCGAGACTCAAGCGGTTGGATCTCGCCTGCAGCAACTGTTGCTCTAGAGTTGAGGGCGTGAGTCTTCTTCGTCCCAAAGTTGCGGTTTCGTTTTTCTTCTTATCTGGTGGTAGCTCTCTTGCCCTCTGGGCCGTCCACATTCCACTCATTGAAACGGCAGTTGGGATTGACTACTCCGTGCTCGGGGCTTTGCTGATGCTAAGCGGTGTCGGTGGCTTTATCGCTATGCAGATATTTGGGTACCTGGTTGATCATGTGGGATCGAAAACCGCAACCCGAATTGGTGGTGTGGCAGTGGGTCTTTCTTTGCTGGGACCTGCATTTGCCAACAACCCATTTTTCCTAGGAATTGCAATTCTTCTGCTTGGCTTTGGCATTGCCGGTGTTGACGTGGCCATGAACGCAGCCGCCCTGCAGGTTGAGAAAGAAAATTCCCGACCGATTTTTACCTTTTTCCATTTGTTTTGGTCAGTTGGTGGTTTGGTCGGTGCAGCACTCGGATTCGTAACTATTTCGGCGGGCTTTTCTCAAGCTCAAACACTCCCGGTGATTGGCTTGACTTTGTCAGTGCTTGGATTCTTTATGGCTAGTTGGCTGCTTCCAAACAAACCAAATGTCACCAGCGATCGAGCGACCGACAAGCAAAATTCCAAGCAAAATCGAAGAGTTCTGGGGTTTGTAATTTTGGCCGGCTTGATGAGTGCAGCGGGAGCGATTATCGAAGGTGTCGCGCATGACTGGTCGGCTCTGTATCTTCGTGACATTCAGTTAGTTGACGCCGGTGTTGCAGCTTGGGGATTGGCAGCTTTCAACATTGGAATGATTACCGGTCGAATTTTCATCGATCGAATTGTGGAGCGCAAGGGCCGCGGCTTTGTAATCGTTTGGGGGTCTCTCGCGGCGGCAGTGGCTATTGGTTTGCAGGCGTTCGCTCCAAATCTCACTTTCTCTCTAATTTGTTGGTTCTTACTGGGGCTTGGCATCTCAGGCGTCGTGCCTCAGCTGTTCGCTGCCAGTGGTGAAATCGGAGAGGCATCCCACTCTGGAAGAAACATGGCTCGAGTCGTTGGCATCACCTACATCGGAGGACTAGCGGGACCATCTGTAATTGGGCTTCTAACTTTGGCCATCCCACTCAATTTCGCAATTGGCTGGGGAGCATTGCTGGGATTCTTTATTGTTTTAGCCTGGCCACGACTGCAGAAAATGGATAAATGAGCAAACTCTTTAGCCCCATCAAAATTCGATCGGTCGAGGTGAAGAACCGCCTGTGGGTTTCACCGATGTGCATGTATTCCTGCGAGAACAAAGACGGTGTGGTTGGCGATTGGCATCTGGTTCATTTAGGCGCCAGGGCAATTGGTGGAGCGGGTTTGGTGATGGTCGAAGCAAGCGGTGTCAATCCCGAAGGACGAATCTCCCCTTGGTGTGCAGGAATATGGAATGACGAGCAAGTTGCCGCTTGGCGGCGAATTACCTCGTTCATTAGAGAAGCTGGTGCGGTAAGTGCCATGCAGCTTGCCCACGCCGGTCGCAAAGCGTCCGTTTATAGAAGCTGGTCAGGTAGCGGCTCGGTTCCAATTAGTGACGGTGGTTGGCAGACCTACTCCTCCACCGATGAGGCCTTCACCGGCTACGAAGCGCCAAGAAAACTTGGCACCGAAGAGGTAACCGCTTTGGTAAATGATTTCAAACACGCAGCCAGACGTGCCATAGCGGCAGGTTTCGAAGTGATCGAAATACACGCAGCTCACGGGTATCTAATCCATCAGTTTCTCTCCCCTCTTTCCAACAAAAGAGATGACAAGTACGGGGGAAGCTTGGAAAATCGCGCTCGACTGCTCCTCGAGATTGTTGAAGCAGTTCGAGCAGAAATTGGAGAATCCGTTCCACTACTAATCCGCTTTAGTGCGACCGATTATATCGAGGGTGGTTGGGATCAAGAGCAGACCAATCAGGTAGCAAAGTGGGCCTTTGAAAAAGGTGCTGACATGTTTGATTTGTCCTCTGGTGGACTAGTCACTGGAGTGAAGATTCCTTCGGGACCTGGCTACCAGGTGGAATTTAGTAAGGCGGCACACGCAGCAACAAATGCCCCGGTCTCTGCCGTTGGCCAAATCACCGATGCCCAGCAAGCTGAACAGATTGTTGCCTCTGGTGAAGTGGATGTTGTCATGATGGCAAGACAGCTTTTGCGGGATCCTTATTTCCCGTTGCGCGCTGCGCACGAGCTGGGTGTTGAGGTTAGCTGGCCGCATCAGTACGAGCGAGGAGTCTGGCCTAGCGCCTAGTGGCGTCCTCTATCTCACCAACCAAGACTTCAATAATGTCTTCTAGGAACAAACAGCCCGTAATGGTTCCATCTGCTGAGAAGGTTCGAGCTATGTGTGCGCCATATTTGCGCATTTGAGCAAGAGCGTCCTCTAATTCCGCACTTTCTGCAACTGAAATTAGGGTTCGCATGCGCTTGGATTGCAATGGTCGCGTGAATTTACCGGCATCTTCAATCAATGCATCTTTGATGTGCCAATAGCCGACCAAATCACCAGCCTCACTTCGAACCGGATATCTGCTAAAGCCGTGTTCGGCTACCGCATCCTGCAGCTGTTGTGGAGTGGCATCGGCAGAGAGGGTTATTAGCTGCTCAAGCGGATGCTTAATGTCTCCCACGACTTTTTCTGTGAATTCAAAAGCATTAGTGATGGTTGCCGAGGCATCGGCCAGAGTTCCGCTGCGCTGGGACTCTTCCACTATGTCTTCAACCTGTTCTAGGGTGAAGGCCGAGTTTGCCTCATCCCTGGGTTGGAATCTAAATAGCCTAAGAATCATGTTTGAAATTTGATTTAGCACCCAGACCACAGGCTTCACAACCTGGGCCACGGCGTAGAGCATGGGACCGAGAATCAGAGCTGAAGAGGTGGGCAGCGAAATAGCAACATTCTTGGGAACCATTTCACCCAGCACAACATGCAGGTAGGTGACCATGACAAGCGCAACGATGAAGCTCACAACGGATGCTGCTGCGTAGTCCAGGCCGAGCGCAGTGAATGGTCCTTCCAAAACATACTTAATCGAAGGTTCGGCAATCACCAAAATCAACAAAGAGGAAACCGTGATTCCCAGTTGAGCGGTCGCCAGCATCAAGGAAACATTCTCCATGGCCTTCAGCGTTATCTTGGCTGCGGGATTCCCCTTGTCGGCCAACGGTTCAATCTGAGCACGTCTAGCTGAAATAACTGCAAATTCCGAACCAACAAAGAAGGCATTAGAAATAAGTAAGACGACTAACCAGACAAAGCCGGAGAGATCACTCGACATCTTCGCCCCCCGGTTGATACTTGATTCGATCTACCCTTCGTCCATCCATTCGGATTACCTTCAGTTGACCAGTCGGTAGCTCAACAACATCACCATCTTGCGGAATTTTGCCAAGCTCACTCATAACAAATCCGGCAATGGTGTCATAGTCCTCATCATCGGAAATATTTAGACCAATCTCTCGAAGTTCGCTAGGTCGGGCCAAGCCGCTGAACGAAGCAGAACCATCGGAGTACTGAACGATATGGGCCTTGGTTCGATCATGCTCGTCGGCAAGCTCACCGATTAACTCCTCAACCGCATCCTCAAGTGTGGCAATTCCTGCAGTACCGCCATACTCGTCAACCACTACGCCAAACTGCAATCCTCTGCCACGCAAAGTCAGAATCAGGCGATCAAGCGGCATAGTCTCGGGAACGCGAATTGGCTCCACCATGATTGCTGCGATTGGAACCTGCGAGCGCCGATTGAGTGGAATGGCAACTGCGTTCTTGACGTGCGCTACCCCAACGATGTCATCTGAATCTTCACCAAGAATTGGAAAACGAGAATGTCCACTCTCCCGCGCCAGTGCAACCAAATCCGCTGCGGTCTGCTCTCGCTCCAGAGTCTGCATCTGCGGTCTTGGCGTCATAATGTCACTGGCAAGCAAAGAGGTCATGGAAAGAGTTTTTTCCAGCAACTTGGCAGTGTCGCTCTCCAAGGTTCCCAGGTTTGCCGATCTTCGAACCAGTGAGGTTAGCTCCTCGGCTGTGCGGGCGACCGAAAGCTCTTCCTTGGGTTCAATGCCAAAGCGGCGCAGGATCCAGTTTCCGTTTTCGTTTAGGAAAACAATCAACCACTTAAAAATGAAGGTGAAGCCGAGTTGAAATGGGGCAACTGCCTTCAGGACCTTCTTTGGTGAACTGAGCGCCATGTTCTTGGGAACCAGCTCCCCCAGTAAAAAAGAAACCACGGTTGCAATGGTCATAGCCAGCACTACCGCCACAACGGATACGCTCGCCTCGCTCAATCCCAGACCTACCAAGGAGGGAGCTAACAGCCTCGATAGTGCCGGTTCAGCCACGAAGCCGGTCAATAAGACGGTGAGAGTTATACCGAGCTGGGCGGCAGATAGCTGGGTGGCGGTGGTTTTGACTGCCTTAATCGAGCGATCCAGGCCTCGCTCGCCAGCGTCCCGTTTTGACTCAAGGTCAACCCGGTCAACGTTAATGATTGCGAACTCGCTGGCCACAAAAAGCCCAGTGCCTGCGACAAGCAGGGCCCCAAACAGGAGTATGAGGTAATCGCTCAAGCAATCACCCTAGGAAAGCGTTTATCGTGCTCCATTTCAGAAAACACTATAGCCGCTCAATTGGTTAGACTTTAGGGCGTCCGCCAGCAAGTAAATAAGGGGAAAGATTGTCCTCCAATCCAGGCAATACCCAGGCTGATTTTGGTGCAAATGAGTGGCTAGTAGCCGAAATGTATGCCCAGTGGCTAGAAAACCCAGATTCCGTCGACAGATCTTGGATTCCCATCTTGGAGCGCTACTCACAAACACAATCCAGTCAGACTCCCCCGCCAGCAGTCTCGCTACCCGCGGCAACTGAGCAAACGTATTCTCAACCGGCTATCACAGAAGCCATAACCATGCCGATTGCAAAAGCAACCGAAACCCGCTCCTTCACCGCGCCGGTGCCAGCCAATCTCCCCGCCACCGGTTCGATGCCAGTCGTAGCGCAGGAGGAGGAAGCTCAACCAGAAATCAACATTCTGCGAGGCATGGCAAAGACCTTAGCTTCCAACATGGACGCGTCACTGAGCGTTCCGACGGCAACCAGTGTTCGCCAACTTCCTGCCAAGGTTTTGATTGATAACCGAATTGTTGTCAATTCACACCTAAAGCGCACACGCGGCGGAAAAGTTTCCTTCACTCATCTAATTGGATATGCGGTAGTGCAAGCACTGAAGGAATTTCCAAGCCAGAATGTCTTCTACGACGAAATAGACGGCAAACCAGCGGCCATCACACCACCGAATGTGAACCTTGGCTTAGCAATTGACATTCCTAAACCCGATGGAACTCGGGCTCTGTTGGTTCCAAATATAAAGAAGGCACAAAAACTCAACTTTGCTGAGTTCCTATCCGCCTACGACGATTTAGTAAGCAGGGCCAGAGAAAACAAACTGGCCGCTGATGACTTTGCTGGCACGACCATTTCTCTAACTAATCCAGGTGGAATTGGAACTGTTCACTCGGTGCCACGCCTCACCAAGGGTCAGGGCTGCATCGTCGGCGTTGGAGCGCTGGAGTACCCAGCTCAATTCAAGGGACTAAGCGAAGAGCAGCTTGCTGAGCAAGGAATCGGCAAGGTGCTCACCATAACCTCCACCTACGACCACCGCGTCATTCAAGGCGCTGGCAGCGGCGAGTTTCTAAAGATTGTGGAGGAACTGCTGCTTGGCGAGCGAGACTTCTACGTAAAGATCTTTGCGGACATGCGTATCCCCTATACCCCGGTGGTTTGGGTAAATGACTTCCACTGGGATCTGGCAGATCAGTCCGGCAAGAACACCAGAATTCAGGAATACATCAGTGCCTTCCGTGAGCGCGGTCACCTGATTGCGGATATTGATCCGCTTGAATACGTTCAGCGCTGGCACCCCGACCTGGACATACGAAACTACGGACTTTCGCTGTGGGATTTGGATCGAACCTTCAAAACTGGAGGCTTTGGCGGTCGAGTTAAAGCAAAATTCCGCAACATGCTTGGCATCCTTCGCGATACCTACTGCCGGACCGTTGGCATCGAATACATGCACATCGCCGACCCAACTGAGCGCAAATGGTTCCAAGACACTCTCGAGCAGCCATACCGCAAGCCTTCCAGGGAAGAGCAGTTCCGAATTCTTGCCAAGCTAAACGAGGCCGAGGCATTTGAAACCTTTTTGCAAACCAAGTTCGTCGGTCAAAAGCGCTTTTCGCTAGAGGGCAGTGAATCACTCATTCCCGCGCTCGATCAGATTTTGCAGGCAGCCGCCGATGCGCAGCTAGAAGAAGTGGCCATCGCCATGGCACACCGCGGTCGGTTGAATGTTTTGACCAACATCGCGGGCAAAACCTACGGGCAGGTCTTTAGAGAATTCGAAGGCAATCCCGACGGGAAGGGAGTTCAGGGCAGCGGCGATGTTAAGTATCACCTTGGTACCCATGGCACTTTCACATCAGCGCATGGAACTTCGGTCAAGGTTTATCTGGCTGCTAACCCATCTCATCTGGAGGCTGTCAATCCAGTTCTTGAGGGAATTGTGCGAGCGAAACAGGATCGCCTTGGTAACCCAGCCACATACCCAGTGCTGCCAGTCCTAATCCACGGTGATGCTGCATTTGCTGGCCAGGGAGTTGTTCCCGAAACCATGCAGTTCAGCCAGTTGGAAGGTTACAAAGTTGGTGGCACTATCCACGTGATTGTGAATAACCAGGTTGGCTTCACCACCTTGCCAAAGGATGCCAGAACTTCCACCTATGCCACGGACTTCGCCAAGGGCATTCAATCGCCCATTTTCCACGTGAACGGTGATGATCCAGAAGCAGTGGTTAGAGTTGCACAAATTGCCTTTGATTACCGTCAAAAGTTCAACAAAGACGTAGTGATAGACATAATCTCTTATCGTCGACGCGGCCACAACGAGGGAGACGATCCTTCGATGACTCAGCCATTGATGTATAACCTGATTGAAGCCAAGCGCAGTGTCCGAACTCTATATATGGAGAACTTGATTGGCCGCGGCGATATCTCGCAAGAAGAATTCGAACAAGCCAACGCTAACTTCCAAACAACTTTGGAGAACGCCTTCGTTGAGGTTCACGAGGCGATGAGCCAACCGGTTGCGCTACCAGAGCGACCAGTTGGCATTGGAACCACCGCCAGCGAGAAGCAAGCACTAGCCAAGCCAACCGCCATCAGCAAGGAAGTGGTTGAGGCGATTGGAAATGCTCACGCGAATTTGCCAACCGGTTTCACCGTTCACCCAAAGCTGGCGCAGCTACTGCAAAAGCGACTGGAGATGAGCCGTGAGGGTGGAATCGATTGGGGCTTTGGTGAATTACTCGCCTTCGGTTCACTCTTGGTCGAGGGAATCAAGGTTCGCCTTGCTGGTCAGGATGCCAGACGAGGAACATTCGTGCAGCGTCACGCCACATTTTTTGACCGAGAAACCGGGGCTGAGTGGATGCCCCTGAGCTTCATCACGGAGCAACAAGCCCAACTACAGGTCTACAACTCGCTGTTGAGCGAGTATGCGGCCATGGGATTCGAATATGGCTATTCCGTTGAAGAGCCGAATGCGCTCACCCTCTGGGAAGCCCAGTTTGGTGATTTTGCCAACGGTGCACAAACCATCATCGATGAATTCATATCTTCTGGCGATCAAAAGTGGGGCCAGCAGTCATCGCTGGTACTGCTCCTTCCTCATGGCTATGAGGGACAGGGTCCAGATCACTCTTCAGCTCGAATTGAGCGTTTCTTGCAGCTTTGCGCCGAAAACAACATGACAGTTGCGCAACCTTCAACACCGGCCAGTCACTTCCACCTCCTGCGCAGACAGGCATATGCGACTCCGCGCAGACCTTTGATTGTCTTCACGCCTAAATCAATGTTGCGCCTAAAGGCCGCTTCCAGTGATGTTAGAGACTTCACCACAGGCACTTTCCAACCGCTAATCGCCGATCAGCAAGGACTGCCTCCGCAGAATGTTAAGAAGGTTCTCTTGTGCTCGGGCAAGATTTATTGGGAGCTGTTGGCGGAGAGTCAAAAGCGAGCAATCGGCGACACCGCCATTATTCGCATTGAACAGCTCTACCCCACTCCCGTTGAGGAAATGAAGCAGGCGATTGCACAATATCCGCAAGCAGACCTGCGCTGGATCCAAGACGAGCCAGCCAACCAGGGTCCTTGGACTTACATGGGTCTGTTTATGTCGAAGTATGGAATCAACTTCAAGGTTGTTTCCAGACCGGCTTCGGCATCCCCCGCCACCGGCTCCAGCAAGCGACACGCAGCTGAGCAGGCCGATGTCATTGCCAGGGCGTTTGCTGACTAATGCGCAATCTTCGAGTAGTAGTTCTCGGTGACGAGCTACTAACCGGCGCTGGTGATCCGAAGGGTCTGGGCTGGCTGGGAAGAGTGCAGGCGCGAATTCCGCAAGGAGATGATGTTGCGTTTTTTCCACTGGCAAAAATAGGCGAAACAACCGCGCAGTTGCTTGAGCGCTGGCAATCCGAAGCGCTGCCAAGATTTAGCAAAGAAACTGAAAATTACTTAGTAATTGCACTATCGTCACAAGATATCCTCGCTCAAACCACCATCTCCCGCTCGCGCCTGAACTTGGCATCGCTTCTCGATGATGCAATTCGAGAGGGAGTCAATGTATTTGTTGTTGGACCAACACCAACCGGTGTGAAGGAATATGACGCCGAGGTGAGTGAGCTAAGTGCAGGTTTTGCCGACGTGGTAAAGCGCAGGCAACTGAAATATGTCGATTGCTTTAATCCACTGAAAGAACATGAGGGTTGGTTAGCGGAGGTTTCAAGTCACCCTCGCCGCTTGCCAGGACAAGTTGGTTATGGGTTGATGGCCTGGCTAGTGCTAAATAAGGGTTGGTTTGAATGGCTGGGGATGACTGAGCCTCAGTCGTGATCCTGAATTTCTCGCAGGCGCTGCTTTACTCGCTCCGCTAGCTCCTCGGTTGGAGCCTCGTCGCAAGAGCGCTGAATCACCTGGTTGAAAACCACCTCGATGTCATAGTGCTTCTCGCAAGACTCGCAATTGGCGATATGGGAGGTAATCCCGGCCAAATCGTCCTCTTGCAGCTCAGAATGCAGGAATTCGTGGACGTTGCGCTTTACTTCCTCGCAGTCAACCTGCTTCATTCCTGCACCTCCTCGGTCTTATAGCCCTCTTGCTCTGCGTATTCATGCAACAAAGTTCTCAGCATTTTCTTCCCGCGGTGGAGCCTGGACATCACAGTTCCCACCGGAGTGTCCATAACTTCGGCTATTTCGGCGTAGGGTAGGCCCTCCACCACGGCATAGTAGACGACCATCCGGAACTCCTCTGGCAGCTGGTCCATGGCATTTCGGATCACCAAGGCTGGCATATTGTCCAGCGCCACCGACTCGGCCGACCGGGTGGAGACGGCGGTGAGCGACTCACCCCCACCGATTTGCCAATCCTCCAGCTCATCCAAGGCAGTCTTTGCCTGATCCTTACTGCGCTTGTTGTAGAGGTTTATGTGGGTGTTGGTCATGATTCGAAACAGCCAGGCCTTTAAGTTGGTGCCCTGCTCAAATTTGTCCCAGGCAGCGAAGGCCTTGGCAAAGGTTTCCTGGACTAAATCTTCCGCATCAGATGGGTTTCTGGTCCACCGTAGTGCAGCACCAAACAGCTGCGGCATTAGTGGCAAAGCCTGCTCTTCAAAGCTCTTCAGCTTTACCGATTTTTCTTTCATCCCTAGCAGTCTATGGCTAGGCAGATAAAACTGAAACTTCGCAAGTAGAGCAGGTATCTTGGTTAGGTGTCGATAGCCAGCTGGTCTGCCCCGCAAGCAAGGGGCTTTAGAGCGAGCGTTCGCCTACCCGGATCAAAATCGTTGACTAATCGTGAGCTGGTGTTATCCGCTCTGGCAAATCAGCCCTCGACACTGTTGGATCCTCTGTATTCGCGTGATAGCCAATTGATGATTGAGGCCCTTAGTTCACTTGGCACGAGTTTTCAGAAAAGTGCAAATCGGCTAGTCGTCACGCCGGCTGAACTAGCTGGCGGCGTAAAGATTGATTGCGGTCTAGCCGGCACTGTGATGCGATTTATCCCACCGCTGGCAGCGCTAGCCAAAGGTGAGATTGTTTTTGATGGCGACGCGCAAGCTAGGCGCAGACCAATGGCAACCACGATTGACTCACTTCGCAAGTTGGGGGTAGCCGTGGATTCCGAGGGTGATGGATTGCCCTTTTCAATTCGCTCCTCGGGCAAGGTGGTTGGTGGTCCGCTTTCGATTGATGCATCGGCGTCATCGCAGTTTGTATCTGGACTGCTCCTGGCCGGCGCTCGCTACGAACAAGGCCTAACCATCCACCACAGCGGCCAGAGCGTTCCATCGCTGCCTCATATAGATATGACTCTGAGCTGTCTTGCTCAGCGCGGAGTGGCAGCAAAACAGATTGGACACACTAGCTGGCAAGTTGAACCGGGCGAAATTGCCGGTATCGAAGTAGAGATAGAACCAGATCTTTCCAATGCTGGTCCGTTTTTAGCGGCAGCTTTGGTCAGTGAATCTGAAGTGAGCATCGCCTGGCCTGAGATAACCACTCAGGTTGGCGATCAGTTCAGAATGCTGCTGGAGCAAATGGGCGCCGAGGTCAAGTATCAAAACAGTCGGCTGAGCGTGCGCGGTACTGGCAGGATTCTAGGAATTCAATCAGACCTAGCGGAGGCAGGTGAGCTGGTGCCAACCATTGCCGCAATTGCCGCCCTAGCCTCAACACCCTCTGAACTCACCGGCATCTCCCACCTGCGTGGTCATGAAACCGATCGATTAGCCGCACTCGTGAGTGAAATTAATGGCATTGGCGGTAGAGCAACGGAGTTGCCTGATGGAATAAGAATTGAACCGAGCAAGCTCAAGGGTGGACTTTGGAAAACATATGAAGACCACCGCATGGCTACAGCTGGTGCAATTATTGGCTTGCTGGTGCAGGGTATTGAAATTCAGGATATCTCAGTCACAAGCAAAACAATGCCTAACTTCTCTCAGCTTTGGCTAGAGATGCTGGAGAGCAATTGAGCTGGCATGATCTGGACGAAGATGACGTCCGCGTGCGACCGAATCCCAGAGGCTCCAGACCCAGGACCAAGATTCGTCCAAACTTTGAAAATGCCAAACGAGGCATGGTTCTGGAGGTTCACCTTGCGCGCTATCGGGTGCTGACAGAGGACGGTGTCGAGGTGCTGGCAACACTGGCCAAAGAGCTCAGAACTGATGGCTGCGTGACTTGCGATCAAGTCTTACTCGATGGTGATGTGAGCGGAAAATCAGGGACTCTGGCGCGAATCGTTCAGATTGAACCTAGAACCAGCGAACTCACAAGAGTTGCAGACGATGGCAGTGAACAAAGAATTGTCGCCAATGCTGATCAGTTAGTGATTGTCATGGCAGCTGCCAATCCCGAACCCCGAGCCCGGTTGGTGGACAGATTTTTGGTTGCCAGCTATTTGCAGAAACTTTCCCCAATTCTGGTGATAACTAAATGCGACCTGGCAGATCCGACGGAATTCATTGAAAAGTTTTCTGGAACTACTCTGCACATAATCAAAACTTCTAAGGTCTCACCAAACTTGAGTGATTTGAAAAAACTAATTGCTGGTAAAAAGAGTGTCTTTGTAGGTCATTCCGGTGTTGGTAAGTCGACACTGATAAACCTCTTGGCGCCAGATAGTGGCAGAGCAACTGGAGAAGTAAATGAAGCAACCGGAAAAGGTAAGCACACCTCCTCATCCGCAGTTGCACTGAGGGTCGATGGTGGCTGGATAATTGACACGCCGGGCGTGCGAACATTTGGAATTTCGACAGCCACAACTTCTCAAATTCTTGCGAGCTTCTCAGACCTGAGCGAAGTTGCGAAAAACTGTCCCCGCGATTGCTCACACCTGGCGGGCTCGCCAGATTGTGAATTGGATGCCGCTGCCGAATCAGCTGCCATCAAGGCGGAGCGACTGGGCTCTTTCCGTCGCCTAGTTGATTCCATTTCATCGGTAGATTGGCAGTAATGAACGACTTGGACTTGGCGCTGGCCCTGGCAGACGCGGCTGATGAAATCTCGCTCGCCAGATTTAAGTCGCTTGATCTTAAGGTTGAGACTAAGCCCGATAGAACGCCAGTAACAGATGCGGATCGTTCGGTTGAAGCAAAAATTCGCGAACTTATTGGCAAGTTGGCCCCCAATGACATTGTGATTGGTGAAGAGTTTGAAAACTCTGGCACTGGGAGTAGAGCGTGGATTATCGATCCGATTGATGGAACCGCGAACTTCTTGCGCGGACTTCCCATCTGGGCAACCTTGATTGCTCTGCGAGAAGGTGCCAATTTGACCACTTCCGTTGTTTCTGCTCCAGCACTTGGCAGAAGATGGTGGGCCAGCCAAGGAAAGGGCGCCTTCACCAAAGATGTTGATGGAAGCATTCGACAAATTCGAGTGTCGTCGGTCAGCGACCTAGCTGACAGTTATGTTTCCTACAACTCAATCCAACAATGGCAGCGGATTGGTAAAGCCAGAAACATAGAACAGCTATCTGAGAAGGTTTGGCGGATTAGAGCGTTTGGCGACTTCCTGAGCTACATGTATGTAGCGGAAGGTTCTATTGATGCGGCCGGTGAGCCGGATCTGAAGATATATGACATTGCTGCTCTGGTTCCAATTGTCGAGGAGGCGGGGGGAAGATTTACGGATCTTGCTGGCGAGTTAAATGCTGAGAGCTCGACTGTGTTGGCAAGCAATGGTCTTATTCACGAGGCGATTCGTGCTGCTCTCGCCTCGTAGCCGCTGGTTAGCGTTTTTCACAATAGCTCTGCTTGCCCTGAATCTGCGCACAGCAGTAAGTTCGATTTCTCCAATAGTGGGTTTTATCCAAAGCGACTTTTCGCTTCCAGTTATTGCCATTGGTCTGCTTGGACTGGCCGCTCCCCTGGCATTCGCATTTGCCTCCTCGGTTTCTACCAAACCGGCTAGAAAGTTCGGACTTGAGTTCACTTTGCTACTGGTGGTAATTGCCATCATTACAGGCAATCTAATTAGAGCTTTTGCATTTGATGCCGGCTCCTTGTTTGCCGGATCGATGCTCAGCCTTTTTGGCATGGGCGTGGGCAATGTCCTGCTGCCAGTTTTAGTCAGAAGATACTTTCCGAACAAGATTGGCCCGATCTCTTCTTTGTACATAACTCTGACTGCAATATCAGCCACACTGGGATCGCTAGTGGCGGTACCAGTGGCAGATTCAGCGGGATGGCGATTCTCACTCGCTCAGTGGGCTATCTTTGCCGCACTCGCCCTAATCCCAATCTTGCCTCTGCTAAGAAACAATCAACCAGCGGATTCGAATGACGCAATACCAGCAAAGATTCCAGTTTGGAAATCCCCTACCGCAATCGCAATCAGCGGGGTTCAAGGAATGACGGCGATTTTTGGTTACGTTTCATTTGCTTGGTTGCCCCTGCTTCTGATTGAACATAATTTCGTTTCCCAGCTAACAGCAGGAAACCTGCTGGCATGGTTTGCCATCATGGGGTTGCCGACTGCTTTATTGGTTCCCGTAATTGCAGCAAAATTCCCTAGCGCCCAAGCGATCATCGTGTTTTTCTCAGCCGCCTCCGGCTCAGTTGGAGCACTCGGGATTATGTTCGTCGAATCAAATTTATGGTTATGGGTAATGATGCTGGGACTGGGGCCAACTATGTTTCCGTTGGCACTGACTCTTTATAACCTTCGCAGCAAAAATCAACAAACTGTTTTGGCGGTAAGTTCGTTTGGCCAAGGGCTCAGCTATTCGCTGGCAACGATTGCGGTTTTATTAGTTGGAATCCTGCGTGAAGTTACCGGTGGCTGGGAGGCGGCGCTTTGGCTACTCTTCGCCGTTGCTCTAACTAGTTCCTTAGCAGGGTTGCAGCTTGCAAAAAAGAAATTTGTCGAAGACGAAATTACGGGTTAACTTCTATACCAACTGAGCTGCAGCGAGAGTTAATGGATGCTGTGAGCTCATCAACTTTCTGCTGAGCTCCCTGTGCCGTCTGGCTTTCTGCCAACGCAGCCGTTAGGCCCCGAAGATCATCAGCTAGACCGGTGGAGAGCACTGAATCAATTTGATTGCCAATTAGTTTGTCGATCTGTGTGATCACACCACTATCAACCAGACCGGATTGATAGGCATCTGACAGTCCCGCCAGAGTAGATGACAGCGCGGTGCAGGCGGCAGCATCGGCAGCAGTCGAAGCAACATCTTCTAGGCTGCATGCGCTCAACGGGAGAACTGTCAGGGCAACGATTGGTAGGGCAACAAGTCGATTCATGCTCCGAATCCTAGGAACCAAGCCTGAGAATGGCCTTAGAAGTAACACAAAGTCAGATTGGAAGAAAATCGGCTCTTCCCAGTTACACTTCCTTGGGCCTTTGAAACTGGAGCAAATTTGCGCGTCTACAACGACATCACCGAGGTGTTCGGCAATACCCCGCTAGTGCGACTCAATCGAATTATGGATGGTGCCAAGGCGGAGGTCTACGCCAAGCTCGAGTTCTATAACCCATCCAGCTCGGTCAAAGATCGACTTGGTATTGCCATGATCAACGAAGCTGAGAAATCAGGTGAGCTCAAGCCGGGCGGAACAATTATTGAAGCAACCTCCGGCAATACTGGAATATCGCTTGCAATGATTGGCGCGGCTCGTGGCTATCGCACAATTATCGTGATGCCAGACTCAATGAGTTTGGAAAGAAAGATTTTAATTCGCGCCTATGGCGCCGAGCTGGTTCTCACCCCGGCAGCCGAAGGCATGAAGGGTTCAGTAGCCAAGGCAGAAGAGCTTGGCAAAAACATTGAAGGATCTATTCTGGTTCGGCAGTTTGAAAACCCAGCCGGACCAAAAATCCATCGAGAGACCACCGCTGAGGAAATTTGGCGTGACACCGATGGCAAAGTTGATGTCTTTATCGCTGGTAGCGGCACTGGAGGAACAATCACCGGAACCAGCCTTCGATTGAAAGAACTCAAGCCTTCGCTCAAGAGCTACGTTGTTCAGCCAGCCGCATCCCCACTCCTAACGGGTGGTGAAGCAGCTGGTCACCCACTGGCAGGAATTGGACCAAACTTTATCCCTGCCATTCTCAACACCTCAAGTTATGACGAGGTCATCAGCGCACCAAACAAGGTGGCATTTGAGTTTGCACGACGCGCATCTGCCGAAGAGGGAATTCTGGCTGGAATCTCATCCGGTGCAGCGTTGTGGGCAGCGCGAGAAGTAGCGAATCGAAAAGAGCACGAGGGACAAGTCATCGTAGTTGTGGTTCCATCCTTTGGAGAAAGATACGTCTCCTCCTCGCTCTATCGCGACCTGCAAGAGGAATATCAGCAAAAGTGATCCGAGACGACATCAGAGCAGGCCTAGAAAGAGATCCTTCGGTTAAGACGGGATTTGAACTTTTCTTTACGTCACCCGGCCTGCATGCAATCTGGGTCTATCGAATAGCCCATGTCCTTTGGAAGTGGAAGAGAAGAATTCTGGCCCGAATGCTATCCAACTACGCCAAGTTCTTTTCTGGCATTGAGATTCATCCGGGAGCAACGATTGGTCGCCGACTTGTAATCGACCACGGCGTTGGGGTAGTAATCGGTGAGACTGCTGAGATTGGTGATGATGTCCTGATCTATCACGGCGTCACGCTAGGTGGAAAGACTCTTGACCCAGTCAAGCGCCATCCGACAATTGGTAATCGAGTCATCTTGGGAGCTGGCTCAAAACTAATTGGAAACATCACAATTGGTGATGACTGCCGAGTGGGAGCGAATGCGGTTGTTACCAAGAACATGCCTGCTGGCACAGTAGCGGTTGGGGTCAATGCCAAGCTAATTCGAAGTATTGCGGAAGACCACTACGCCATTTAGTCAGCGGGTCAGTTTTTCAAGTTAGCCAGCTAACGGTCCCAGATAGTAACGCTCAAGCGTTGATGAGGGTCTTGCTTCTCCCCCGTGCTGCGAGGTGAACTGGGCCGTTCCATCCGTCCCACACAAAGATCTGATTGAGCCCGAACCACCTGGATGCTGTCTGATCCAATCGGTGAGGTCATAAACACCACCATCAATCACCACCCAACACTCCGATTGAGTATTGCGCTTGGCAACCTCGCTCAGAGTTAGGGCCGCTGCTGTTTGCGTTGGGGTTGGACTCTGAGTAGGTGTAGCAGTAGCTGACGCAGTGGGTGAGGGACTGGCCGAACCGGCTGACTCGTCGGATTCCATCGTGTCCATTGAATCCGTCTCCATTGGGTCCATGGTCTCGGATTCCATCGGATCCATGGTCTGGCTTGGTTCTGCTGCTGCAGACTGCGATTGCTCTGGCAGTGCCTGGTCAGAGCCAGTGCTGGCACAGCCAGTGAGAGCCGCAAGCAAAAATAATGGGAGAACGATGCGCATGTTTAGAAAAACCAGCCGGGAGCGAAATAATTCCCTAGGGTTTGGCAACTTCAGTTTCACGATTGCCGCCACCAGCTAACACCAGACCGATGGTGATCAATGGAATACCAATTAGAAGGCCAATCGTGATTGGTTCGTTGAGGAAGACAATTCCCAAAAACAGCGCCACCGCCGTATTGACATAGGTAATCAGGGAAGACTTTGCTGGACCAATCTCTTTGATAAGCATAAAGAAGACCACAAATGCAGCTGCTGAACAAACAAGACCTAACACTAAGACCGCTATCAGACTTTGCGGGCTGGCTGCAGCGAATTCTGATCCAAGGTTTGGCACGGAAAACGGCGCATAAACCACAGACACCATCAGCATGCTAAGGCCAATCATGGACGCTGAGGAAACATCTTTCAGCTTTAGATTGGCAACAATGGGTGCAACGGCATAGCCAAGTGAAGCCAAAATCACAAATAGCACGTAAATCGGATCAATTGCGCCGGTGAAAGAATCTACCCCGACCAGTGCCGCCACTCCGAAAAATCCAATCAGCATTCCGCTGAGCGGACGAGGCTGCAAAGCTTTTCGATCCTTTAGGAAGATAGCCAAAATAGCCACCACAAAAAACGGAACGGTTGCTACCAAAAGACCAGAGAGCCCAGAGGGAATGTGCTTACCCGCTTCAGTGATTAGCCACCATGGAACAACCATCTCAGTCACGGCAAAAATCAGAACATAAGGCCAGGCCTTGAAAGCCTTGGCTAGCCCGCCAGCATAAATCGCATAAGGAATCAGGACCAAAGCGCCCAAAAAGACTCTGAGGAAAACGATTGACGGCGTTGAAAAACTTTCCAGAGCCAAAACAATAAAGAAGTATGGCAATCCCCAGAAAAAGCCTGTCAGGGAAAACAGAATTAAGCCTTTTTGGGTCACTGCCCAAGTGTAATGAGGTTTGGGTTCACAGGTCGCTTTTTGCTCGGCTGTGGGCTAAAACAGTGAAATTAATCGCGTTGTAAAGAAATACAACCGGACTGTCAGGGTTGAATAAGGGTATGACAATTCCTCAAAAGCCTGCCGTAACGAACGTCCCGCTCTCTGATCTAATTAAGAACCGATGGTCTCCTCGGCTATTCGATGCCAAGCACTCTCTTACAACTGAAGAGATTCAAAGTTTGGGTGAAGCTTTTCGCTGGGCACCTAGCTCAAGTAATCAACAGCCTTGGCATGTCGTGTTTCTATCCAGTGGCAATCAGCTCTTTGAAGAACTTAGTGCCAACGGTCTCACGGGCTTCAATCAGGCTTGGGCTCCGAGCGCATCAGTGTTTGCGGTAGTGCTGGCAAGAAAAGAAGAAAAGGGTAAAGCTCGCAATCAAGCAGCTACCTACTTTGACGTTGGTTTGGCATCCATGCAGATGGTCTTGCAGGCAGAGTCAATGGGCCTTCGCTCACACTTTATGGGAGGTATTTTGCATGACCAGATTTCTGAGATTCTCAATGCCGCTGATTTTTGGGTGATTTGCGTAATTGCCATCGGCAAGCAATCAAGTGTCGATGGGGCATCCCCTGAGATTGTTGAGCGGGAACTAACCGCAAGATCTCGATATTCTGCGGAGCACGCGTATTCAATCAATAAAAAACTTAATTGAAATCTGATGCGTCTTCCTTTCCATCAAGCTATCCCAAAAGTCTTAGACCTGATCTGCGAAAAGCAGGAAAATGGGCGGCTGCCGGTTGTGCTGATAGATGGCCGAGCAGGAGCAGGAAAGAGTCTCTTTGCCAAAGAACTCTCAGACGCCTACTTCAAATTAGATAACCAAGCCGCGCGAATTATTGCTATGGACGATCTCTATCCGGGCTGGGAAGGGCTCGCGCTCGGCTCGATCTACCTACACACAAACATTCTGCGACCGCTAGCGCAATCCAAAGCTGCCACTTGGCAAGTTTGGGATTGGTCGGAGAATCAGCGCGGAGCTAACGATGCAGTGAATGGACATAGAGAATTTTCAGGCGGAACGGCCCTAATTGTTGAGGGCTGTGGGGCGATCAGCCGACTAACTAGTGAGTTGGCAGACCTGACTATTTGGATTGAGGCTGATTCTGAGGTTAGAAGAACTAGATTCAATCTGCGCGACAGTGGCAAATTTGATGGCTACTTCTCAATTTGGTCCGCCCAAGAGGATGAGTTTTATCAAAAGGAAAAATCTCAGCAACTAGCTCAAATTGTTATAGAGAACTAACTTTTCTGTTTTCAAGCCAAGTTCTGACTCCCGCAATCACACTCAGCGTTATCACGGCAATTGCAATTGCATAGACGGTGCCGCGCACCCAAGGGATTGAGTATGTAAAGAATCCTGCCAACGTTAGACCGCAACCCCATAGCATTGCACCAACCAAATTTGCACTAAAGAACTTGTAATAGTTCATCTTGCTAATGCCAGCGAGCGCCGGGATGATTACGCGAGCCCACGGAATAAAGCGCGCCACGACAATTGACCACCAGCCATAGCGAATGTAGAAAACTTCAGACTTAGCAATGGCATTTTTCAGCCATTTGCCCTGACGCTTGTCCAGGTAGGGTCTGCCGAAATGCCGACCCAGCGTGTAACCAACCTGGTCACCAAGCCAGGCAGCAATCCCAACACCGATCACCATGACAACAATGTTGATTGAATCCTGATTGGCAGCTGCCACCAGGCCTGCTGCAAAAACCAGCGAATCACCGGTTATAAAAGGAATGAAAGCCCCGACGAATAAGCCAGTGCCTGCGAATACCAGGCCAAACACCACGGCATAGAACAGAAATGGGCCGATCTGGTCGAACCAGCCAACTATGTCTTGAGAGATTGATAGGCGAATTGGGGTTGAAAACACAGGTAAATTCTAACCCATTAGTTAGGTAAGCCTAACCACTTCACACTAGGCCAGGGATTTAGCCAAATACAGCCCGAGGTTGTCAAAGTAGGACTCCATACCAGCCTTTGCCTCTCGTGCTTGTTCCTCGCCGAACTCAGCCAGGTCTCCGTGCTGGGAGAACCGCACCCATGCACCTGGCTCAAGTTGCTTAAAGTCAACCTCGATTATGTGCGGAGCTGCCTCTGGTGTGCGGGCCGAAAATGCCTCCTGCGATTGGGTGTAGTGCAGCGTGTGCACAAGCCTTGAATGTGTATCCACCAGTGAATAGTTTCCATAGAAGTAGGCGATAAAACCGAACTGCGAAACATCAACCGCAACCGTCCAGAGGCCACCTTCTCTGCATTCTGAAACAACAGTTCCAGGCACCACTTTTAGATCGGTTGGGCTATACCACTTTTCTAATTCCGCTGCCTCGGTCCAGGCAGACCATAGTTTTTCGAGACTGACGGGATAGGTTCGTTCAACCGAGTAAAGCTCAGACATTGAATCGAAACTCCACCACATCGCCGTCTTGCATTATGTAGTCCTTGCCCTCCATGCGAACTTTGCCCTGAGCCTTGGCCTCCGCCATCGAGCCTGCATTGTCAAGATCACTAAAGGAAACAATTTCCGCCTTGATGAAGCCTTTTTCAAAATCAGTGTGGATGACACCCGCCGCCTGCGGAGCTTTCCAGCCTTTTCTGATGGTCCACGCACGTGATTCCTTGGGTCCCGCAGTCAAATAGGTCTGCAGCCCAAGTGTTGCAAAACCAATCCTGGCCAGCTGATCTAATCCACTTTCGGCTTGACCGAGAGAGGCTAAAAGTTCAGCGGCATCCTCTTTCGATAAATCAATTAGCTCGCTTTCAACCTTGGCGTCCAAAAACACAGCTTCGGCAGGCTTTACCAGCCCTGCTAAAGCCTGTCTCTTCTCATCGCTGCTGAGAACGGATTCGTCAACATTGAAAACAAACAGCATGGGCTTGGCTGTCAACAGTCCGAGATCTCTGATTGAGCTGATGTCAAGCTTGCTCAGAGAAAGTGGCGTGCCAGCGTTGAGAATCTCAATTGCCTGGTCGATGGTTTCAAGAACCTGCGGTTCGACCTTTTTGCCTTTCACTTCTTTTTCGATTCTGGGTCGAGCTTTTTCTAAAGTTTGCAAATCGGCCAAGATCAACTCAGTATTGATGGTCTCGATGTCGCTTTTCGCATCCACCCGACCCTCAACGTGGACAACATCAGAATCTATAAATCCACGCACAACCTGAGCAATTGCATCGGCCTCGCGGATGTTGGCTAAAAACTGATTTCCCAGGCCCTCGCCTTCCGATGCTCCCTTGACGATGCCAGCGATGTCAACGAAGGAAACCGGCGCAGCAATAATTTTCTCTGATGCAAAAATTTCCGCCAGCCGATCGAGTCTGGCATCTGGCAGATTTACTACTCCAATGTTGGGTTCAATAGTGGCAAAGGGATAGTTGGCAGCCAGCACTGAGTTTTTGGTGAGTGCATTGAAGAGGGTGGACTTACCTACGTTAGGTAATCCGACGATTCCGATGGTTAGTGCCACCGGGGAAGTCTACTTCCCCCATAATTGCCCTGTGGCATTGGACTTTGTGGCAATCGACTTTGAGACTGCTAATTCATCACCGGCATCGCCCTGCGCGGTTGGTTTGGTGCGGGTTGTGGAGGGCGAGATCCAAGAAAGTCTCGCCATGCTGTTTCAGCCCCCACTCGGTTATGACTGGTTCCATCCTGGCAACATCGCTATCCATGGAATCAAGCCAGAGGATGTTGCCGATGCACCTGGCTTTGGCGAAGCCCTGCCAGAACTGCTGCTGTTTACTCAAGGGCTTCCTCTGATCGCCCACAATGCCAGTTTTGACATGGGAGTGCTGAGAGAGGCAAGTGCCGCGGTCGAATTTGATTTACCAAACCTGAGCTATGCCTGCAGCCTAAAAATGGCAAGGAAAACTTACGAATTGGAGAGCTATCGGCTCAATGCCGTTGCCTACGCAATCGGGCACGAGGAATTTAATCATCACGACGCCTTGGCCGATGCGGATGCCTGCGCCCGGATTGTTCTTCACATGGCCAATCGACATGAGGTTGACGACCTGCCGGAGTTGCTGGCCAAGACCTCCCAGCGTTTGCTTCCGCTTGTTGTCGGATAGCACTGGGATACTTCGAGTATGGAAACAGTTCTGTGGCTCAGCCTAAATACCCTGGTGTTCGGTCTCATTATTGGTGCTCTGGTTGGTTATCGAGTCGCCAAACGCAAAGGCGGCGGAAGTGAGGCTGCCAAGATCGCTGCACTGCTGGCAACTGAGGCTGAGCTCAGAGCCCAGCTAAAGCGAGCCGATGAAAAATCTCGGGAACAGGCTGTCCAGCAGGAGCAGGAAAACAAAGTTTTGCTCGAACTTGCTCCGGTGAAGCAGCAGCTTGAGCAGATGCAATCGACGGTGCAAAGGCTAGAAAAAGAACGGCTGGAGCAGTTCAGCACCATTTCTGAGCAGCTCAAGAGCGCAATTGAAATTGATGAAAACCTGCGCAAGCAAACTCAAGCCCTTTCTCAGGCTCTCACCTCTAATTCGCTGCGCGGAGTCTGGGGTGAAACGCAGTTGCGAAAGTTAGTTGAGTTGGCGGGACTTATTAAGCACGCTGACTTTTCTGAGCAAGCAACTATCAGCAGCGGCGATAGAAGTGGCCGTGCCGACATGATCATCAATCTGCCTGGCAATAAGACCTTAGCTATCGATTCCAAGGTCCCATTTGATAAATACCAAGAGGCATCCGCAATCAGCGAACTTGCTCTGGCTGAAGAGCAAGAGCGCAGAAAGCGTCTGCTGTCAGAGCACGTCAAGGCAGTAAAGAGTCACATCGATGAACTGGCTTCAAGAGCATATTGGGAGGGCCTAGATAGCTCACCTGACTTTGTGATCTGTTTTGTTCCTACCGAATCACTGCTCTCATCAGCTCTGGAGCTGGAACCAAGCTTGATGGAGTATGCGTTCAGAAAAAATGTAGCCCTGGCTTCACCGGTCTCGCTATTTTCGGTACTCAAAACAATCAACTACATATGGCGACAAAACGCCGATGAGAATCAAGTGCGCTCAATGATCAAACTTGGCAGGGAACTATACGAGCGAGTTGGAAAAGTAGCAGAGCTGGCGGCGGACCTTGGCAGCAAGATCACGTCCACCGTCAAGAGTTACAACAGCTTTGTTTCCTCGCTGGAGTCTCGAATGCTGGTAACCGCTCGCAAGCTAAATGATTTGGATGAAAACCAGTTGGGGGTTGAAACGATTGAGGCTCCCAAGCAGATAGAGAGCTCCCCTACTGCCCTGACTGCCAAGGAGTTGGCCGAGGATAAATAGCTTTGGCTTGGCTATAGTTAGATAGGCGCCTACAAAGGTGTGAGTGTCTGCAAATTATTCACATCCAAGGAGTCTCATGGCCGAGCGGAAATCCCCGGTAGTAACCCTGACCCCCTCCCCGACGTTGGACCGCACCTATTTCGTAAAGGACCTCGTCGAAGGTGGAGTGAACCGCGCGGAGCGCGTGGGAGAAGAGCTAGCAGGTAAGGGAATCAACGTTTCTCGAGGCTTGCAGCTGGTCAACATGGCTGCGCCAGGAGTAATCCCGATCGGCAACGCCGACCCAGGTGTGCTTAAGCGCACCGGTTCTAGCTTTCTAATTCCGCTCTGGGTCGATGGCACCCTGCGCGTTTCCACCACAGTGGTTGAGTATGACGGCCCCACCACAAAAATTAATGAGCACCCTAGACCGCTCTACGAAAGAGATTGGAAATCAGTTATTGATCTCACCGAGCGTACCGTCAAGGACTACGAGGCAAAGTGGTTGGTAATTGCGGGTGCCCACCCTGAAATTGTTGAAACCAGCAAGCCAATTGATTTGCAGCCACTGTTTGATCGAATGGAAGCCTTGGGAGTGCGCGTGATTCTAGACACTTCGGGTCCAGCACTGCGCTACTGGGCACAAAAAGGTAGCGCCACCATCATGAAGCCAAACTCGCATGAGCTATCGGAGTGCGTGAAAAAAGACCTCAACACCATCGGCGATGTAATCGATGCTGCTCGCGAACTTAATAACTGGGGTGTCAATTGCGTGATGGCCTCACTAGGGATAGATGGAATCGTCGCAGTTACCAAAACTCACGCAATTCATGCGCACACGCAACCGGTAAAGGTAATCAACACGGTTGGTGCTGGAGACTCCACCATCGCAGGATTTCTTGCTGCCGTTGCCAGTGAGGATTCCGATCCCAATGCTTATGGCGTTGGATTTGATGTCGCCAAGGGTATTGCCTCTGCTGTTCAGTGGGGTGCTGCAAAGGTTCAGCAGCCCACCAGTGGTCTGCAATCAATTGAGAACCTGGTGGAGGCTACAGTTGAACTAATTCCAGATCGCACTCGTCTGCTGGGCGAGCCGGCTAAGGCTAAGGGGTAAAAATGGCAGTTGTATCTTCCGCTGAATACCAGGAGATGCTCAATCGAGCGAAAAGTGGTTCTTTTGCTTACCCCGCAATCAATGTCTCGTCTTCTCAAACTCTGAATGCGGCGCTAGCGGGTTTACAAGCAGCCGGTAGCGATGGAATCTTGCAGGTTTCAACTGGTGGCGCGGACTACTGGAGCGGTCCGACTATAAAGAACCGAGTTAGCGGTGCATTGGGATTTGCCGCGTTTGCTCGCGAAGTTGCCAAGAACTACTCAATCAAAGTCGCTCTGCACACAGATCACTGCGCAGAGGATCAATTGTCTGGTTTTGTTAGACCCCTACTTGACCTATCTGCCCAGCAAGTAAAAGCAGGGGGGCAGCCAATTTTTAATTCGCACATGTGGGATGGTTCCGCAGTTCCCCTTGCTAAGAACCTAGAAATTGCCAAGGAACTCCTTGGCAAAACTAGTGATATTGGTGTCGTGCTGGAAATTGAAGTTGGCGTGGTTGGCGGTGAGGAAGATGGTGTTTCAGGTGGTATGGGAGAAAACCTTTACACCACCGTCGAAGATGGTTTGCAAACTGCCCAAGCATTGGGTCTAGGTGAGAATGGTCGCTACCTTGCAGCGCTAACTTTCGGCAATGTCCATGGTGTTTACAAACCAGGCAATGTCAAGCTCAAACCTGAGCTGTTAGCTGAGATTCAGTCTGCGGTTGGTAAGAAGTATGGAAAAGAGAAACCGTTTGACCTAGTTTTCCACGGCGGCTCTGGTTCGACCACCGAGGAAATTGCAGAGGCTGTAAGAAATGGTGTCATCAAAATGAATATTGACACCGACACACAGTACGCCTTCACCCGACCCATCGTTGATCACATGCTTAAGAACTATGACGGTGTGCTTCGGATTGACGGAGAGGTCGGCGATAAAAAAACTTATGACCCACGCAACTGGGGCAAGTTAGCGGAGGCCGGGATGGCTAAGCGAATAGTTGAGGCTGCCACGCAGCTGGGTTCAGCTGGCAAGTCAAGCTGGTAGTTAGTGACCAGCGGCCTTAAGGTCTTTTCTTAATTCCTTGGGCAACGAGAACTGAATGTCCTCTTCGGCAGTTGTTATTGTTTCGACCGAACCAAATCCTCGGTCTGCTAGATACTTCAAGACCTCATCAACTAACTCTTCCGGAACTGAGGCACCAGAAGTTACACCGACTGTCTCGACACCCTCAAACCACTTCTCTTCTATTTCTGATGCAAAGTCGACTCGATAGGCAGCCTTGGCTCCCGCATCGAGTGCAACCTCTACAAGTCGAACTGTGTTTGAGCTGTTGGCAGAACCGACCACGATTACAAGATCAGACATAGCTCCAACTTTCTTAATTGCAACCTGTCGGTTTTGAGTTGCATAGCAGATGTCATCACTGGGTGGGTTTTGCATCAGTGGGAATCGTTTCCGCAGTTTGGTGACCGTCTCCATAGTCTCATCCACCGACAGCGTGGTTTGCGAAAGCCAGATGACTTTTTCTGGGTCTTTGACCTGAGCGGACTCAATATCTTTATCGCCGTCAATAAGTTTGACAGCGTGAGGAGCCTCGCCAGCGGTGCCTTCAACCTCTTCGTGACCCTCGTGACCAACTAGCAATATTTCGTAACCCTCGTTTGCAAATCGGATTACTTCGCGATGAACTTTGGTGACCAAGGGACAGGTGGCATCGATGGTTCGTTGGTTTCTTGCCTTAGCCGCTTCGATCACGGTTGGGGCGACTCCGTGGGCCGAAAAAACCATTACGCAACCCTCTGGAGCCTCGTCCACTTCATCGACAAAGATTGCCCCTCTAGCTTCCAGCGACTGCACAACGTGCTTGTTGTGGACAATCTGCTTGCGGACATAAACCGGGGCACCATAGTGATCAAGCGCCTTCTCAACGGCAATCACGGCCCGGTCAACGCCAGCGCAGTAACCTCGGGGTGCGGCTAGTAGGACCCGTTTCTGGGTTTCTTTGTCTGCCCTAGCGTTAGGGTTAATAGCAGTCACCGTCCAATTCTACGAACCGCTCAGGGAGCCAACCGTGCAGGAACAAGCGGATCTAGAGTCTCAATCGAAAGTCTCTAGCGAACATTCCCCTTGGCGGGTTTCTCAGCTGTCTAAGAGCCTAAAGGACTGGATTGAGAAACTGGGCAGAGTCTGGGTTGAAGGCGAACTTCAGCAAATTCAACTGCGTGGAACCAACCTTTTTGGCTCACTTCGCGACCTAGATCTCGAGAATTCCATCGAAATTCACGCGTTTGACGCTACTGACGATGACATCGAAGCTGGACTCAAGCAGGGCGACCGAGTCGTCGCGCTTTTGCAACCAGCCTTTTGGGCGAAAAACGGCAAACTAACTATGCGCGTTCTAAAGATGCACAAAGTGGGTCTTGGTGAACTGCTTGAAAGAATTGAGCGCCTACGTCAGCAGATCATCAAGGAGGGTCTGGCCGACCCAGCGCGTAAGAAGCCACTTCCTTTTCTTCCAAACAAGATTGGACTTATCACAGGCGCTAACTCGGATGCCGAAAAAGATGTTTTGCAAAATGCCCGTAACCGCTGGCCGGAAGTTCAATTCGAGGTAGTTCACACTCTCGTCCAGGGTGATCGAGCGGCCGCTGAAATTGTCATGGCCATGCAGCAATTAGATGCGATGAGCGAGGTAGATGTCATCATCATCGCTCGCGGTGGAGGTAGCTTCCAAGACCTTCTTCCGTTCAGTGACGAAAGACTGGTTCGGGCAGCTGCTGAGCTAACCAAGCCGCTAGTCAGTGCAATAGGACACGAAAATGATCAGCCCCTGCTGGACCTGGTATGCGATCTACGAGCTTCTACACCCACCGATGCTGCCAAAAGAGTGGTTCCGGATGTCGTAGAAGAGAGGAAGAACATTAGAACTGCTCTGGATAGAATCACGTTTCGCATAGCTTCTTACCTTGAAACCCAGCAGCAGCTAATCAAGGCGATTGTCTCTCGTCCAGTGCTGGCTAGTCCGTTTGGTTTCGTCGATGCCCAAGCGGAGCAACTCTTAGTTCTCAGCAAGCGACTGACCGAGATTGTGGACTGGCGACTGACCAAGGCCAAGAGTGAACTTGGTCAATTAGTTAGCAGTGTCAGGGCGCTCTCCCCCAAGTTGACCATGGAGCGCGGCTACGCCGTAGTCACCGACGAAACTGGGGCGATCCTGCGAGACATAAAACAAGGACAGGACTTCAAGATTCAGCTTTCAAAACAGGAAATAATGGCTACGGCCAAGTCGGTTAGGAAAAAGTGATGGCTAAAGATATTTCAAAAATGAGTTACGAGGAAGCGCGCGATGAGCTGCAAGAAGTGGTGGCGCAGCTAGAGCAGCAGAACGTCACTTTAGATGCTTCGATGGCACTGTGGGAAAGAGGCGAAGCACTGGCCAAGGTCTGTGAAGAGTGGCTAACCGGAGCTCGCAAGAAGCTAGCGGACGCTCAGGGCAAAAAAGACAGCAAGTGAGTAACGCTTCGGAACGCCGAGCCAAACAAACGGTTCGCAATCTAGTGCTATCAATGCTGGCAACCCTTGGGGTCGTTGTATTAATTGTTCTTGGCGTTCCAAGAGATGATTCCAGTCTGATTCAAAGAGTTGATTATCTCAGCGTCGCTGACGAGGCGCGAGCATCGCTTTCCAAGGAAGTGATTGCACCTGCCATTCCAGCAAATTGGTGGTCAAACGCAGCTCGCATTGAAAAGCAGCTCGGACTGGATGTTTGGTATGTCGGTTTTGTTACAGAAGATTCAGAATTCATAGCCATTAGCCAAGCGTTTGAATCCAATCCCTCTTGGGAGTCTGACGTCCTTGCTGGAAATGCGCTTACCGGTACTCGAGAGATAGCGGGCCTGACTTGGGAGATTTATCCCACCAGGACTCCTTCCGATCCTCCCAGCACCAAGGAACTGGCCATGCTTTATCGAAGTGAGTCTTGGACGGTTGTAATCTATGGAACAGCGGCAGAGTCGGATTTTGTGATTCTGGCCGAAGCGATTGCGACTCAGTTAGGAAATTAAGTGAGTAGACCCACCACTGCACAGCAGGCCTGGGATCTGCTGTCGGCGGGAAATAAAAACTTCGTTGCGGGCACTCCGGCCCATCCGAGGCAAGATGCAGAGCTAAGAGTCGAATTAGCGGATCGACAATCCCCATTTGCCGCTTTGTTTGGTTGTTCCGACTCGCGCTTGAGCGCTGAAATGATTTTCGATGTTGGACTGGGTGATTTATTTGTGGTTCGCAATGCTGGTCAGGTAATTGCAGAAACCATTCTTGGCTCGCTGGAGTTCGCGGTTGAGGTACTGAAAGTTCCCCTAATTTTAATCCTTGGCCATGATGAATGTGGTGCGGTGAAGGCATCGCTGGATTCGCAGCAGGGAAAACTGTCAACCCAGGGAGAGTTCATTAGAAACTTGGTGGCGCGCATTGGGCCCACAATTGAAAGATCTTTAGCGGCTGGCGAAAGTAGCCTCGACCAACTGACCCATAATCACATCGAAGACACCATTGATGAGCTGGTTGAGCGGTCTAGCCTCATCCGCTCCTACATCGAATCTGGCAGACTGGCAGTGGTCGGTGCTGAGTACCGACTGGCCGAAGGCAATGTTTCGCTGATTTCAGCCCTCGGGCCGCTTCGAAAGGATGGGTAATGGAATACCGCATTGAACGCGACACTATGGGAGAAGTAAAGGTCCCGAAAGATGCGCTCTATCGGGCTCAAACCCAGCGGGCGGTGGAAAACTTTCCAATCAGTGGTACCCCGTTAGAACAGGAACATCTAGTAGCACTTGCCAGAATCAAGAAAGCCTCAGCGCAGGCCAATGCCAAGCTGGGAATCCTGCCATCTGAAATTGCGGATGCCATCAGCGCTGCAGCGGATGAAGTAATTTCGGGTAAGCACTTTTCAGAATTTCCAGTTGATGTTTTCCAGACTGGTTCAGGTACATCTTCCAATATGAACATGAATGAGGTCTTGGCAACCCTGGCTAGCGTGCGCCTGGGAAAGGATGTTCATCCAAATGATCACGTCAATGCCAGTCAGTCATCCAACGACGTTTTTCCAACCAGTGTTCACTTGGCTGTTACCAGCGCCCTGGTAAAGGATCTGATTCCTGCTCTGGAATATCTTGCCTCCTCGCTTGAGGAGAAAGCCAAAGCTTGGAAGGATGCGGTCAAGCCAGGTCGCACTCACCTGATGGACGCCACGCCAGTTACATTCGGACAAGAATTTAGCGGCTACGCCGCCCAGATTAGATATGCAATCGAGCGAGTGAATTCGACAATTGCCAGAGTGGCTGAGGTGCCGCAGGGAGGAACTGCTACCGGTACCGGCATAAATACGCCTAAGGGATTCCCGCAGGAAGTTATCAAGCTGCTCGCCAAAGAAACTGGACTTCCCATCACGGAGGCGCGTGACCACTTTGAGGCGCAAGGCGCTAGAGATGCGTTGGTAGAAGTTTCAGGTTCTCTAAAAGTGCTTGCAGTGAGTCTTACGAAAATCAACAACGACATTCGCTGGATGGGCTCTGGCCCAAATACGGGTCTAGCTGAGATTCACATCCCTGATTTGCAGCCGGGCAGCTCTATCATGCCTGGAAAGGTAAATCCAGTTGTCCCAGAAGCTGTGCTGATGGTCTGTGCTCGCGTGATAGGAAATGACGCGACTGTTACATGGGCAGGGGCATCGGGCAACTTTGAGCTAAATGTCGCAATCCCCGTCATGGGTAATGCCCTGCTCGAATCGATTCGTCTTCTGACCAACTCAATGCGAGTGCTCGCGGACAAGACCGTGAAGGGTCTTGAAATTAACCAGGAACGTGCGAAGGCTTTGGCTGAATCATCCCCGTCAATCGTGACTCCGCTAAATAGGTTTATTGGCTACGAGGCTGCGGCCAAAATTGCCAAATACTCAGTCGAACATGGTGTCACTGTCAAAGAGGCAACTATCGCTCTGGGATTCGTAGATGGTGAGAAGCTAACAATGGAACAGCTAGACAAAGCACTCGCTGTTTTGCCTATGACCAAGCCGCCACAGTAAATTCCGCCGCACTCGGCGTGACCGCAATAAAAAACCCTGCCAACAAATACGGCCCCAGCGCTATCGAGCTCTGCATGGTTAGCTTTTTTCCAAGTAGAAAAAATGCGTTGAGGATCACTGCCGCCACCAACGCAATTGTTAATCCCAAAAGTGGCAGAAGTGGCGAGAAATAGCCTGCGAAGGCATTGAGTGAGATTAGAAGCTTGATGTCCCCCATGCCGATGGCGGCCTTAGCCGCCAACAGCCATCCCACAAGAAAGGTCAGAAGTGCCGCTATTGAGGCAGAAATAAATGCTTGCCAGTTACCACTAAGAGCCGAGTGCATGCCTAGGCAAAGCATTGTTACGACTGCAGCCGACAGAGTTAGTTTGTTTGGAAGGCGATGCTCACGAATGTCGATGATTGCCAGTGGTAGCGCAATAACAACTAGATAGCCAAATGGAATTAGGAGTAATAAATTCTGCACTCAGCCAAGCTAGCGGGATATAAGAAAACTTGAAGTTGGTTATCCCCAGTTAGTCCAGCAGATCAGTCACCAAAGCTGCGATGTCACTTCGCTCGCTGCGCGTGAGAGTGATGTGCCCAAAAAGTGATTGCCCCTTTAAAGTTTCGACTACCGATGCGACACCGTCGTGCCTGCCAACTCGAAGGTTATCCCGCTGAGCCACATCGTGGGTGAGGATAACTCGTGATTTCTGGCCAATTCTCGAGAGCATTGTCAAAAGAACATTTCGCTCCAGAGACTGAGCCTCGTCGACGATTACGAAACTATCGTGCAGAGAACGTCCTCGAATGTGGGTCAGTGGCAAAATCTCCAGGATGTTTCGGTTTACAACTTCGTCAATAACTTCTTTCGAAACTAGCGCACCCAGCGTGTCAAAAACTGCCTGGGCCCAAGGGTTCATTTTCTCTCCCTCGGTTCCTGGTAGATAACCAAGTTCCTGTCCACCCACCGCGTACAGAGGACGAAAGACCATTATTCGCTTGTGCTGTCTGCGCTCCAAGACAGACTCCAAGCCGGCGCACAGCGCTAGCGCGCTCTTGCCAGTTCCTGCGCGACCTCCCAGGGAAAGGATTCCTATTTCTGGATCTAACAGCATGTCAATCGCTAGTCTCTGTTCGGCGCTTCGGCCGTGCACTCCAAATACTTCTCGGTCGCCTCTAACCAGTTTTACGGTTCCATGCTGGCTGACCCTGCCTAGTGCACTGCCTCGCTCAGAGTGGATGATTAGTCCAGTGTTCACGGGAAGGTTCTTGGCATCTGGGTGCGAGATTTCTTCAGAGTCATAAAGGTTAGACATTTCAGTTGCCGAGAGGTGAAGATCGCTAACGCCGCTCCACTCATCAGTCGCTAACTCGTGTAGGTACTCTTCCGCTCTTAAGCCTATGGCCGACGCTTTCACACGCATAGGGAGGTCTTTTGAAACGACTGTTACGTCAAAGCCCTCATTATTTAGATTCGCAGCTACCGCCAAGATTCTCGAATCATTGTCACCTAGCTGGAAGCCCGCAGGAAGAATGGAGGGGTCGATGTGATTTAGCTCAACCCTGAGCGTGCCGCCCTCTCCAACCTCAACCGGGAAATCCAAACGCTCGTGTTTCTGTCTGAGATCATCCAAGAAACGCAGGGCTTTTCTAGCAAAATAACCGATTTCTAAATCGTTTCGCTTTTTCTCAAGCTCGTTGATAACAACTATTGGAAGCACAACCTCATGCTCAGCGAAGCGGAAAAGAGCCTTTGGGTCTGAAAGGAGGACTGAGGTATCCAAAACAAATGTTCTGACCTTGGTATCAGGCTTTTTTGCTGAAGCGGTCTTGCTCACCTCCTGGGCCGCAGTCTTTCTGAGTGATGACTTGGACTTTGGAGAGCTTGCCACTTGTGCTCCTGCCTGTTTAGCTTTCGCTCAATCTACGCCTGAGCTTTAAGGTTGGGCGGAACAAACACGCCGAATCTTTCTGGGCTAACCCGACCCATCGAGAGCTCAAACGTTCATTGAACCTTGCGTTCCTGGCTTAAACTCTCGGGGTGAGCGAATCCAATTTCCCCCTATCCGAGCTAGCTCCTGCCCCGCAGGAGACTAAGCCAACCTGGCGAGGCTGGATCCACACCGGTGTCCTTCCGTTTGTAGTCATAGGTGGAGTCATTCTGCTGATTTTTGCTGAGGGCTGGCTGGCCAAGACCGCTGCCGCGATTTACTTTGGAAGTTCTGTTTTGCTGTTTGGTAACTCGGCCCTATATCACCGCTTCAATTGGCGGCCCATGATCAAGATGGTGCTGAAGCGAATTGACCATGCCAACATTTTCTTGCTCATCGCTGGTACCTACACGCCGATGGCTTTTTCCGCGTTGGAACAAGAAAAAGGAATCACGCTGTTGGTGACAGTCTGGACGGTTGGCCTAATAGGAATCTTCTTTAGGGTTTTTTGGATCAATGCGCCGCGTTGGCTGTACGTTCCGATTTATTTGGCCATGGGTTGGCTCGCAGTGTTCTACGTGGTCGATCTTTGGAATGCTAACTGGATGATGATGCTATTGATAGCAATCGGAGGGCTTTTCTACACGTTAGGAGCCATTTTCTATGGAGCGAAATGGCCCAAAAAGAATGCCAAGCACTTTGGATACCACGAATATTTTCATGCGCTGACTGTTGCGGCTTTCTTTTGCCACTGGACAGCTGCCCTAATTATTAGCGTTGCCCCGATTGCAGGTTCTATCGCTGGGGTTTAGCTGGAGGCTCCGGGCGATCTGGTTTCTCACCACTAAAGCTTGCCAGGTCCTCTTTGGCCAATTTCTCGCGAATCTCAGAGCGATACTTGGTTTTGCGAATGCGACGGTTCATGTCAAAAAATAAAAACACCGCCCCCACAGCCACAGCAAAGGTGATGATAAAGCCGATAGTTCCGGGAGAGTTGTAGGTGTCGTCCGCCACTGGGGTTGGCATTGACGCCACTATTCCTAGGCCGAGCAGAAAGTTCACGTCACCAGTATTCCACCAATGCCCTAGCCTTAAGGGGTGACTGAACAAAAAGATGACCTTCTAGCCAAGCGTTATGGAAAGAAATCCGCCAACCCAAGGCTGTTGCGTCTTTTTGCCTACCTTGGTGTTGCAGTGATGGCAGTTGGCACCGTCTCCCTTGGTCTTGCCAACTGGAGCCCAATCCAAGCAACCACAATCAGCTTTAGAGTGATCAGCCCTTGGCAAACGGACGTTGAATTTGAGATTCAGATGCCACCAGGGCAAGTGGCCGACTGCACGCTGGAGGCCCTCAACAACTCGTTTGCTGTGGTGGGACATGTGAAGCGCAGTTTCGGCCCATTTGACCAACTGATTACTCGCCACACGATCAGTATCAATACCTATGAAGAGGCGGTAACAGGACTGGTTGACAACTGCTCGCTGCGATAGACTATGACTAGCTCGCTATGCGAGCTTTTTCAATTCCCGAAAGCTAAAGATGTCCGAAAATATCCTGCTGACCCAAGACGCCTATGACAGGCTCAAAGACGAACTGGAGCAGCTAATCCTGGTCGAGCGCCATGAGATTGCCAAGCGTATCCAAGAGGCTCGAGAGGAAGGGGACCTCAAGGAAAATGGCGGCTACCACGCTGCCAAAGAAGAACAGGGCAAACTCGAGGCACGCATCAATCGCATTGAAGAAATGCTAGCAAATGCCACTGTAGGCCATGCCGATGCTAGCGATGGAATCGTCAAACAGGGTCTGCTAGTTCTCTGCGAAATTAATGGGAAGCCAAACGAGTTTTTCCTTGGCTCGCATGAGATTTTTGAGGGAACGAAATACGAGCGGGAAATAGAGGATGGAGATTTCTCCGTCTACAGTCCGGACTCCCCCATCGGCCAAGCAATTGAGGGCAAAAAAGTAGGAGAAAAAGTTTCCTATTCTGCGCCAAATGGCAAGGAAATATCAGTTGAGATCAAGCAGGTTAAGGACTTTAAGTTCTAGTCACGCAGCAGCTTGGGGTTTAACCCAGCTTGTTTGAGCGATTCGAGCACTTCGTCTCGGTGTTCCTTGCCCCTGGTTTCGACACTCAAATCCAATTCAACTTCACTGATTTGAAGCCCATTTCCGTGGCGGGTGTGAAGAACTTCAACAACGTTGGCGTGGGCATCGGCGACAGCCTGTGCAGTCCTAACAAGCTGTCCTGGTCGATCCGGCAACATCACTGCAATGTTTGTATATCGGTCCGAAGCTGCTAGCCCGTGCTTGATTACTCGCTGCAGCAACAGCGGGTCAATATTTCCCCCCGACAAAACTATTGCAGTCTTGCCCTTTAGTTTTAGCTTTTTTGCTAGCACAGCCGCAGCGCCAACTGCGCCACCGGCTTCAACGACTAGTTTGCTGCGCTCTAAAACGCCAAGCATGCCTTTAGCAATTTCGTCTTCGCTAACCGTGACTACCTTGTCAACATGTTTGGCAATAATTTCGAATGGTATTTTGCCAGGCTTAGCCACGGCAATACCGTCGGCTATTGTCGGCTGCGTCTTTACCTCGACAGGCTTACCGGCTCGCAATGAGGCTGGATAAGCGGCGGCCAGCTCAGCTTGAACTGCATATACCCTTACCTTTCTGCCAAGTTGTTGCGCCTTCAATTTTGCTGCTAACGCAACTCCAGCCGTCAAACCTCCACCACCAAGACAAACCACGATGTTGTCAACATCCGGTAGTTGTTCAAAAATCTCCAGTGCCACCGTTCCCTGACCCCGAACAATATCCAGGTGGTCAAATGGTGGAACATAAACAGCCCCGTTCTTCTGAGCAAAGTCCTTGGCTGCAGCATTAGTCTCGTCAAAGATTGCACCGGTTAGTACAACATTTGCGCCATAACCAATTGTTGCTTGGTACTTCGGTAAAGATGCGCCTACGGGCATAAAAATCGTGGCCTTGATGCCTAGTTGCTGTGCAGCAAGGGCAACTCCCTGAGCATGGTTGCCAGCAGATGCCGCAACAACACCTCGCTTCTGTTCCTCTTTGGTCAGCTGTGACAGCAGGTTGTAGGCGCCTCGAACTTTATAGGCTCCGGTCCGCTGTAGGTTCTCACACTTATAAAAAACTGGCTGGCCAGTAACTTCAGTCAGCCAATGGCTTTCGATCAAGGGTGTTTTAGTTACGACCGAACGAACCCTCTTTGCTGCGTCCTCAAACTCCTGCAGCGATGGGAACTTTTGCTGAGCCATTGCAAACCTTCAATCAGAGAATGAATGAAAGTCTAGCGATTAGAAGCCGCGGGATATTTCGGCCAGGCGCTTAATTCTGTCTGGTATGGGCGGGTGGGTTGAAAATACGCGTTCGACCATGCCGGGCTTTAGTGGGTCGTTGATGTACATATGGGCCATAGCACTATTAGCGCGGCGCATTGGGCGACCATACTCACCGAGCTTTTGTAAGGCACTAGCCAGTCCTTGCGGATAGCGAGTCATCTCGGCGCCAGTGGCGTCAGCCAAATACTCGCGCTGTCTTGAAACTGCTGCCGACACGAGTGGGCCAATCAGCCAAGCGATAATCCATCCCACCACTCCAACCAGAACCAAAATCATTCCCAGCTGCCCGCTGTCTCGATTTCTCGATGCGGATCCAAACCAAGCCATGCGGATTGCCAGATCAGCAAGAATTCCTATTGCTGACACCAGACCGAACACAATAGTCGAAACTCGAATATCAAAGTTTTTTACGTGGCCCAGCTCATGAGCCATTACACCCTGCAGCTCATTATCATCCATGATCTCTAGCAATCCGGTTGTGGCAGCAACCACCGCATTCTTTGGATTCCTGCCGGTTGCAAATGCATTGGGAGCTGGATCATTGATGATGTAAACCTTAGGCATTGGTAAACCTTCGGTGATCGCTAGGTTCTCAACCATATTCCATAAGCGTGGGTTGTCTTGCTTTTGTATTTCATGCGCTCCACTCATAGAAAGCGCAAGCTTGGAAGCCGCATAGTACTGAAAGACTGTGTAGACAAGAACGAATAGCACAATAAAAATCGCACTCGAACCATTCCCACTTGCCTGTCCCCACCAAACAGCCAGAGCAGTGAGTAGACCAACAAACAGTCCAATAATGATGACTGTGTTTCGTTTATTGGCGGCTATTGCTCGATACATTCTTAGAACTTGACCTGCGGTGGCTCTTGGATTGCGGCTGGATTTTCAACTTCAAAGAATTCGCGGTTTGAGAATCCTAGATTTCGTGCGAACACATTGTTCGGGAACTGCTGAATCTTGGTGTTTAGCTCGGCCACTCCACCGTTATAAAACCTGCGGGACGCCATGATTTTGTCTTCTGTGTCGGTAAGTTCTCTTTGTAGTTCAAGAAAATTAGTCGAAGCAACCAGTTGCGGGTATGCTTCCGAGACTGCAAACAAGCTCTTCAGTGCACCTTGCAGAATTCCCTCCGCTTCGGCTGCTTGAGCAGGGTGAGCTAGTGCATCAGGTGAAACAGTGGCTGCTCGTGCGCGGGTAACGCTTTCAAAAACTTCTCGCTCATGTGATGCGTAGCCGCGCACTGTCTCGATTAGATTTGGAATGAGATCCGCGCGACGCTTGAGCTGAACAGTGATGTCGCTCCATGCCTCATCTACGCGCACTTTCAGCGCGACAAGGGCGTTGTATGTAATCCAGAGGTAGATGCCGACAACAGCCGCTATACCCAGGATGATTAGAAATAATTCCATTTGGCTCCTTAGAAAGCTGCCACCAGACTATGCGAACTGGCTGTGCCTTTGCTGAAGATGGTGCCCCGAGTGGGACTCGAACCCACACTGTGACGATTTTAAGTCGTCTGCCTCTGCCATTGGGCTATCGGGGCAATAAAAAAGGCCCAGCTGCACTGGGCCCAATCTAACTGGTTATTTACCAGGTTTGGTGGCCCAGGTCTCGAAGAATAATCGAGGAGTCTTGGTCGCCTCGATGGCCACTAAGTCTCTGCCAAGAATTGCATTCCAAACCCAGCCAGAAATGACCCTTATCTTCCGCTCCCAAGTTGGCATGGCTAATCCGTGGTAACCGCGGTGAGCTAGCCATGGCAGGAAGCCGATCATTCCAAACTTGCCAACCTTGATTGCACCTATTCCAATACCGAGCCCTGCCACAGCGCCGATGGTCTTCCAGCGGTATTCGCGAAGCACCTCACCTCGCAAACTTGCAACAATATTCTTCGCAAGTAGCTTGGCCTGCCTTACAGCGTGCTGAGCGTTTGGAACACAGTAGCCTCCAACTCCGCCACCAGAAAGATCAGGTACTGCTGCCACGTCTCCAGCGGTCCAAGCATTCTTTATTGGCTTTTCCCCCTCAACAATTTGCAGCTTCGGATTAGCGTTGAGACGGAATTTCGAATCAAGAGGGAAATCGCAGTTTTTTGCAACGGGTGCAGCGGCCACACCAGCAGTCCAGATAATTAAATCTGATTCAAAAATCTCACCCGTGGAGAGTTTCACTTTGCCGTCTTTTGCTGAAACCACCTGTGTGTTCAGGTGAACATAGGCGCCACGCTTTTCCAGGTTAGCTATCACCTGACCAGCTGTCTTTTCCGAAACTTCGGGCATGATACGACCCATTGCCTCAATCAGGTGGAAATTCACTTCGTCAAAAGAAATCTCCGGATAATAACGAAGTAGCGCAGTAGCTGCACTTCGAAGTTCAGCGAAAGCTTCAATGCCTGCAAAGCCACCGCCCACCACAATTAGCGTTAGAAGTCTTTTTCTAAGTGGATTAGATTTTGGCAGCGCAGCAGCACGATTAAAGTTTGCAAAGAGCCTATTTCTAACTTCTACTGCTTCTTCAATGGTCTTCATGCCAATTGCATATTCCGCAATTCCCTCAATTGGAAAAGTTCTAGTGACGGCTCCAGCGGTCATTACTATGTGGTCATAGGAAAGGTTTATTGTCTTTCCACCCTCAACTTCAACAGTTGCCTTCTTGCTCTTGTGAACAACCTGAGTCATTCGACCACTGACTAGATTGGTCTTGCGCAGGTGCTGACGGTGCGATACAACTGTGTGCCTAGCCTCGATAGAGCCAGCCGCAACCTCGGGTAGGAATGGTTGATAGGTCATGTAAGGCAGTGGATCGACAAGGGTGACCTCGGCCTCACCTTTTTTCAAAAGCTTCTCTAGCTTCCAGGCGGTGTAGAAGCCGGCGTAGCCACCGCCTATGATCAAAATTTTCTTTGGTTTCGGCGGTTCCATAACTTGCTTGAGAACTGCCTTGGGCGTCTTTGACTTACTGGTCTCGACCGTCATGAGATTGAATTACCTTCTGGTTTTTTCTTTCCAGTCCGCCCCGGTCGATTGCGATTAATGAGCCAAAGCAACAAGACCGAGGGGAACTAACAGAACATAGAGTAGCGGATAGGACCGAGCCTCTGGGTTGGACGTGGCGATAAGTGGTTGATTTGTAGGTAAGGTCGGTCCAATGCGCGGGGTGTCCGCAAATCTGCCTGCACCTTCTTAGCTCGCGGGAGGTCTATCAAGACCATTCTTCAACTGACCCTGGGGTTCCTCTGGCTAAGCTAACCGAGGCCGAATCGGGCCTCAATCCCCGTCTGACCCAAATTTCTGGCAAAAGCGTGCCCTAGTAACAATGTCATAGACCGAACCACTGGAATCTAATTACTCAGCGGTATTGGAAGCAGAGGGCTAAATGCATGCACAGACTTTGGGCGACCAATCAAGTTTTGAAAGTGCTAGATCCCCAATCGGATTAACTCCCTTGCCAGCAGCTAGTGAGTGGGCGACGAGAGCGTGCAAGCATTTGACTCGGTAAGGCATCCCACCTGCTGAAATTCCATCAATCTCGTCAACCACCTCAATCTCTTCGCGCTCCGCCAGATACTTTTGGTGGGCACGCGTGTAGGCATTAAATAACTTGTCGTCCTCCAACAACTCTCGTTGCAGTTCAACCATGTAGCCGGTTGCTTCAAGTGTTGAGACTGCGGCAGTTGCTGATTTTTGAGTCAGGTAATAGAGCGTGGGAAACGGCGTGCCATCCTCCAACCTAGGTTTTGTCTTTACAACAAGTGGTCGCTTACAAACGCATCTGGCAGCCACTTCCAGAATGTCTCGAGCAGGCCGGCCAAGTTGCCTAGAAACCTCCTCTAAATCTTCGGGAGAAATCACTTCTCCTCCTCAGTTGGCTGGTCGATTGCTGCACGCAGGAACGACTCCAGAAGAGAATCGACCCAATTATCGTTAGCAGCAGAAATCTCCGTCGAAATCTGATCTGCACTTCTACGGTCAGCTAATAACGCACCAACGGTTCCCGATGTATCTGAAAAATCCATCCCGCTGGAATCCATAACTAAATAGGAAACCTCACCTGGCAGAACATAGTAAAGGCGATCTCTTGCTTGCGAGCGAATATAGACAGGGTCTTGCCAGCGGTCTCGCTCGGCTTGCATCTGCTCAACCTGCTCCTTAGCCAGCCGGATACTTTCTTCCATTTCAGCAATTTGACGTCGCTGATTTAGAAAGGCCTCAACATCCGGTGAAATTAAGAAGCTGCCAACTACAACTACCGCAATGACGCTAACCCAGGTGCTGTTGAGCCTAAGTGACTTGGCTAGAAGTTTTCCCTGCGACAGTGCCACAGGGACTCTCGGTTCAGATTTGCGCGGACGGGCCATAACAGGAGTCTAGAACTCTATTGATAAGGGGCCTGATATTTAGCGGGTCTGAAAACGAGGAAACGCGTCTCGACCTGCATATCGTGCAGCGTCTGCCAGCTCCTCCTCGATGCGAAGGAGTTGATTGTATTTGGCCACTCTCTCACTTCTAGCTGGCGCTCCTGTTTTTATCTGACCAGCGTTGGTAGCAACTGCAAGATCAGCAATAAAGGTGTCTTCCGTCTCGCCACTTCGATGAGAAATAATCGCTTTCATGCCGTGCCGCTGCGCGAGCGAAACCGCATCCATGGTCTCAGTCAAGGTTCCGATTTGATTGACCTTCACCAAAATAGCGTTGCCGGCTTTATGGTCAATTCCCTTCTGCAAGCGAGCAGGATTGGTCACATAAAGATCATCACCGACCAGTTGAACTTTGGCTCCTAGCTCAGCGGTAATCTGGGTCCAGCCTGCCCAATCATCCTCGGCCAGGGGGTCTTCGATGGAAACCAGTGGATAGTTGGCAATCAACTCTGAGTAGTAGGAAATCATCTCACTGGCAGATCTTTCACGGCCTTCAAAGGTGTATTTTCCGGTTGATTCATTGAAAAACTCGGTGGAGGCAACGTCTAAAGCAAGAGCAATTTCATTTCCCAATTGATAACCGGCGAGCTTGATGGCCTCTGAAATCAGGTCAAGGGCTGCGCGATTGTTGGGCAGATCAGGAGCAAAACCCCCTTCATCGCCCAAGCCAGTGGCCAGGCCTTTTTCGGCCAACAATTTCTTTAGGTGGTGATAGACCTCTGCTCCCCATCGCAGGGCATCAGAGAAGGATTGAGCACCGAGCGGAACAATCATGAACTCTTGAATGTCAACACCGTTGTCAGCGTGAGCACCACCGTTGATTATGTTCATCAATGGAACCGGCAGCACATGCGCATTCGGTCCACCAAGGTAGCGATAAAGCGGGAGGTTTGAAGAGTCAGCAGCCGCACGAGCGTTGGCTAAAGATACGCCCAAAATCGCGTTGGCACCGAGTTTTTTCTTGTTTTCTGTTCCATCAAGTTCAATCAGTAAGTCATCAACCAGTCGTTGATCGGTGGCGTCGGTGTCGGTAAGCGCTTCATCAATTTTCTCGACCACCGCAGAGACTGCATTACGAACTCCTTTGCCTAAGTAACGAGATTTGTCGCCATCTCGTGACTCATGGGCTTCAAACGCTCCGGTAGAAGCACCGGACGGCACTGCCGCTCGCCCAAATGAGTCATCTACAAGAAGAACCTCAACCTCAATGGTTGGGTTTCCGCGGGAATCCAAAATTTCACGTGCACCAACGGCAGAAATAATCGACAAAAGAAGCTCCTAATAAGTGGGAAATGAAAACGGCACTGGCTTCGAACTAAAGTCTAGCGCTTAGCCAAGTTTGCGAATGTCCAGTTTCTCGCCGGGCTTGAAGTGGGTAAAGCTTTCAAACCCTTGTTCCTTTAGTTCGGCCAATTGAGCCTTGGTATTTTTGGCAGCTCGCTCTATCCTGACCAGCCAGCCCGCCTCGATCAAGTCTGCCTGAGCCTTGAGCGCCGCCTGGATGTCGTCTTCAATTATCAGTACAAGCGAATTTTTTACGGAAGCGTCTGCCGGAAGTAGATCGAGAATTCTTTCAATTCCGAGCGAGATGCCAACCGCTGGAGTTGAGTTGCTTGACCATTGGCCAACCATATTGTCGTAACGACCTCCGCCGCCAATTGAGGAGGAGGCTCCCGAGTGTTCAATTTCAAAAATTGCGCCAGTGTAATAGCCCATGCCACGTACCAGGGTTGGATCAAATCTAACTTTGTGGGTGTTAGATAGGCTTTGCGCCCACTTCAGCTCTAAAGGCCACTCTACTTTTGCCGCCTGCTCCAACCAACTTACAACCTTGGCCGCAATCTCTTTACTGTAGCTCTGCTCAATTTCTTCGCTAACGCCAGCAGTTCCAATTTTGTCTAACTTATCGATGGCAATCATTGCTTTCTCCTGCTGCTGGATGCCCATCCTCATTAAATCTGCCGAGAGAACCCTGCGATCATTGACCCGGATTGTCGCATCCTTGACTCCAATTGCTTCAAGGGCAGCGAGCGAAGCGGAAATTAGTTCGAGCTCTGCAAGCTCACTTTCGTCTCCCAAAATATCAATGTCACACTGAAGAAATTGCCGGTAGCGACCCTTTTGTGGTCTCTCAGCTCTCCAAACTGGACCAATCTGAATGGCCTTTAGAACCCTCGGGAGTTTTGCATGATTGGAAGCGAAAAATCTTGTGAGCGGCACTGTCAAATCAAACCGCAATCCCAAGTCCGATAGTTCAGACCCTTCGGCTATAGCACGCTCTAGTTCTTCCCCCCGCTTCATGACTTGGAAAACCAGCTTCTCGTTTTCGCCTCCTTGACCGGCAGTCAAGCGAGCAATGTCCTCCAAGGCAGGAGTTTCAATTTCCTGAAATCCCCTCGCTTGATAAACAGACCTAATAATGGCCAATACTTTTTCGCGCTTGGACTTCTCTAGTGGAAGCAGATCGCGCATACCGCGAGGAGGGTTTACTGACACGCGACCAGTTTGGCACAGCCCCCGCCAATCTCGCGGTTATTCACGGCGAGCATCAAGAGGAAAAGAAAAGCGGTGGCCTGGGGTTTAGTTTGCTATCTGCCGTTGCTAATCTTGCCAGCATGACCGGCCAAGAAAAGCCGAGGCGGGGGCGTCCAGTAACCACGGACCCCGCCGCCGTTGGCCTCACCGCGCTTCGATTGTTCAGCCAACGCGGGATAGACCAAGTGACGATGGATGATGTCGCCGAAGCAGCCAACATTTCGCGTTCAAATCTCTTTCGCATTTACCCTTCAAAGGCAGCGGTAGTTTGGGGCGGGATGCATGAATTCAATTTGGAACTGCAGCAAAAAATAAAAGACAGCTCAGAAACCGATGTTGTGAAGTTGCTCCATACTTCCTGGGTCCAAGCCATGCACGTTCTTGACTCCTCTTTAGAGACTGTTCGGTTACGACTAAAGCTGATAGCGAGCTCACCAGAAATTTATGGCTGGGGTCACGGGCAAATGGAAGAAGCTCGACTGCTTATTGAGAGAGCAGCCCAAAAAGTTAGCAAAGACCCTCTCCGCGCGAGGATTATTGCGTCGGCCCTAATTTCTATTTCTATGGCTGTACTAGTTTGGTGGGCGGAGAATAATGACCCGCGAACACCATCTGAGGTATTAGATGCAGGATTTAAGGATTTTGAAAAGCTGTTTAGCTAATCCAGATTCATCCTGCCGATAATGCCAGCGTCGTTAGCGTCTGAAATCTCTACATCGCGCACTTCTTGCTCCAGGCTCCTGGTTGCATCTCGCAAAGCTCTCTCTGGATCCAGCTTCAGGGCGCGTGCGCTCGCTACCACCGCCAGCAGAAGGCGTCCTAGATCTTCTTCATTGCTGATCGGAACCGCCGGTTTCGAAAGTGGATTGAGGACTCCAGCTTTCTCTGCTTTTCCAATCACCTTGTTTGCTCGGGCTAATGCTGGCAGGTGCTTGGGGACTCCGTCCATAACGGAAGTTCGGCCGGGCTTCTCTTTCTTCTTATGAACATCCCAGTTCTGCATTACATCCTCACCAGTTTGGGCGGCAAACATAGCGAGCTCCTCTGCGGTCCCGAAAACGTGTGGATGTCTTGAGCGCATCTTTTGTTCCATTTTGCTTGCAACATCTTCGAGGTCGAATGGCTCTCCGAGAGTTCCGGTTGATGCCAAGTCAGAGTGAAAAATAACTTGATACAGGACATCACCCAGTTCTTCTAAAACTTCATCTCGGTCTCCGGCTTCAACCGCATCAATCAGCTCATAGGTCTCCTCCAGCAGATACTGAAGAAGGCTTTGGTGAGTCTGCTCCGCATCCCACGGGCAACCACCAGGCGCCCTAAGTTGATGAGCGGTTTGAATCAGACTGGCTAGCTTTTCCATTTGCGATTTCCTGCAACTTCCCAAGAAGGTCTCTAACCCAGTTAATCACTTCTTGGTCACGAATAGTCTCAGAGTCATCTGATTTTGGAATAGCAATTGTCATTAGTTGTGAACTCTTGAGGTATTTCAATGTTGGGTAAAGATGACTAAATTGAACCAATTCGGTTTCGGTCAACTCCACGGGCTGAATTCTTGCCAAAATTCCCAGGAGATTTACCTCCAATAGGCCTTGTCGATTAGCCATTTGTCTGAGCCCAGCGACTTGCAGCAGATTTAGAACTGGCAGTGGCGCAGGACCAAATCGATCTTCAATCTCAGCTCTTATTTCTGCTAACTGCTGCTCGGTTCCAGTCGCGCCAGAGGCTGCAGCAAGTTTGTGATATGCCTCAAGGCGCAAGCGGTCTGAGTCAACATACTCGGTTGGAATGCGGGCATCAATTGGAAGCTCCAGCTTCAATTCAGAAGGAGTAGCAACTTTCACGCCACGAAACTCACTGACCGCTTCAGAAATCATGCGCATGTAAAGATCAAATCCAACACCGGCAATATGTCCAGACTGCTCTCCGCCCAGGAGATTGCCAGCCCCTCGAATTTCGAGATCTTTCATGGCAACCTGCATTCCGCTGCCAAGCTCGTTGTGAGTGGCGATGGTAGATAACCTGTCGAACGCCAATTCGCCAAGTGGCTTCGTGGGGTCATAGAAGAAGTAGGCATAAGCCCGTTCACTCGATCGACCAACGCGACCTCGAATTTGGTGAAGCTGACTCAAGCCGAAGTTCTCTGCCCTATCGACTATCAGCGTATTAGCGTTTGGAATGTCTATTCCGGTTTCAATAATTGTCGTTGAGACCAAGACGTCGAACTTCTTTTCCCAAAAATCGACCACCACCTGCTCCAATTGCTGTTCCGGCATCTGACCGTGTGCAACGGCAATTCTTGCCTCGGGAATTAACTTGGCCAAGTTAGCCGCAGTCGAGTCGATGGTGGCAACTCGATTGTGAATGAAAAAGACCTGGCCATCGCGGATTAATTCTCTTCGAATAGCTGCGGCCACGGTGGCATCGTTGTATGCGCCAACGTACGTCAAAATCGGGTGCCGGTCTTCAGGTGGCGTGGCCAGGGTCGACATCTCTCGAATACCAGTTACTGCCATCTCCAAAGTTCTTGGAATTGGAGTTGCACTCATGGCAAGAACATCAACATTTTGACGCAGAGCCTTGATTTTTTCCTTGTGCTCAACGCCAAAGCGCTGCTCCTCGTCAATAATTAGCAGCCCAAGATCTCGATACTTGATTGTCTCAGACAGTAAGCGATGGGTTCCAATCACCAGGTCGATTGAACCGGTGCGCAAACCCTCCAAAATTTTCTTAGTTTCAGAGGCCGATTGAAAGCGAGAGAGGGCAGCAATATTGACCGGGAAACCGGAAAATCGATTTTGGAAAGTTTCAAAATGCTGCTTCACCAGCAACGTTGTGGGGACCAGTATGGCGACCTGCTTGTGATCTTGAATCGCCTTGAATGCTGCCCGCAGAGCTACTTCGGTCTTGCCATAGCCAACATCCCCCGCCAAAAGTCTGTCCATGGGAATTGGCTTTTCCATGTCTCGCTTTACTTCATCAATAGTTGTTAGCTGATCAGGTGTTTCAAGATATGGAAAAGCATCCTCCAACTCTCTTTGCCACTCGGTATCGGATGAAAACGCAAAGCCCTGCGACTTGACGCGAGCGGCATAAAGCTTGACGAGGTCAATCGCGATTTTTCTTACTGCTTTGCGAGCATTGCTCTTTGCTCTGGCCCAGTCGGCTCCTCCCATCTTGGAAAGAACCGGCGCCTCACCCCCAACATAACGAGAGAGCAAGTCCAATTGGTCAGTTGGCACAAAGAGGGTGTCTGGCGGATAGCCACGCTTTGGTGGCGCATATTCAACTAGCAGATACTCTCTGGCTTGCGTCCGATTTGTTCTTTGAACCAGTTCCTTGAATCTTCCAACCCCATGAATTTCATGAACAACATAGTCACCGGCTTTTAGCTCAAGTGGGTCAACTTGACTTCCACGGCGTCTAGCAATTTTTCGCTCTTTCGGTGCTAGGTAGTTGGCGGTAAAACCGAAAAACTCCTCCTCAGTAAGGACTACAAGGTTGACATCAGGTAATACAAAACCATGAGCTAAATTTCCAACGGCCACTGTGATTTCGGCGGCTTTAGGTTCTCTAATGTTTTCCGTAAGCGTGCAGGGTAGACCTTCGGCGCTAATTAATTCCATAATGCGCTCGGCAGTTCCGTGGCCGCGAGCTAGCAGAATGACTGCTTGTTTATTGGCGATTTGATCTGCAAGCCAGTCAATGCTTTCACCGGGAGCGAAGGTTGGGATTTCCTTTAGCCCTAGATCAAGTGATTCCTCCCCGATTAGCGAAGAGAGTTCGATTAGTGCTCGGTCGCTTCGCAGAAGCGACTGCAGTTCCGAAAGCTCAATGTAGCCGCCCTCCGATAGGTCAATTGGGGCCTGCGCACCTGAAAGGGCAACATCCCAGGCAGCATGAAGAAATTCTTGATTTGTCTTCAGAAGACTCTCTGCTCGGGCGGAAAGTTTTTCTGGTTCTAGCAGGACAGCAGCTGAAGTCTTCACATACTCAGTTATAGGTACAAGCTGCGAAGCTAAAACTGGTGCTAACGATTCCATTCCTGAGACAGGAATGGCATTGGCGATTTTTTCCAGCATCTCAGTCAAATTGGGAAACTCGTGCGCCATTTCTCTTGCCTTGGCTGCGACAGCCGGCGTTATGAGAAGCTCACGGGCCGGGTAAATGGTCACGCCCTCAACCGCTGATTGGAAGGATCTCTGATCGGCAACATGAAATTGACGGATCTCGTCGACCAAGTCGCCAAAGAATTCCAGTCGAACCGCGTAGTCGGCTGTCGTGGGAAAAACGTCAACAATGCCGCCTCGAACTGAGAACTCACCTCGTTTTGTAACTAAATCAACCCGTTCATAGGCAAATTCAATTAGCTTGAGGGTTAGTTCTGGAAGGAGATATTCTCGACCCTGCATTATCTGCAGGGGCTGATAGTCCATGATTCCAGCAATCAATGGCTGAAGAGCAGCCCTTATGGACATCAGGATGACAACTGGTGTTTTGCTTTTCTTGTTTTTCAGCTGAGCAATCTGATGTAGGGCCCTGATTCGTTTACCGACAGTTTCAGGCGATGGCGATAGACGCTCATGTGGCAGTGTCTCCCACGCTGGATAGTCAATTACTTGAAGTTCATCGACAAGTTCAGATAGTGAGCTAGCGAGCTCCTCTACTTGCCTGCCGGAAGTAGTAATCACTAGTAGAGGGTTGGCCGAGTTGCGCAGCATGCTGGCTAGAGCGATGGCTTGAGTTTTTGCTGGTGAAAACAATGCGGAGGACTTGAGCTCACGGGTAGGCTGCAGCGAGCGCGCTTGCGCGGCCGCAGAAATCAGTGAGCGGATGGTCACCCTAGGAGTTTAGGGCTATAGGCCGACGATGTTCTTGGTTTTTTGAATTGCCTGCTCGACCAAGTCCTTGAGTTTTGAGCGCTCTTCGGAGTTGAAATTTTTGAGAACGAAGTCTGCCACGTCCTGGCCGTTAGTCGGGCGACCGATACCAAACCGAACTCTGTGATAGGCGGTCCCGCATTTTTCGCTGATGTCTCGAAGTCCATTATGTCCGGCATGCCCACCATCAAACTTGGTTCTGACATCACCAAACGGCAAATCGAGCTCATCGTGGATAACTAGAAGTTGATCACTATCCAAAGAGAAAAATTGAAGTAGTTGACTGGCTGGATTGCCTGAGAGATTCATGTAGCCGGTGCTTTTGGCAAGGACAATTTTTGGACCGCCGGGCGAGCGGTACTCCGCGACTACCGCACCACTTTTGTGAGATTTAAATGTTGTGCCAAGTTCGTGCGCAAATTCATCAACAACAATTTGGCCGATGTTGTGACGGTTAGCTTCGTGCTCCGGCCCTGGATTGCCAAGGCCGAGCACTAGCCACGTCAAATTGTTACTTGTCAGTTTCTTCAGACTTTTGTGCGGTTGCTACTGGTTGTGCTGGCTCTGCTGCTGGAGTCTCGTCAGCAACGCCTGCCTTCGTTTCAACAACTGATGCGACCAATTCCGTAGCAGGCAGGTCCATAGTTACGCCCTGTGGAACATTTAGATCTGCCACGGTGTAGTGGTGACCTACTGGATGATCCTTAGAAATTACAAGCTCAATGAACTGTGGAATGTGAGTGGCCTCTGCCTCCACCTTGACAGTCTTGTGCTCAAGATCCAAAACAGCTCCGCTAATAACTTCGCCGACGATGTGAACTGGTACCTCGACGTGAACCTTCTCGCCCCTGCGAACTTCGACCAGGTCGATGTGTTCGATTACCTGGGTAACCGGGTCTTTGGCTGCACTCTTTACAAGGACTAGTTCTTCCTTCCCAGAAATGTTTAGCTCAAGCAATGCATTCTTGGTTCTTAGAGCTAGCGCAACCTGGTGCGCTGGCACGTGAATGTGACGAGTTGCGTTTCCGTGCCCGTAGATAACGGCAGGAGTTCTTCCAGCGGCTCGTAGTTTGCGGGCAGCGCCCTTGCCGAAGGATGATCTAACTTCGGCTTGAATCTTTGTCTCAGACATTATTTCCTCGCAGTAGTGGGCGAGGAAACCTCGTCGATAACGGATACCTTGAGTACCCCTCGCCGCTGAACTCCAAAAGAATAGCCGATTTACCTCAGAGCTCTCAAGCCCCAGCGTAAAAGCATCACCAGGGTCAGAATGCTGGTTCCGGCAATCAGTCCCTCTATTGGGACGCTCATGGCCAGCAGTAAGCAAAGCGCCAAGCCAAGCAGATTCAGTAGCTTTGACCGCTTAGTTTCCGCAAGGGGCTGCCTGAAAGCCGCAAAGTTAGTAATGGCGTAATAAAGCAATACTGCAAAGGACGAGATACCCAAGCTCAACATGATCCCACCAGTGGCAACTAAAGCGATTGCCATGCTAGCCACCACCAGTTCCGCAAATATGGGAGTGCCATTAGGCAGCTTCTTTGCAAATGCATTGGGCAATTCACCATCCGAAGCCATCTCAGCCGCGGTTCTGCTCATGCCAGCTAGAAGAGCCAGCAGCGAGCCGAGACCGGCGATAGCTGCAAAAATCCAGATGTATTCGCCGCCCAACCATGTCCTAGCAGCAAGATCAGCCAATGGGGTGACGGTTAGCGGCAAATCAGCCCCCAATTTATTTGTCAGAACTAACGAGAGCGTTAGATAAATTCCCAACACCGTAGCCAAAGATATCCAGATGGCTTTTGCAACATTGCGAGTGGAGTGCCTGATCTCTCCACCTAGCGTTGCAACCCTGGCATAGCCAGCAAAGGCAAAAAAGAAAAGTGCTGCTGCGGAAAGAACTCCGATTGGTGTTCCACTGGGCATGCTGGTAGTCGCGACTGGTAGAGAAATCGCTGCAAAAACTAAAGTAGCTAGAAAGATGATTGTGATGGTTGCCAAAATCTTGGAGCCGGCGGCCGTGCGATTTATTCCCGCAAGATTTATGGTGGTCATCAGAATTACCGCTCCAATTGCCGTCACTAAAGCATGATTGGGTGCTAGATAGGTAGCAACGGTTAATGCAATAGCGGCTGAAGAGCCAATTTTTCCAACTAGAAAAGAACTACCCGCAAGGAAACCGAAATTCTTTGACACGTACACCCGTGCATAGGCGTATCCCCCACCGGATCTCTCGACTACAGCGGCTAATTGAGCGACACTGCCAGCATTTAGGTAAGCCACCAGAGCTGCCAACAGAATAGAAAGTGGCAGGGCCGAACCTGCATAGTAGGCGGCGGGACCAAAGATTACAAAAACCCCGGCACCCAGCATCGATGCTAATCCAATGAAAACTGCGCCAGTTAGTGAGAGTTTTTGCACACTCAAACTTTAGGCGTGGCCAGGAAACAACGAGTTAACTGAATCGTCGTAGAAGACAGCTGCAATCGCCTTTGCAATCAACGGTGCAATCGACAAAACGGTCAGAGTGGCAAATTCTTTATCCGGTGTTATTGGAAGTGTGTTGGTGACAACAACTGAATCAATGACTGGATCAGAAAGTCTCTCTTTAGCAGGAGGTGAGAACACTGGGTGGGTAGCGGCAACTATCACTTTGGCAGCGCCGTTTTCCTTCAGCGCATTAGCGGCTGCCAGGATTGTTCCGCCTGTGTCGATCATGTCATCGACGATCAAGCAATCTCTTCCTCGAACTTTTCCAACTATTTCGTTTACTTGGACCTGATTTGGCTTGTCGGGATCGCGGCGCTTGTGCACAATTGCCAGCGGGCTACCCAACCGGTCAGCCCAAATATCGGCTACTCTCACGCGACCCGAATCGGGTGAAACTACTGTCAGGTTCTCGGTGCCATACTTTTCTGCCACGTGATCGGCCAATAGTGGCAAAGCCCAGAGATGATCTACTGGTCCATCAAAGAAGCCTTGAATCTGCGGTGCGTGAAGATCGACTGACATTAGTCGGGTTGCGCCAGCAGTTCTAAAAAGGTCGGTCACTAACCGTGCCGAAATTGGTTCTCGCCCTTTGTGTTTCTTGTCTTGCCGCGCATAGGGGAAAAACGGAGCTACCACGGTGATGCGCTTGGCACTGGCTCGATTCATGGCATCTACCATGAGTAGTTGCTCCATGAGCCAATGATTTACAGGATTTGGATGAGACTGAATTATGAATGCATCAACACCGCGAACACTTCGTTCGTATCGCACAAAAGTTTCACCATTAGCAAAGTCATAGGCAGTGACGGGGACTAAGTCCGTCTGCAGTATTTCAGCTACTTCTTGAGCAAGACCTTGGTGAGCTCTTCCAGATGCGATTACCAGCTGCTTGCTGGCGGCCTTCTCAATAGCCAATGACTACTCCGTCCCTTTTTTAGCGGCTTTGGCAGAATCTGAGCCAGGTCGCTTTTGTAGTACCCAGTCTGCCAGATTCTTTTGGGTGACGGGATTCATGGCCATAGCACCTGGTTCAACATCCCTGCGGATAGTGGACCCCGCGGCTGTGTAGGCGCCATCACCGATTGTGACGGGGGCCACAAACACATTTCCACTGCCAGTTCTTGCATGGCGGCCAACTTTGGTCTGGTGCTTATTGACCCCGTCATAATTGGCGAAGATTGTGCCAGCTCCGATATTCGCGCCTTCGCCAATTTCAGCATCCCCCACATAGCTCAAGTGTGGAACCTTGGCGCCTGCGCCAATTTTCGCATTCTTAGTTTCAACAAAGGCGCCGATCTTGCCCTCTGACCCGAGCTCAGTTCCAGGGCGCAAATAGGCAAAGGGACCAACCGAAGCGCTATCAGAAATCTTGACGGAGTCTGCCACGGATCTTGTCACCTTGACCGACTTCCCAATTTGGCAGTCTTGCAAGGTGGTGTCCGGACCAATCGTGCTTCCCTGCCCGACTGAGGTAATGCCATGTAATCGAGTGGAAGGCAAAATTCTCACATCTTGCCCCAGTTGAACAGTTACATCGATCCAGGTGCTAGCTGGTTCATCAATTGTTACCCCAGCCAGTTGCCAGGCACGAACAATTCGTGAATTTAGCTCACAGGCGACTTCGCCCAATTGCACTCGATCATTGACTCCGGCCACCAACCATTGATCGATAATCTGAAATGCTTGAACACTCCCCTGCTCAATCAGGAGGCCGACGACATCAGTTAGATACTTTTCACCGGCAGCATTTTTTGTTGTCACTTTGGTTAGAGCGCTTCGAAGACTCTTGGCTGAAAAGACATAGACGCCAGCGTTAACTTCCTGGATTTCCCGCTGTTCATCACTGGCATCTTTTTGCTCAACGATTCCAACCAGATCACCCCTTGAGCGAATAATTCGGCCATAGCCGGTTGGATTGGCTAGCTCACAGCTGACCAAGGTTCCCAAAGCGGAGTTTTCTCGGTGGCGCTCGATTAACTCGGAAATACTTTGGACATCAATCAGAGGGACATCGCCAGACAAAATTAATACATCGCCATCGAAGTCCTCAGCCAAGACAGCTAGTGCTGCTTCGGCTGCGCGTCCAGTTCCAGGAATTTCATCTTGAACCGCGATTTCAGTCGAGGGAAAGTGCTGAGAAATGTAATTCTCAATGACTTCTCTGTCGTGGCGCAAAACTGTAATTACGTGATTTGCGGAAAGGGAGTGGGCCGTTGCAAGGACATGCCCGAGCATTGGAAGACCAGCAATTTCATGCAAAACCTTTGGAACCGAACTCTTCATTCTGGTTCCCTCGCCCGCAGCCAGGACAACTACAGCCAGTTGGCGCATTCTGCCTCCTAATCACTGCTGGCTCCGCCCCTAGGATTCGAACCTAGACCGGACGCCTCCAAAGGGCGCCGTGCTGCCATTACACCAGAGCGGAATGAGGTCGAAACCTCGCGATAAGTCTGCCAGAAGATTGCTAGGACTGTAGTTTCTGGGCTACTTCCAGCCAGCTTTCCTCCGTTTGAGCAATCGCCAAGCGGGTCTGCTGCTCACGCGTTGCCAGCTCAGTCAGGGATTGATAGTCACTCTGATCGGCTTGAGCGAGGTCGTGATGAATCTGCGCCAGCTCCTGCTGAAGTTTTGTGAGCTGGCGTTCTAATCGAGAAGACTCCTTTTCTAAAGCTCTACGCTCTGCGCCTGACATTTCAGAATCAACTGGTTTTTCTTTTTTCGGTTCTGTTTCAACAACCTTGATTTTTAGATATTGATCAACACCACCTGGAAGATGGCGGAAAGTGCCATTTGGGAGGATGGCATATTGATTATCAGTTGTCCTTTCCATCAGATAGCGGTCATGTGAGACAACAATCAATGTGCCAGGCCAGCTATCCAGAAGATCCTCAAGAGCAGCCAACATATCAGTGTCCAGATCATTGGTGGGCTCATCCAAAATCAAAACATTTGGCTCGGTGAATAGCAGTCTCAAAAGCTGAAATCTGCGTCGTTGGCCACCCGATAGGTCAGCTATTGGTGTTTGAAGTTCAGCCGACTCAAATCCCAATTGCTCCACGAGTTGACTGGTCGGAATTTCTTTTTTTCCCACCATGAAACTAGTTTTTTCACGGCGAATCATGGTGTAAATGCGCTCATCGCCAAAAGGATCTAGCTCCCGAACGTCCTGCGAAAGTTTGGCAAACTTAACGGTCTTTCCAATTTTGACCTTGCCACTGGTCGGTAAAATTTCACCGGTGAGCAACTTCAACAGGGTTGTTTTACCAATCCCATTGCGACCCAGTAGCCCGATTCGGTCGCCTGGACCAAGTCGAAGCGTTACATTTTTGAGCACAGTGCGTCCATCGACCTGATAGTTGACATCTTCTAAATCCACAACGTCTTTGCCCAGCCGAGTGGTGGCTAGCTTGGACAACTCGATTGGATCTCGCGGAGGAGGCTCATTACCAATTAGCTCAAGTGCCGCATCCATTCTGAATTTGGGTTTTGTTGTGCGCGCAGGGGCTCCGCGTCCGAGCCAAGCTAGTTCTTTGCGCAGCAAGTTCTGTCTTCTTGCTTCGATGGCGGCTTGCTGCCTTGCCCGCTCAGCTCGTTGCTGAATGTATGCCGCGTAACCGCCAACGAATGGCTCAATTTTTCCTCCAACAACTTCCCAGGTGTAGTTGGAGATCGCATCCAAAAACCATCTGTCGTGAGTTATCACTAGCAGTCCACCAGCAGACTTTGACCAACGATTTTGCAAGTGCTGGGCCAACCAATTCACACCATCAATGTCGAGGTGATTAGTTGGCTCATCAAGCATGATTACGTCGTGCTCGCCTACCAACAATTGAGCCAGAGCCACCCTGCGAAGCTGCCCGCCGGAGAGGGTGGAGACCTCCTGCTTCCAATCCAAATCAGAAACCAAACCAGCAAGGACGTCTCTGATTCTCGGATCAGAAGCCCACTCGTGTTCCGGGCGATTACCAACAATTATTTCAGCGATGGTTGCACCGGCAGAAAAGTTGTCCTGCTGTCGCAAGAATCCAACATCAAGACCTCCGCGCCAAGTAACCCGACCTTGATCTGGTTGGAGCTGCTTAGTAAGAATTTTAAGGAGCGTTGACTTTCCGTCACCGTTTCTGCCCACCACTCCAATCCGGTCACCTTCGTTGATCCCCACGGTCACCGCTCTAAAAACGGTCTTGGTGGGGAAACTATGTGAGATAGATTCGGCGCCTAGAAGGTGTGCCATTACTCTAAGTTCGCTCCACGGTTAGACGTTGTTGTATGGATAACCAGATGCCCAACGTCCCTGAGTTGCTCCGACCATGCTTTTGCTTGAGCAGGATCTTGGGTCAAAAAGTAAATCGTTGGCCCAGAGCCCGATAAATATCCACTGGTTTCGCCAATAAGCGACTGGAACTCAGCTAATTCTGGTCTGAGCGAAAGTGCTGGTTGCAACAGAGAATTCTTTCCAAGATTTCTTTGAGTTCTGACAGCATCGATTGCCCTTGCGGCCTCAACTGTAATGTCACCGTGCGGAAATATCTGGTCAAATTTTCTAAAGACTTCCTTGGTGCTCAGTCCAATTGGGCTGATGAGCAAGACAACTTGGAGCTCAGGGAGATCATCAAGCGGTTGGAGTTCGATTCCGGTATCTAACCCAAGGGCGGTTCCACCAAGCAAAGAAAATGGAACATCGGAACCGACGCTGCTGGCAACTTGCTGGAGCTGATCATTCTTCAGGCCCAGGCACCAAGCTTCATTGAGGGCAATTAGAGATGCGGCGGCATCAGCACTACCTCCTGCCAATCCAGCAGCTACAGGAACTTGCTTGTGAGTCAGAAAACGCATTGGTTGGGGATTTGCTATGCCTGCGTATTTGGCAAGAGCCTTGGCGGCAATCACACACAAATTTTTTTCGTCTTTGGGAACCAGGTCGAGCTGCTGCTGAGGCAGATCGCCTTTGGTAATGACTTCCCAATGCGTGTGTGGTTCAACGCCTACTCGTTGCCGAATCGCTAGAGCTTGATAAACACTTATTACTGAGTGGTAGCCGTCTGGGCGAAGGGGGCCGACTTCAAAGAAAAGGTTTAGCTTTCCCGGGGCCGATGCGTAAATCACCTGCTCGAGGCTACCCTGACAAAGTCGTCGATGGCTAATTGCTCGCCCCTAGCCGAAGGATCAATACCGGCCCTGCGAAGAATTTCCTCAGCCTGCTGAGGGTTTCCAGCCCAGTTTGATAGCGCTTGCCGGAGGGTCTTTCTCCGCATGCCAAACGCGGCATCAATCACCTTGAATACTTCTGGATTGCGCTCGGATCTGGTTCTCTCAAAATAGACCAGAGCAGAATCTACCTGCGGCGCTGGCCAAAAGACATTTCGCCCAATCGAACCAGCCAACTTTGCTTTTCCATACCAAGCCAACTTGGCACTCGGAGAACCATATTCTTTGCCTCCTGGTTTTGCAGCAAGCCGCTCAGCAACTTCTGCTTGGACCATGACTAATACCTTTTCAATCGAAGGAAAGGTTTCAAGAAAATGAATTAGGACTGGCACAGAAATGTTGTAGGGCAGATTCGCAACCAAAGCCGTCGGCTGACCGGGTAGCTCTGTGACACGCAATGCATCTGCCTGAACGACTCTAAGCCGCTTACCCGGAGCGTATTTTTCAACTGTTTGCGGCAATAATTGGGCAAGCCTGTTGTCAATTTCAACAGCAATGACCTGGTCAACCGCTTCAAGAAGGCCTATGGTCAGCGAGCCCAACCCGGGACCTATCTCAACAACTAAATCATCTGGTCGCAAATTTGCTTGAGAAACAATTTTCTTTATGGTGTTTGGGTCAATGACAAAGTTCTGGCCCAGCTTTTTGGTTGGTCGTAAACCCAAGCTCTCGGCTAGTTGCCTGATTTCAGCGGCGCCGAGCAACTAAATCCCTTCCGACCAAAGCCCATAGGCATTTTCAGTGTTTCGATTAATCTGCTCAGCTAAACGATTGATATCAACTTCAAGCAGGCTGGCCATGTAGCGCAGGGTGTGCGGAACTAGATACGGGGCGTTTGGCCTTCCGCGCATTGGTTCGGGAGTGAGAAAAGGCGCATCCGTCTCAATCAATACCTGACGAATGTCAGCTGCCAAGAGAGCGTCGCGCAAATATTGGTTCTTCTTGAAAGTAATGTTTCCCGCGAATGAAATAAACCATCCGTTTCGCTTGGCAATCTCTACTAATTCAACGTCTCCAGAAAAGCAGTGTAGAACTACCTTCTCTGGTTGGCCCACTCGCTTCAGAGTGTCCACCACAGACTGATGGGCCTCGCGATCGTGAATTTGAAGAGCCAAATCATTGCTCTTTGCAATTTCGATGTGCTGTTCGAATGAGTCCTGCTGTAAAAGCAAATGGTGGTCACTGGTGGTGCGGAAATAGTCCAACCCTGTCTCACCGATTGCCCTAACTCTCGGCTGCGTCGCTAATTCAGCTATCTCCGCTATTGCTGCATCCAAGTCATGCTTGTTCTCATAGAGCGGAGCCTCATTTGGATGTAATGCGACTGCAGCCAGCAACATTGGGTTTTCACTCGCCACCTGGGCAGACCACTTTGAGCTTTCAAGGGTTACACCCACTTGAACGGCGCCAAGCATTCCAACCCGTCGCATCAGACTTAGATGCTCGGCAACGGTCAGCGGCGAATCACCGTCGGCAATTTCCAGGTGCGTGTGGTTGTCATAGGTTCCAACTTCTAGAGGCTCAGGTAAATCTGGATAATGCTGAGGACGCGTCTCATTGCCGTCGTAGCTGACTCGAGTTCTTAGAAAGTCACTCATTTGGATTCTTCAAGTCGTGGGAAGAGTGCCTCGAGTTCGGTCACCCTTTCCCCTGGCTTGAGCTGCCCCCAGGTTGCGCTGTCCTGAATCTTTTGATTTGAAATCTTTCCTAGTGAACTAGCTAACGCACTAAACAGTTTCTCGGTCGACTTAGGCATGATGGGTGCTAAGAGGACACTCAGAACCCGAAGCCCCTCAGCCGAGGTATAGAGGACCGTTCCCAACCTTGCGCGATTTGCCTCATCTTTTGCCAACGCCCAAGGTTCTTGAACTGTTATGTAGTTGTTTAGCTCATCGACCAAAGTCCAGATCTTGGCAATCGCTTCGTGAATCATGACTTTTTGCATAGCCAGGTCAGCTCCAGCAACTGCATTCTTAGCAACTTCTTGCACAGATAAATCAGCTGGCTCATACTTGCCCGGCGCAGGGATTGCCGAGTCAAAGTATCGATGAATCATGGCAATGGTTCTTGATGCCAAATTTCCAAAGCCATTTGCCAGCTCTGCCTGATAACGTGCGGACAGATCTTCCCATGAGAAAGACCCATCGGAACCAAATCCGATTGCTTTCATGAAGTAGTAGCGGAATGCATCCGAGCCAAAAGAGTCCGTAATTTCATTTGGCGAAATACCGGTCAACTTGGACTTCGACATCTTTTCTCCGCCGACCAGAAGCCAGCCATGGCCAAAAACCTGCTTCGGAGGTTGCAGTCCCGCTGCCATTAGCATCGCAGGCCAGATCACAGCGTGGAAGCGCAAAATGTCTTTTCCAACAACCTGCACATCAGCTGGCCAAAGTGAATTGAGTTTTTGTTCATCTTCGCCATACCCAATAGCGGTTATGTAGTTCAAAAGAGCATCGAACCAGACATAGGTGACGTGTGAGTCATCCCAAGGAATGTCAATTCCCCAATCGAAGCGCTCCTTGGAGCGGGAAATCGAGAGATCGCTTAATCCCGAGCGGACGAAAGAAACAACTTCATTTTTGGCCGACTCGGGTTGAACAAAATTTGGATTCTCCTCATAGTGCTTTAGAAGTCGGTCTTGAAAATCGGAGAGTTTGAAGAAGTAGTTGGTCTCATTCAGTTGTTCGACTGGCTTTGAATGAATAGCACAAACTTGCTGTCCCACAAAGTCACCGGTGCCTGATACAAGGTCGGAATCATTCTTGTATTCCTCACAGCCAACGCAGTAATTACCCTTGAACGAACCCTGATAAATAAAGCCCGTGTCATAAAGCTTTTGGAGAAATTTTTGTACTGCGACTTTGTGGCGCGGCTCAGTGGTGCGGATAAAGTCTTGATTGTCGATGTCAATTGTCTCCAGCAGTGGCAACCATGCCTGCTCGACTAAACGATCGGTCCAGCTCTTTGGATCGGAATTATTGCCAAGGGCAGTTCGTAAAACCTTTTCACCGTGCTCATCGGTGCCAGTCAGCAGAAATGACTGTTGCCCCGACTGTCTGTGCCAGCGAGTGATGACGTCTGCCGCAACCTCTGTGTAGGCGTGACCGATGTGAGGAGCGTCATTGACATAGAAGATGGGGGTAGTTACGTAGAAGGACTTGGTCACTTCGATATCCTAGGGTTTGAGCCGTAGGGCATGTTCGTAAATTACGCTCTTTGACGCCTTGGAACTCTCGGCAATCTCGGCAACGGCCTTTTTCAATCCAATTCCACTCTCGGCCAGCCTCAAAGCCCGCTGGGCAAGTTCTCCATAGTCAATCGGTCCTGCTTGCGCGCCGGCGAGAAGCAACACCATTTCACCTTTTGGCTCACCTTGCGCCCATTCGATCAGCTCCGCCAGCGTCCCGCGGGTTACTTGCTCAAACTTCTTTGTTAGCTCTCTTACTACCACCGCTGGATGACTCGGGCCAAAAACCGACGCCGCGTCTTGCAGGCTTTGCAAAATTCGGTGCGGTGCCTCAAAAAAAACCATCGTGCGTTCTTCATTCACCAACTTTTGGAAGGTGGCTAGGCGCTCTCCTGCCTTTCTAGAGAGAAATCCCTCAAAAACAAATCGATCAGTGGGGAGTCCCGATACGGCGAGCGCCGACAAAACACTGGATGGGCCAGGAATTACCGTTACCTCAATGTCGGATTCGATGCACGCTCTTACTAAATTGAAGCCAGGGTCAGAAATCGTTGGCATACCGGCATCACTGACTACCAAGAGATCGTGAACACTTGCAATTTTCACCAGTTCCTGCAACCTCGAATGCTCGTTGTGCTCGTGAAGGCTAAAAAGCTTGGCGTGAAATCTAACGCCCAAGGCTGAAGCTAATTGCTTTAAGCTCCGGGTATCTTCGCAGGCGATGTATTCGCTGGTCTGGATGGCCTGAACCAGTCTGGTTGAGGCATCAGAGAGGTTGCCAATGGGAGTCGCAGCCAGTATCAACACAGCAAGCAAACTAGCATCTAAGCGTGGTTTCAGCGCTAGCAAAATTGCTCTCAAGGGTTTCCCAGCACCCTAACTTTGCCGCAATTTCGACCTTGGCAATAACAGCGCTCGCAGCGGCAATCCGATTCAGTAATTTGGCCAACCCTGCCTCCTTGGTTTTCGATGAGACCTATTACGTCAAGGACGCCTACACCCTCGGTCTGTTTGGCTCTGAACGAAGTTGGCCAGAAAATGCCAATCAGTCCTTTGAATCAGGCAGCCCCAATGTCTTTGAATCAGCCGGTTCTTATGTGGTGCATCCACCGCTGGGTAAATGGATTATTTGGCTGGGTCTGAGCTTATTCGGAGTTGAAAACAGCTTTAGCTGGCGATTCTCAACTGCTCTGCTGGGATCTCTGAGCGTGGTTTTGGTGATTGCAATCGCGAGAGTCCTTACAAAATCGGCAGCCTTTGCAGCAATCGCTGGATTCTTATTGGCAATTGAGGGTCACTCCGTTGTTATGTCAAGAACTGCAATCTTGGATGGGATTCTTACCTTTTTCGTTTTGCTTGGACTGCTCATTCTTTTATTGGCAGATCGCCATTGGCGTGCTCGACTTCGCTATCGGCAAGGTCCAACGATCCAGCCTTGGCTAATTCTGCTCGGAATTGTGATGGGAATGGCTGGTTCCGTTAAGTGGTCAGCCATTTACTTCCTTATTGCCTTTGGGCTCTACACCTTCTGGTCTGACTGGCAGACAAGAAAGAACCTGGGTCTCAATCGCTTTGGCGCCATTGGGCAGGGACTGCTAAACGCTCTGACTTTGGCGATGAGTTCGTTCGCCATCTACCTAACCAGCTGGTTGGGATGGATCCGCGATGACGCTGCCTGGGGTAGGCAACTAGACGATAGTTGGTGGAGCTCGCTTTGGTCTTACCACCTTCAAATTCTTCAGTTCCATGCCAATTTGCAGTCCGATCATCCCTATGAGTCAAATGCGTTTTCGTGGCTGTTGAATTTGCGACCAACTGCCTTTTACTTTGAACAGTTTGAAGGGTCTGAGTTCTGTGGATTGCTAAATAGCTGCACAGTCGCAATAACTGCGATGCCAAACTTGCTGATCTGGTTTGGGGGTCTTTTAGCACTTGCCTGGCTTATAAAGAATCGAGTGAAAACTCGCCAAGTTCAAGTCGTACTACTTGGCTTCATCGCCGGTTGGTTGCCCTGGGTGTTCTTTTTGGAAAGAACCGCTTTCCAGTTCTACGCAGTGATTATTTCGCCATTCTTAGTGCTGGCTCTCACTCTGGTACTGCAGCACTACTGGCGAAGGGGTTTGCTGCTAAAGGTTCAGATGCTGCGCACCCGCAACATCACCGGTTTTCTTATTGCAACAAGTTTGCTCGCGCTTTTCTACTTGCCGCTCTGGATCGGCCTGCCCGTCCCCTATGAGTTCTGGCGCCTGCAGCTACTTTTGCCGATTTGGATCTAGCTTCTTAGCCTCACCCGCCGTTGCGGCTAGTGACCAAATAGTTGTAATCAGCAAGGTAATCAAAATCACAAATAGCGATAGCTCGGTCGGAATCTCCGGGATGATTTTCACTGGCTCTCCGCCATTGATGAATGCCAACTCGTTTTTGTGAAGAGCATGGATCACCAACTTGAAACCAATCCAAGCAAGAATGATGGAAAGTCCAATTCCTAAATACTTTAGGCGCTCCATTAATCCTCCGAGCAGGAAGTAGAGCTGACGCAAGCCTAGGAGGGCAAATACATTGGCAACAAAGACAATGTAGGGCTCTTTTGTAAGCCCATAAATAGCTGGAATGCTGTCCAGGGCAAACAACAGGTCGGTAAAGCCAATCGCAACCATGACCAGCAAGAGAGGGGTCGCGAAGCGCTTCCCATCTTTCTTGATTATCCACTTTGACCCGTGGTAATCCTTGGTGGTTCGCATCCTGCGCTGCAAGAAAGCAATCAACTTTCCGCCAGAATATTCATCATGCTCGGATTCCTTGAGCCCATCGAAGGTATCCCTCATGATCTTGAGCGCCGTGAGTAATAGGAACGCTCCGAAAGCATAGAAAGCCCAGCTGAAATTCTCTATGAAGGCAGCGCCAAGCAAAATAAAGATGAACCTCAAGAACAGAGCAATGGCGATGCCAATTAGCAATGCCTGGCTGCGCAGCTCTCTAGGGACTGCAAACTGTGTGAAAATCACCAAAAAGACGAAAACGTTGTCAACAGACAAAGACTTTTCAGTTATAAAACCAGCAAAGTATTCCTGGGCAAACTGAGGGCCCCAGACTCCGCCAATCACGAAGCTAAAAAGCAAGCCGAGGGTGATGTAAATGGAGCTTTGTATGGCCGATTCTTTGAAAGTTGGGTCGTGCGGGTGCCTGGCTTGATAAATGAAGTCAACTACCAAGACTGTGGTAAGGATTGCAATTGTGAGTCCCCAGACCCATAGTTCTACGTTCAAGGTTTCCTAAGCTTTGGAATAAACAAGTAGGGTCCATTGTAGAAGCTCAAAGGTAAGCAGAGGGAGCCAGGCGTGAGAGTTCTAATTTCAGGTGCAACAGGACTAATTGGCACTGAATTGGCCAAACAGCTATCCGCGCTCGGCCACACACCAATTCGCCTGGTAAGGCGCCAACCCAGGGACGCCAACGAAGTATTCATTGACGCATCCGAGGGCAAATTTGACTTTTCAGTGATGAACTCAATTGATGCTGTTGTGAACTTGGCTGGTGCAACCACCGGGAAAATCCCCTGGACGAAGAAATACATGAAAGAGATTGTTGATTCCAGGCTGGACACGACGAAGCTGCTCGTGGAGGCAATCAACGCTGCCACAAACCCACCAAAGGTTTTGATTTCTGGATCGGCCTCTGGAATCTATGGAGATCGCGGTGATGAGCTGCTGGACGAGAACTCGACCAGGGGCGAGGGCTTTCTCGCCGACCTGGCGTTTGCTTGGGAGGAAGAGGCAAAAAAAGCAAAGACCCGAGTTGTGCTAATTAGGACGACCATGGTTATGAGCAAGAAGCTGGGTGCGCTCGGCAAGCTATTACCCCTAATCAAGCTTGGAATTGGTGGACCACTTGGATCCGGCAAACAATGGTGGGCATGGATCAGCCTGGAGGACCAGGCCAGGGCAATCATTCATCTGATTGAAAAAGACGGCGCAAATGGGCCTTTCAACCTGACGGCTCCTGAACCTGCCACCTGCGAGCAAATCATTCACGCTCTCGGCGATGCGCTAAAGCGACCAACCTTTTTCCGAGTTCCAGCCTGGGCCATGAACCTACTAATCGGTTTGGCTGCAAAAGAGCTTCTGCTTTGCTCACAAAAAATGACCGCTGACAAATTGATTTCGTCCGGATATAAATTCAACCACCCCACATTGCGTGAGGTGGTTGAATACGTAGTTTCTTAAGACTACTTAAGCAGCTACAGCAGCCTTCTTCTTACGACGGCGAGCTGGCTTCTTTGCAGCTGGAGCAGCCTTCTTAGCGGACTTGCGCTTTGCAGGCTTCTT
>CAZGNP010000003.1:0-42877 GCA_964527155.1 uncultured Aquiluna sp.
CTGCCGTGAGAGGGCAGCGTCCTAGGCCGCTAAACGATGGGGCCGAATTGCAACCTAGAAATCATGCCACAGATGGCCCGCTGGGGCAATCTATCGACTCAGTAGCCTGAGGCCCCCAGGGTGAATCTTTACGCTAAATGGTGCCGGTCCAATGATCTCGCCATCGCAAGTCATTGGAAATCCATCGTTCTCAATCCGAATTTCTTTGGCCTTGAAAATCTCGACCTCTTTGTAGTGGATGTGCTCGCCTTTGTAGACGGTTGGGAAAATCTTCAATAATTTTGGTCTCGAGACTTCATGCAAGATAAAAACTTCTAGCTCACCATCCGTCATTTCCGATTTAGGGGATATCCGCATTCCTCCACCAAAGTTCTTCACGTTGGCAACTCCACATAACATTGCCTTGAAGTTCCTCTCAAGGCCGTCAGCCACCAGTCGGTATTGAATGGGCTTGAACTTTGGAAGTTCGAGCAGCATGGCTGCCACATAGGAATTTGGACCCTTGGGCCACTTCAAACCATTTGCTCGCTCCGCACATAGAGCATCAAACCCGGCTGAGATAGAGCCCAGCGACCAGAAACTTCGGTAGTCAGTTTCCACCCGCATGACATCGACTTGACGTGGATTCTTGATTCCCTCGGCAATGTTGTAGGCAGCACCACTTGGATCATCCAGTGCAATTCCAAGTTCCCGCACCTGATCATTTCCACTACCAGCTGGGACTAAGCCAAGTGGTAGCGAAGTCTCCATGGCTATGTTCACGCCCAACTGGCTTGTACCATCACCACCAATGGCCACAATTCCGGAAAGTTCTGAGGCCATAGAAATAGCCAGATCTTTAGCCGCCTGCGCAGAGTTGGCAGTGAGATTTCGAGTAGGGATACCAATTTCAACAAAAGCAGCGAGTGCCTGCTCCCCTACGAGATTTCCCCGACCACGATTAGCTGCCGGGTTGATGATTACTCCCAGTGGCTTCATCGCCACCTCCTAATATCGACAAAGATAGACCCTGAATTGAGGTAGCGCCATGAGAATCTCCAAATATGAGCATGCTTTGCTGGTCATCGAGGAATCAGCCGCCCAATTAGTAATAGATCCGGGCAGCTACTCAAACCTGCCAGAGCTGAAAAGTGTTGTAGCGGTGGTCTTTACACACCTCCATGACGACCACACCTCGCTCGAGCATGCCAAAACCATTATCAAGAACTTTCCAGACGCACACCTGTTTGGGACTCAAGAGGTTGCTGAAAAGTTGAAGGGGCTAAATGTCCAAGTCGTCTATCACGGAGACCACTACCAAGCGGGGCCGTTCAAAATTGATTTCTACGGCGACCTTCACCAGGTGATTCATCGTTCAATTCCATTGGTTCAAAATGTTGGCGTCATGGTGAACTCGACCTTTTACTACCCCGGGGATAGCTATACCTTTCCAGAGCAATCAGTTGAGGTTTTGGCCTGCCCTACCAGTGCACCCTGGTTGCGAATATCAGACGTTATTGATTTTCTTGATTTGGTCAGGCCAAAGAAGTGTTTTGCTACTCACAATGCACTGCTCTCGGATCAAGGGCATGCTCTGCAGAATAGTCGCGTGCAGCAGGTAGTTGAAAGACACGGAGGGGAATTTAGATTCCTCAAAATTGGTGAAAGCTGGCAGCTCTAAAGAGCAACAATCACCGATGCCAACAAATTCGCAATGGTCGTGCCACCCCAAAGACGCTTTTCCTTTTGGCTCCTAGTGATGTTATTGAGTATTGCCGAGGGCAGATTGAATAAAACTAATCCCCAATTCACAATCTGATTAAGGTTTGCATCCAACAAGAGTGGAATTATTCCCAGTTGCGCCAAATAGTGGCCTGCTATGGCTATGGCTAAAGCGCAAGAAAAGGCACTGGCAACTCGATATTGAATGGAAAGTTTTCCAGGGGTCTGTCCCCCGTAGGCATACTCTCCTAACGGAGCTCCTAGCACGATTGCCAATTGAAACAGAGCTAGCGCAAAGAAAGAAAATACGAGGTAGCCAGCCGCAAATTGGTCAAGCATCAGATTGCCAATCTTTGCTGGGGTGCCTGGACTCGAACCAAGAACAAAGGAACCAGAAACCTTCGTGTTGCCAATTACACCACACCCCAATGGGACGCTAAGTCGCTCGGATTATCTTAGTGCGCCTTCGAAAACGCCTCTAATCTAGCGACCGAACGATTCTTACCCAGTATTTCCAAGCATTCGAACAACGGTGGGGTGACCCTGCGACCCGACACCGCGACGCGGACAACTGCAAAAGCATCACGTGGCTTTAGGCCAGATTTTTCGATGAGGGATTCACTCAAGGTATTTTGAATGTTTGCAGTTGTGAAATCTGAAAGGCTGGCCAGTGCTTGAGCAGCCGAAGCCGCAATCTGCCCTGAATCGACAGGCAATTGCGCTAATGCTTCAGCTTCGAAACTTAGGTCTTCCGTGAACAAAAAAGCAAGCATTCCGCTGGCTTCGCTCAAAACCGTGATTCTCTCTTTGACAAGCGGCAGGGCTTTTCCTAGATCCGCCAGCTGGTCGTTAGTCGGTTGAGCTGGCAGCACCCCGGCTGAGACTAGGTAAGGCAGCACGCGGTCCTGAAAATCTGCATCAGATAAGAGTCGAATGTGGGACGCATTGATTGCATCCGCCTTCTTTTGGTCAAACCTGGCAGGGTTTGGATTCACACTTGCTACATCAAATGTCTTACACATCTCGTCCAGGGTAAATATGTCGCGATCTGAAGAAATTGACCAACCCAGCAAGGCTAAGTAATTAAGCAAGCCCTCACGAATGAAGCCGCGATCTCGGTGCAGGAACAAATTGCTTTCAGGGTTTCGCTTTGAAAGCTTCTTGTTTCCCTCGCCCATTACAAACGGAAGATGGCCGAAGCGAGGAACGAATTTTGCAATACCTGCTTCGTAAAGAGCGTTATAGAGTGCAATCTGTCGGGGCGTTGAGGAGAGCAGATCTTCTCCTCGCAAGACGTGGGTAACGCCCATCAAGGCGTCATCCACTGGATTGACCAGAGTGTAAAGAGGCTCTCCGCCTGGGCGAACTACGACAAAGTCTGGAAAGGAACCTGCCGGAAATTTAATTTCTCCGCGAACAAGATCAACAAAACTAATTTCCTCGTCTGGAACACGAAGCCTCAGCGCTGGCTGCCTGCCCTCGGATAAATACCGTTGTCTATCCGCCTCGGTAAGTTCGCGTTCCGAATTGTCATAACCAAGTTGAACGGCTCTACCATTGGCCTTGTTTCGCTCTTCAATTTCCTCTGCTGTAAGAAAGCTCTCGTAAAGGTGCCCAGACGAAATTAATTTTTCTACTACACCCTTATAGATGTGGCTGCGCTGCGATTGACGATAGGGCTCGTTTGGCCCACCAACATCAATTCCCTCATCCCAGTCCAGACCCAACCAACGCAAGGCCTCAACGATTTGCTGGTAACTCTCCTCACTATCGCGAGAAGCGTCAGTGTCCTCAATGCGAAAGACAAACTTTCCCCCCTGGCTTCTGGCGTATGCCCAGTTGAAAAGTGCAGTTCTTACTAATCCAACGTGTGGAGTTCCGGTGGGTGATGGGCAAAACCGCACAACAATCTCACTGCCCTGGGCAGAGGTAATTGGCGCAGTTAGCTGAGTCATTTTCTACTTAAAGCCTATGCCACCGGGTTAGACAGAATCCCGATGCCTTCAATTTCGCACTCTACCAAGTCACCGCTTTTGATTCCCGAAATACCTGCGGGTGAGCCAGTAAGAATCACGTCTCCCGGGAAAAGAGTTAGGTTCTGCGAGACGTAGGAGATTAATTCCTCCGGGCTAGCGATCATGTTACGCGTATTGCCGTTTTGGCGAATCTCACCATTTACCCTAGAAATCAATTTCTTGTTAGCTGGCTGAAAGTCAGTTTCAATCCATGGTCCAAGGGGGCCGAATGTATCAAAACCCTTACTTCTCGCCCACTGCAAATCTGAAAACTGCACGTCTCTGGCGGTGACATCATTGGCGATTGTGTAGCCAAGGATGTGGGACTTCGCATCCGCTTGAGACACATTCTTAGCCTTTTTTCCAACCACTATTGCTAGCTCAACTTCTAACTCAACATTCCTGGTTTGCGGAGGAATGACGATCGCCTCGCCAGTTGCTATCAGCGCACTGGGCGGCTTGAAAAACATCAGAGGTTCATCCTGTTTTGTCTGACCAATTTCAGCTGCGTGGTCTTCAAAGTTTAAACCGATACAAATGATTTTGCTCGGCTCAACTGGCGTCAACAGAGTTACTTCAGATAGTGCGAAAGTTTGACCAGTTTTTTCTATTGAATCGAAAAAAGAGCTCGCCAGTTGATGAATCCGGTCCGATTCAACGACACCGTTGTGGACATGACCATCCATTGCAAAGCGAGCTAAGCGCATTTGATTAGTCTGCCAGCTTTACGAGCCAACCATGCTTGTCTGGCAAATTTCCGTATTGAATCGAGGTCAACTCTTCTCGAATAGAGACCGTGAGACTACCGGGCTGTCCCCCGCCAATCTCAATCTCCTCTTTTCTTGATTTAAGTAAGCCAACTGGGGTCACCACAGCTGCCGTGCCGCAGGCAAAAACTTCAATCAATTCTCCAGACTTGGCTCCACTGCGCAGCTCATCGAGGGTGAACTTTCGCTCCTCTACTTTGTGTCCGCGATCTTTTAGGAGAGTAATAACTGAGTCTCTGGTAATTCCATGCAGGATAGTTCCATCTAGAGCGGGTGTTACCACTGAGCCATTCTTGAAAACAAAAAATAGATTCATACCGCCAAGCTCTTCGATGTAAGTTGCAGTCTCAGCGTCTAGGAACACAACCTGCGAGCAGCCGTTTTCATATCCCTCGTTTTGAGCTAACAAACTTGCCGCGTAGTTGCCACCGGTTTTTGCCTCGCCCGTGCCGTGCTTGCCGGCTCTAGAAGAATCAAGTGCAATCCAAATCGATACCGGCTTAATGCCGCCAGTAAAGTAAGGACCAACCGGAGACGCGATTACGCGATATTCGGCTCGATGAGCAGCCCTTACTCCCAGGAAGTTTTCTGCCGCTATTTCAAATGGTCGGAAATAGAGAGTTTTCTCACCATCCTGGGTTGGCACCCAAGCTCCATCGACTGCAATGAGTTGTCTCAGCGATTCAACAAATGTTTCGACTGGTAGCTCAGGAAGGGCCATTCGATGAGCAGATTTCTGCAGACGTCTGGCGTTCATCTCCGGGCGGAAAGTCCAAATCGAACCATCCTTGTGACGATATGCCTTGATGCCTTCAAAGATTTCCTGCCCGTAGTGCAAGACTGCTGCCGAAGGATCCATCAGGATGGGACCATATGGGATTACCTGGTGCGAATGCCAGCCCTTGTCTTTTTCCCAGACAACAACGACCTGGTGATCGGTGAAATGAGTGCCGAAGGTTGGATTAGCAATAATCTTTTCTCGCTCAGCATCAGGAGTGGGATTTGGGTTCTTGATTACTTTAAATTCCATTACTAGATTCTCTCCAAAATTGCCTTGGCAATCTCACTGGTTGAACCATTGTGACCACTGGCCAGATAATCTGCGACGGCATCTTCTATTTTCTCAGCCGCCTCTTGATAACCAAGGTGTGAAGCAAGCAAGCTCGCACTCAGTATTGCTGCGGTGGGGTTGGCCAAGTTTTTTCCAGCAATATCTGGGGCCGAACCATGCACGGGCTCGAACATGGAGGGAAACTGTCCAGTCGGATTTAGATTAGCCGAAGCTGAAAGTCCGATTCCTCCGGAAACTGCAGCGGCAAGATCAGTAATAATGTCGCCAAACAGATTGTCGGTCACAATTACATCAAATCGCTCGGGTGAACTAACCAAGTGAATGGTCGCTGCATCGATGTGCAAATAGTCATGCTTGACACTTGGGTACTTGGCTGCGGTCTCTTCGACAATTCTTGTCCATAGTTTTCCTGCGTGCACCAAAACATTTGTCTTATGAACAAGAGTTAGTTGTTTTCTAACTCGCCTGTTAGCCAACTCAAAGGCATACTCAACGACACGGCGGACACCATGCGCAGTGTTTACTGAGATTTCGTTTGCAAGCTCGTGCTCGGTCCCAACTCGAACTGCTCCGCCGTTTCCCACGTAGAGTCCTTCGGTTCCCTCGCGCACCACTACAAAGTCAATTTTGGGATCGCCTGCCAGGACGGTCTTCACGCCCCTATAGAGCTTGCTCGGACGAAGGTTGACAAAATGATCAAAGTCAAATCGTATTTTGAGCAACAAACCGCGCTCCAGAATGCCCGGTGCAACTCTAGGGTCTCCCACCGCACCAAGCAGAATTGCTTGATGAGTCCTCAGCTTGGCCAAATCTTCATCCGTAAGAATTTCCCCAGATTTCAAATAACGATTGGCCCCAAGGTCGTATTCGGTTGTCGAAACCTCAACCCCAACCAATGCTTTTTGCAACGCAGCTAAGGCAGGGGCAACTACTTCTGGACCGATTCCGTCGCCCGGAATTACAGCCAAATCAAGCTTTTTCAACTTTGCCCCTTGGGATTTATGGGCTTAACCCTATTAGCTTTTCCGAAGCAAGGCGACAGCCATTTCGTTCAGCTTAGAATTAGACCATGGCCAAAGAAGTTTCAATTGATCAACTCCAAGAATCCCTGTCCAAGGGAGCGTTTCTGATTGACGTAAGAGAAGTAGCTGAATACCAGTCGGGGCATGTTCCAGGGGCAAAGCACATTCCGCTCGGTGCACTGCACGAGAATCTCAATGAAATTCCCAAAGACGAACAGGTCTGGATTATCTGCCAAAGCGGTGGAAGATCGATGAAAGCTGCCAATGCTCTAGAGGATTTGGGTTACTCGGCGGTATCTGTAGCTGGTGGCACGGGTGCTTGGATCGAATCCGGAAGAGAAACTGCCTGAACTTAGCTCTCCGATAGAGAGATAAATTTCATCAAATCTGCGTCAATTGCTTCGCGCAGTTCGTCAACTAGTGCCGGTTCGATGGGCGAATCAATTGTAATAACGCTCAGGGCCTTGCCGCCTTTTTGCTGCCTCGCAATTGTCATGGCAGCAATGTTTATTCCTGCTTTAGCAAAAGCAGATCCATAAATTGCAACGATGCCAGGTCGATCTTGATAAACCATGACAACCAAGTTTTCCGCAAGCGCTAGCTCAACTTCATAACCATTGATGGACACAATTTTCTGGTGGTGTTTAGGTCCAATTACCGTTCCGCCAACAGATACGGACGAACCATCATTCAGAATTGCCTTCAGGGTAGTTACGTTTCGATACTCATCGCTCTTGCTGTCTTGGGTCAACCTGACTTCTATGCCACGCTGCTGGGCCATCAGTGGAGCATTGACATAGGAAACTTGCTCGCTAACCATGGTTTGGAATAAGCCCTTTAGGGCAGCCAGCTTCAGAACGGTGACATCGTGGGCGGCAATTTCCCCTCGAGCCTCAAACTCGATTGCAACAATTGAAGTGTGTGCCAAGCCTGCAACCAATTGCCCAAGTTTTTCCGCTAGAGGGATTCCTGGCTTGACTGAGGAATCGATAGCACCACCAGCAACATTTACGGCATCCGGCACCAAGTCCCCTGCCAAGGCAAGGCGAACAGACTTAGCAACGGAAATCCCTGCCTTCTCCTGTGCTTCGTCCGTGGAAGCCCCGAGATGCGGGGTAAGCACAATGTTCGGAGCGCTCAGTAATGGCGAATCTACAGGTGGTTCGTTTTCAAACACATCGAGGCCTGCTCCAGCAATCACTCCATTCTTAAGGGCGTCTGCCAATGCACCTTCATGAATGATTCCACCCCGCGAGCAATTAACTATTCGAAGGGATGGCTTCGCCAACGCAAATTCCTTTGTTCCAATAAGCCCAGTAGTTTCTGGTGTTTTTGGAATGTGAATAGTTATGAAGTCGCTCTGTCGCATCAATTCCTCTAAAGACACAAGCTCTACGCCAATTTGCTCCGCGCGAACTGGGCTGATGTAGGGGTCATATCCGATTAATCGACACTCAAATCCAGCTAACCGCTGGGCAACCAAGGAGCCGATTCTGCCAAGACCAACAACTCCAACAGTCTTTTCGTAAAGCTCGACTCCACTAAATTGACTTCGCTTCCATTGACCCGCTGCGGTCGACTGATGCGCACCCGGGATCTGACGCGATAAAGCTAGTAAATGTCCGATAGCAAGTTCCGCTGCCGAGATCACATTTGATGTTGGTGCATTAACCACCATGACGCCTGCCTTGGTGGCAGCGGCTAAATCAACGTTGTCGAGTCCAACTCCCGCGCGGGCAATTACCCGAAGGCTGGGGGCCGCTTGGATTGCCTCGGCATCCATTTTTGTCGCGGATCTGATCAGAATTGCACTTGCTTCAGCCAGCGCGGAAATAAGCGCTTTACGATCTGTACCATCGATCTGCCTGACGTCGAACTCGTCGCCGAGTGCGCTGAGGGTCGCCTTAGATAGCTCCTCAGCAATCAGGACAATTGGCTTAGCCAAAACAGACCTTTCGGGGAAGTGGATTGGAGGTCAGTTTAGCGAGCTGCAGAGCCTTCTTGGTAGTCGTCCTTGTTTTTGATCCAGCTGAAGAGTTTTCTCAGCTCACGGCCGGTGGCTTCAATTGGGTGAGCTTCGCCCTTGGCGCGCAGGGCCAAGAATTCTGGCGCTCCTGCATCCTGATCGGCGATGAACCTCTTCGCGAACTCCCCTGATTGGATATCAGCAAGGACTGCCTTCATGTTTTCCTTGACTCTCGGGTCGATAACTCGAGGACCGGAGACATAGTCGCCATACTCAGCTGTGTCAGAGACGCTCCAGCGCTGCTTGGCAATTCCACCCTCATACATCAGATCCACAATCAGCTTCAGTTCGTGCAGAACCTCAAAGTAGGCAATTTCGGGCTGATAGCCAGCCTCAGTCAGAACTTCAAAGCCATACATCACAAGCTGTGATGCGCCACCGCACAAAACAGCCTGCTCACCAAATAGGTCGGTTTCGGTTTCCTCTGTGAATGTTGTTTTGATAGTGCCGGCTCTAGTTCCCCCAATTCCCTTCGAGTAAGAAAGGCCAAGTTCAAAAGCGTTGCCTGAAGCATCCTGCTCGACGGCAATCAAGTTAGGAACTCCACGTCCAGCTTCAAACTCGCGGCGAACAATGTGTCCTGGGCCCTTTGGAGCAACCAGCATCACGTTTACATTACTTGGCGGCTTGATAAAGCCAAATCGAATCGCGAAGCCGTGACCGAAGACCAAAGTCGCCCCAGGCTTGAGGTTTGGCTCAATCTCGTTTTTGTAAAGATCGCGCTGCTTTGGATCTGGCACTAGCACAACAACCACATCTGCCCACTTAACAGCTTCGGCAGGAGCTAGAACCTTGAGTCCCTTTTCCTGGACCTTGGCAGTGGATTTAGATCCGGGCTGCAGACCAACTACCACATCAACACCCGAGTCCTTCAGGTTAAGCGCGTGTGCATGGCCCTGTGAACCAAAGCCGAGAACGGCAACCTTCTTGCCTTGAATGATTGAAAGGTCGGCATCTTTGTCATAAAAAATTTCAGCCACTTTATTTCTTTCTGTTAGTTGTTATTTGAGTACTTTTTCGGTCATTGATTTAGAACCGCGGGAGATAGCAATGGCACCAGATTGCACTAGTTCCTTGATTCCAAATGGCTCCAAAACCTTGATAAATGCTTTGCACTTAGCGCTATCGCCGGTTACTTCAATCACTACTGCATCGCTCACTACGTCAACCACTCTTGCCCTGAACAGGGTGACTGCCTCCAAAACCTGAGACCTGGTAGACGCGTCAGTTCTAACTTTTACGAGCATGTGGTCTCTAGCAACAGACAGGTCCGGCTCTAGTTCGACAATCTTTAGAACGTTGACAAGCTTGTTCAGCTGTTTGGTTACTTGCTCGAGTGGTTGGCCGTCTAGGTTTACAACAACTGTGATGCGAGATACTCCATCAACTTCCGTAGTTCCCACCGCTAGTGATTCAATGTTGAAACCACGACGGGCAAACAGGGCGGCAACGCGGGTGAGGATACCTGGCTTGTCTTCAACAAGTAGTGACAGAACATGTTGGCTCATCTTTACTCCTCCCCATCCCAAATCGGAGCGGCATCGCGAGCGTATTGAACAGCGTCGTTCGATACACCAGCTGGGACCATCGGCCAAACCATTGCGTCTTTTCCAACAATGAAGTCGATGACAACAGGTCGGTCGTTAGTTTCAATAGCCAACTTGATTGCCTTATCGACGTCCTCTTCTCTTTCCACTCGAATTGCTAAGCAACCATATGCCTCAGCCAACTTCACAAAGTCAGGCACCATCACTGAGTCGGTGCCGGTGTGCAGATCGGTATTGGAGTAGCGAGAGTTGTAGAAAAGTGTTTGCCACTGACGAACCATGCCCAGAGATGAGTTGTTGATGATTGCAACCTTGATTGGGATTTGGTTGATGGTGCAGGTGGCCAACTCTTGGTTGGTCATCTGGAAACAGCCGTCGCCATCAATCGCCCAAACCAGTTTTTCAGGCAGCGCTACCTTGGCACCCATGGCAGCTGGGACGGCATAGCCCATTGTTCCCGCGCCACCAGAGTTAAGCCAGGTGTTTGGGTTTTCATATTTAATAAACTGTGCTGACCACATCTGGTGCTGTCCAACACCCGCTGCATAAATAGCATCTGGCCCCGATATCTGACCAATCCGCTCGATTACATACTGCGGTGCGATCTTGCCGTCGTCCAGATCGGTGTAGCCAAGTGGGTAGCGCTCTTTCAGCCCATCGAGATACTTCCACCACTCGCCAATGTCGTAGTTGGATCCCTTAAGTTGCTTCTTTAGCTCCTCTGTCAGGAGAGCAATCACAATCTTGGCGTCACCAACGATTGGAACGTCTGCCTGGCGAATCTTTCCAATCTCCGCAGGATCGATGTCCACGTGAATAACTTTTGCACCGCGAGCAAATGTCTTGACATCCCCGGTAACGCGATCATCAAAGCGAGCACCGAGAGTAATTAGTAGGTCAGCTTTTTGAAGCCCCGTTACTGCAGGAACTGTGCCGTGCATACCTGGCATGCCAAGGTGCTGTGGGTGTGAATCTGGAAAAGCGCCGCGTGCCATCAAAGTGGTGGTTACCGGTGCCTTGATTAAGTCGGCAAGCTCCAAGAGTTCTTTGTTGGCCCCAGCTCGGATGACGCCGCCACCTACGTAAAGAATTGGTTTCTTGGATTGAAGTATTAGTTCTGCTGCCGCTTGAATTTGCTTACCGTGCGGATCATTCACTGGCTTATAGCCAGGAGTCAAATCTTGCTCAGGTGGCCAAGAAAATTCAAACTTGGCATTCTGGGCGTCCTTTGCAACGTCCACCAGCACTGGGCCTGGTCGACCAGTAGTTGCAATTTGATACGCCGAATACATAACAGCTGGAATATCAGCGGCCTTGGTGACCAGGAAGCTATGTTTGGTGATCGGCATTGTTATGCCAACAATGTCAGCTTCCTGGAATGCATCGGTTCCAATTGCATAAGAGTTAACCTGACCTGTGATGGCCAGAAGTGGCACAGAATCCATTTGAGCGTCAGCAATAGCGGTGACTAAGTTGGTTGCACCAGGGCCAGAGGTCGCAATACACACTCCGAGCTTGCCGCTGGCTGCCGCGTATCCTTCGGCTGCGTGACCCGCACCCTGTTCGTGGCGGACCAGGATGTGACGGATCTTCTTAGAATCCATCAGTGGGTCATAGGTTGGCAGAATTGCTCCACCCGGCAAACCAAACACGGTGTCAACCCCAAGCATTTCGAGTGAACGAATTATTGCTTGAGCACCGGTTAGTGTCTCGCTCATTAGATCTCCAATTAAAAGTCGATTAGCCGCAGTAGGCGCCCTCGGAGGCCGAGCGCACCAACTTGATGAATTTAGCTAAAACACCGCGTGTGTAACGCGGGGGCAGTGGCTGCCACTGCTGCTTCCTCGCAGCCAGCTCCGCATCGTCGACCAGTAAGTCAAGCGATCGAGCTGCAACATCGACTCGAATCAAGTCTCCATCTCTGACCAGACCAATTGGTCCACCAACTGTTGCTTCTGGAGAGATGTGGCCGATGCAAAGGCCGGTTGTGCCGCCTGAGAATCTGCCGTCCGTCAATAGTAAGACATCTTTGCCCAGGCCCGCACCTTTAATTGCACCGGTTATGGCCAACATCTCTCGCATACCTGGCCCACCCTTTGGTCCCTCGTAGCGGATCACAACTACATCGCCAGCCTTTATTTCGCCCTTGGTCAAGGCCTCCATGGCCGCAGCTTCGCGTTCAAACACTCGAGCCGGACCTTCAAACTTCTCTAAGTCAAACCCTGCTGTCTTGACCACAGCACCCTCTGGAGCCAGCGAGCCATGCAAAATGGAAATACCACCGGTTTTGTGGATCGGATTGTTCATTGCGCGGATAATCTTTCCGTCCGGATCCGGCGGATTAATTTGGCTGAGATTCTCTGCCATAGTCTTACCCGTGACAGTCAAGCAATCGCCATGAAGTAATCCGGCATCCAGCAAGGCCTTCATCAAAACTGGAACGCCGCCAACTTTGTCAACGTCATTCATTACGAATTGGCCAAATGGTTTCAGATCTCCGAGGTGAGGAACCTTATCAGCAATCCGATTGAAGTCTTCCAGTTGCAGATCTACTTCTGCCTCACGAGCAATTGCCAGCAAGTGCAAGACAGCGTTGGTCGATCCACCAAAGGCCATTAAGACTGCAATTGCATTCTCAAATGCCTGCTTTGTCAAAATTTGTCGAGCGGTAATTCCCTTGGCGATTAGGTTTACCACTGCCTCACCGGAACGCTCTGCCCAGGTATCGCGTCGGCGATCAGCTGACGGTGGTGCAGCAGAACCAGGCAAGCTAAGTCCAAGCGCTTCACCAATCGATGCCATTGTGTTAGCGGTATACATTCCGCCGCAGGCGCCCTCGCCTGGACAAATGGCTCGCTCAATTCGATCGAGATCTTCCTCGCTCATCTTGCCCGCTTTGCAGGCACCAACGGCTTCAAATGCGTCAATGATGGTGACCTGCTTTTCAGTACCATCGGTTAGTTTCACCCAACCCGGCGCAATCGATCCTGCATATAAAAAGACTGCTGCAACATCCAGGCGAGCGGCGGCCATCATCATGCCAGGCAGGGATTTGTCGCAGCCGGCAAGCAGTACTGCTCCATCGAGTCGCTCAGCTTCCATGACTGTCTCAACGGAATCGGCTATTACTTCACGAGAAACAAGTGAGAAGTGCATTCCCTCGTGACCCATTGAAATGCCATCTGACATAGAGATTGTTCCAAACTGCATACCAAATCCACCAGCAGCATTAACGCCCTTTTTGGAGGCAACAGCCAATCGATCAAGTGACAGGTTGCAAGGAGTCACTTCGTTCCAGGAAGAAGCAATTCCAATCTGGGGCTTGACCCAATCGTCATCCCCCATTCCTACAGCACGGAGCATCCCACGCGCTGGCGCGCGTTCGATTCCATCTGTGACTACGTGGCTGCGGGGTTTCATGGAGTTAGACATGGGTTCAATCATAGTTTCAATAACTAGTAGCCTGAGAGGGTGGATATTCAAGACACCACCAAGGTTCCCACTGGTCTAAGCCTCTACTCGATGGCTGCCCAGCGAGCCGCCCGCGAGGTGATTTATAGCTACTCAACATCCTTCGGGCTCGCTACCCGACTGCTGGGCAAGAAATTTCAAGGCCATGTTGAAAACATTTATGCCTTGGTTCGTGTGGCAGATGAAATCGTTGACGGGTCCGCGGCCCAAGCCAAAGAGATATCCAGCCAGCTTGATCCCGAGCAGTTACTTGGCGAGTTTGAGGCTGAAACCTATCGAGCCATGGAAACTGGATATTCCACCAACCTGATAATCCACGCTTTCGCTCAAACCGCCAGGTCGGTAGGGATATCAAAAGACATTGTCGAGCCATTCTTTTACTCCATGCGCCAGGATTTGACAGAGAAAGAGCATGATCAGGCATCCTTTGAGAAGTACGTCTATGGATCAGCCGAAGTGGTGGGTTTGATGTGCCTCCAAGTTTTTATGGCCGAGACTAATTACTCCCCTGAGGAAAAAATAAAGCTGATGAAAGGGGCCCGAGCCCTCGGCAGCGCTTTTCAAAAGGTCAATTTTCTTCGGGACCTGTCGGCCGATTTCAAGAGGCTTGGCCGAAGTTACTTCCCTGGCGTCGATGTCAAAAACTTCAACGAGGAGACGAAGCACAGGTTGGTGGCAGATATTCAAAAAGATCTTGCAGTGAGTGCCCAATCGCTTCCATTATTGCCCGCCTCGGCCCGGCGCGCAGTTGCTGCTGCGCAACTGCTGTTCACAAAGCTAAATCAACAAATCAGTAAAACCTCCGCGCAAGAGTTGATTAATAGAAGAATTTCAGTAGGTGCCGCGCAGAAAACTGCACTGCTAATTAGAGCTGTATTAGGAGTGAAAGTTTGAAAAAGCAAGCCATTGTCATCGGTGGAGGAATTGCGGGTTTGGCCACCGCGGGTCTGCTTGCCAAAGCGGGGATGCAGGTCAAACTTTTTGAGTCAAGAGACTCCCTGGGTGGAAGAGCATACCTTTGGGAAAGAGATGGCTTCCGATTTGACATGGGTCCTAGCTGGTACTTGATGCCCGATGCATTTGAGCAGTTCTTTCGCTTGATGGGAACAACAGCCGAACAAGAACTCAATCTCGTTCGACTTGACCCGGCATACCAAACCCGCAACGAAGGTCTTGGTGACAGAATTCCGATGCCTCAAAGGGTTAATGAGATCAAGAAAATGTTTGATGACATTGAACCTGGTGCAGGCAAACAACTTGGTCGATACCTTGACTCCGCTCAAGAAGCGTATGAGCTGTCGATTCGTCACTTTCTCTACACAAATTTCAAAGACTTTCGGAGTTTTCTCCACCCAGATGTCCTGAAGAGGCTCGCAAGATTTCTTCGCCTACTTACGACCTCTCTTTATGACTTTTCAGGTAAGTATGTGAAGGATGAGCGCCTAAAGAAAATGCTGAACTTCCCGGCGGTTTTCTTGGGTGCCTCCCCGTACGACACTCCAAGCATGTACCACCTGATGACTCACGTTGACATGAATCAGGGTGTCTTCTATCCCATGGGTGGAGTTCACACAATCATCGAGTCCCTTACAAGATTGGCAAAAGCAAATGGTGTGGAAATTCACACCTCATCGCCAGTGCAGCAAATTTTGGTTAAGGATGGCATTGTTGCCGGGGTAAAACTGTCATCTGGTGATGTCGCTGCCGACGTGGTTGTTGCTACCGCAGATTTGCAACACGTGGAGACCAGATTGCTTGCCAAAGAGCACCAAACCTACCCGGAGACCTGGTGGCAGAAGAAAGTAGCTGGTCCATCAGCTCTTCTGCTTTATCTGGGCGTGAACGGGAAGATTGATCAACTAGATCACCACACTCTGCTATATACAAAGGATTGGAAGAGTAATTTTGCAGAGGTTTTCCATGCGCCGGACGGCAGGCGAAAGGTTCCGAATCCAGCCTCGCTCTACATTTGTAATCCATCTAAAACGGACCCAACCGTTGCACCAGCTGGCCATGAAAACATTTTCGTTTTGGTGCCTACTGCTGCTGAGCCGTCAATTGGCAAGGGTGGAATCAATCGCTCGGGCGATGAAACGCTTGAAGCGGCAGCCGACCAAATAATTCAGCAAATCTCTGACTGGTGCGAAATTCCCGACCTTGCAGATCGCATCGTCGTCAGACGAACCGTTGGCCCGATGGACTTTGTCAATGAGTTCAATGCTTGGAACGGAACAGCATTGGGAATGGCACACACTCTTTTCCAGAGCGCTTTCTTTAGACCAAAAAACAAATCAAAGAAAGTCAAAAACCTCCTATACGCCGGACAAAATACTCTTCCGGGTATTGGTATGCCGATGTGTTTGATTGGTGCGGAGTTGGTATACAAGCACCTCACAGATGATCGATCTAGCGGTCCTTTGAAGGGAGAGATTAGCCCTGTGACTAGCTGGAAGGGATTGCGTTGATGAACGAATCAACAAGTTTCTTCTATTTGTTCGCTCTCGTAATCTCGATCCTAGGTTTGATTGGAATCGACAAGCGTCACAACCTAGCCCTCTTTAGGTACCCACTGCCCACGCTGATTTCAGTCTTGGTTGCAGTAGTCGTGTTTCTTATCTGGGACATCGTAGGAATATCACTCGGAATCTTCTTTCGTGGCAACACAATACTTTTATCGGGGATACTTCTTGCACCTGAGCTGCCCTTGGAAGAGCTCTTCTTCTTAATCTTGCTCAGCTACAACACCTTGCTGGCATATCAATTCTTTGCAAAAAGAGGTGGCAAGTGACATATCCACTGCTAACTCTCGTGGTCTTACTGCTTTTTTCCATTTATGCCTGGCTGATGAGACGCTGGATCAACTGGCGATTTCTTGTGCCAGCCTCAATTTTTATGATTGCTATGACGGCAATTTTTGACAATGTAATTATCGCCAGCGGAATTGTTGACTATGACTATGAAAAGACCCTCGGGCTAAGAATCTGGCTCGCCCCAATTGAGGACTTTGCCTACACCCTCGTTGCACTTGTTTTGCTGCCGAGTCTGTTTAACTGGCTAAGGAGCAGATTTTGAACTTTCTAACAAGACTTTGGATTTCGTCTCGTCCAATCTCCTGGATAAATACAGCTTTCCCTTTTGCCGCTGCCTACTACTTTCTGGGCGGGGAGCTGAATTGGTTCTTCTGGGTAACAAGTCTCTTTTTCTTCATTCCTTACAACTTATTGATGTACGGCATAAATGATGTCTATGACTATGAAAGTGATCTTCGCAATCCAAGAAAAGGCGGTCTCGAAGGCGGCTTACTTCCTCCCGAACTACACGCTCCTACGCTGTGGACGTCCTTTCTCATCAGTGCTCCATTTATAGGCTTCATTGCGGCGTCATCGGTAAGCAACATCATTGCTCTAATTTCATTTTTGGTGACCATTTTCTTTGTAGTTGCTTATTCGATTAAGGGCCTTCGATTCAAGGAAATTCCGCTTTTAGATTCAGTATCGAGCTCTATTCATTTCGTTGGGCCAGCAATCTTTGCCGTTGCGCTAATTGGTGAACTCAACTTAGAGATATTGATTGCTCTCACTGCATTCTTTCTATGGGGCGTTGCTTCACACGCATTTGGTGCTGTCCAAGACATCAGAGCTGATCGCGAGGCCGGTATTGCATCAATTGCAACCGCACTTGGTGCTCGAGCAACTGTTCGCTTTGCTCTTGCGTTTTATCTAATTGCAGCGGTACTTCTACTGTTTCTACCAGATCGGTTTATGTTCGCGGCTGTAGCCGCAATACCCTACTTAGTTGTGGTTGGCAGAAATATGTCAATCAGTGATGAAACTTGTGAAGACGCAAACAAGGGTTGGAAATTATTTATCGGACTGAATTTTCTAGCCGGTGCGATCGTTTCGTCGCTACTAATCGGCCCCGTGTGATTCCCACTCAATTACATGCTCATCGCTGTACCCATTTGCACAGTGTCGACAGCTCAAAAGGGCATTTGGGCGCCTCATTCTGAAATGCTGATGACCCGCAGGACAGAAACCAACCCATCGAGCAGACGTAGTCGCCATGAGATGCCAACTAGTGGGTTGAAATTTGTATCCAATTTCCCTGGCTTTTGCGCGCCAAATTGGACCGTGTCCGGCATCTTTTCCAACTAAAGCGTGGGCAATTTCATGCAAAATAATTTGCTCAACTTCCTGCAGGCTGCAGTTTTCAACAAGGTGCCTGCTGACGGTTATGCGCTTCGCCCTAAAGTCGCACTGACCGGCGCGATTTATCGCCCTGTCAAAGCCAAATGAATAATTGATAATGCGGTGTCTTATAAAGAGTTCTCTTGCCAAATCTATGGCCTGATCGTGAGCCGATTTGTATTGCAATTGAAGAGCCACTTAAACCTCCAGAACGCTCGCCATGCGCCGAATTGCCTCTGCAATTCTTGGTTGGCTGGTTGCGAAGTTGAAACGAATGAAGTCTGAGTATTTCCCATCATGAGCATGATCCGGGCCGGCAACCACCGAAACTTTTGCGTCACGCAACAAGCGTCCCTGCAAATCGTCTAAGCCGTAAGCACTTAGATCAAGCCACGCTAGATAAGTAGCAGACATGTCAAAAAATTTAGCTTTAGGTAACTGTTTTGCTAATTCGAAACGCAGGAAACTTAAATTTTCCTTAATTACCTCCACGGTCTCATCAAGCCAATTTTGCCCGTTGTTATAGGCCTCAACCATTGAAAAGGCACCAAGTAGTGATGCTCTCCAGTGCATAGCCTCCGGAAGCGGGCGCAACCTTTCACGCATTTTGGAAGACTGAGTGATTAAGAATCCAGCTTTGAGGCCAGCCGTATTCCACGCTTTAGACGTTGAAGTGACCGTGACGGAGTTATCGCGTGATGATTCAATGCTCAGAAGAGGTGTGAACGGCTGCCAAGCCAATGGGGCATGAATCTCGTCAGAAATAACTGTTACATCGTATTTAGTTGCCAGCTCGGAGATTCTTAACAACTCGTCAAAACTGTGCACCGTTCCAACTGGATTTTGTGGAGAACACAACAGATACAGCTTTATTCCGGAGCTGAAGGCGTCCTCAATCGACTGGAAATCCAGCGACCACCTAGTCCCCTGTAAAACCAGCGGTGCATCGTAGGGAACCATTCCGACCTCAGCTATCCACTTAAAGAACGAGGAATAAGTCGGGGAATTTATTAGCACGCCTTCGCCAGGTTTTCCAAGTGTTCTTAAGATCTCGACAGCGGCGACCCCGACATCAGTGGCTATTCGAATTCCAGTTTGATCAATTTCCCATCCCCAGCGACTTTTCGCGAATGAATGAAAAGCGGGTGCAAGCTCCGGTAGGGGTCCTAGATAACCGAGATCTGAATTATTGACCATTGCGCTGAGCCGTTGCCTAATTGGTTCTGCAACAGGAAAATCCATTTCCGCAACATGCATGGGTAGGACGTCCTCGGGAAATCTCCGCCACTTGGCTGATGTTCTGCCTGCGAAATTTCCAAACGTGTCTGGGCTATTTAGCACAGTCCGATTATCTACCTCAAATTGCTAATTGAACTGGAAGGTAAGCAGCATTGCCGCAATTGTGATCATTACAATCGCGATAAAAGCATCAAGAATTCTCCAGAACGTTGGTTTCCTGACATATTTACCCAGCCAAGCTGCACCAAAGCCCAAACTAAAGAACCAAACAAATGATGCAGTCATTGCTCCAAGTCCAAAGAGCCACTGACTATCAAATTGATTGGCAATGGATCCAAGCAGGAGAACAGTGTCAATGTAAACGTGGGGGTTCAGATAGGTCAACGCGAGCGCGGTTAGAGCCGTTGCTTTGAAAGTATCTGCTTGCTTATCGGATTCGATTAGTATCTGTGGCTGAAGTGCTCGCCGAATTGCTCCATACGCAAACCAAAGTAAGTAGGCTGCTCCACCGTATCGAAATATTTCAATCAGCAAAGGAGCGGAATTAATCGCAGCACCAAGCCCAAGAATTCCCAGAGCTATGAGAAGAGCATCCGAAAAAGCACAAATCAACACGACCGTTAGAACTTGCTGCCGACGCAACCCCTGTCTAAGCACAAAAGCGTTTTGGGCACCAATAGCAACAATCAAAGACAGGCCAGTTAGGAAACCAGCTGGTAACGCGAGCAAATAAGTCTCATTTCATAGATAGTCTGAGTAGATGCTATCCAGTTCGCTTACCGCCCTGTTGACCGCAAACATCGAGCCGAACAGAGTGCCCACGGGTTCAGGGATCGACTTCTTGGTCTGGCCAATTATGGTTGGCGCCTTCATTTACATCGTCTATTTGACAACCAGAAAGCAGCCCTCCGATAAAGGGAATAAGGACAAGAAAAACTAGTTTCCTTATTCATGGCATTAAAAATCGGATCAGCGGCTCCCGCTTTCAAACTCAAGAATCAAGACGAGAAGCCAATTGCATTGGCTGATTACAAGGGTAAGAAGGTTATTGTCTATTTCTACCCAGCGGCATCAACGCCAGGCTGCACTACTCAGGCCTGCGACTTCCGAGACAACATCAACTCCTTGAAGTCGGCCGGGTACGTGGTTTTGGGAATCTCTCCCGACGAACCTGGCAAGCTGAAGAAATTCAAGGACAAAGAGAAACTCAACTTTGAACTGCTGAGCGACCCTGACAACAAGATTCAGCAAAAGTACGACGCTTACGGTGAAAAAAGCATGTATGGCAAGACTTACATGGGAACCATTCGCTCAACCTTTGTAGTTGATAAGAATGGGAAATTGGAACACGCCTTTCACAACGTGAAGGCCAAAGGCCACATCGAGTTCCTAAGAAAGCAACTGGGTATTTAGCCCCTGAGCGGCAACAGCGCCCCAATTGCAATAAAAACAGAACCAAATACCCTGTTGAAGTTTTTTCCAACTCGCCTTAGCCAAGGCTGGATGCGGTCGGCAAGCGAAGCAACCAAAAGCTCATAGAGAAACTCAATTACTACAAACGTACTCGCCATAATCAGGAATTGGACCAACAGTGAGCCGGCCGGGTCTATGAACTGTGGCAAGAAGGCAACGAAGAACAATATCCCCTTCGGGTTAGAAACGGCCGAAAGCAATCCTGCTTGGAATAGTTTGCCGCCCGAGGAAGTGGTTACCTCGGCTCTTGAATCAGCCAGTGACGGTGAGCGCCAGACCTGTATGCCAAGAAAAACCAGATACGCACCACCCAGCCACTTCAAAACCACCAATAGTCCGACGTTGGCAGCCAGAAGAGCTCCGATTCCAAACATTGACAGTGCAATCACCGTTGCAAAGCCAACGGATCCTCCAAGAATTGTGAAAATAGTTTTACGGGTCCCGTAGAGAGCGCCATGAGTGAGCGCAAGTAAACCGTTTGGGCCTGGTGTAAGTGATAAACCAACTGCGGCCAGGGTATAGAGCAGCCAAGTTTGAAGATCCATTAATACCCCAGTTCAGGAATCACGAGTCCGATTAGGGGACCCCCATTTACATAAGCGCTCACATTTTCACGGAGCCTCTGCGCAAAAAGTCTGGTCACAATTGGCATGGTGTCAGCGGTATGTGGCGTAATTATTAAGTTTTCTACTCCCCACATTGGGTGTCCTTCGGGCAGCGGTTCAGGATATGTGACATCTGTCGCAGCGCCCGCTATGACTGCTTTTTGCAAAGCCGTAACTAGGTCATCCTGATTGACAATCTCACCGCGGGCAACGTTGACCAAAAAAGCGTCCTTTCGCATCCTACTTATCCGCTTTGAATCAAACAAAAATCGAGTCTCGTCCGTTAGTGCACAAGCTAACACGACAAACTTTGCCTTACCAAGCTCTTGGTCTAGACAGTCATAGCCGAGCACCCTTGAGAACTGCGAGTTCGAAAAAGATTCACTTGGGCGCTTTCGGATAACAGTCACCCTCGTTCGCATCGGCTCAAGCAGATCTACCAGTTGCTGAGCAATACCGCCACCGCCGACAATAAGTAGTTCTTCATCAAAAAGTGAATCCGCATATTTCTTGCCCCAGCTCTTAGCCCGAATGCGCTCTGGCAGAATTCTGCCCAGCGCCATACAAAGCAAAAGAGCATGTTCGGCCACCGGCTCTGAATAGGAGCGTTTTGCACTCGTAAAAGTGATTGAAGGGTGTTCACGAATAATCGAACTAAACGCGTCGACGCCGGCAAAAGGTAGCTGAACCCAGCGCAATTGGGGGTTTTCCGAAAGAGCTTGCCTTAACGAATCTGGCCGAGCGTAGTCGGTCCAGATTAGGGCCTCAACGTCACTGGCAAGATTGGAAATCTTTCCACCAGAATGCTCAATCGCCTCAACATATTGATCAAACTGCTTGGGCTCGAGTGCAATTTTTGTGCTCAATTACCAACCATCCCAAAGTCACAAGGCGATACACAGGAAGCCACATAAAGATTCTGGCACCTAAATGAAAAGTACGCCCCCCGGGACTCGAACCCGGAACCCGCTGATTAAGAGTCAGCTGCTCTGCCAATTGAGCTAGAGGCGCAACAGGGACAAATCCTAGCACTGCCTGGCCCACGCGGCTTGCTCCAAGCGATGCACGCTTTGGGCGAATATTCAGCTCAAATTAAGGTGCGGCGAATAGTCTGGTGGAGCACCAAAGGAGTCGCAATGACAAAAGATTTCAAGCCCCTGGTTGCGGGTGACCTAGCCCCCGCCTTTGCTCTTCCCAACCAAAATGGCGACATGGTGACTCCCACTGAATTGTTCAAACAAAACACCATCCTTTACTTTTTTCCTTCCGCGGGAACTCCAGGCTGCACCAAAGAGGCCGCTGATTTCCAAGACCACCTTCCTGCTTTCGCCAAACATGGCTACCAAGTAGTAGGAGTTTCTCCAGACTCAGTCAAAAGATTGAAAAATTTTGAAGACAGCCACGAGCTAACCTTCACACTGCTTTCCGATACCGACCTCGAAGCCCACCAGGCTTATGGAGCATTTGGTGAGAAAAACATTTTTGGTCGAATTTATCGGGGAGTCTTGCGCTCAACAATTGTGATTGAGGCTGGTGGGCGAGTCAAAGAAGCGATGTATAACGTGAAGGCAACTGGACACATACCCAACCTTTTGCGCTTGATTTCTAACTAGCTTTGTGAAAAAGCTCTCGAATCCCTCCGCCAAACAGGGCAACGAAGCAAGCGATTGAAAGAATCAACAGCACCATACCGATTACTGGCTGAGCAAACTCACCACTAAAACTTGCTGTTGCAACTGCTGCAAAAATCAACTGCAATACAAGTCCCGCGGTGTGTGCCCACTTCTTGAATCGAAACAGGCCGAAAGCGATGTTGGTTGTCCATAATGCCATTGCGAACAGAATTCCAGATAGGAATAGAGAACTAGCAATATTCAAATAATCACCAGAAAACAAGGCAAAAAGTGACCAAAAAGTCAAGCCCCAAATTAGAGCACTTTCTGCAGAAACGACAATTATCGCTATCAGCAAACGCTTAGGTACGCGGTTGAATTGGGTATTGATTTCTTTGTCTCCGTGTGAAAACATTTTGGCGTCAGTAGGACTCTACCTGCAAACAAAGACGTAATCGACCTTAGGAATAACAGAAAATTATGGATATGCGTTGGCTAAACCAGGCCCGTTGCCTCAATGAAGATCCGGAGCTATTTTTCCCAGTTGGAAACACTGGACCTGCTCTCGAGCAAATTGAGAAGGCCAAGTCAATCTGCCGCCAATGCACCGTTTCTGCTCAATGCCTTGAATATGCAATCCGTGAAAATCAGGACACCGGTGTTTGGGGTGGACTGAGTGAGGATGAGCGCAGGTCTCTGAAGCGTCGCTATGCCCGTGCTCGTCGCGCTAGTTAAAGCGGCAAATCAATAGAAACTTTGGTTCCGCCACGAATTGGTGAAGTCCAACTAATCTTTCCCCTCAGCTCAGACTCAACCAGAGTTCTTACAATTTGAGTGCCAAGTCCAGTTCCGACTTTGCCTTCCGGCAGACCAACGCCATCGTCAACCACTTCAATCCTTAGGCTCTTGCTGCCTCGCTCAGCACTAACTACGACTTCGCCGGATTTGTCCGCTAAGCCGTGTTCAACGGCATTGGCAACTAATTCGGTGAGAACAAGCGCAAGGGCTGTCGCCTTCTCCGTCGAGAGATCTCCAAAGCTGCCTGCCAGAGTCGTCTTGACTGTTGTGTGATATCCAGTGGCAATTTCGGGCACAAGTAAAAGAATTCGATTAAAGACCTGGTCAAAAGAGACTTCTTGATCAATACCCTCTGATAGGACATCATGCACAACTGCGATTGCACTAACTCTTCGCATAGCTTGTGCCAAAGTCTCCTTCACCTCTTCGGTATTGCTCTGGCGAGATTGGATTCGCAGCAATGAAGCAACGGTCTGAAGGTTATTTTTTACTCTGTGGTGAATTTCGCGGATGGTGAGGTCTTTCGTTAGCAGTTCACGCTCGCGCACACGCAGCTCCGTCACGTCACGGCATAACACAGCTGCCCCAACGCGTTCCTTTTGGTCTGTAATTGGTATTGACCTTGCTGCGATGGTTATTTCGGGAAACTCAATATCGGTTCGCCACGCACCCTTGCCAGTGAGAACAAGTGGCAAACCCTCGTCAACCGTTGATTCTCGCTCAGAGATTGCGTTTACAACCTCAGATAGGAGTCTCCCCTCCAGCTCACCATCCATTCCAGCCCGGTTGAACATGGACAAAGCATTGGGGGAAGCGAATAAGACACGTCCCGATTTATCGAGTCGGATTAGTCCATCGGTTACTCGCGGTGCACCACGTCTAGGTGCGGTGCCAGCCTCTCGAATTGGAAACTCCCCTTGGCTAACCATTGCAAGAAGCTGTTCGGCGGTTGCGACAAAGTTCAACTGCAACTTGTTTGGATATCGAGATTCACCCAAGTTGGTGTGTCGCGTGATGATGGCTATCGGAGTAGTCGAGTCAGTTTGATCCGGAGCAAAAACGGGATAGGCGGAAATCCTAGTTGCGTTGCCGCTGAACTCGGACAGAGTCGGAGCGACCACTGGCTGCCCGGTTTCCCAAGCCTCGTCGATAACCTTCAACCAGTCGGTTCGGGCAATACTTCCTGTGATGTCACGGTAAAACAAAGTGGCGGCAGTTGAGGGGCGAGCATGCGCATAGACGTGAAGCTTTGTGCGCTTGGGAACCCATAGAACAAGATCAGAAAAGGCAGCATCTGCAATCAGCTGCCAGTCGGCCATCAGCGTTCTGATCCACTGTTGGCTCGCCTGATTGGTTTCCTGCACGTTGGTGAGTTTACTCGCCTAGGGCAGTGGTTATTTCTTGCGCCAGCTTCCGAATCCCCTGCTGCGCTTTCGAAGCTCGGTTTTGAAGCAGAAGGGGCTTGGTGCTGTGAAGAAAGATGTCAAAGCCTTCATCCTCTGCAATCTCACCTGCCAGGGTGAGGTTCGCTGTCTTTCCTAGAATGGTTCTGATTTGGCCCTGTGGATTGCGACCCAACACTGAGTTTCGCAATCGGTTGGCTACCGGCCAGACTTCTCTCCCAACCTCCCGCAGATCAAATAAAAACCGATTCAGGCCAACTGGATCGGAAAGGAAGGTGGCTAGGACAAGGTCAGCCTGGGCCAACAGGAATGAGACGGCTTGATTTCGATCCCGACCAGACTCTGCGCATAAAAGACCAGTCTGGGTATAACTGGCTACATCCCAGATAAGAAAATCAAACCGTCTTGAAAGATTTTGGATAAGTCCGTTTAGGCCTTGGGGGTCAATTTCGGACCACCGCGTTTGGGATGGAACTCCAGTTATCAGCGAAATTTTGTGTTGTGAAAAATTAACCTCTTGAATAAGCCGCTCAGATTCTGCCTGATCAAACCTGTCCTGTCGGATCAATCTCAGGCAGGCCGCTAACCCACCAGTTGATTGAGTTATCCCAAGCAAAGCTGCTAGTGATGGGTGATATGTGTCAGCGTCAATCAGGCAAACCCGCCAGTTGTTTTGGGCTAGTTCAAAACTGAGGTTGGCAGCCAATGAAGACTTTCCTGAGCCAGCTGAGCCCCAGCAGAGAATGCTCTTAGCCAAAGTTTGCGTAGCAGGTAGCACCATTTGGTTGCGAATATCTAATGTCGTCATTTGAGTGGCAAGACAAACACATCAAAATCCGCAGCTAGCGCAGTAATCACCAGCATTGCCTGCTCCCTACCAACCAGCAATTCAACCTCTGGAATCTCCTCCGAGAAAAGACCTTCACCATATTGGACAGCTGCTACTTCTGCAGAAGCTACTAATTGCTGTGGCTGAAATTCCCCCTCGACTTCAACCACTTGCCAAACTGAAACCAGACTTCCGGCAACAACCGATGCTGCGGGTTTGGTTGCTGGCAATAGACGAATGGCAGTTTGATTTTCGACCAGCAACGTGCCCACTCTGGAAACAGGGATCAACTCCCCTGCCGGAACCACCGAGCGCAACGCGAGGTTTGCAGGAATATCTTTCAGATACTTCTGTCCCAGTGGCCCTAAATCCAAACCTAAGAAGTCAACATTTTGCTCAGTAATTTGCTCACCCGGAACTATTTCTTGCTTCGCAACCAAATACGTTGGCAATGGCTTGTTCAGTGCAAAAATAAAAACTGAAAATGCAGTCAGGCTGAGAATAACAAGGGCAATCGTCCAGGAACTAATTCTTTTTCTTATTCGAACGCTCATGGTTTTGAATCACCTACTAAGAGATCCATTTCTGCAACCACGAGTCGGGAAAGAGGAATCCAGATGACCCCCGCTTGCCCGGCGACTCGCAGCCATTGGCCTTCCACATTGAGCAGCCAGGCCCAGTCAGTGTCTGGCCCATTGGACAGGAGTAATTTCACCGGCTGTCGCTGCTCTGACAAGATGCTTGCTAACTTGTCATCAATTGACTGTTTGACTTCAATGCCGCTGAGCTCAAAGATCGTGGGGTTTGGGAAGAAATAGATCCTGTTTCCTGAACGGCCCAAAACAAAGTCGGGAGCAAGCCTTGCTTCATCGAGGTGAAAGACATTACTCGATGTGCGAACACTGGTGCGGCCGAGACTATTCGCCCAGCGCTTAGCAGAAAATTCCTCTTCAAGTTCTCTAATAATTTCCATGCTCAGATAAGAGCACAACTTTTGACTTGCCAAGCAAAGTTATCCACAGCGCACTCTCGGGGACTATCCACAAGTAGTTGGTCGATAGATACTTTCTGCCACCTGAAGAGATGAGGGGGAAATGACTATTACATCGCAGGTGGCAGATCAGCCAGATTTGTCAAAATTTTTTGCGGAAATATCCGCAGCTTATGTCGAAGTTCTTGCCGGACTTCGCAGACCGGAGCAATTGGCGCGCTGGCTCAGTGACGGTGCTTATTACGATGTCTGTCAGCGCTATCGCCGCGGGGCACGGCAGCGACAGCTAACGGGACTGGGCCAGCGGCCTGAGATAGTACTTCGAAAAACAAAAACCTTTGATACTGACGCAAACGCCTATCAGGGCGTCGTGCTGCTGCAAATTTCTGGAGCCATCAAAGCAGTTTCTATTCGAGCAGAGCTGATCCACGAAAGGTATCGAATTACAGAAATTGTTCTGATTAATTCTTAAAGAAGGCAGATCCCTGACCCGAATTTCTCGGAGGTTCCTGGCTTTCATCCTTGCCGTTTGCGCCAGGCTGCTGAACCTCGACCCCTCCTTGCTCGGATGGCGCTGAGTATGTGAGCTGCTGAGGCTGCTGCTGGGTGACGTCGGGCACTGCCTGCTTGACTTCCAAATTGAACATCAGCTGGACAGCTTCTTCTCGGATGGCAGCCATCATCTCCTGGAACATGCCGTAACCTTCGCGCTGATACTCGACTAGTGGATCGCGCTGAGCCATGGCTCGAAGGCCAATTCCTTCTTTGAGGTAGTCCATCTCATAGAGGTGGTCGCGCCACTTGCGGTCAATCACGGACAGCATGACACGACGCTCCAACTCACGCATAAGTTGCTCTCCGATTTCACTGGTTCGGCGACCGTATGCAATCCTGGCGTCACTGGTGATTTCCTCAATAAGCCACTTACTTGTGAGCTTCGCTGGCGAGCCAACTTCAGCGATCACTTCATCGATTTCCAATGAAATCGGATAGATAGCCTTTAGCTGGTTCCAAAGCGATTGCAAGTCCCAATCCATCGAGCCGCCTATGCTGTTGCGGTTGATGGTGTCGGCAATAACCTCTGCCAGGAATGCGTCGAAGGTCTTGGAGATGTCTTCACCCTCTAGGATTTGACGCCTGTCAGCATAAATGGCCTCGCGCTGGCGATTCATTACGTCGTCATATTTCAAAATGTTCTTGCGAATTTCTGCGTTGCGGGCTTCCACCTGAGACTGCGCTGAGGCGATTGCCTTGGAAACCATCTTCGACTCAATTGCCTGATCGTCCGGCACAGATGATCGGTTCATCAATGCGGCCGCTGCCTGAGAGTTGAATAGGCGCATTAGGTCGTCAGTCAGCGAAAGATAAAAACGAGATTCACCCGGATCGCCCTGGCGACCAGAGCGGCCGCGAAGCTGATTGTCAATTCTTCGAGATTCGTGGCGCTCAGTTCCCAGAACATATAGACCACCAACTGCAAGCACTTTCTCGGCTTCCTGTGCTACCTCAGCCTTAACTCGCTCGAATACCTCATCCCATTTGGCTTCATACTCTTCAGGATTTTCAGCCGGATCCAACCCAAGCTTCTGCATCTGCTGCACCGCTAAGAATTCGGCGTTACCACCAAGCATGATGTCAGTTCCACGGCCAGCCATGTTGGTGGCGACGGTGACCGCTCCAAACCGTCCAGCCTGCGCAACAATCACAGCTTCCCGAGCATTGTTCTTGGCATTTAGAACTTCATGCCGCACCCCAGCCTTAGCCAACAGCTTTGACAGGTATTCGCTCTTTTCTACCGATGTAGTTCCGACCAATATTGGCTGGCCCTGCTTATGCCGTTCCATAATGTCGGCAACCACCATTTTGAACTTGGCTTCTTCGTTCTTGTAGATCAAATCGGATTGATCTTTACGAATCATCGGCTTGTTGGTCGGGATTGGTACGACACCTAGCTGATAAGTAGACATAAACTCGGCCGCTTCGGTCTCGGCCGTACCAGTCATGCCGCTGAGCTTGCTGTAGAGCCTAAAGTAGTTTTGAAGCGTTATTGAAGCAAGAGTCTGGTTTTCAGCCTTGATTGCTACGTTTTCTTTGGCCTCAATGGCTTGGTGCAGTCCTTCGTTGTAGCGCCTACCAGGCAGAATTCGACCAGTGTGTTCATCAACAATAAGCACTTCTCCGTTAGTAACCACGTAGTCACGATCGCGCCTAAAGAGTTCTTTTGCGCGCACCGAGTTATTGAGGAAGGAAATTAGCGGTGTATTAGCAGTCTCATAGAGGTTGTTGATACCCAAATAGTCTTCAACCTTGTCGATTCCTGATTCCAAGACAGCTACGGTGCGCTTCTTTTCATCAACTTCGTAGTCTTCATCAATCTTGAGTGTCTGAACCAATTTTGCAAACACGCTAAACCAACGATTAACATCGGCACTGGCAGGACCCGAAATAATAAGTGGAGTTCTGGCCTCGTCAATCAAAATTGAGTCAACCTCATCCACCACTGCAAAATAGTGACCACGCTGAACAAGGTCTTGCTTGGTCAGCGCCATATTGTCGCGTAAATAGTCGAATCCAAATTCATTGTTGGTTCCATAAGTAATGTCGCAGGCGTATTGAGTCCTTCTAAACTCGGGATCTTGACCAGTCAAAATGCAGCCGATGGTCATCCCCAGTGCGCGATAAATTCGCCCCATCAACTCCGATTGATACCCAGCTAAGAAGTCATTGACTGTAACAACGTGTACTCCCCGGCCTGGAATTGCATTGAGGTAGGCAGCTAAGGTCGCAACCAGCGTCTTACCTTCACCGGTTTTCATTTCAGCAATGTTGCCAAGGTGCAGCGCTGCTCCACCCATAATCTGAACATCAAAGTGTCTAAGTCCCAAAGTTCTTACTGAAGCTTCTCTTACGGCAGCAAATGCCTCGGGTAGTAATTCATCCAAAGTCTCGCCATTTGCAAAGCGCTCGCGCAGTGTTCGGGTCTCGCCCTTCAATTCTTCATCGGAGAGCTGTTGATAGTGAGGCTCAAGAGCATTTACCTCTTTAGCGATTGATTCAAGCTTTCGAAGAAGTCTGCCCTCGCCTGCGCGCAAGAGGCTATCGAGAATGGAAGCCAAGTAATACTCCTTAGTAACGGGGTAATTCTAGTCGCGGCAGCTGGCTAACGACCCAGGCTGATAACCCCGTAACTGTAGCCCTTCCGACGGTAAACAACGGCTGCTGCATCGGTCTCAGAGTCGTGGTAAAGGAAGAAATCATGGCCAACTAGTTCCATCTCATCAACGGCCTGTTGGGCTGTCATGGGCACTTTTTTGAATTGCTTCTTACGAATTACCAATCCTGCCGATTCATCAACAGAGGGAGTCTCTCCCGTTAGTAAGTCATGATCTACTGGAGTGATGTCTAGCGCTGAGAAATTGGAAGAAGTTAGTTCACTGGCACCTGGTTGCTTGTGTCCACCGCCTCTGTGCACCTTTTGACGATCGGATAAGCGTCTTAGCCTTTGCAAAAGCTTTTGGAAAGCCATGTCGAATGCCGAAAACTTGTCGACTGCTTTAGCTTCAGCCCGAACAATGTGGCCCGGTTCAAAAACCGTCAGCTCAACGGCATCCTCTTGACCTGCATGACGGTTGTGATCAAATCTTGTGACCTTGATGTTAAGTTCTTCTGGCCTATGAGCGAGTTGCTCAACCTTGAGCGCTTTTTCTGAAACGTAGTCTTTGAATCGATCTGAAATACTGAGGTTTTTTGCAGTGAATCTAATTTCCATTATTACCTCCGATCAGGACTGGGTCCTGTTTCAAAACTACGCCGAATTTGTTGGCTGTCAAACGGATAGCCAAATCTCCTAGCTAACACGCAGAAAGCAACAACCCGGTAGCCTGCCGCCTGCAAACTCCTTCGCATTTCTGCCAGAGTCGCACCAGTTGTCATAACATCATCTACTATCAGGACTCTCCCGAAGCCCTCGCGGGCCTCGAAAGCCAGTGCGGTGTTCTCCAGGCGCTCCGGCATGGATAGCAATCGTTGATCACCGATTGCTCTGGTTGTTCTCATAAATATTCGTTTTGCTTTCGATAGTGAAGTCTTCTTGACTAAGCGTTCAATGGGTACAAAGCCTCGACGACGGAAATTTACGTTGTTTTTTGGCGGAATGGCAAAGCAATCAAAAGTCTCAAACCTGGCCAATTCCAGAACTAATGAATCCAATAGATTGGAAAGATAGTTTTCCAAAGCCATCCTGCTCTTGTCTTTATAATTCTTCAAGATCACCTCAAAGTCCCCTGTTAATGCGTTTGAGTAATACAGGTTTAGACCACTGACTTTTTCAATGTGAAAACCGCTCAGTGGTAGACATTTCTCACAAAGTGGTCTGGGAAGACTTCCACAAACTACGCACGGTGAGGGAAGGAGAAATTCAAATAGCATGCCCAAAGTCTCAAGGCAAAGGCAATTCTGCGCTCAAACTCAGATATTGCTGTGAATAACTTCTAGCGACCGCTGGCAATGTCAATAACTTCGGTTTGAATTCGCTGCCAAGTATTGCCTGAGAGAATCCAAACTTCTCCTGCCTCGGAAAGAAGGTAACTGTCGATTACCGCAAAGCCTGCCTCAACCACGGAGCCGGTCACTAACGGAGCAGTTCGTTGCTTTCTTGGGCCGCTGATTGGATAGTCGTAAATATTTCCAGTAGCACTGGCAGTCTTTGATAGCACCCTCAGCACAGTCGACTGTTGCCAAGACATCGATGAAACCCCTACCGCCTCTGGTTCTGTGACCAAGTTTCCAGTTAGACGAAGCGGCACACCTTGCTGGTTTCGCACGATTCCAAAGATCCTGATGGATTGACCAGAATCAGAAACCAGGACTGCCAGTCTCGCGCCTTCCGGTGAAACAGCTGCACTAATAACACTTCCCGAAATGGGCAAAGCTAACTCAAAACGATTATCGGAACTATCAACAATCTCTACGCTGCTGAAGCCAGTTCCTCTGAAAATCCAGGTGTGACCAAACAAATCTGTCTGCATGTCCGCTACCAAACTGGTGCCTGAAATGCGCGAGCGGGAGTAATTATCCCCTTGCTGATTTAGTCGATAGATACCGGACGATGTTGCGACCACAAGTTCCCGACCCTCGGCAGCTACAGCTAGTCGTGAAGCGGTCAATGAAGAGAGGGCATCTTCAGTGCCAAGCAAAGGCCCGGCCTCTGATCCGCTAAGCCTGGTGATTCCAGCGGCAGTGAGGGCGAAAGTGGACGAAGCGGGGATGGCGGGAATTTCCGCCGCTGAAATTGTCTGTTCCGCCCCCGCAATCAAAACCGATACGTCAACAATTCCCGCTAGCTGAAGCAGTGTGCTTCGCAGTTGGGTCAGCAATAGTCCACGCTGTCGGTTATCAGCAGCCAGTGCAGTGGCGTCTAGATCCACTAGCGCTTTACCCTCTTGCACCAAAACAGCACTTACTTGCAGCTTTGTGCCCGCCGGTATTGCTGAAAGAACAGATTCGCTTAGCCAGTCGGCAGGTCCGTTGAGTAGAGCATTTACTAACTGTGTAGCGGTTGAGGCGCGCTTCGGAAACCAGCGAACATCCGGCACCAATTGCGATGCGGTGGAGTCAAGAAAATAAATCGGAAACTGTGAAAAAACCACTTCGAAAACCGGGACAGTTACTACCGTCAAATTGGGGGCACTAGATATCCGCCATTCACCGTTTTCTTGGATTAGACGAAATCGAAGATTGGTCGTGGTGGGTGCGATGGTTTCATAAGAACCATCTTCATTAACCTTGGCGCCAATTAAGACACTCACCTCTTGCACCGCATCGCTTGCGGATTGGACATCGTAGGCGCCTACCCGAATCAAAGTCTGCTCACCAGGTCGCCAGCGCGATGCAAAGCCATCCGAAAGGTACTCTCTGGCAACCTGATAATCGTTCTGAGGGCCCGTTCCGGCAGAGAGAAAGCCTGAAACTATCTCACTAGGGCTAGCTCCAGGCAGTGGTGAGGCGGGTGAATAAAAGGAAAGCTCTTGCTGGTCGGCGGTGGAAAGCTCAGGTCCAATTTCGATATCTAAATTGCTGGGCAGACTCGCACAGCCAGTGAGGAGAGTTATCACAACTAGTAGGGAAAGCTTGCGCATCATGCTTCCAATCCTCTAGGCGGCAAAGGCAAAGGTGAATTTGCAATAACCGCGTCTCGCGACTTTGGCAACGTGAGACGAAAACTCGTTCCTACTTTGGGTTTTGACCATACCTGCAACCATCCCCGATGGAGAGCAGAATCTTCTTTAGAAATTGCAAGTCCAAGTCCAGTGCCACCTACTGAACGTTGACGAGCAGGATCGGCTCGCCAGAAACGATCAAACACACGCTCAAGTTCGTTTCGGCTCATTCCGACCCCTCGGTCGGTTACACAAATTGCTACTGCTTGTGCGTTTTCGCCAATTTCAACGCTGACATCCTTACCGCCACCGTGTTCAATCGCGTTCGAGAGTAAATTACGCAGCAGTCTCTCAATTCTTCTGGCGTCAATCTCGGCACGCACTGGCTCTTCCGGTGCCAGCAAACCAAGACTGGTGTTTCTGTCCTTCGCCAATGGTTCGATTGATTTGATAGCCGCGGCTGCAACCGCCTTAACATCGTGAACTTCAAACTCGGGAACAATGGCACCAGCGTCATAGCGAGAAATCTCAAGAAGGTCGCTGAGCAGACGGTCAAAACGCTCAATTTGGTCCTGCAGCAGCTCAGCAGATCGAGACAGTGAAGGCTCTAGTTTTGAGCGATTGCTAAAGAGCACCTCTCCCGCCAACTTTATTGTTGTCATGGGGGTACGAAGCTCGTGCGAAACATCCGAGACGAATCTTCGTTGCATTCGTGAAAGCGCATCTAGTCGTTCAATCTGTGTCTGCAAGCTGGTTGCCATCTTGTTAAATGAACTAGCCAGAGTGGCCAAAATGTCTTGACCAGTTTCAGGCAAGCGTTTATCAAGCTTGCCCTCAGAAATTTCGCGGGCTGCCTCTGCAGCTTCTTCGACTGGTGCGACCAATCTTCGAGTAACGAAAAAACTGGCAGCAGCTATAAGTGCCAGCAAAAAGAAGCCGCCAATTGCCAAAGCATTCTGCACCAACTCCAACGCTTGCTGTTCAGCAGATAAGTTGTAGACGAGATAAAGCTCAAAATCGCCCGCTATGGGAATAGCAATCGGTGTGCCAACAGTGATGCCTGGCACAGAATCCGAATCAGCGGTCAAGGAAACTGGCGTGTACGTCAGTCGACCTGGTGCTTCCCGCACCTCTTGCCTGAGCTGATCAGGAATTGCCTGCAAATCAAGGTTCTGGGAAATTGGGGATTGAAATAGTTGAAGTTGACCTTGGCCTGGTGACCGCAGCAGGGCAACCTGTCTAGGTGCAGAACCTCCAGAAATTTCCAAAGATGGCACGACTGAATTTAGGAGAGTTTGCAAGGCAGTTTCATCTGTGAGCGAGCTTGCCGCAATTGTGGTCTGAACCGAATCCACTGCTCGCTCAGTTTCAGTTAAGACTTGACTAAGACGATTTTGATAAAAGCTGTTTGCTAGCGAATAAGACAGAAAACTTCCGATGATGGCAACTGAAATGCCACCGAGAAAAACCGTCGTCAGTACTGCACGAGCAGTAAGCGACCTACGAAATAAGGAAATCACTGAGAGTCAGAGCCAGCTCGATATCCGTGACCACGAACTGTCATCACAATCTTTGGATTTTCAGGATCCTCTTCAATCTTTGAGCGAAGGCGCTGAACGTGGACGTTTACCAATCTCGTGTCGGCCTTGTACTGGTATCCCCAAACCTGCTCAAGCAGCATTTCACGACTGAACACCTGTTGCGGTTTGATTGCCAAGGTGTGAAGCAACTTGAACTCCAATGGTGTTAGAGAGAGCATTTGGGCTCCACGCTTGACTTCAAAAGTTTTCGGATCAAGTGAAAGTGGTCCAATTTGAACCGTGCCAGTCTCATCTGAGATAGGACGTAGCCTCGCACGAATTCGCGCGACCAGCTCAGCACCGTTGTGTGGCTTTACAACATAATCATCAGCACCGGCTTCCAAACCGGCAACCACATCGTCGGTGTCACCCTTAGCAGTCAACATCACAATCGGCACTCCAGATAGCGCTCGAATGGATTTACAAACTTCGATTCCACTCTGACCTGGCAACATAATGTCGAGTAGTACCAAGTCCGGATTTTGCTCTTTGAAAACATCAACAGCAGAAAGCCCATCACTTGCAAAAACAGGTGAGTAACCGCTGGCCGAAAGTACTAGGCCAACCATCTCGCGCAGAGCGTCATCATCGTCAACGACAAGAATCCTGTGTGACATGACCCCTCCAATTGGTGCCAATTAGCCTGAGACCAATTTAGCTGTTTCGAATTGCCGTAACAGCCCTGTCAGTAATTTCCCGCATGAGACGCTCGTCATTTGACTCAACGTTCAGCCTAAGTAGCGGCTCGGTATTGGAAGGCCTGATATTTGCCCACCACCAAGTGGTTGTATCCCCGCCAAAGAAGGTAGTTCCATCAAACTCCTCCTCGCTACTTGCCCCCAGGTCCTGCCGGACTCGCTGGAGAGCTGCCTGGCGGTCTGTGACGGTGGAATTGATCTCCCCCGATGCGAAGTAGGGAGTGGTCCTCGAAGCTAATTCAGACATCTGGAGAATACCCGTGCCGAGCTCGCTAATCACGTGCATGGCAGCCAACATTCCGTTATCAGCTCCCCAGAAGTCTCTGAAGTAATAATGAGCTGAGTGCTCACCACCAAACACTGCGCCGGTCTCAGCCATCTTGTCCTTGATCAGCGAGTGGCCAACCTTGGTCTTGACCGCCTTTGCACCATTGCGTTCAATCTCTTCACTGACAAACTTGGAGGTCAGCAGGTTGTGGAGAATGACGATTTCCTTTTCGCCCAACTGCCTTACTCGCTCAATCTCACGCTTTGAAACTATGGCAGCAACCGACGAAGGGCTCACTGCATTACCTTGCTCATCCACCACAAAGCAGCGGTCAGCGTCTCCGTCAAAAGCTAGACCAAGATCCGCTCCAACCTCTAAAACCTTTTTTTGTAGGTCAACGAGGTTCTTCGGCTCCAGCGGATTAGCTTCATGATTGGGAAATGTCCCATCTAAATCAAAATACAAATCCACTAACTCAATATTTGAATTTGCTCCAAGCACGGCCGGTACCGTAAGACCGCCCATACCGTTAGCAGCATCCACCACAATCTTGAGTTTTCTTATTTTCCTTAGATCAACCAACTCATTTAAGTATTTTGCGTAATCTTTCAGCACACTCAGTTCCCGCAGGCTCCCGAGTTGATTAGCTTCAGGAATACCACTTGCTAGAAACCCTTTTGCTCGATTGCGAATCTGAGCTAGACCAGTATCCAAACTGATCCCCCTCGCACCAGCGCGAGAAAATTTAATTCCGTTGTAGCTGGCGGGATTGTGCGAGGCCGTAAACATAGCCGCAGGTAGGTTGAGTTTTCCCGAAGCGAAATAGCTCATGTCCGTCGAGCAAAGCCCAATCATGACGCAATTAGCACCTCGCAGGTTAGCGCCTTCGGCAAATGCTTTGGCGAATCCCGGTGAGGAATCTCGCATGTCATGGCCGACCACCAATTCTTGACCGGTCAAATCCAATTCATCAGCAAAGGCTGCGCCAAAGCACCGAACAATCTCTTCAGTCAGTTCAGTTCCAACCAGACCTCGAACGTCATAGGTTTTGACGAACTTATCGAAATCGACCAAAAATCACCCTCACCGCAGTAGACACCCAAGAATACAATGCCCTTATGGCCGCCATCAGTAGAGATCGTCACGGTCGAGGCATGCGCAGGCCCTTGCCCTCTAAGCTCTTCAAACCCGGCACCAGGACGGAACTATTTCACTTGGTGGTTGAACAGACCTGCGAATACCTGCGGTCCGAGTTTCCAGAATTAGCCGAACTGAAGTGGCGCATCGAAGAGGTGCCAGAGCTAGAGCGCGGAGAACCGCTAACCCGCTTCAGCACCCGCAAAGCAAGCATGACCATCGTGCTGTATCGAATTCCAATCGAAAGACTTTCCTTCAAGGGTGCGGATCTGAGAGCTCAAATTGAGCAATCCGTCATCACAGCGGCCGCCGAATTGATTGACCGTGATCCGTGGGAGCTGATTCACCCAAACTAGCGTACAAAAATGCTGAGCGACTGCCCCGGATTTTCATTTTCACTTGGATTGATCACTGCATAACCACTACTACTTTGAAGTTGCAACGCAGCCATGAATTCGCCAGTCGATTCAATAGAGAGCCTGCTGCCGGTTACCGGCAACATCTCAATTCCGTTAGCTCGCACCCGGACAATCGTCGACTCAACTCCAGCAGCTGACCGCACGGCCAAAGTGATATCAAGTGGTTCGGGTCCTGGGTTAATCAAGGCCAGCTCTGAGTCAATCGATGGAATCGGCAAATACAGACGACTGAATCGCTCAAGCGGAGAAATCCATTGGTAGTCCAGTGGAGTCAAGGAGGGATTCAGAACACTAGCTAGGACTGGTTCCGTGCTTTCAATTTCAATGGCGTAGTCACTGGTCACCAGCTCTGGCTCTAGCTCCACTAGCTCGCCGGAAGCCAAACTCAACTCTTGCGTGAGTGTTCTATTCGAAGCCGAGTGATAGGTGATGCTTACTCTCGTATCGCCAAGCGGAGCAAAGATTCTTAGCCGCGGTCTTTCATATCCTTCGGCCAAAATTCTCAGGGGTCCCAGCCACAAGCTTGAGCTAGCTTCACGAATGGCGGTATCTAAAGAAACACCCAGAGAGTTCAGTCCATCGCTGTAGCGATGCTGGATAGCCACAACTAAACCCGCTCCCCCAGATTCAAAATAAACCGCGTAACTTGGCTCTACACCAACTAGCGCTGCAAGGCTAATTAGTTCCTCGCGAAGTGGTCCGATTACATATCGTTCAGTAATCACCTTGCCAGCAAAGTGAATCTCCACCAAAAGTTGGGTATCAACATTGTTTGGATTAGCGGCAATCAATACGGTTTCTTTGCCAGCCCCACCATCACCGGAGATAAACCAGCCATTGGTTTTTGGTTGCTCGCAATAGCCGGCTAGCAAACCACTGGCACGCGGTTGATTTACGACCTGATACTCAATTGCACTGAGCAATTCCGTTGATTGATTTTCTCCATCGGCGCTAAGACTGATAAAGCTCTCTGCGCTTGTTGGGTAAGTAGTCTCAGCGCTGGATCTGGTTTTGATTGATGCCTGCCCTACTCGCTCAATCTTTCCAACTTCTGTTCCACTGCGGCCAGCCACCTCTACAAATGATCCGGGGCAGGCAATTGTGAGCGGAAGTGGATTGACATCAACGGCATATTCACTGGCTTGTTCAGGAAACTGCGAATTGGCACTTGGTATTAGATAAGCGCCGACCAAGCTCGCTAGACCAACTGCGGCAACCACGAATCTGGAAAGAGGATTCATTTCGCTACCCTCCTTCGATAACCCCTAATGGTTGCCGGGGTAGGAATAGATAGCAACCCATAGATTGCGATTACAGCCAGTTGCCAATTCCTATTGCTGGCCGGAATTTCAACCACTGGCTCACTACGCAATGTCGTCACCCGGAACAAGGAGCCGAACGAGCTCTCGCCGGCAATCTGGAAGTATTCCATTCCGCTGATGGATGCTTTCGTTGCTAGCGCCTGTGGTTCGGTTCCGACCACTAATACAAAGTCAATCCCAAGCTCTTCGAGTAAAGCGCCGACCACCGCTGGGTTAGCTGCCACCACCTGCGCAGTTAACTCTGCCAGCGGCTGTTCAATAGCAGATTGTGCCCCGGCCGCTGAGTAAAGGACCGAGCGCTCATCAGCACTCCTACCATCGCCCCAAACCAAATCTGAATGGATGGCCTCATCAAAACTAATCAGCAGCGTCCGGGTGGACGCTTCAGCATCGGCTTGCGCAACCACCAGTGCTGGAGCCGATAAATCTTCGATCTGCGCCGGCTTGGCAGACATTGCCCCAAAAATCACTCCGCTGGTCAACAAGCCTGCAGACAAAGCCGCGGAAGAAACGACAATAAGCTGACGTTTCTTGATTCTCTGAATTACCGCAACCAGCAGTAGCACGATACCCAACGAGAGCAGACCAGAAACTTCTGCATAGGAAAATCCAAGTAACCGATCGATTGCAATCAATGCAGCACTTAAGCCAGCCACAAGCAAACTCAGTAGACCAGCGCCAATGGCTGCGGCAATCGCAACCAAAACTCCCAGGGCAACCACATACCAGATCAACTGATCTGGTAATTCTGAGCGATTGGAGCTGGTAAGAGCGAAGAGTCGAAGGTCAATGGTGTTGGTCGCAATCAACCAAGGGCCGAGTAACGAGCTTGCTGGCAGAAGAGAAAGCAAAAGCGGCAAAGCTCTGCTGAAATTTACAAGCGCAAGACCAATAGCGGCGAGCCCAAGCAGAATAAAAACGATCGGGTTTGCGATAGCAACTACGGCACTACTCAATCCAGCCAGCGCTGCCCATCGCCAAGCTCTAGCTGAATTAAATGCACGCTGAGATTTAATTTGAAGGTAAAGGCTCAGTGGGGTGAATATCAGAACCACCAGCTCCACAACCGCAGCCGAGCTCTGCAGAGCAAGTAGCGCTGGGCTCAGCGCGTAAGACGCGGCGGCTAGGTTTCTTAGCCAAGGCCGCGGACTGAACTGACCAATCAGCAGCCAGCAAGCAACGAAGGCAAGTGAGGAAGCTAGAAACACGAACCAGTTAAGAGTTAGCGAAGGTGACATTGGGGCCAAAGCCAGCAGAGCGTAGAACCAATTGAAAGGATCCGACGCAACGGCGACACCGTCGAGATACTGCACTAAATCCACCCCAGTAGCCGCCCAGATACTCTCAAAACTTCTACCGATTGGTGAGCCAGTAGTTGATAGGGCAGCAAGCGGAAAACTCCCCAGTACAAAAAGTGGCAAGAGCAAAGTCAGGTAGAAAGCTCCGGAGGAGAAAAATCCTGCCTTGCCCGCTCTGCTCTGCTCAGGTGGAAATTCCATTTGCTTGGATTGTTTTTGGCGAATCTGTTTTCTGGATGCAATCAAGCTCTTCGCTGCTGCGATAGAACCAAGTTGGCGAAGTCTCGTGCGAGCAGAAAAACGAGTTGGAAATGTGGCCCAACCCCAAAACCAAGCTGAAATAGTTCCAGTAATGCGATCTGGTCGCTTTATAAACAATGCATAGGGAATCGAAAGCAGGGCCAGCAAAGGCAACAGTAGGTAGAGAATTGGCGTTACACCGCGCGGAGCCGTCAATCCAAACAGGTGAAGGTGAGCCTTCGCAATCGCGGTGCGGTAACCGCCGCTTAACCATTGACGACTGCGCTTGCCTGCCATTGCAAGACCAGCGTGCAAAACTTTTGCCGTTGGCTCAACCACGACCCGGAACCCAGCGGCTCTTGCTTTCAGAGAAAATTCAATGTCTTGCGCAAGGGCAGGCGACTTATCATCCAGGCCACCTAGTTGCTGCCACAAATCAAAGCCAACCAACATGCCAGCCGTTGAAACAGCGAGAGTGTCACTTCTAACATCAAATTGTCCCTGATCATATTCACTTTCAACCAGTAGAAATGGTTTTCCGGTGGGAGTGACGGTGAGCCCGAGTTGTTGAATTTCTATCGGCAAATCCCAGCGCAAGAGCTTGGGTCCAACAATGGCCACCGACTCAGAGACTTCGGCAGTCTTTGCCAATTGCGTCAGCGCGTTCGGTTCTGGAGCTGAGTCATCATGCAAAATCCATAACCACTGTGGCTGTGATTCCAAGGCTTCTATTCCGGCTTGGATTGCTGCACCCAATCGCAAATCACCTGGTTGAACTAGTGAATATCCATACCTGGAAACCACTTGCGCAGTTTCAATTCTGGATGCTGTGTCTACGACAACTACCTGCTGGATTGGGTAGAGCTGTTTAGAAAGTTGACTAAGGGTTTCAGAAAGGTAAACGTCAGCTGAATTTGCTACGACTACTGCCGCTACCGAGACAGTCACGATTGATTATGCGCGGCGGCGCAGACGACGACGCTCACGTTCAGAGAGACCGCCCCAGATTCCAAAGCGCTCATCATTCTTTAGCGCATATTCCAAACACTCTGCTCGAACTGTGCACTGCGCACAAATTCTCTTTGCATCGCGAGTGGAGCCACCTTTTTCAGGAAAAAATGCTTCAGGGTCAGTTTGTGCACAAAGTGCATCTTCTTGCCAGGCCAGTGGATCGCCATCGATTTCGCTGCCGTAAGCCTTGGCCACCCCCAGCTTCAGGACATCTACGAACCAATTAGCAGGCACTTGGTTTTTCTCCACGCCGCTTCCCTCCAGTTGAATAACGCTTGTGTAATTACAGCGCTGTAAGTATGGACTTGTCAAGTTGAGTTTTAGCCGCCAGTTACCAAACTGTGAGGAAAGGCTCAAGGTAGCCTTGAGGCATGAAACTCCTCATAACCGGCGGGGCAGGCTACATCGGCTCTCACATCGTCTGGCAAGCCCAGCAGGCCGGTCATGAGTGTGTGGCGATTGACAACCTGTCAACCGGAGTCCCCTCCCGGGTGGACTGCGAGGTTGCCCAAATTGACTTGGCCTCAGAGGCCGCGGTGACTGAGCTCGAGGAGCTACTTGCCGCAAGATTTGATGCTGTCATCCATCTGGCAGCTCGCAAACAAGTTGGCGAGTCAGTTGAAAAGCCAGAGCTTTACTTCAAAGACAACATTGGTGGCCTGGCCAATCTGTTGATCGCAATGCGAAACACTTCTCACAACAAACTCGTGTTCTCATCTTCCGCTGCAACCTATGGAATGCCAGACCAAGACAGTGTCTCCGAGGATGACCCGGCTAAACCAATCAACCCCTATGGCCAGACCAAATTGGTTGGCGAGTGGATGGTTTCGAATGCAAAGCAGTGGGGACTAAAAGCTGTGAGCCTTCGATACTTCAATGTCGCTGGGACTGGAAGAGCGGGGCTGGCCGACACTGCGGCACTCAACCTAATTCCGATTGCTATCGGTCAACTTCGTCGAGGTGAGGTACCGGTGGTCTTCGGAAACGACTACCCAACTCAAGATGGCAGCTGCGTTCGCGATTACGTCCATGTAACCGATTTGGCCAATGCCCATCTCGCCTCGGTTGATTATCTGGATCAAGCAAGGCGACCCTTCGACATCTTCAACATTGGCTCCGGCCAAGGAGCCTCTGTCATTGAGGTATTAGACGAACTGAAAAAAGTAAGCGGGATTGAATTTCAATACAAAATCAGCGAGCGCCGAGCAGGCGATCCCCCGCGGCTGGTGGCAAAAGTTACAAGAATGCAAGAAGTTCTAGGAATTAGAACCAATCACTCACTCCACGACATTGTCAAATCAGCCTGGAATCTTTAGTACCTGACCCACTCGAATGCTGTTGGCATTGGTGATGTTATTTAGTTGGGAGATCGCACTAGTTGTAACGCCAAATCTCCGGGCAATGGAAATTAGGGTGTCGCCAGACTTTACGGTGTAGGTGCGTTGAGTTGGAGTTGGACTCGGGGTTGGACTTGGCGAGCTGCCAGCGCTAGGGATTTTGAGCACTTGCCCAACCCGAATCGTGGTTGAAGTGCCCAGGTTGTTCAACTGCTGGATGCTGCTAACACTGACACCGAAGGATGAGGCAATTTTCAGCAAAGTATCGCCGGATTTCACCGTGTACGAAGAGGTTGTTGGAGTTGGACTCGGGGAAGGAGAAGGCGTCGGCGTGGGAGTTGGAGTCGGGCTCTGAGTTGGAGTTGGGGTAGTCCCAGTTGGAATTTGCAGAACTTGTCCAACCCGAATTGTGGTTGAAGTGCCCATGTTATTCAGCTGCTGGATACTGCTAACACTGACACCGAACCTGCGAGCAATGCCTGACAAAGTGTCTCCGGAGACAACACGATAGGTACTGGGGTTAGCAGTTTGGGTCGGTGTTGGAGTTGGAGTAGCGGTTTGAGTCGGGGTTGGCGTGGGTGTCGGTGTTGGAGTAGGAGTTGGGGTAGGAGTTGGAACTATGCCACCAAAGACCAATTCGCCAAACTCGC
>CAZGNP010000003.1:42977-99050 GCA_964527155.1 uncultured Aquiluna sp.
GGAGTTGGGGTAGGAGTTGGAACTATGCCACCAAAGACCAATTCGCCAAACTCGCCCGAAGGAACAGTTCCCCCCGTTGGCACCTGACCCGATTGAGGGGCAGTCGCACCAGTTGGGATTTTGCTGGCAAAGTAAGCCGAAACTTCAATGTGACCAGGGCCATCTCCACGCAATCTGGCAAGCTGATCCCAATTTGAGACTCTTCGCTTTTTACCATCTTCGATGTAGAACAAAAGTCCGCGGTTATCCCTAATGAATGGACCCACCACTCGATCAGAGAGTTTGAGGGCACTGCAGGTACTGCTGGAGAGAGGGTATGCGGTGCCGGGGAACTCAGCGATCGCAAGATCAGAAATTCGGTAGAGCGTTCCCTTATCAACCAAATATGACCCACCCTCACACTGGACCTTTAGAGAATTAAGTCGGCTGCGGACTTGGAAGCTAGCAAGGTCTGCTGAGCTGAAAGTGAACACCTTGGAGCTAGAAACACTTTGAGCCTGGGTGAGTGACTCTAGCCTCACCAAATTCCCAATTCCATCGGCTAAGAAGTGAGCGGTGCCCTGTCTAACAATTGAACCAGGCGCCACCGCAATACCGGCATTGAGCAAACTGTTGATTGCCGCCTGTGGTATTTGAATCACCTTGTCTTGCTTGAGTAATGAAAGGAATCTGCTCGTCATGTCTGCTGATGTTGAGGTTCTGCGAGCGGTGCCGTTGATGAAGTAACTCAGTTTGTTTCCTGGCGAGCTAACCATCACAGGCGTTGATAGCTGTCCCTGCACGTTAGGAATGGCAGATAACAAGCTGTCTGGAACAACCACAAAGGAACTGGTCCAATCCGCTGGATCGGTAATTGCAATCTTTCCATCTGGAGTTATGACAAAAGCGTTGCCTGAAGCGGAGGCGACGAAACCTCGGATCAACTCCGGATGAAGACTCGGGGCTATCACCGCCGGCTCCACCGTCGCGCCGGTGGCTGTAAACCATCGTTGCAGATTGGTCGCACTAGCAAGTGAAGAAACAAACCGATAGGTCTTACCACCGCTTGCCACAAGGATATCTTTGGAGCCTGCGAGTGCGAAGGTGGCTAGCTCGGAGGCCAGCGGAGCACCAGGGGTGAGGGTTGCAACCAATTCCACGTTGAGGTCAATTGGGGTCACGGCTTGAGCGCCAACGGTGTTTAGGGCCAGTGGGTCCACCACCAGTCGATACTTGCCATCCTCAACCCAGTACTGAGCACCAGCGACTGCGGTGAGGCGAGTTAGTTGTCCCCCTGAGGGGAAGTTATCCAGTTGCAGAGGCAGTAGTGGGATAGCAGCATTGCAATCCAATCCATATTCGTTAGCAATTGAACAATCCGTAACCTCATACTTCTTCGAACCCGCTAAAACAAATCGCTTGTTGCTAGCGCTATCAATCACCATGTGACTCATGGCGCCAACCTCCTGGAAACTATCCAGGTAGGCCTGGGAAATCTCCCCCAGAGGCCCTAGCGGTTCCAATGAAGCCAATAGCTTTGGATCGTTTACCTGATAGCGCTGATTGTTGACAATCAGGTAGTTGGCAGAAGTCTCTGACTTCAGAAGGTAACCTCCGCCAATTGGTGAGCCAAACCAGTCGTGGTAAAAACGCCAGAAGTTTCGATTGCCATAGGCAGAGCAACTATCGCCCGTGCCATAGAGGTTGCGCAGGGCTGCATCGTTTGGTGTGTAAGGGGTGTAGTAGTAAAGGTTGGCAGTTGCCTGGTTTTTTAACAAAAAGCTTTTACTTCCGCAAGAGGCCCTTGGGTTGAAGCGCATGCTGATAACTCGGCCAGGCTTCCAGTAAGTGAACGAACCCGCTGGATTGCCATACCAGCGGAATTGTTTGGCAGCCCGATACATCTGATTGAAAAGGCCCACGAAGACTTTGCCGCAAATGGCTGGATCTGAATCTGGGCAGCCAAATCCCATAGCTGCGCGATACATATATTCTGTCGGCTTAGTGGAAGTCACCAAGCCTTGTTCTTTTTGCAAAGTGACAATCAGCACGCGCGGATTAATTCCGCAAGCTGTTGCGATTGCGTGAATAACCTGTGCAGCTGATGCTTGTGGGTTGGCAGGAATTGCTGCGCAGGGACCAACATCATTCGGAGCTGTTGCTGGGGTCTCAGGTATTTCAAACTTTGCGTTTTTCAAACAGTCAATGGCAGGATCAGTTGCTCGACAGTCACTAACTCGAGAATCAAGAAATCGCTGAATTTCGGCTACGGTCATTGTTCCAAAATCAAAAAATACGCTGTCGCTGATTATTAAACCCGGATCGAATGCGCTACCTGGCGGAGCCGCCTGAGCGGATTGCGGCATAGCCGTCAGCACGCTACCGATAAGCGCAGTTGACACCAAAGTGGTCAAAACTTTTTTCATTAGGGAATAACCACCGAGGTCGCTGCTGATTCACCGATGTGTCTGTCGGACTCGTAAGTTACAGTCACCACCCCATTGCCACTGGGCAAATCTGACAGCGGAAGTTCAATCGGATAACACTGGGTGTAATCCGAAGAAGGCTCAGCTGCAACTTCAAGGGTTTTTTCGACACTGCCACCTAAAAAGCGAACCGTGCAGGTGCCATCGCTCTCGCTAATTCTTGGTACTCGTGCTACAACAGATAGGACACCCAATTCCTCATCGACAACGGCCATCAGTACATCAACCGTCGCCTGTATTTTTGGCTTTGCTGTTTCGGTAGGAGTCTCCGAGGCCTCAGGGCTTTGCGTTTCAGTTGGAGTTTCTTCGGCAGTTGGACTCTCGCTAATCAAATCTTCTTCAGGTAAACCCTCGGCGCCCCAATTGGGATAAAAAACCGAACAGCCGGTGAGCAGGGTAAGGGTGATCGCTGCGGTCAAAATTGTGCGAAATCTAGGCATGGCTCACCTCCAGCTACCTTCAACCCTAAGTTGAGATTCTTAAAAATCCCTGATGAGATGGGCAGTTTTGGAGATTAATACCGCCTTAGAGGCTGGATTTTAGATTCTGATTTTTCTCTTCAACTAATTTCTGTAGGTCTTCTCTGTAATTGTCGAGTTTTTTCTGAATGGAGTCATCCGAGATCCCCAGAATTTTTAGCGCGAGCAGTCCCGCATTTTTTGCCCCATCAATTGACACAGTCGCCACTGGCACCCCGGCTGGCATTTGCACAATCGAAAGCAGTGAATCCATTCCATCCAATTTAGTTAGTGACACCGGCACACCGATCACTGGCAGAGAGCTGACAGATGCCAACATCCCTGGCAAGTGAGCCGCGCCGCCAGCGCCTGCAATAATCACCTTCACGCCGTTAGATGCTGCGGCCTTACCCCAGCCGATCATCTTTTCAGGTGTGCGATGCGCGCTGAGTACTTCAACGTCCGACTCCACACCGAATTCGGATAGTACTAGCTGGGCTTGCTGCATAACTTTCCAGTCGGAGTCCGAGCCCATCACAATTGCAACGCTTGCCATGTTGTAAGTCTAGACACCCCCTCGATAGAGCACATCTCTAGCCGCCGTGGTCTTCTTCAGCAGCTCCTGCCAGTCACCACCTAGCGCCGTCAGGTGACCCATCTTTCTGCCTGCCCTAGCTGACTTCTCGTAGGAGTGAAACTTAACCTCTGGAAATAGATGCATGGCGGATTCATAGTGTTCTACAAACGTGTTGGACTCATTTACTCCAAGGAGATTCACCATCACCGCATAGTCACTTTTCATGGCCGTAGATCCCAATGGAAGATTTGAAACGGCTCGAAGGTGCTGCTCGAACTGAGAAGTGGTGGCTCCTTCAATGGAGAAATGACCAGAGTTGTGTGGCCGCATCGCCAATTCATTAATCAGGAGATTGCCGTTTTCATCTTCAAAAAGCTCAACTGCCATTACTCCTGTCACGCCCAAACCTTCAGCCACAGCTTTCGCAATTTCCTTTGCAATTGCGTGGCTATTTGAATCCGGCGCTGGGGCAATAACCTCTGAGCAAACACCATTTCTTTGAATTGTTTGAACTAATGGCCAGGTGGCAAATTCACCCGACTCGTTTCTGGCGCTTAGCTGGGACAGCTCTCGTTTGAAATTCACTTTTTGTTCAGCCAGAAGGCTGCCACCGAAGCGATCCAGCGAATCGAGCCAATGCGAAACGTCTTCAGCGCTGTTTGCGACCTGAACGCCTTTGCCGTCATAACCGCCGACGGGGGTCTTTACTATTGCCGGACCGTGTTCTTGAATGAATTCAGTTAGCTGTTCTGCGGACTTTATTTCACGCCAGGCGGGTTGCGGGAGGTTCAGGGACTGCATAGCCCTGCGCATGGTGAGCTTATTTTGAGCGTGAATTAGTGCTGCGCTGCTTGGACGAACTGCGATTCCTCCATCTTCTAATTTCTTGAGATGCTCAACGGGAACATGTTCATGATCGAAGGTAATCACATCAACCGTTTTTGAAAATGCGCTCAAAGTCTCAAAATCGGTGTAATCGCCAATCATGCTGGCTGCGTGTTGCGCTGAGGAATTCTCAGACTCTGCAAGGACTTTCAAGTCCAGTCCAAGAGCGATTGCGGCCGGCTGCATCATGCGAGCGAGCTGGCCGCCACCTATCACACCAATTCTCATTATTCGAACCTACCTACGGATGTGCCAAACATCTGCTGCCGATAAAACATGAACCTGGTCAGATTGAATTTTCAATCGACCATCGTTGGTGATGTCTATCGCCCGCCCGACAATACTCTCACCCGTCACCAACTCTGCCCTAACTTCTGCGCCTAGCGTGGAGCAATTAGCCCGTAGGTCTTCTATCAGCCACTGAGTATCTGATGACTCTTGAAGGCGCAGCCAGTTCTTTTGAAGTTTGCCTAGCAAAGCGGCTAAAACGGAGTCAAAATCCGCGGCGACAAACTCTCCCAGTGCCACGGCAGTCTCAGGAGCTGACTGCTCAGACAGATTGATTCCGATACCCACCACCACGCTCTGATCGGGATTAGCTGCCGCCAAGATTCCCGCCAATTTCTTTTCACCGATTAGTAAGTCATTGGGCCATTTGATTGAAACGGTCAGTTCGTCGAATAACTCAGTCAGCGCCTGCTGCGCGCTAATCGCCATCAGCAATGTAATTAGGGATGAGATCTCTGTTCGCTTGGGCCTTAGAAGTAACGAGACGGAAAGCGAGGCGCCTGGCTCCGACACCCAGCTCCTGCCCGCTCTTCCCTGACCGGCTGTTTGTTCCGCTGCCGCCAGAGCCGAGAAGTCGGGCAGAGACGCGTGCTCCCGCTGGAGCGTGAGATTTGTGGAATCAACGGAATCGACAAAGCGAAGCTCTGGCAAAACGGCTCTGGCCTTGGGAAGTTCCATGGCAAAACCCTATTGGAAAAGCCCTCCTTGTAGATTTCCGCAACGAATTTCCATTCTCTTTGTGGCAACTCTGCAATTTTCCTTGAATTAGTCCCAATAAAGTAGGAGGGCAAGTGAGGAGACCATGAGCGAAAAACCAGATTTGAGCACCACCGCCGGAAAGCTCGAGGATCTCAAGCACCGCTATCACGAAGCAGTCCACGCCGCCGGTGAGGTAGCAATTGAAAAGCAGCACGCCAAAGGTAAAAAAACTGCTCGCGAGCGAATTGACATGCTGCTTGACTCTGGATCTTTTGTCGAAATCGATGAGTTTGTTCGGCACCGATCCAACGCCTTCGGCATGGATGCCAAGCGACCCTATGGCGATTCAGTGGTCACCGGATTCGGAACTATTCACGGACGTCAAGTTGCCGTTTACTCGCAAGATTTCACCATCTTTGGTGGGTCACTTGGAGAAGCAGCTGGCAACAAAATCATCAAGATCATGGAACATGCAATAAAGAATGGTGTTCCACTAATTGGAATCTTGGACTCTGGTGGGGCTCGCATTCAAGAGGGCGTGATTGCACTGGGTAAGTACGGTGAGATCTTCCGATTAAACACGCATGCATCCGGTGTCATTCCGCAGATTTCGATCATCATGGGACCAGCTGCCGGTGGAGCCGTTTACTCCCCTGCTCTAACTGACTTCGTCATCATGGTCGACAAGACATCAAATATGTTTGTCACCGGTCCTGACGTAATTAAGACTGTTACCGGCGAAGATGTCGGAATGGAAGAACTTGGTGGCGCCAGAGCTCACAATGAAACTTCTGGAGTTGCTCACTACTTAGCCTCTGACGAGGAAGATGCCATCGATTTTGTGCAAGCTCTGGTTGGCTATCTGCCAGAAAATAATCTCTCGGACCCCATCACTTTTCAGTCCGATGCTGAAATGGAAATCACGGAGTCGGACCTAAAGCTCAACACTTTGATTCCTGACAGTCCAAATCAGCCTTATGACATGCACACCGTGATTGAGACCGTTGTTGATAATGGGGAGTTTTTGGAAATCCAGCCCCTATTCGCACCCAACATCATTATCGGATTTGCCAGAATTGATGGTCATTCGGTCGGAATAGTTGCAAGCCAGCCTTTGCAAATGGCGGGAACGCTGAACATAGATGCAGGAGAAAAGGCAGCGAGATTTGTCCGATTCTGTGATGCATTTTCAATCCCAATCATTACCCTCGTGGACGTTCCAGGCTATTTGCCAGGCACAGATCAGGAGTGGGCAGGTGTAATTAGACGCGGGGCCAAGTTGCTCTACGCCTATGCCGAGGCAACCGTTCCACTGATAACCGTCATTACTCGCAAGGCCTATGGTGGCGCTTACATCGTTATGGGATCCAAGCAACTTGGCGCAGACATCAACTTGGCCTGGCCAACTGCTGAAATTGCAGTAATGGGTGGGCAGGGAGCAGTGAACATTTTGTTCCGTGATCAGATTAAGCAGGCGGAAGAAAAAGGTGAAGACATCGCCAAGGTCCGAGACCGTTTGGCCAGAGAGTACACATACAACGTAGCGAGCCCTTTCCTTGCGGCGGAGCGTGGCGAACTTGATGGAATCATCGAACCAGCTGCAACGAGATCTGCCATCGCTAAATCCCTACGCGCGCTAAAGTCCAAACGCGCGAGTTTGCCACCCAAGAAGCACGGAAACATCCCGCTCTGATGAAGAAACTTACGGTCGAGGAACTAGCAAAACTAGTTAGAGTGCACGGCGCAACTGCGGAAGAAGAAGCTGCTGCTATCGCGGTAGTTCACTCTCTTCTCAGCAGTGAAGAGCGAGCAACAAGTAAAAAGAAATCCGCCTGGCAAAGGGGTCGGGTCGGGCTACGAGGTCAACTCGGGACGCAGTGGCAAGGCGAGCTGCGTCGATAGCTGTCCCCTAAAGAGCGACTGGGAATCTACCAGGGCTACCCACAGAAACAATATTCAAGTGATTTGCTATAGGTGAGATTCGAAACGCGAAGAAGGGTTGCGGAATCTCTTGGGGAAAATTGGGCGACTTTTGTCGCCTTTTTTTATAAACGAATAAAGAGGTCGGGCCGATCCGCATCTTTTTGTATCGCAGCCATCGTTACCCGCCAGCCATCTCCAATTGAAGCTCTGATCACAACTTTGCCGGTGGTTACTTCCCCAAGCCGCTCACTAACCTCGGTTAGATATTTTTCCCGCTCTCCTGAGGACAAATCATCAAGGCCGCCATCATCCAATAGTTGAACTTCAACTCCCCTGGATCGAGCGGCGCGAGTCGCCGATATAACGGAAGGCGATAAAAGCGCACGACCACGAATTTGATCCCTGAGTTGAGCTTCTAGTAGCGCAGCCTCCTTTCGATCGCTAACACTAAGTTCACCGCCTTGATGCTTAATTTTTTCAAGCAGTGGCAAGGCCGTGCCGAGGGTTTCTTGTAGTCGCTGAATTTTCTCTGCTCTAGCCGCAGAAGCAGCAGCAACAGCAGAGTCTGTTTGGATCGCTCGAATTCTAAATTGAACGGCCGCATTTGCGCTCGAAACTATAGCCCCATAGGCTGCCTGCGCGACGGCAACCAGTACAAGGCCTCCAATCAATCCTGAATTAAAAACAACTTGTAGTCCACCCCAAACAAACAGCTGAGTAGCAAGCAATAGAAATCCAAACCACGCGATTACGGGGTGCTGCCTAATTACCACAATTGCGAGCAATGTGCTGATTGCAGCAACATGCCAGGTTGTGTAACTTCCCTCCCTGACTCCATCCAAAGCCGCGTAGATCAACTGAGAGATGGTGACTGTGGAAATGATAGAAAGGAGCGCCGATGCCATATGCATTCGAATGCCACGCCTGTCAACGATGAGGACAATTAGTGTGAAGAAATAGATTGCAAGTGCAGCGACTGCCAATGTTGGATTTTCATATTCGCTCAAGCTAAAGATTCCAAGTAGACCGTGGTAGAAGCCGAAGGTCAGACCTACTACTGCCAAAGAGGAGCGATTGAGACTAATCATTTGGCCACCTGAGAGTGACTGTGGTGCCCTGGCCAGGAGAACTGTTGATCTCGGCCGAACCACTAATTGATTTCATTCGAAACAAGATTGATGTGCTGATTCCGATTCTGTCTTTGGAGATGCGCTCAGGCCTGAAGCCAACACCATCATCGCTCACTACAAACTTGACCCCGGTAGGGTCGGATGACAATAGAAGAGAGATGACTTGCGCCTTTGAATGTTGTATTGCGTTGTCCAAAGCCTGCAGGGTTGCCTCGGTTATGGCCTGGGCAATTTCAGGTGCCAAGGTGTCAAGCTTGCTTCCTGAAATTTCAACCTTCACGCGAGAATCAAGTTTCTGGGCTGCACTTTCCAGCGCTCTAAAGAGTCCGACAGTTGTCACAGTTTCACGCCGCTCCTGCTCTGATTGAGCCTGCTCCAGGGATCTGATGGCTCTTTCTGCCGATTCTCCAGCAGCGCGAATTTCATCAGGACCCTTCGCCCTCGCAGCCAGCAGCAGTGTGTGCAAAACCTGGTCATGCACAAGGGCATCGACGCGCTGACGCTCCCGTTCGATTGCCTCGGTTTTCGCTTGCTGAAGCGAGCTTTGAATTGCTTCGCCATTTGCGGTGTCTACTTCGGCGGCCCCTTCGCGGACCAGGTAAACCAGCGCCATGACTGCAAAACAGTAAACAATGAAGAAGGCTGAGTCGAGGCTGGCTTGAAGCACCCGCGCTTCACCGAATAAAGAAACCTGTCCAACAAACCAGACCACGCTAATTGTCATAACGAAAACAATCCACTGCAGGGTTTTGGTGAACACTGACACAAGAATTGCGGCAAATCCAATTGCCCACCATATCCAGGGCCTACCATCAGCGTTGAAGCCAAATTCAGTTATCTCTGTCAGCGGCATAACGGCCGTAATAAACAAAACAATCAGGCCGTAGGTCAAAGGTATTGCCCTGCCACTGCCAAACCAAAGTGACAGCAGAGTAACGAGAGCTGCTGCTAGGTACAAAGCAAGAAGCAAAGTGTTTATGCCATTGACAGCTTGTACTTGGCTAAAGCCATTCACGCCAACTTCCACCGCCACCAACAAATGGACAAATCCGCTAATTCTTCGAATTAGCTCCTCTAGTCGATTTGAAGCAATTGATGCCAGCTGCACTAGAGAAGGTCCCCCGAAATAATTCCGTCCTCCACCGCCCGCTTGAAAAGATCGACTTTGGTTGCCGCTTGTCTACCGAGCTTGGCGTACTTCACTCGCACACGATCAATGTGCTCTTTTGCAGAACTCTGCTTTATCTGAAGTTGGTAGGCAACCTGTTTAAGACTCATCCCAGAGGCATAGAGGGAGAGCACTTCTCTCTCACGAGCGGACAAAGAAACTTCCTTGAATGCAGCATCCGAATCTATGGTGGCCGAAGTCTCGGCATTGTTTATGATTGCGCCTTGACTTGCAAGTTCAATTGCTTGAAACAGAAATTCCATTGGCTGGCTCTTCGGTACGATTGCCGTGGCACCAGCCCTGACGGCCGCTCGCATCAAAGAAGGTTTGTCGGCAATCGAGAAGATAAGAACCGCTGGTCCAGCTGCCACCAAACGCGAAACATTCTCGGTGACCGTTGATCCGTCGGAAAGACTCAGATCCGTCACAACCACAGCACAGTCTTTGCCTTCGATTTGCGCTAGAAGTTCATCCACTGTTGCAGCGGAACCGACAAGCTCTACATTTTGTTGGAGGCAATAATTGCTAAAACCGAGCCTGATGGCCTCGTGGTCGTCAACGATGGCAACTCGGATCCCCATGCCTATAGGTTAGCCAGCTGCAGCGACAGGATTGTTTCGAAATGGTGGGTCTGCGGGAATAAGTCCATGGCAGTCAGCTCGATAAGTCGATAACCAAGGCTGTTCAGTTCAGACAAATCCCGCGCTGCCGCTACGGGATCGCAGGCCACGTAAACAATGTTCTTGGTGCCCAGCCGAGCCAGTTGCGTCAGGACCTTGCTATTTGCCCCAGATCGCGGCGGGTCTAGGACGACGGTATCTAGATTCCTTTCCCGCCTTCTGAGATACAGCAATACATCGGAATTTTCAAAAGACAAATTCTTTAGATCCCTGGTACTACGTTTTCCGTCCTTGACTGCCAATTTGCTTAGCTCAACCGAAGTTACCTCGAGTCCGGGATTGTTTTGTGCAATTGTTGCCCCAAACAGCCCTGCCCCGCCATATAAGTCAGTGACCTCAACTGCAGAAAAACGAGAAAGTTTGGTTAGGACATCCGCTACCAAGGCAGCAGGGGCTGATCTGTGTGCCTGCCAAAAGGTTTCGGGAGCCAGCTCAAAAAGTCTCTCTCCCACGACCTGTGACAGAAACGGGGTTTGATCAGATGGTGCGTAGTTTCCAAAGCTATCGATTGCAAAAGAAATGCGTTGGTTCTTTGCCCCGGCAGAATTAGCCAAAGCTATTCGTTCAAGTTTTTCTTCTGCGAGAGGCAAAGAGTGGACCCTGACTAAGTCCTCACTGCGAACTTTCTTAACACAAGCCTTTCCTGCACTGTCGTAATGGACTTGGATTCTTGTGCGGTAGTGCAGCCCATTTGAGTCATCAATCGATTCAACCTGCACATCACTTTCAAACTTGGCAAAACGAGCTAGAGCTTCTCGCAAAACCTGAGTCTTGAGCTCCCTCTGAAAAGTCAGTTCGATGTGACCAAACTCAGCTCCCCCGGCTCCCGACTCACTATCGGGCCAGATGTGCGGCTGTCTGTGTGGGCTTGCTGAAATGACTTCAGTTACTACGGCGCGGCGAAAACTTGATTTTTCATCAATGACATCGGCTTTTACCACCTCGCCCGGCAAAGCACCTTCGACGAAGACAACTTTGCCATCTGGCCGAGCTACGAAGACTCCGCCGTGGGCAACTTTTTCGATTTTTAGCTCAAGCTGCATTCGCCTAGTGTTTCACAGCTAACCTAGTTTGGTGACCAAATTGCTGCTTGCCTCCACCTCACCCGCCAGGAAAAAATTACTGACCGAGGCTGGCATCGCATTCGAAGCCCTGTCACCTGGAGTTGATGAAGAAAAATTGGTCGAGCAATTAGCTCCAAAAACAGCTGAGGAGCTAACGCTCCTGCTCGCGAAGGCAAAGGCGGAAGCGGTCAAAGCGATGACCGATCTGCCCCTGATTCTTGGCTGCGACAGTGCGCTTGAGTTCGGTGGCGAAATTTATGGAAAACCCCTAGTCGCAGAAGTCGCGATAGAACGCTGGCGCCTAATGCGAGGCAAATCCGGGAGTTTGCTTTCAGGCCATCACCTACTTGACTCAGCCGGCAATAGCGCCAGCGTCTGCACCAGGACTGTTGTCCATTTTGCAAACATAAGTGACAGTGAAATTCAGAAATATGTGGAAACAGGTGAACCATTAAATGTTGCCGGGGCCTTCACAATTGACTCCATTGGAGGAAGCTATGTGGAGAGAATAGAAGGGGACTATCACACAGTGGTTGGTCTGTCGCTGGTAGCGCTTCGCAAGCTAATGGCAGAGCTTGGCTATAACTACCAAGACTTCTGGCGATAAACTCAACAAAATCCCTGTTTTTTTGTCGATTCTTAATAAATTTGAGCTGAAATCGCCCAATAAGCTATCGGATTATGGCTGAGCGAAGAATTACCAAGCTACTGATTGCAAACCGCGGCGAGATTGCCATTCGAATAATTCGAGCAGCTCAGGACAGCGGAATTAGAACTGTGGCTGTTTATGCCAACTCAGATCGGGACGCTCAGCATGTCAAGCTGGCTGACGAGGCCTACTCATTGACTGGCGAGACAGCAGCTGAAACCTATCTGGTTATCGACAAGCTGATCTCCGTCGCTCGACGCTCTGGTGCCAATGCCGTTCACCCCGGATATGGGTTTCTTTCAGAAAATGCTGATTTTGCCAGGTCTGTAATTGCTGCCGGCTTAATTTGGGTTGGACCGCCAGCAGAGGCAATCGAAAGATTGGGCGATAAAGTCTCAGCTCGCAAAGTAGCCGAAAAAGTTGGCGCACCGCTCGCTCCCGGCACGGCGAATCCTGTTGCGGATGTGGCAGAGGTAGAAAAGTTTGTAGAAACTCACGGTCTACCGGTGGCAATCAAGGCTGCCTATGGTGGTGGTGGTCGAGGTATCAAAGTGGTACGCGAAAAAGCGGAAATCAAAGAGCTCTTTGAGTCCGCTACGCGAGAAGCTATCGCTGCCTTCGGGCGTGGCGAGTGCTTCTTAGAGAAGTATTTGGAAAAACCTCGTCACGTTGAAACGCAGTGCTTGGCTGATGAGTATGGCAATGTCGTCGTGATTTCTACTCGCGATTGCTCATTGCAGAGACGACACCAGAAGTTAGTTGAGGAAGCGCCAGCTCCCTTTTTGACTAAAGAACAAGAAGCACAGCTTTATGAAGCGTCCAAGAAAATCCTGAAAGAGGTTGGCTACGTTGGAGCGGGCACCTGTGAATTCCTAGTCGCGAGGGATGGCACCATTTCATTCCTTGAAGTAAACACCAGATTGCAGGTAGAACACCCTGTCTCTGAGGAGGTCACTGGAATTGATCTGGTGCGCGAGCAGTTCAGAATTGCTGAAGGTGGAAAGCTCGACTATCCAGACCCTGTGATCTCAGGTCATTCCATTGAGTTTCGAATCAATGGCGAGGATCCAGGAAGAAACTTCCTACCTTCACCCGGCCCAATTCACTTGTTTCTTGCCCCCGCTGGCCCGGGAATTCGTATCGACTCCGGAGTTGTCTCGGGTGATGTGATATCTGGAAATTTTGACTCAATGATGGCGAAGTTGATTGTGACTGGTGAAAATCGTCAGCAGGCCTTACAGCGCGCAAGACGAGCACTGGCTGAAATGCAAGTGCACGGACTTCCAACTGTTCTTCCCTTCCATCGAATCATTTGTTCTGAGCCTGCGTTTGTTGCAGAAAATGGCAAATTTGATGTTCACACTCGATGGATTGAAACAGAGTGGAATAATCCTCTGCAAGCTTGGACTGGCCAGCAAGAGGACTTGCGCGTTTCGCCTGCAATGCGAGAAGTGGTCCTGGAGGTTGAAGGAAAACGCCTAAGTGTTTCTGTCCCCAGATATTTGATTACTGGTGAAGCCGAAAGGCTCCCAAGTATGCATCGAAGAAAGCGCGGTGCACAGTCGGCAAGTCACACCGGCGCCAAAGGAAATTCCCTCTTGGCTCCAATGCAAGCGACGGTGGTGAAGTTAGCGGTGGCGGATGGTACTGCTGTTCAAGAGGGCGAGCTAATTGTCGTCTTGGAAGCTATGAAGATGGAGCAACCGCTAACCGCTCATCGCGCTGGGGTTGTAAAGAACATCGCCGTTGAGGTCGGAGCCACGATATCTGCTGGCACCAGAATTCTTGACATTCTTGACTAATCGATAATTGGGTGCAGATTCGTAGCAGCCTCGGCAATTGACGCCGAAAGTGCGGGATAAACCGTGTATGTCTTGGCGAGTTGATCCACCGTTAATCTGTTTTCAATCGCAACCGCGATGGGATAAATCAAATCTGAAGCCTTGGGGGCAACCACTACTCCGCCAATCACAGTTCCCGATCCACGCGATGCAAAAAGCTTTATAAATCCCTCATTCAAAGCTTGCATTTTTGCCCGAGGATTGCTCTCCAGCATCACCTGCTCTACTTCACCCCGAACCAAGCCATCGTTGATGTCTTGCTGCGACCAACCAACCTGAGCAATCTCTGGAGAGGTGAAAACATTGGAGGCTACGTTCCTCAGACGCGTCGGTGAAGCGACGTCGCCGAGTGTGTGATAGACAGCCGTTCGCCCCATCATGGTTGAAACCGAGGCCAGCGGTATCGAGGTGGCACAATCCCCCACCGCATAAACATTGGCGCGGGAAGTCCTTGCAACTTTATTGGCAACTATTCGACCGTCTTCAGCTACTTGTATTCCCGCCTGCTCTAAGCCAAGACCAGCGGTGTTCGGCGTTGCACCAACCGCCATTAGACAATGAGAGCCGCGAACGATATCACCATTGGAAAGAAGAATCTCGACTGCACTGCCGGTGTTGGTTACCGACTTGGCCCGAACGCCTTTCAAAAGATTCATGCCTGACCTAACAAAGACCTGCTCCAAGAGTGCTGCAGCATCTTCGTCATTGCCAGGAAGAACTTTATCTCGAGAGGAAACCAAGGTTACTTTGGAACCTAACTGCAAATATGCCGAGGCAAACTCCGCGCCTGTTACTCCAGATCCAACGACTACCAGGTGCTCAGGAAGTTCATTCAGAGAGTAAAGCTGTTTCCAATTAAGCACTCTTTCGCCATCAGTTATGGCATCGGGTAATTCTCTCGGGGAAGCGCCGACGGCAATGATTATTGTTTTTGCTTCAATCCTGGTTTCCTTACCGTCGGAGTTGTAAACAACATGATGATTGCCATCAAGATGAGCGGTGGCGTGGATCACCTCCACTCCATCCCGCTTTAGATTTTCGAGCATCTGGTCTGACTGACTCTTTGCTAATTGCAAAAGCCTTCGGTTCATGGCTGGAATATCAAGACTGACCTTCGGGTTCACCGCCACGCCCTCATGGGTGAAGCTGATTCCTAAAGACCTGGCTAACTCGATCTGCTGAGCAGCCTCGGCGGTAGCAATCAGGGTCTTCGATGGAACGACATCGGTCAGAACGGCATTACCGCCGATTCCACTTTGTTCAATTAGAACAACCTCTGCACCAAGCTGGCGCGCTGTCCTGGCTGCTTCATATCCGCCAGGCCCTCCGCCAATAATGACTATTCGTCCAGGTTTTGCATTTTCAACCACCCGACAATCTTTCCGTAATTTAGAGATTTTGGTTTGGAACTAGACTTGAAAGTTATGGTCCACCCTCTATATGAAGAAGGCGTCAACCCCTTCGAATTCGCCGAAAAGGCCGCCCAGACGATTGCCGCAAAATCCGGGGTGGCCAAGCACGATATTGCACTCACTCTCGGTTCCGGTTGGTCCAAAGCGGCAGATCTGATTGGTGAAACAGTTAGTGAGATTCCTGCCAATGAAATTCCGGGATTCTCAAAGCCAGCAGTCGTTGGCCACGTCGGCACCATTCGCTCTATCAAGCTGCCGAACGGAAAACATGCCCTAGTGATTGGAGCTAGGACTCACTTCTATGAGAACCACGGAGTTCGCGCGGTTGTCCACTCGGTTAGAACCGCTGCCAAGACCGGGGCAAAGATCATGGTCCTGACCAACGGAGCTGGTGGCATAAAGCCGCAGTGGGCAGGCGGAGCCGCAGTGCTAATTTCAGATCACATCAACCTAACTGCATCTTCACCACTGGAGGGGGCCAACTTTGTTGATCTAACAGATCTTTACTCAAAGCGACTTCGCGAGATAGCACGTCAAGTTGACTCGTCTTTAGATGAAGGTGTTTATGTGCAATTCCGAGGACCTCACTATGAGACTCCTGCCGAAGTGCAAATGGCAAAAATCATGGGTGGTCACATTGTTGGCATGTCTACCGCACTAGAGGCAATCGCTGCTCGAGAAAGTGGAATGGAAGTAATGGGCATGTCTTTGATTACAAATCTGGCGGCTGGCATCCAAACGACTCCCCTCAGCCACGAGGAAGTAATTGCCGCAGGTAAGGCTGCAGAGGCAAGAATTTCAAAGCTACTAGCAGAAATTGTCTCAAGGTTCTAAATGTCCCTGCTGGAGCAAGCAAAAGCTTGGGTAGACCAAGATCCAGATCCAAAAACACGGTCCGAACTTCAAACCCTTATCGACCAAGCTGACCTGCAACAGCTAACGGACAGATTTTCGCAACTTCTGCAATTTGGAACGGCCGGACTCCGCGGTGAACTGGGAGCTGGCCCAAACCGCATGAATCGGATTGTAGTTTCTTACGCTGCGCTAGCGCTGGCGAAGTTTTTGCAGCAACATCAAAACACCTACGGTAATGCCGGGGGTGAGCTCTCCGTTGTTATTGGATTTGATGCTCGAGAAAATTCGGATGTGTTTGCTCGAGATACTGCGGAGATTCTTCAGGCAAGTGGCTGCAATGCTTTGCTGTTTGAAAGAGCAGTGCCGACTCCCGTTGCTGCTTTCACGGGTAGGCGCTTGGGTGCGTCAGCCACAATAGTTGTGACTGCCAGCCACAATCCACCTAGAGACAATGGCTACAAGGTCTACCTGGGTGGTCCCAACGGTAACTCACAGTTGATTTCCCCACAGGATAAAGAAATTGCAGGGCTCATCGAGGAAATTTCGATATCTGAAACGTTTTCTTCGATTGCTCACTCGACTACCTATCAAAAGCTCACCCAGTCGGACATTGACCTCTATATAAATCGAACAGCTTGCCTGATTCCAGAAAATAATCCGGGCCGCCAGAATCTCAAGATTGCGCACACCGCTCTCCATGGAGTTGGGTGGTCGGTCGTTGAAAGTTTGTTTAGCAATTTGGGATTCCAAGTATCGCCAGTTCCGGAGCAAATGCGCCCCGACAGCACTTTCCCAACGGTTTCCTTTCCTAACCCCGAGGAAGCTGGAGCGATGAATCTTGCCTACGCATTTGGCTCGGCCACGGGCAGTGAATTGATTCTGGCGAACGATCCTGACGCCGACAGGTTGGCTGTGGCAGTGCCACAGGATAGTGGCTGGAAAATGCTGACCGGAGACCAAGTGGGGCTGATTCTTGCCGATTACCTGGGTTCGAAGAACAGCAGTGGCACAATCGCAAATTCAATAGTTTCCGCAAATCTCAGCACAGTAGCAAAGAATTTCGGTCTAAGTTACGTGCAGACATTGACCGGCTTCAAATGGATTTCTAAGGTGCCCAACCTCATCTATGGCTACGAGGAGGCGCTGGGTTACTGCGTCGACCCTTCAAATACTCCTGACAAGGATGGCATTTCTGCAGCGCTTCTGATGGCAGAGATTGCTGTCAATCTAAAGGCATCCGGCAGCAATCTAGTTGAGCACCTAAACAATTTGAATAGAAAGTATGGCCAGATTTCAACCGGACAAGTCTCAATTCGAGTCAGTGACCTGAGTGTTATTGCAAAGATCATGCAGCACGTCAGGACATCCCCGCCAAGAGAGTTTGATGGCCCATTGACCATGACTGATTTATCAATTAGCAAAACACTACAAACTGATGCAGTAATAATTGAGAATCAATCAGCAAGAATGATATTTAGACCCAGTGGAACAGAGCCCAAGCTGAAGTGCTATCTACAATTCCATGGTGATGAGGTAGGTCTGGCGCGACTCAAAGAGTTTGCAGCTACTTACCTTGCCGCTGCTCAATAAATTTTCTGATACTTGGAGGAACCGGCAATCGAGCAGATTCCTCATCTGCAGGTATAGCATCACTTGCAATTGACTTGATTGGAATAATTCCAGCCCAATAGCCCTTGTTCATGTCTTCTTCAGGGTCATCGACTTCATTCCTAGAGATCTTCACTGACGTCTCGTTGAGCTCAACCGAAATAATGATGGTTGCGGCCAATTCTTTCTTGGTGGTTGGACGAGCCTCTAAATTTCGACCAGGGATTAAGCCATCACTCAAAGTGTTCAGGGCGACGAGCTTTTCCTCGTCACTTACTAACTTTGCCTTACCAAAAATGACTACCGCACGGTAATGCATGCCTGAATTGAAAGTGCTACGCGCAACTTTCAAAGCATTTAGTTCTGTGATGCTGATGCAAACATTTGCATTATCCGCCAGGAGCCGCATCAAGCGGGAACCGGTTGAACCATGCAGATATAGTGTGTTCCCACTTCTTCCGTATGTCATCGGGATTACTAGCGGCTGGCCGTTTTCAACGACTCCAACGTGAGCAACTAGGTTCTCATCCAAGATTGAATAAAGATCAGCTTGTTCGTTAGATGCCTTGTGGGAAATTCTTCGCAGGGTGGTTCGATCAGTACTACCTGGTTTCATCCTTCGATGCTAGCCCAGGGCTTGAATAAGTGCCGACTTCAGCTCCGTCAGATCGAGTGCGCTTTTTAGAGCAACCACCTCACTGCCCGCTCCAGCCAGCTCTGCCGAGACGTCTGCAGTTGCCAGAATGAGTTGGCAGGGTGGCCGATTGGCTAACTGAGGCAGGGCAACGGCTTGAACTTCCGCCTCTATACCAAGTTCTGCCAGGACCTTTTCTGCGTTACGGGCCAGAATCACACTGGTGCCAACGCCAGCCCCACACACGCAATAAATCCGCATGCCTTAGTGAAGCATAAAAATGAAGATGGAGGATTAATTACTGAGCTGCGCGCGCAAAACCAATTTCAATCATGTCCAGCAGCTCCTCGCGCTCTGGCAAGCCCTGGAAGGCACTGGCTGCGGCGTTTAGTTGGAATTGCTCTAAATCAGCCAAAGTGTAACCAAAGGTGTCGACCAGAATTTCAAGCTCTTTGGTGAGAGAGGTCCCACTCATCAGCCTGTTATCAGTATTGACTGTCACCTGGAAGCCAAGATCATAAAGAATGTCAATCGGATTGTCTTCCATCGTTTCCCCCATCATCGCAAAGGCTCCCGTTTGCAAGTTTGATGATGGTGAGAGCTCTAACGCAATTTCGCGATCATGAACCCATTGGGCAACTGGGCCAAGCACCACCAAATCAATGTCTCCTTCAGTTCGCGAAAACATGATGTCTTCAATCAAGCGAGTGCCGTGACCTAGTCGAATTGCTCTGCCATTGACTATTGCGTCCTTGATTGAATCAATTCCGTCAGCTTCGCCAGCGTGAACGGTGATCGGAAACAGCTCGGAAGCTAGGTAGTCGAATGCAACCTTGTGGCGAGATGGCAAGAAACCCTTTTCCGGTCCTGCAATATCAAACCCGACTACCCCATTGTTTCGGTGGCGAACTGCTAATTCTGCAATTTCAAGACTTCTGTCTGCGTGACGCATTGCTGTAATGAGTTGACCGGTCCGAATGAAGCCGCCTCGATTTGAGACTTCCTCCATTCCTCGCTCAAGACCATCCTGAACTGCCTCAACGGCCTGATCTAAAGTCAGCCCACCTGCTAGGTGTTGCTCCGGTGCCCAGCGCAGCTCTGCATAAATCACGCCTTCCATGGCTAGATCCAAAACGCTTTCAAATGCGACTCTCTCAAGCCCCTCATAGTTCTGCATCACAGCAACGGTGTGCTCAAAAGTCTCCAGATACTTCACTAAGGAACCCGAATTGCACTGCTCTGAGAACCAAATCGCTAGGTCTGTCGCATTGTTTTTGGGAAGCTGGTGACCTATTGCGCTCGCCAATTCAACGATGGTTTGCGGTCGCAGCCCGCCGTCTAAGTGATCGTGAAGTGAGATTTTTGGTAACGACTGAATGTCCAAGGGGTTCCTAACTGACTTTGCTCAGAACAAATTTTCTCTCAGCAGGCTTATTCTCAGAGTACTCCACGCTACCAACCAGGGCTGCTTGTGCTCTATCGAACTTTTCCGGGGTATCGGTGAATAGCGTCATGAGCGGCTGACCTTTCTCGACCTTGTCACCCAGTTGAGCATGCAGTTCAACACCAGCTCCAAATTGAACCGCATCTTCCTTGCGCTCACGGCCGGCACCTAAGCGCCAGGAGGCGATTCCGACAGACAGTGCGTCCAGCTTGTTCAAGTAACCACTGTTCTCAGCGACCACGGTGTGGGAGTGCTTGGCCTTGGGCAGCTGGGCGGCAGGGTCGCCTCCTTGAGCCGCAATCATCTGGCGCCACTTATCCATGGCCTTACCATTCTTTAGGTTTTCAGTTGGATCTAGGTCGCTCAGACCACTGTGTGCAAGCATTTCCCGAGCTAGCTCAACAGTGATTGCTATGACATCGGCTGGTCCACCACCCGCCAAAACTTCAATCGATTCTTCCACCTCTAGTGAATTTCCGATTTTTCTTCCCAGCGGCGTAGACATATCGGTCAACAGAGCTGAAGTCTTAACTCCTGCATCATTTCCAATTTGCACCAGCACCTGAGCTAACTCGGTGGCGCGTTCCAAGGTCTTCATAAATGCACCGCTGCCCACCTTCACATCAAGCACTAAGGCGGAGGTACCCTCTGCAATTTTTTTGCTCATAATCGAAGAAGCGATGAGTGGAATGGCTTCCACGGTTCCAGTCACATCTCGAAGCGCATAGAGCTTTCGATCAGCAGGGGCAAGCCCGCTTCCTGCAGCGCAGATCACAGCTCCAACGGTCTGTAATTGCCTATACATTTCTTCATTTGACAAAGCTGCTCGCCAGCCAGGAATTGCTTCGAGCTTGTCCAGAGTTCCGCCGGTGTGGCCCAATCCTCTGCCGCTAAGTTGTGGGACCGCAATGCCGTAAGAAGCCACAAGTGGCGCAAGCGGCAGAGTGATTTTGTCTCCAACACCGCCGGTCGAATGCTTATCGGCGGTCTTAGCACCCAACTTTGAAAAATCCAGTCTCTCGCCAGAGGCAATCATTGCCATTGTCAAGTCAAGAATTTCTCTGCGATCCATGCCGTTTAGCAAAATGGCCATCGCCATTGCAGACATTTGTTCATCTGCGACAGATCCAGCTGTGTAGGAGGCGATTAGCCAGTTGATTTCTTCTGTGGAAAGCTGCTGCCTTTCACGCTTTTTTATAATCAGCTCAACGGCAGAAAAACTCACATTAAATCCTTTGGTCCAAAAGCGTCCGGCAAAACCTCATTAATTGTCTTGATTCCGCTTATGGTTTGCAGCAGCATGCCTTGCGCTGAGTGCTCAAAGAGAAGCTGGCGGCAGCGACCGCAAGGCATCAAAGGCTCACCCTTGCCGTCAACGCATGCAAAAGCAACCAACTTTCCGCCACCGGTTCGAAACAACTCACTGACCAACGAACACTCGGCACATAATCCAAGCCCGTATGAAGCGTTCTCAACATTGCAGCCTGAAATTATCCGACCATCATCAGTGAGGGCAGCCGCTCCAACTGGAAAATTCGAGTAAGGAGCGTAAGCCTTTTGCATTGCCGCAGTGGCAACCGCAGTTAGGTGTTTCCAGTCGATGTCCATCATTAGCCCTTGGTGTAAGGAATTGCCAATGCCTTGGGTGGCCGGGACTGACCAACAAAGCCAACCACCGCGATGATGGTGACGATGTAAGGAACCATTGTGATGAAGTCAGTTGGAATACCGGGGCTAACCTGGTTGGCCCAAACACGCAGAATGATTGAGAACCCAAACAGAAGTGCGGCAAGGGCAGCCGAGATTGGGTGCCAGCGACCAAGAATTACAACCGCAAGGGCAATAAATCCAAAACCACCTGACATTTCTCGACCGAATGCTCCGGCATTACCGATCGTCAGAGCAGCACCACCCAAGCCTGCTGACATTCCGCCAAGGGTGACCCACCAAAAACGAGTGCGTCCGACGTTGATTCCAACCGTATCGGCAGCCAATGGGTGCTCACCAACAGCGCGCGCACGAAGACCCAACTTGGTTTTGAACAATACAAAATAGAGAGTTGGGACGATTATCAAAGCAAGAAATACCGTTAGTCGATTTTCAAAAAGCACCGGGCCGATGATTGGGATGTCACTGAGGAATGGAATACGAATAATGTCCATGGTGCCGGGGAAGTTCACGTTCTCGCTATCTTCGGTCAGCCATTGCTGATATAGGAAGTTGGTAACCCCAATCATCAAAACGTTGAGCACCACACCAACAATGATCTGCTGCGCTAAATATTTGATGGCAAAGACTGCTAGAACCATTGAAACTAGAGCGGCGCCAAACATTGCGGAAAACAAACCAAAGAAGAAGTTGTCCGTAATTGAGGAAACCACCGCCGCCATAAAGGCACCAGTTAGCAGCTGGGCCTCAATTGCGATGTTCGTCACACCCACTCGCTCGCACATAATTCCACCCATTGCTCCGAGCATGATTGGAACCGCCAAAACCAAGGCAGTACCAGCAATGAACGCAATCGGCACGGCGTTACCAGCAGCTAACCAACCGAGCAGAGAGGTAACTCCGATTAGGCCATAAATGGAGGTAATCCACAGTGGTGTTTTTTTGTTTTTTAGCGAAAAGCTAAGCGATAAGCCTGCAATAGCCAACATCAAGACACCGGAAACAACCCCCAGCAGCGAAGAGTCAACTGGAATTGCTGGCAGCTGAATTGAATCGGTTCGGCGCGAGATTTCAAACGCTACCTCGCCCTCGCGACCAAGTAGCCCAAAGAACAATAAAACAATTGCACCAACCGAGCCCATGACGATTGGCGACTTAAAGCCAATGCGCTCTTCTTTAGCCAACTCCGTCACTGTCATTTGGCACCTCCTCTGCGAAGTAGTCGATCTCGAATTGCAGCAAGTGCATTAGAGGTTTGTGGAGGCGGCAGTCTGAAGATTGCCCGAATCAGTGGCGGAGCTGCGATGAACAAAACGATTGCTCCCTGAACAATTCCTAGGACTTCTGGGGAAACTCCTAGCACCTGCATGGAAGGTGAGCCAGCTTTAAAGGCCCCAAACAGCAATCCGGCGAGCAAAATACCTGGAGCATTTGAGCCGCCCAACAGCGCCACTGTAATCGCGTCAAAACCAATGTTCGCGTGCGCAGATGGTGTGACTCCGATTGGAACACCAAGGGCTTGATTGGCGGCGGCTAATCCAACAAACGCTGCCGACAAACCCATTGCCAAGACGTAGGTGCGCTCAACGCTAATGCCGGCAGTTCTCGCAGCGTCCGGGTTGTAACCAACCATTCGAAGGCGGAAACCAATTGTCGATCTCTCCATTAACCACCAGTAAACAACCACCGCAATCAACGCAATCAAGATTCCGTAGTGAAGGGCATACTCATCACCTAGCAACCTTGGTAGTAGTGCAGTCTCCGTGGCTGGATCAGCTTTTGGATTACCCGTGGCTCGCTCTTCACCCAGCAGTAGCGGATCACGAAGTAAGAAGGTAAAGAAATAAAGCATTATGTAGTTGAACATGATGGTGAGTATCACCTCATGCGCACCTGTTCTTGCTTTCAGGAAACCAACCAAAGCTCCCAGTAGCGTAGATCCAATAACCGCAGCAACAATCGCCACCAAAACGTGAATCAAAAATGGGAGCTCAAGTCGAGTTGCCACAAAAGTTGCAAAAATCATTCCAGTAATCAGCTGGCCGGTTCCGCCGATGTTGAAAAGCCCCACTCGGAAAGTAAGACCCAAGCCGAGTCCTGCCAATATCAGCGGGGCCCCAAGTCGCAGCGACTCAGTCATTGGGCGAATAGCTTTTTCGAAGGTGTCCGCCTCGCCATTGAATACCGCACCGCGGAAAAGTGCACCATAGCCATCGTTGACAACGGCTAGAGCAGCCCCAAAGGCGTCGCCGGGTCTTGAAAAAATGTAACCGAGCGATTCAATGAATTCTCGATTAGAAGCAATCATGAATGCTGCACCGACCAAGAAGCCGAGGATGATAGACAGAACGGTACGCGTAAAGCTGCCAGAGAGAATTTCCTTTGTGGCTTGTGACCAACGATTTTCTTCGCTCATGCGCTGACTCCAGCCATCATCTTTCCTAACTGCTCCCTGGAAGTTGTTGGATCAACAATTCCAACAATTTTTCCTCGATACATAACGGCAATCCGATCAGCCAAAGATAAAACTTCATCAAGTTCAGTTGAAATCAAGACGACCGCCTTGCGCTCATCACGTTCGGCAACAATACGCTCGTGGATAAACTCGATGGAACCAACGTCGACACCGCGGGTTGGCTGCGACGCAATCAAAAGATCTACATTTCTTGATAGTTCTCTGGCCACAACAACCTTCTGCTGATTACCTCCTGACAGCTTGCCGGCGGGAGTGTCAGCAGAGGGTGTGCGGACATCAAAGTCCTTCACCAGCTGATCAGCAATCTCTCTGCGGGCTGCGAAGTTGATATTTGGCCCCGTAGTAAAGCGCGAGCGGTAGGAGGCATTGATCATGAAGTTTTCCGCAATCGAAAACTCGGAGACAAGACCATCCGTCTTGCGATCCTCTGGAATGTAGGCCATTCCCATTTCAAGGCGGTGGCGAACACTCTCTCCAGTCACATCGTTACCCTTTATAGAGATTTTTCCGGAACCGCTCAATACTGACCGAAGCCCAACCAAGGCCTCAGCTAGTTCAGTTTGTCCATTACCCTGAACACCAGCGAAGGCGAGAATTTCCCCAGCGCGCACCTCAAAAGAAATACCGTCAACCGCCCTTTGTCCGCGATCGTCCAGTACAGAAATATTTTCAACTCTAAGAATTACGTCCCCGGCCGAAGAGGGCTTCTTGTCAACCGTAAGTTCAACTTCGCGACCGACCATCATCGAGGCCAGCTCAGAGGTTGACGCATCAGGTTTAGCATCTCCCACCACCTTGCCAAGGCGAATCACGGTAATAAGGTCGGCGACCTCTTTAACCTCGCGAAGCTTGTGGGTGATAAAGACGATGGACGTTCCGCTCTTGGCCAGCTGCTTCATAATCAGCATCAGCTCGTCGGTTTCCTGCGGCGTCAAAACAGCCGTCGGTTCATCCAGCACCAAAACTTTAGCGTCGCGCGAGAGCGCCTTTATAATCTCTACTCGCTGCTGAACCCCGACCGGCAGATCCTCAACCAGAGCATCGGGATCAACATTGAAACCAAATTTTTCCGAAATCTCAATTACCCGTTTGCGCGCGGCGTCGATATCCAATTTCCCCAGCGCACCCGTTGGTTCATGTCCCAATGCGACATTCTCGGCGACGGTAAAAACAGGGATCAGCATGAAGTGCTGGTGAACCATTCCAATGCCGGCGGCCATCGCATCACCGGGACCAGAAAACGACTGCTTCACGCCATCCAGTAAAACCTCACCGGCATCTGCCTGATACAGACCATAAAGAACATTCATCAGGGTTGACTTGCCCGCGCCATTTTCTCCCAATAGCGCGTGAATCTGTCCTGGTTCAACAATCAGGTTGATCGAATCGTTTGCTACGAGTGTTCCAAAGCGCTTGGTGATACCGCGCAGTTCAAGTTTCAACAGGCACTCCTTCGTGCGATAACTCTATCTTCGCAAAAAGAAGGGCCGCGGAGAAATCCGCGGCCCTCCCCTTACTGCTATCTGGCTAGATTAGGCCTTTGGGTTAATCTCGCCTGCGATGATGCCAGCCTCGATCTCGGCTAGACGGGTTAGAACGGCTGGGTCAATCTTTGACTCGAAGTCATAGAGTGGGCTCAGACCGGTTCCACCGTTTGCCAAGGTTCCGACATATGCGTCACCGTTGAAAGCTCCACCAGCTGCTAGGTCAGCAATGATGTCGTAAACAGCGTTGGTCATTCTCTTCTCAGCTGAGGTCAGAACCATGTCTGCATACTCTGGGCTGGTTAGAGCGATGTCCTTGTCAACACCGATCATTACACCGGCAACGCCAGCTTCCTTGATTGCCTCAGAAACAGCACCGAACTGGTCTCCACCTACTGGGAAGATCACGTCAGCACCTTCGTTGACTAAAGCCGCTGCGATTGACTTTGAGGTTCCAGAGTTAGGAACGAAGTCACCGATGAACTGACCGGTCTGTGCTACTGCGTCCCAGCCAACAACCTTGACGGCTGTGCCGTTCTCAGCTGCCCATGCCTGTGCTCCGTAGTAGAAGCCGTCCATGAAGTCGACAACGGCTGGAATCTGTAGACCACCGTAGGTACCAACTACCTTGGTGGTTGAGTAAGCAGCTGCTAGGTAACCAGCTAGGTAGCTGGACTCTGCCATGTTGTAAGCAACTGGCTTTAGGTTTGCGTTGCCTTCTGACCAACCATCAATGGTTACGAAGCTTACGGTTGGGTTAGCGGCAGCTGCTGCGTTTACGTCAGCAACTAGGTTGAAACCAACTGCGAAAGTAATGTCGCAGCCCTGGTCAACCATGGCCTGTAGGTTTGGTGCAAAGTCTTCAGCGGAGTTTGACTCTGCGTCAGCAATCTGAACACCGATCTCGCTCTGTGCCTTTAGAAGTCCGTCGTATACAGACTCGTTGAATGACTTGTCATTCCAGCTTCCTTCGTCAGAGACGGCGCATGCTAGATAGTCGATTGTTGGGGCAGCGGTCTCTTCTGCTGGTGCAGTTGCACAGCCAGATAGAACTAGGGCTGAAGCACCCAGTAGAGCGAATGCCGCTGATGCATTCTTTAGCTTCAAGGTTTCCTCCTGAATAGATGAATTGGCACTTTTGGTGCCGGATTGCCTCAACTCTACCCGCTGGGATAGGCACGACTCGCGCGGACGCTCGGCTTTACCAATCCGAGATAATCACAAAAGTTCAGAGTGACCAGACTGCCGAAGTGACTCAACCAAGCTCTTAACCTTTTGAGCATGCTGCTTACTTGTAACTAAAAGTGCGTCTGCGGTATCAACAACAATCACGTCTTCTAGGCCAATCAAGGCAACTAGCCGCCCAGTGTCGCTCACGATGATTCCGCTGGAAGAGTCAGTTAGCACGCGAGCTGATCCCAATACCGAAAGTTGACCACGTTGACCTTGAGCTTGAAGTTCAGAGATTGCAGCAAAGTCTCCAACGTCATGCCACTCGAACTGCGCTGGCACCACCGCAACCTGGCCTGCCTTGGCTGCAGGTTCGGCAAGCGAATAATCGATGGCAATTTTGGTAAGAGTTGGCCAAACACGATCCATCACGCTTTTGCGGTCCTGTGTGTCCCAAGCGTTGGCAATCTCAATCACACCTTTATACAGCGTTGGCTGGGTAGTTGAAAGAATCTGCAGAATCGATTCAGCTTTAGCAATAAACATTCCGGCATTCCAGAAATACTCTTCGCTTTCGACATACTTTCGTGCCGTTTGGATGTCTGGTTTTTCAACAAACTCAAGCACTTGGCAGGCAGTCTCAGCTATTTGCTCGCCTTTCCTTATATATCCAAATGCCACCGAGGGCTCGGTTGGCTTTATGCCAATGGTCACAATCTTGTCGCCCTGGGCAACCGCAATGGCTTCGGCCAGCGCCTCTTCAAACTTCTTCTGATCCAGCACCACGTGGTCAGCAGCAAACGATCCGATTATCACGCCAGGCTGACGCTTGTTTAGTATGGCGGCCGCCAGCGCAATAGCTGCGGTGGAGTCGCGCGGCGAAGGTTCCAACACCAGGTTCTTCTTTTCCAGCTGTGGCAGCTGTTCCAGCACAGCCTCCGAGTGAATGTCACCGGTGACAACCATGATCTTCTCGCCTGCCAGCGGAAGCAGTCGGTCCCAGGTGTCCTGCAGCAAGGTTTGGCCGCTGCCTGTCAAATCATGTAAAAACTTGGGTGCGGCAGCGCGAGAGAGCGGCCAGAGTCGGGAACCGATTCCGCCGGCTGGAATTACCGCATAAAAATTCGCTGGAGTGGGCATTGCCTTCTAACCCTAGATGTTCTGCCTCGATAACAAAAGGCTACCGCTTGCTCGGTTACACTATCTAGGTAATCCCACCCAATGGAGGCCAGATTGGCAATTACCCCCGCCGGAACCCTATATAGAGGTCGGGTTGGCATGTGGTCATGGGTCCTTCACCGAATTAGCGGTGTTGGGATCTTTTTCTTCCTGCTAGTGCACATTCTTGATACTGCTCTGGTGCGAGTAAGTCCAGAGGCCTACAACGTGGTTATCGAGTCGTACAAGACACCCATTATTGGTGTTGCTGAGCTTGGCCTGGTGGGAGCAATCTTGTTCCACGGTCTCAATGGCCTTCGTGTGATTGCAGTTGATTTCTGGTCCAAGGGAACTAAATACCAGGCACTTATGTTTTGGCTAGTGATGATCATCACGGTCGCTGCAGTGGCAGCCTTCACACCGCTTCACCTATCGAGAGTATTTGGGGAGTAATCATGGCTGTTGTAATTGAAACTCCCAACTCTCCGCGCACCAAGCAGCAAGCTAATTGGGAAAAGTATGGCTGGCTGTTCATGCGTGTTTCTGGACCGCTGCTTATTGTTTTAGTTTTCACTCACCTAGTTGCCAACTTGGTAGTTGGCGAAGGAATCAAGGCAATTGATTTTGCATTCGTAGCTGGTAAATGGGCTGACCCGTTCTGGCAAGTTTGGGATCTTGCAATGCTGTGGCTTGCAATGATTCACGGCACAAATGGAATGCGAACAATTGTTAACGACTATGCAGAGCGAGAGCAGGTTCGCAAAGCGCTCGTAACGATTTTGTGGGCAGTTTGTGGACTTTTGATTCTGCTTGGCTCACTTGTCATCTTCACCTTTGATCCATGTCCTGCTGGCGCCGCCGCAGAGCTGCTTCCTTCGTTTTGCCCAGTCAACTAAGAAAGAGAAAATTGACTACTTCTGAGAATGTCATTTATCACTCGCACGATGTTGTAATTGTTGGAGCCGGTGGTGCAGGAATGCGCGCAGCCATTGAAGCTGGTCCAAAAGCTAACGTTGCGGTGATTTCAAAACTCTTCCCCACTCGCAGCCACACCGGTGCTGCGCAGGGTGGCATGGCAGCAGCTCTTGCCAACGTTGAAGAGGACAGCTGGGAGTGGCACACCTTCGACACCGTTAAAGGTGGCGACTACCTGGTAGACCAGGACGCAGCCGAAATCTTGGCAAAAGAATCAGTCGACGCTGTGATTGATCTTGAGAACATGGGGCTTCCCTTTAACAGAACCCCAGATGGCAAAATCGACCAGCGACGTTTTGGTGGTCACACTCGTGACCACGGAAAAGCGCCTGTCCGAAGAAGTTGCTACGCAGCTGACCGAACTGGCCACATGATTCTGCAGACCCTATACCAAACCTGCGTGAAGCTAGGAATTGAGTTCTTCAACGAGTACTACGTGCTGGACCTAGTAATGAATGAGGGAAAGCCAGCCGGCGTTGTCGCTTATGAACTTGCAACCGGCGACATCCACGTCTTCGCCGGCAAGTCAATTGTTTTTGCAACAGGTGGCTTTGGAAAGATTTATAAAACAACTTCAAACGCTCACACCCTCACCGGTGATGGCGTTGCCATCGCATACCGTCGCGGCATTCCGCTAGAGGACATGGAGTTCTACCAGTTCCACCCAACCGGACTGGCTGGACTTGGAATTCTGCTCAGCGAAGCCGCAAGAGGCGAAGGTGGAATTCTTAGAAACGCATCTGGTGAGCGCTTCATGGAGCGATACGCACCAACGATTAAAGACCTAGCTCCGCGTGACATGGTTGCCAGAGCCATGGCAAACGAAGTTCGTGAAGGCAGAGGAGCTGGTCCAAACAAAGACTACGTTTTGCTGGATCTCACTCACCTAGAGCCAGCGGTGATTGATGCCAAATTGCCAGACATCACCGAGTTTGCAAGAACTTACTTAGGCGTTGAGCCTTACACCGAGCCCGTGCCGGTTTTCCCAACTGCTCACTATGCGATGGGTGGCATCCCCACCAACATAAAGGCAGAGGTGCTAAGTGACAACGACACTGTGGTGCCAGGTCTTTACGCGGCAGGTGAGTGTGCTTGCGTATCTGTGCACGGAGCCAACCGACTGGGCACGAATTCACTGCTAGACATCAATGTCTTTGGTAAGCGTGCAGGTCGCTACGCGGTTGAGTATGCAACTAAGGCCAAGCAGGTTCCAATGCCAGAGGATGCGGCAAAAGACGTCATCGAAATGCTGGAAAAGGTTCGGAAGGCCAACGGCAAGGAAAAGGTTGCGCAGCTGAGAAAAGAACTACAGGAAACCATGGACAAGAATGCCCAGGTTTTCCGAACTGAAGAAACTTTGAACGAGGCGCTAGACAAGATTGCCGAGCTCAGGAAGCGCTACGAAAACATTTCGATTCAAGATCAAGGCAAGCGATTCAACACCGACCTGCTGGAAGCGGTTGAGCTTGGTTTCTTGCTTGACCTTGCCGAGGTAACAGTGGTTGCCTGCCGCGAGCGCCGAGAAAGTCGCGGAGCTCACCTGCGCGAGGACTACCCAGAGCGCAATGATAAGAAGTTCATGGTGCACTCCATGGCTTACCTACAGGACAAGACAGATCGCAAGACGGGAACGCCAATCAAGATTGATTGGAAGCCAGTTGTTATCACCAACTATCAGCCGATGGAGCGTAAGTACTAATGGCACAAAAGGCAATTGCTGAGGTCGCCAGCCTCAAGCTCACGTTGATGATTCGCCGCTTTGACCCAGAGGTCGATAGTGAACCAAAGTGGGTTGATTACGACATCGAGATGTATGGCACGGACCGAGTCCTGGATGCACTGCACAAGGTGAAGTGGGAAATTGATGGGTCGCTAACTTTCCGTCGCTCCTGCGCTCACGGAGTTTGTGGTTCGGATGCAATGCGTATCAATGGACGCAACCGGCTCGCCTGCAAAACTCTCATCAAGGATCTAGACCTGTCGCAGCCGATTTACATCGAGCCAATCAAGGGATTGCCTGTAGAAAAGGACTTGATTGTCGACATGAATCCCTTTTACCAGGCGTATCGAGACATCAACCCGTTCCTCATGGCAAGCGACAAGCCAAAGCGGGAGCGTCTGCAGTCACCGGAAGACCGTGCACGCTATGACGACACCACCAAGTGCATCTTGTGTGCGGCTTGCACCACATCCTGCCCAGTGTTCTGGACTGATGGTCAGTACTTCGGCCCAGCGGCCATAGTAAACGCACACCGTTTCATCTTCGACTCTCGTGACGAGGGTGCTGAGGTGAGGCTGGACATTTTGAATGATAAAGAGGGTGTCTGGCGCTGCCGAACCACCTTTAACTGCACCGAAGCCTGCCCAAGAGGTATTGAAGTCACCAAGGCAATCGCAGAAGTAAAGCAAGCGATTCTCAAGGGAAGACCTTAGTCAACTTCGCGGTTTAGCTCTGCATGACAATTCAACGCCGCACTATCCTTGCTGGCTCACTCGCTGCCACATCAACCATTGCTTTAGCGGCCTGCGCGGCTGAGGCACCAACCGCGCCGACTTCTCCCCCGGCCGCCAGCATTGATCAGGCGCCCGGGACGGTAAGCGGCGAAATTTTTCTTGCTAGCGTCGATGAAATTCCAGTTGGGACAGGCAAGAAAGTAATGGTGGATGAGATGCTAACGATTTTGGTCACCCACCCCAAGCAAGATGAGTTCAGAGCCTTTTCAGCGAAGTGCACCCACTCTGGTTGCATCGTTAGTGGCGTGCAGGAGGGGCAAATTGCCTGCGCTTGCCATGGCGCAAGATTCAATACAGATTCTGGGGAGCCAGAGCAGGGACCTGCAAAATCTCCACTTGGAAAAATCACTCTTGAGGTCCGTGGCAACGAACTATATGCCTTGCTATAGCTAGGTTTATTACGTGCTGAAAATCGCAACAGTTAATGTCAATGGTATTCGTGCTGCCGCTCGAAATGGCATGTCGGATTGGCTGAAGAAAGCAAAACCAGACATACTCTGCCTGCAGGAGGTTCGCGCACCCACTGGCGAACTTGCAAAACTCGCTACCAAAGACGCGCCCCTAGGCGACGGCTGGTTTATTGCCGAACACGAGGCATCGGCCAAGGGCAGAGCTGGTGTTGCAGTTATGAGCAGATTCCCAATCAAGAAATTTAGAACAGATATCGGTCCAGACGAATTTGATTCCGCCGGTCGTTGGGTCGAAGTTGATATCGAGACAACGTCGGGTTTGCTAACGGTTGTTTCGTGCTATGTCCATTCCGGAGAAGCTGACACCCCCAAGCAAGTTGAGAAGTATAAGTTTCTTGCTGCCATGAAACAAAGAATGGGACAGCTCATTAAGAAGAGTGAATTAGCACTGGTGGTGGGAGATCTAAACGTCGGTCACACCGAACTTGACATCAAGAACTGGAAAGGCAACCTCAAAAACGCAGGTTTCCTGCCAGAAGAGCGTGCCTACTTTGACGACTTTGCTAAGCAGGGCTGGGTAGACATTGGTAGAAAATCTCACCCTGGCAAGCCTGGCCCCTACACCTGGTGGTCATTTCGGGGTAAGGCTTTTGACACTGATGCAGGTTGGCGAATTGATTATCAGCTCGCTACACCAAAGTTGGCTGCTCTCGGGCAGAATTATCGAGTTGATAGAGCAAAGAGCTATGACGCTAGGTGGACCGACCACTCTCCCGTTTTAGTCGATTACAAACTTGAGGTGAAGTAATGGCAAAGCCAAATCTGCTAAGCGGCATGCAGCCTTCGGCTGCCAGCCTGCACCTCGGTAACTACTTGGGAGCGCTCAAGCAGTGGGTCGCGATGCAAGATGACTACCAGGCCTACTACGTAATCGTCGACCTGCATGCAATCACGGTTCCGCAAGATCCAAACGAACTGTCCGAAAATACTCGCCGAACCGCAGCCCAGTATCTAGCTGCAGGCATTGATCCAAACAAATCCGCTCTGTTCGTTCAATCGCATGTCCCAGCCCATGCTCAACTGGCTTGGGTGCTCAACTGCATTACCGGTTTTGGTGAGGCATCACGCATGACTCAGTTCAAGGACAAAAGTCAAAAAGGCGGAGCAGAAAGCAGCTCAGTGGGCTTGTTCACCTACCCAATCTTGCAAGCAGCCGACATCTTGCTCTACCAACCAAAGAGTGTGCCGGTGGGTGAAGACCAGCGACAACACCTGGAGCTGACCAGAGATTTGGCAATGCGATTTAACTCGCGCTTCGGTGACACCTTTGTTGTTCCGGAAGCACACATTTTAAAAGAAACTGCAAAGATTTATGATCTGCAGGACCCAACCGCAAAAATGTCAAAAAGCGCTGAAGACCCTAAGGGTCTGATTAACATTCTTGATGACGATTCAGTCATCACTAAAAAAATAAAGAGTGCTGTGACCGACACCGATGGTGAAATCAGGTTTGATCGAGAGTCCAAGCCAGGCGTATCAAATCTGCTTGGCATTCATTCAGCTATCACGGGTGACTCTCTGAATGATTTAGAGCAGCGCTTCAGCGGTAAAGGGTATGGCGATCTAAAGTCCGAACTGGCTGAGGTTGTTGTCTCCGCTCTTGCACCCATTCGCTCAAGAGCGCAAGAGCTGCTTTCAGACAAAGCCGAACTGGACCGACTGCTCGCCAAGGGAGCTGGACGAGCCAATGAGCTAGCGGAGCAGACCCTCCAAAAAGTCCACGAAAGAGTGGGCTTTATCCCGCCAAAACACTAGGGCGGAATTATTTACCCCCAGCGGGTATTGTTACAAGTGCACAGTTCTTCGGGGTCAGTGAAAATCTGAACCGGCGGTTATAGTCCGCGACCCGACTGGAAACGCAGCCCCCAGCTGCGCAGCTTCAGGCGGTTGATTCGGTGAAATTCCGAAACCGACGGTTAAAGTCCGGATGGGAGAAGAACGATAGGGTCGCGCGCGCGACCCCTATTTCTGCTTGCCCCGATCCCTGTGCACAGGAAGGGCAAGATGCAACTTAAACATCTAGAGAGCGCCATGCAGCGCTCACTTGAGCTTGCCCTGCTCGGACCAGCCTGGGGAGTTAACCCGCAGGTTGGTGCAGTGATTCTCGATCAAGAAGGGCGCATCGTTGCCGAGGGTTATCACAAAGGATCTGGTACCGCGCACGCCGAAGTAATGGCCATTGAAGATCTAAAGCGCTCAATCCCCTATCCATTTACTCCCGGTTACACCGCGGTAGTCACACTCGAACCATGCAACCACTTTGGCAAGACTGGTCCTTGTGCGCAAGCGCTGATTGATGCTGGCATTTCGCGAGTGGTTTTTCCAATCAAAGATCCAGGAAATGAATCAGCGGGCGGTGCTCAAAGGCTTCGTGAAAGCGGAGTGGAAGTTATCGAGGGGGTCCTGCGCGATAGGGCAAAGGAGCAGGCCAGAGTCTGGCTAACCGCAAAACAACTTGGTAGGCCATTTGTAACTCTCAAGTGGGCAAGTTCGCTGGATGGTCGAATCGCTGCAACGGATGGAAGTAGCCAATGGATTTCTGGTGAAGCATCCAGAAGAGATGCACACCTTTTGCGCAGGGATGTTGATGCGATCTTGGTTGGTACCGGAACAGTAGTTGCTGATAATCCTGAGCTGACCGCTAGAGATCAAAGCGGCAGTTATTTTGAGCACCAGCCGCTCAGAGTCATAATGGGCGAGCGTGAATTACCGCGTGACAAAAAAGTGTTCAACGACAAGGCTGAGACGATTCAGGTCAAAGCACGCAACCCACAGGTAGTTTTGCAAGAACTTCAAAATCGCGACGTTAAGCATTTGCTAGTTGAGGGTGGGTCCAAGATTGCTTCTGAATTCATCAGAAACAACTTGGTCGATGAATTTATTGTCTACCTCGCTCCCCTGCTGTTGGGTGGACCAAGGCTTGCCATCAACGATTTGGGAATCCCAAGCATGGGTGAAGCAATCAATCTGAGAATTACCGAGCAAAAGCTGCTCGGAGAAGACCTATTTATTAGGGCAAGGAGATAAATGTTCACCGGAATCATCGAAGAGCTTGGAAAAGTGTCAGCGATTGAAAAGCAGCCAGATGCAATCAGGCTGACCATCGCCTGCAAGGAGGTTCTGTCTGACCTCAAGCGCGGCGATTCAATCTCCTGCTCCGGTACCTGCCTAACCGCAATTGAGATTGATGATCATGGCTTCACAGCGGACGTGATGCTGGAAACAATTCGTCGTTCCAGCCTCGATGGCGTGAAGGTGGGAGACCCAATCAACCTAGAGCGCGCCATGAACGCAACCACCAGATTTGGTGGCCACATTGTGCAGGGGCACGTCGATGGAGTGGGTGAGTTTGTCTCTAGAGAGAAAAGTGATAACTGGGACTGGGTGAAGATTCGCCTTCCAAAAGAGCTTATGAAATATGTGGTTCACAAGGGATCAATCACGCTCGATGGCATTTCGCTGACTGTCAATGACATTGACGGAGACGTAATTGCTCTATCGCTGATTCCAGAAACCCTACGAGTTACAACTCTTGGCTATAAGAAACCAGGCGACAAAATCAACGTGGAAGCTGATGTTTTAGCGAAACACGTTGAAAAACTAATGGAGAGTAAGTGAGCATAAAATACAGCAGCATTGAAGAGGTCCTTCAAGCGCTGCGCGAGGGAAAGCCAGTCATCATTACCGATGACGAGGATAGAGAAAACGAAGGCGATGCCATCATTGCGGCTCAGTTTGCAACTGAGCAGTGGGTGGCATGGATGGTTCGTCACACCTCGGGTTTTCTGTGTGCTCCGATGACTCAAGATAAGGCAAACGAGCTTGACCTACCGCTGATGTGGGTGAATAACCAAGACCCACACCACACCGCCTATACCGTCAGCGTCGACGCGGCCAATCGCAGCTCAACCGGCATCTCCGCCGCTGAAAGAGCCAACACCGCCAGAGTGCTAGCTGATCCTCACTCAACCCCACAATCGCTGATCCGTCCTGGCCACATTTTGCCCCTTCGCGCACGACTGGGTGGGGTCCTAGAGCGAGCCGGCCACACCGAAGCAGCCGTTGATCTGCTAGAACTGGCCAATTTGGAGCCGGTAGGGCTGATGGCAGAGCTGGTCAATGACGACGGAACAATGATGAAATCGGGGGAATTATTTGCCCTTGCCCAGAGGTTTAACCTTCCTATGAGTACCATTTCCCACCTTCGGGACCACCTGGAGAAGCGCTCAAATGAGCGGAAATACAGCCAAAATCGAATCAGGTTTGAGGCTGAAGCCAAGCTTCCCACCACCCACGGGGAATTCAAGGTTCGCGGCTACTACGACGTTCAGACAACGGCTGACCACGTCGCAATCATCTCTGGAAACCCAGGTCCAAAGGACGCCCTAGTGAGAATGCACTCCGAGTGCATCACAGGTGAGGCGTTTGGTTCCCTGAAGTGTGAGTGTGGTCCGCAGCTAGAAGCTGCCATGGACGCAATCGCCGCCGATCCAAATGGCGGTGTTGTGATTTACCTGCGTGGCCAAGAAGGTCGCGGAATTGGACTGCTAAACAAGCTGAAGGCCTACTCACTGCAAGAAAAGGGTCTCGACACTGTCGATGCCAACCTAGCTCTGGGTCTTCCAAGCGAAGCAAGAGAATACGGTGCAGCTGTTGCCATCTTGCAGGACCTTGGTATTGAGAGCGTAAGACTTCTAACAAACAACCCTGCTAAGCGTCGCTATCTTGAAGATGCTGGCATTCCAGTTACCGAAACAGTTCCACTCATCGTTGGATTGGCTGAGCAGAACAAGGGTTACCTGGAGGCCAAGCGCGCTCGCATGGGACACATGATTCCCGCTAATCTGAAGTAATGAGTGGAAGCGGTGCCCCGCAGCTTGAGGTAAGCGGTGAGGGTCTCAAAGTATTTGTGATTGCCTCTTCTTGGCACACCACAATCATGGATGGCCTAATCGCCGGAGCTAGAAAAGAACTCGTCCGATCAGGTGCTACTGATGTAACGGTCTGGCGCGTACCCGGTGCATTTGAACTTCCCCTGGCAGCAGAGCTGGCCATCGATAAGGGTGCACAGGTTGTAATTGCACTCGGTGTTGTGATCCGAGGAGAAACTCCACACTTTGACTACGTTTGCGATGCTGCAACGCAAGGTCTGACACAAGTGCAAATCAATCGTAAAATTCCAATTGGCTTTGGGCTTCTCACAGTCAACACCCAGAAAGAAGCAATTAACCGTGCTGGGCTCGCGAACTCTCGAGAGGACAAAGGTGCTGAGGCAGTGCAAGCAGCATTGACCATGGCGCGGCTTAGCTAATTCCAAGACTGCTTTAGGCTATGAGCCTGGAGGTAACAATGGAACTTTTGGATTTCACTCGCTACTCACTCATCGTTCTGCACTTCATTGGTATGGCTGCTCTGCTCGGTGGATTTCTAACTCAAATGAAAGCAATGGGAGCTGGCACCGCCAGAATCATTCCTGCCATGGTGCATGGTGCCTGGACAGTCTTTGCAGCAGGTTTATTGCTGGTCGGACTGGCCGAGTATCGAGTGGCCATGGGTGCCGACTTCGAAATCAATCACATGAAAATCGGAATCAAAACAGTCATTGCCTTGGTTATTTTGATTCTGGTCATGATAAACCGCAAGAAAGACTCGGTAAAGGCCCCTGTGTTTGGCGCAATAGGAGCGCTGACGCTAACGAATCTAATTCTGGCTGTCTTTTGGTAGTTAGAACCTGAAAGTCACAGTTCGGTCAACCTCGCCGCTCGGGTTAGAAACAACAATCCGATAGGTGTAGGTTCCGGCAGCTGCAGGCAATGGCCGAAGCATTACTGAGCTAACACCAGGTCTGGTGAGAGCTACCTCGTCGCTCGATTCAAATGCCAACGTACCAACCTGCTCGATTCGCACGCTGACACCGCTGTAACCTCCAAAGTCAGATGGCGCAGTAACTCGGAAAGCCACAGAGCCACCTGATCTACTTACAAAGACATTGAAGTTAGCACTGGGTGCAGTTCTTGGGTTTTCAAACCTAACTGCATCAGAGGCTGACGAACTACCGGCTTGGTTGACCATGATAACCCTGTAGAACTGGGACACTCCCTTGGCGGGAAGGGCTACCAGAGTCGACTCGGTGTATCGCAGGTAAGTGAGTCTGCGCCAGCTGATTCCATCGCTACTGCTTTGAATCTCAACACCGTGCGGCGCTGCCCCGCCCAAGAACTCAGGCGCCTGCCAACTCAATCTCAAGGAAGCTCCTTCGACCTGCGCGACTAGATTTCTGGCTGCGCTAGTTACCACAAAGCTGTGACGCAGGGAAACAATTCTGGATAGCGTCGACTCGCCAACCTCATTTGTGAAACGCATCGCGTAGCGCAGAGTCAGGCCAAATTCTTTGTTTTCAAAGTTCAAGCTGCCCGAACTGATCGGTGCCTCGGCAACCTTTTCCCAGCCACCAGAGCGCTCAACAAACAAAATGGCCTTGTCTAGAGTTCCACCGCCAGCGTTGATACCAGTTGTGTTCCAACTTGCAGTGTTTACCAGTCCGGCCGATCGCAGGCTTAGTGAACTAGGCGCTGAAGGTACTACCTTTGGTGCCTGATAGGTGAACGCATCGCTCCAGGCTCCGAGTCCTGCGTTAGTAATTGCAGCCACCCGATAAGTCGCACTGGCGCCAGGAAGGGGCGCTGCGATACTTGCGCCAGTCGAACCTGTCGTTAGTACCCTGACAAATCCATTTGCCGTCAGTTGCTGAACTTCATAGAAGGAGAATCTGCCGCCCATAATCTCAGGCGCTTGCCACTGCAGTTGCAAGCGGTTGGAGACTATTGAAGCAGTCACAGTTCTGACCGCAGTGGCCGGAGCAATCCCCATCTGGGTTTGCACGGTTCGCCAACCTGCAGAAGAGCCGACAGCATTTACCGCCACCACGCGGTGAAGCAAAATCTCACCAGCTTTTCCGAGCGGAGCGGTAAAGGTTAACTTGTCAGTTTGCCCCAGAGCTTGCCAACTGGCTCCGTTGCTCACTTCAACTCGGTAGCCGGTAATTGGACTACCGCCATCCAGGGTAGGTTGACTCCAAGTCAGGACGATGCCTTCGTTGTTTGAAATTCGTGCCATTAGATTTTGTGGATCCTCTGGAGCAATCGCAGGTGCAGTGACCTCAACGGCTGCGGAGGGTAGACCTGAACCAAAGCCGCTGGTGTAAGCCTGAATGCGGTAGAAGACTTTTTGACCTCTAGCTAGCTGAGTCCAGAAAGTTGAGAGTTGGTTTGATCGAATGGTCTGAGCAGATCGGTAGGTCACGCCATCAGTTGAAGAGCTCAGCATGAAATAAATTACTGGGCTACCGCCACTAGTTTCAGGCATTTGCCAGTCAAATCGAATACGGTTTGACTCCAGGGTTGCCCGGAATTCTCTCGGAGCACTGGCTGCAACAAATGGCATAAGAATCAAACGCTCTTGACCACCTGCAGATGACCCTAGTTCGTTTACTGCAACTACTCGATAAGACTTTGTCTCACCAGGATTTCCAACCGGTAGTTGGATTGTCAAAGCGGATGTGATTTCAGAGGCACTAATCCAACCTGTGGCATCTTTGACCTGCAGTTGGTACCCGAGAAGTGGTAAGCCGCCGTTGTCAGAAATGGCCCGCCAATTAAAGGTTATGTTGCCATCCTTGATTGACGCACTGAGAGATGAAACATCCCCAGGCACAGACTTTGCTCTTTCGAAGGAAACTGAATTCGACGGCTGAGAAACTCCTGCTCGGTTGTTTGCTAGAACTCTGTAGCTAGCTGCGGTTCCTTTTGGCAACACATCCGTCAGTGCAGTGAGTCCGGATATGGTGTTGAGCGTAGACCAGGTAGTGCCACGCAGCACTTCAATTCGATAGCTCGTAATTGCCGCGCCGCCATCGTCAAGCGGAGCTTGCCAGTTCAATCGAACCCGGCCATCGCTGAGCAGTTCACCAACTAGCGAAAGCGGTGCACTGGAAACTTGTGCAGGTGTTGTGATCCGAAGCACGCTGCTGGGAAGCGAGGCCCCAATTGCATTCAGCGCAACCAATCGGAAGTCCTGGCTTTGGCCTCTAGCCGGATCCGCAACGGAATACTCAAGAGAAGCGCCTGCTTGAACTTCTGTCCAGGTAGTCCCCACTAGCTGCTCAAGTCGGTAGCCAGTAATGACCGATCCACCGTTATCCGAAGGGGTCGCAAATCTCAGGAGATAACCTGTGGTCTGCTTGGTAGCCGAAACCGCGCGAGGTGGTTCTGGGGAAACAGCGCTCGTAGTGAAGCTGGTCGAGCTGCCGATTCCTCGAATCTCTCCCAGTGGTGTTACCAACACCCTGTACTCAGTGAGGCGGGTTAGTCCGTCAAATTGAGCCTGCGTACCGTTGACCTGAACTATTCTCTCGACAACTGATCCGATGGTTCTGATGAGCGAAACTTCGAAAGTGGTTTGTGCCGGGGCATCAGATGTCCAGCTCAGGTTTACAGTTTTCGCAACAGGGCTGGCGATGATTCCGCTAACCGTGTAAACCCGCTGAGGGTCAAACTGAATTTCTGGTGAAGCAGTGGATGGACCCGCCTCATTGAAAGCTGTAACTCTGAAGACGTGTGGGACTTTCATATCTGAAATAGACAAGGTGCGCTGTGGGCCGGTTTGGATGGATTGCCAATCTCCGGTTGTCTTCATTTCGACTCGATATTGAATTGACGTGGCTCCACCAAGGGAAGCTGGTTGGTTCCAGGTGATAACCGCAGCATTTTTGCTGGTTGCGCTGAGATTTAGCGCTCCGACCGCGGATGGGGCTTGGATGAGGGAGCGGCCGCTAACGACAGCTGAGTATTTTGTTAGTCCGGTAGAAGTGACTGAACTGACTCTTATATAGGCCAATTCACCGCCGTTTAAACCACTTACCCTGAAGCTGTTGGCCTCTGTTCTAGAAGAAGCAAAGGTGTTTTGAGACTCTTTCCGATGCTCGACTTGGTAAGCCGTAGCACCTGAAACCTCATTCCATGAAAACTCCACAAACCCACTGCCCGCTTGCTTTACTGAAAGGCCAGTTGGTGCGCCAGGTAAAACAGCAATCGGGTCCGGATTTACACCTGGAGCAATTGCAAGTCTGTTGCCTCGGTTGGATTGAGCATTGTTGATGATTCCAGGTCTGCTCATTTCATAAATGCGAGCCTCGACTTGGCCAGTGGTCGCCTGGGGGCTGGAGCCCAAGATCAAAGCTGCCACACCAGCAACGTGCGGAGACGCCATTGAGGTTCCGGAGAGTAAAACCGGTGCAGCATAGTTCTTTGCGTTAGCAGACGCTATACCAACACCAGGCGCAAATATGTCAACGCAGTCACCAAAATTAGAAAAGGAGGCGCGAGTATCAAAGCGGTCAGTCGCACCAACTGTAATTGCTTCTGGGGTTGATGCCGGTGAATAACTGCAAGCATCCGCGCGTGAGTTACCTGCAGCGACAACGGTTGTGATTCCCTTATCTATCATGGCCGCGATTGCCGCATTGAAAGATTGATTGCGCATTCCACCCAAGCTCAGGTTTGCAACACCCGGCGCACCAGCTGGATGATTGGCCATGACCCAGTTAATTGCGCGAAGAATTCCAGTGGTGCTTCCAGAGCCTGTGCAACCTAGCACCCTCAGTGGAATGATCGAAGCTTTTTTCGCGAGTCCATAGCTAGTGCCCGCGATTGTTCCAGCAACGTGCGTGCCGTGGTAGTGACAGTCCGTATTTGCTTGATCAGAACCAATAACATCGAAACCTCTGGAAACTCGACCAACTAGATCTGGGTGGTCTGCAGCAACACCTGTATCGAAGACATAAACTCGGACGTTGGCTCCGGCACTGGCTGGGTAACTAAAGCCGTTGTCAAATGCGCCATCAATTCTGTCCAGTCCCCAAGATGGCGTAGGGGTTTGAGTGTCAGTGATTGATATAGGAGTATCTAATTCAACAAATGCAACGTTTGGGCTCTGGGACAATTTAGCGGCATCTTCCGGAAGAAGATCAATAATCAAAAGATTGTCAATCAACGCTAGCTGCGCTTCTGGATACTCCCCTAGGCCAGCAATCTCTGATCGGACTTGATCTGCGTAGCCCTCAACGGGCATAACTAAGTACGTCTGGCGCTGCACATCTGCTTGAGCAAGCATTGGGGATGAGACCCCGAGCACCGCAGACACTAGAAAAGCTAGAAACAACCTCAGAACTTTAGCCACACTGCCCCTAATTCTCGACGACTCGAGTCTAGGGACATGACCGGACAATTTATAGAGTGACTTACCTCTACCTCATAAACAAGGCCCGCAGACGGACTGTGGTGAACCACATGCCGCCAACGATCATCACCAGGAAGTAGGCGACGTGTCCTAGGAGCCCCCAGTGGATGATTCCCAGGGTGAGTGATCGAACGAGCTCAACCCCCTGCCAAAGTGGTAGCGCCTGCACAATCACCTGAATCCACTGCGGGAAGACGCTGACCGGGAAGAAAGTACCGGAGAACAAGAACATAGGTAATAGGAAAAAATTAAGCCAATTCATTTGCTGGAATGAATGGAAATAAGAAGTAATTGCCATTCCAAAGGAAGCAAAGCCAAATGCAATGAGAGTGGCAGCCGGAATGGCAAGCAGCCCCCATGCATCAGTGATCAAACCCAATGGAAACACAATTGCCATAAAGCCAAGTGAGTAAACCAGCCCACGCAAGAGTGCCCAGGTAATCTCGCCAAGAGCAATGTCAAGTGGTCCCATTGAACTTGAGAGCATGACCTGGTAAATCTTTCCAAAATGCATCTTGAAAAACACATTCCAGGTCGAATCGTAAATTGCTCCATTCATCGCAGAGGTTGCTAGCAGCGCGGGAGCGATAAAGGCTGCGTAGGTAACTGGATTGCCATTGCCGTCAGTCAGGTTTCCGATGAGCTGTCCAATTCCAAAACCAAATGCCAACAGATAAAAAACAGGCTCAAAGAACCCGGAGAAAATAACCAGCCAGTTTGAGCTTTTAGCAGCGTAAACGCCTCGCTCCAGCATCATTCTTGCTCGACCCGAATAAACCGAAGCGGTTGGGTTGTTTCTGCGCTTCTCAGCGATTGCCACCGCCTGCGAAACCAGCGCTTGCGTAATCATCGTGCCAACCTCTGCTTGAACTTGGGATAGGCAAATGCCAGACCGATGACAACCAAGAACATTAGGTATCCGATGTGAATAGCAAACATTTCAACTGACATGGGTGCGCCATAGCTCAAGGTTCTGCCAAGCTCAGCGGAGTGCCAAAACGGAGAGATCCAGCCAATAGGCTGCAAATAAATTGGCATCAACTGCAGTGGATAGAAAGTCCCAGAGAATAGGAACATCGGGGCAATTACAAACCTACCGATAATTGCAAAGTAACCCTCGTCGCGCTCAAGTCTCGCTGTAATCGCCAGCATCACGGTTGACCAGGCCCAAGCGGCAAACATCGACGATAAAAGAAGCGGCAAAACGGAAGCTATTGGTATTGCACTAAAGCCGACCAAGACTGCCAAATAAAGGCCAACCGTAAACAAGCCCCTGGCGAGCGCCGCCAACATCACACCATTGGCAATTTGATAGGCGGAAACAGAAGTGGAATTTATCGCATAAAACAACTTGTCCCAGATAAAGCCGTCCATGGTGGGGAAAGTGGTCTCATCCATAACACCTTGGATTGCAGCTGCTGCCAAAAGAGCTGGCGCCACAAACTGAAGGTAACTGACCCCTAAAATCCCCTGCCCAGCCGAATTAGCATCGACCAAGGCTCCAATCCCAAGGCCAACCGAAACCAAATAAAGAATTGGATTTCCAAGTCCATATGCAATTACCGACCCCATCCACTTAGACATCGAATAGATACGGTATTCGGCTACTCGTAGTGAGCCCCAGCGAATTGCTTTTTGAGGATCAACTGCGCGGCCCGGCTTGAACTTTAAATCAGACATCAGTCAACCAAGCTTCTGCCGGTTAGTCGCAAAAACACATCTTCCAAAGAACTTCTGCGCACCAATGAGGTGACTGGATGAAGTCCAGATTCTAGGATTTTGGTTAGAAGATCTTCACCCTGATCGGTGTAGAGAAGTATTCGATCGGGGAGCACCTCAATGCGCTCAGCCATGCCTCTTAGCTGCTCGGCAGTCTGCTCGTTCTTATCGGTACCAAAGCGAACCTCCACCACTTCCTTGGAGGAGTACTGCTTGATCAATTCTGCCGGTGAGCCCTCAGCCATAATCTTGCCCTTGTCCATAACAATCAGGCGGTCACACAACTGCTCTGCCTCATCCATGTAGTGAGTGGTAATCACCAGCGTGACACCTTGCTCTTTTAGGCGAAAGAGTCGGTCCCATAAAACGTGTCGAGCCTGCGGATCCAATCCCGTTGTTGGTTCATCCAGCAGCAAAATCTCTGGTTCATTTACAAGACCTCTAGCGATAGCGAGTCTTCGCTGCATACCACCCGATAGGTCATCAGCTTTTGAGTTCTTCTTCTCTGTCAGCTGAGCAAATTCCAGTAGCTCATCAACCTTGGGCTTTAGAAACTTTCTCGACAGGCCAAAATATCGCCCGTAGGTGAAGATGTTCTCCCAAACCTTGAGCTCTCGATCTAGTAAATCTTTTTGCGGCACAACTCCCAGGTGTGCTCGTATCTCTGGCCCATGGGTATTGGGTTCTTTGCCAAGAATGGTAAGTTCCCCGCTTGTGCGCTGAGATACCGAGGAAATCATTTTCATAGTCGTTGATTTACCAGCCCCGTTGGGTCCCAACAGCCCGAAAGACTCCCCGCGCTTTACTTCAAAGTCGATACCGTCTACGGCGACAAAATCTTTGTATTTTTTAGTCAAATCCTTAGCCCAGATGACTGAGTCAGCCGAAGGTTGTTGCAACAATTAGTTCTCCATCTCGCCCAATTGGGCAGCAGATAAGACTACTACTTGGTTCAAAATTTGCAGATGTTGATATGGTTTTCTAGTGAAGAAGCCACTTGGAAACAGGCGGGTTACGGGAAAAGAGCAGTTCTATACCCCCCGCGCCTTAGCGCGCGAATTGATTTCACTGGCTGAAAGTGTTATTCCTGACTTTGCTGAGCGAGATTTTTTAGAACCAGCTGGCGGCAATGGCAGCTTCGTTGATGCGCTCCGATTGCGCGGAATCCAAAAGATTGCCGCCGTTGATCTTTACCCGAAGCACCAACTGGTGCAAAAGCAAGACTTCTTAGGCTTCACTCCCGAGCAGACAGACTTGGTGACAATTTCGAATCCGCCATTTGGAAGAAACAACGCCTTGGCTATTCCATTTTTCAATCATGCGGCAGCCTTCAGCGAATACATTTGCTTTCTAGTTCCAAGATCCTGGCGTAAATGGAGCGTTGAAAATCGTCTAGACCAGAGCTTTCATAAGCTTGTCGACGAAGAAGTATTTGTCTCTTATGAGGACGAAAATGGCGTCCCAGTGCGACAGGCTAATAATTTGCGGACCTGTTTCCAGGTTTGGCAGCGCCAGCCGGTTCCTCGAAAAAAGATTGTTGTCCCCGACAACGGACTGATTAGGAAGGTTTCCCCCGACCAAGCGCAGCTGGCCATTCGAGTATTTGGCTATGGCTGCGGGAGTGTGTTAGCGAAGTTTGAGCCGAAAAAGAACACAACTCTGATGTTTTTGAAGGCGAAGAATCAAAGGGTAATGAGACTATTGCCTGAACTGGACTATCAGCGCTTTAGCAAGAACACGGCCTACACTGAAGCCCTGGCATTCACGGAGATCAATTTCCTTCTTAATGAAGAAGTATTTGGCAGTGGTTTTCACCAGGAAAAGGTTAGATAAAGCGTGAGCGAATACTATTCAGATCCCACTCAAAACCCTAAGTCGCGGGAGTACAAGGGTCCCAGAGCTCAGCTTAAGGATCTATTCCCATACCTCAAGCCATACAAGAAAGTTCTAACTTTTGCGATTGTTCTGTCGATGTTTGGATCTCTACTTGCCTTGGGTCAGCCGCTGCTGATTGGTCAGTTGATTTCGGCAGTTGAAGAAAACCGCGAAATTCAAACCCTAGCCATCGCCATAATTGCTCTGATCATCAGCTCAGCTTTGATCAATGCTTTCCAGTTTTACCTGCTGTATAAAACAGGTGAAGGAGTGGTGCTGAGCACTCGCAAGGCACTGGTGGCGCGCCTATTGCGCTTGCCAATCTGGCAATACGACCGCCGTCGCACAGGAGATCTCGTTTCACGAGTTGGATCGGATTCGACCCTGCTCAAGGCAGTGCTTACTCAAGGATTAGTTGATGCCCTTGGTGGCCTATTGCAGTTCTTTGGCGCAATTATTGTCATGGCATTCATCGACCCTCTCCTGCTGGGGTCAACACTTGCGGTGGTGTTTATTGCAGTTGGAGCAATCGCGTTTACCGGAAGAAAAATCAGAAGCGCTACCACCAAGGCTCAGCAGAAGGTTGGTCAGATGTCGGCCAGCGTGGAAAGAGCGCTGAGTGCGATCCGCACCATTCGCGCCAGTCGTGCCGAAGAGCGTGAGAGCCAAGAGATATATAAAGATGCCGAGGCAGCTTATGACCAAGGCCTATCAATTGCCAGGCTCTCCGCTGCGGTTGCCCCAATCGCGCAGGTCGCCTTCAATACCGCCTTCATCGTTGTCCTTGGACTTGGTGGTCTGAGAGTTGCCACTGGTGCAACCACCATTTCCTCACTTGTAACTTTCGTGATTCTCCTGTTCTTCATGATTGGACCATTGATTTCAGCCTTTGGTGCTTACACCTCAGTGATGGGCGCACTGGGTGCGCTGGCGAGAATTCAAGAAATCATGGTGCTGGATGAGGAAGAAAGTGGAATCCAAGGCGAGCATCAGCAAGTTAGCAATACTGCAGCAATTGAGTTCAAAGACATTGATTTCTACTACCCGGCGGAGGATGGGGAAACCAAACAGATTCTTCACGGGGTTAGTTTCAGGATTGAAAGAGGCCAGAGAGTCGCACTAGTTGGTCCGTCCGGTGCAGGCAAGTCAACGATTTTCTCTTTGATTGAGCGTTTCTATGAGCCAACCAGCGGCGAGATATTGCTCGATGGTCAGAACGTGGCCGAATTCTCTAGGCAGACACTGCGCGAGCAGCTTGGCTATGTCGAGCAAGATGCACCGGTACTGGCTGGCAGCATTCGTGACAACCTTCTGCTTGGAAAAGCTAATGCCACCGATGAAGAACTGGAAGAAGTTCTGAAACAGGTAAATCTGACGGAAGTATTGAACCGCGATGAAGCTGAACTTGATGCAGAAGTTGGCGAAAGCGGCATCATGCTCTCCGGTGGTGAGCGACAAAGACTCGCCATCGCACGAGCGCTTTTAGCAAAGCCTCCTATTCTGCTGCTTGATGAATCAACCAGTGCTCTGGATGGACCAAACGAACAGCGGATGCGTGAAGCAATTGATGCTGTTGCACAAAACCGTACTCTGGTCGTGATCGCCCATCGGCTTTCAACCGTGGTTGATTCTGACCAAATCATCGTGCTGGAGCGCGGCCAAGTGGTTGGAATTGGCACCCATTCGGAGCTTGTTAAGTCGACCCCGCTCTACGCCGAACTCGCAAAGCACCAGCTGCTGGTTTGAGTAGAGTGGAGGGGTGAGCAAAGCTGCTAGCTGGACTGCCGAAACTGTCGCGCAACTTGACCAAGAAGACCCGCTAGCAAAATTTAGAGAACTTTTTGTAATTTCCGATTCTGAGATTTGCTACTTAGACGGCAATTCACTCGGCAGACTGCCCAAGGCCACTATTGAAAGAGTTAATTCTTTCCTAAGCGATGAGTGGGGAAAAGAGTTAGTCGATGGTTGGTCGCACTGGATTGATCAAGCCCAGACAGCTGGCGATTTACTTGCCAAAACTGCCTTAGGTGCAGGGCCGGGCCAAACCTTGGTCTGCGATACAACTTCCGTAAACTTTTATCAACTTTGTGTGGCAGCAATCAATGCAAACCCTGGTCGCAACAAGATAATTATTGACTCTGCCAACTTCCCCACCGATCGCTACATCGTCCAGGGAATCGCTAAACAGCTAAACCTTGAACTAATTACTCTCAACAGCGATGGGATGGGTGGCCCGGGTGCGGTTGATATTGACAGCCAGTACGAAGAAATTACAACGGCAGCGCTTGAGCCCTTTTTGACGGAAGATGTTGCTCTTCTTACGCTGCAGGCGGTTAACTACCGCTCGGGGGTCAAGCAGGACATCAAAGCAATTACGGATCTGGCGCGTGGAAAAGGTATTTATGTTGTCTGGGATTGTTCCCATGCGATTGGCTCTGTTGAACTGAATTTTGAAGCCAACGGTGTTGACCTGGCGGTGGGCTGCACCTACAAATATGGGAACTCCGGTCCTGGCTCGCCGGCTTGGCTTTTCGTAAAAAAGTCGCTGCAGGAAAAACTACAGGTTCCAATTCAGGGATGGTTTGCGCAGGATAAACAATTCGAAATGGGAGCATTTTTTGAACCCATCAATCAAATTCGTGGTTTTCAAATTGCAAGTCCTTCCATAATTGGAATACGAGCAGTGGAAGTGGCCTTCCAAATGATCGGCGAGGCAGGTATTCAGAAAATCAACGAAAAGGCTTCGCTTGGCACTCAATTGATGATTGACCTTTATGACCAGTGGTTAGTTGAACTAGGTTTTACTCTCGCCACTCCCAGGGCCGCCAACAAACGCGGTGGCCACATCATCATTCAGCACCAGGATGCTAAGCAAATCGCATTTGCACTGCGCAAGCTCAAGAAAGTAATCCCTGATTACCGCGAACCCGGTGCTATCCGGCTTGGAATCTCCCCATTGCCGACCAGTTACTCCGAGGTTTTTGAGGGATTTCGAAGACTCAGAGATCTAGTGCAATCTGGCGATTACAAGAACGTCAATGAAAGCTCCAGCCGAGTTACTTAGGAAGCCATGGATCACCAAAAACACGTAACCTACATCTCTTATCTAAAGGTGGACGAACTGTTGCAGTTGCAGCAGCCACTAAGCGATGGGCCAGAACACGATGAGCTTCTATTCATAACCATCCACCAGGTCTACGAACTTTGGTTCAAACAGATTCTGCATGAAGCCGCCGCTCTCCAAAAATCTCTAGAGGCAGGTCAGACCCATCGCTCTTTAGCGCTACTTGGCAGAATTCGAACCATCATGAAAACCTGTGTGGCTCAGTTAGACATTCTTGAGACCATGACACCTTTGCAATTCAACTCCTTCCGAGCAAGACTTAGCTCGGCATCTGGTTTTCAGTCAGCTCAGTTTCGCGAACTAGAGGCAGTCTTGGGTAGAAGAGACCAGGCCGGTGCAGATGCGGAAAAAACATCTGGCATGGGGATGGCGGAGCATTTGATCCCTGGCTCATCTGCCAGGAAGCGAGTAGAAGATGCCATGTTGCGTCGTTCGCTCTGGGACTCTGCTCTTCACTATTTCAATAAGAAGCAACCTATGCCGAAAGATGCTTTAGAGCGAGATGTCAGCAAACCTTGGCAAGAGCACGAGGGAGTGCAACAGGCACTAATCAATCTGCACCGCAGCGATCCCGAAGCATCCATGATTGGTGAAGCCCTGGTGGATCTGGATGAGGGCTTCCAAGAGTGGCGCTATCGACACGTCAAGATGGTCGAGCGGACCATCGGAAAGAAAATGGGCACCGGCGGGTCCAGCGGAGTCGGATATCTCGCCAGTACTCTCTTCCATCCGGTCTTCCCTGATTTGTGGGCGATCCGCAGCCAGTTCTAGTTGGCGCCAGAAGCGACTAACCTTGTTCGGTGGCTATCGCAATCTATCCTGGCTCTTTTGATCCAATCACCTTGGGTCATCTTTCCGTCATCAAGCGCGCAAGAGCCTTCACGGATCTCACCGTGTTGGTTGTTCATAACCCAAATAAGCAGAGCCTTTTTAGCATCGCTGAGCGCATTGACCTGATCGAAAGATCTTTAGCTGAATTGGGTCTATCGGGAGTTCGCGTGCAGTCCTTACAAGAGGGATTATTGGCAGAGGAAGCCAAAAAGATTGGCGCTCAAGTAGTAATCAAAGGTCTGCGCACCTCGGCTGATCTTGACTACGAATTGCAATTTGCCAGCATGAACCGAGATTTGACTGGGGTTGAAACAGTATTTTTACCAACCGAGCCAGCCTTTAGCCAAACTTCCTCGTCACTGATCAGAGAAGTGGCAACTTTGGGCGGAGATGTTTCAAAGCATGTAACCAAAGCAGTAAAAGCTGCTTTAGCCGCAAAGGTCAGCAAGTGAGCCTGCAGATTCAAGTCAAAGACCTGATTCAAAAACCAGGCACCATGAAAGAGGTGGAGCTAGTCCACCAACTCGAATACCCTCTCGGCACTGACGTGATTGCTGTTCCCAAAGGGAGAGAGCTAAACCTTTCGGTCCGACTTGAATCAGTGCACGAGGGCATTCTTGTCACTGTCAGCGGCTTGGCTGTCGCCGATACAGAGTGCTCCCGCTGTCTGGAGCCAGTGCAGGAAGAAATTGCAATACAACTACTGGAACTTTTTCACTACCAACCGCAAGAAGAGGATGACTTCGTCATTGCGCAAGACAAAGTTGATCTTGAGCAGGCTCTAATTGATGCGGTGGTGCCGAATCTTCCAATCAAACCGCTTTGCAGCGAAGACTGTCCTGGTCTATGCGCAGACTGTGGAGAAAAACTTGACGTTGGAACGCACAATCACGAAAGACCGATTGACCCAAGATTCGATGCGCTAAAAGACTTTGGTAGCTAGCTTTACAACGTTTGCCATCAGCATCGCCCGAGTCATTGGTCCAACCCCACCCGGATTTGGTGAGAAATAACCAGCAACCGCGGCAACAGCAGGGTCGACATCGCCGACTAGTTCATCATTTACTCGGGTAATGCCTACGTCCAAAACTGCAGCGCCGGGCTTGATCCAATCTGGCTTGACAAAGCCAGCTTGACCCACGGCAGCAACGACTATGTCTGCCTGCCTTACCTGTTGAGCGATGTTCTTACTTGCACTGTGAAGAATAACCGGAGTTGCATTAACCGCCTTAGACGAAAGAAGCAAGCTAAGCGGTCGACCTACCGTGAGTCCCCTGCCCAGCACAGCAACTTGCGCTCCCGCTAACTCCACACTGTATCTGCGCAGTAGCTCTACAATTCCCGCTGGTGTGCAAGGAAGGGGTGAATTGAACTGCCCCGCCACATTCATCACCAGTTTGCCAAGGTTAACTGGATGAAGGCCATCGGCATCCTTGGCCGGATCCACTGCTTCCAGCAGGGATCGGGTGTCCATTTGTCCAGGAAGAGGCAGCTGCACAATGTAGCCGGTTACTTCCTGCGCGGAATTTAGCTCTTCAATCGCCCGCCGCACATCTGACTCGCTAGCTGTAGCGGGCAAATCAATTCGAATAGATTGCATCCCCACTTCAGCGCAGTCCCGATGCTTACCTGCCACATAGCTGACCGAACCCGGATCGTCTCCGACCAAGAGAGTTCCAAGGCCAGGTTTGCTTTTTAGGTTGGCAACCTGCTCGCGCAGCTCTTGTTTGATTAGTCCTGCGGTCTTTCTACCGTCGAGAATAACTGCGCTCAAGAAATTACCAGTTCTCTAAGCCCTCGTACAGCGGGAAAGCTTCGGTAAGCGCATGCACACGCTTGCGCAGGGAAGCCAGATCAGCACCTGGCAGCAGAGCCTTTGCAATAATGTCCGAGACTTCGATGAACTCATTCTTGCCAAACCCGCGAGTAGCCAGAGCTGCAGTTCCAATTCGGATACCAGAGGTCACCATTGGTGGACGTGGATCGTTAGGAACGGAATTCTTGTTTACGGTAACTCCCGCTTCGTGAAGCACGTTCTCAGCGGTTTGGCCGTCGATGGCAGCGTTTCTGAGATCCACCAGCACCAGGTGAACATCGGTTCCACCCGTCAAAACCGAAACACCAGCGCCAACAACATCTGGCTGCATTAGACGCTCTGCCAGAATTTTTGCACCATCGAGAGTTCTCTGCTGTTGTTCTTTGAACTCATCGGTCATAGCAGCCTTGAAAGCAACCGCCTTAGCTGCAACGACATGCATTAGCGGTCCACCCTGTTGCCCTGGGAAGACTCCTGAATCAATTTTCTTTGCCCACTCTTCTTTGCAAAGAATCAAGCCTGATCTTGGCCCTGCCAATGTTTTGTGAACGGTAGTAGAGACCACATCAGCATAAGGAACAGGAGATGGATGCACACCAGCTGCTACCAAGCCTGAGAAGTGTGCCATGTCAACCCAAAGCTTTGCTCCAACTTCATCGGCGATTGAACGGAAGGCAGCAAAGTCTAGGTGGCGCGAATAAGCAGACCAACCGGCAATCAAAACTGCGGGCTTGGTTTCTATCGCACGCTGACGAACTATATCCATGTCAACCAAATAGGTATCAGGGTGAAGCTCATAGGCGTGCGGCTCATACATCTTGCCGGAGAAATTTAGCTTCATGCCATGGGTTAGGTGCCCGCCGTGCGCCAGCGACAAGCCAAGAATGCGATCACCTGGATTGGCCAGCGCCATCATGAGGGCTGCGTTAGCAGTTGCCCCGGAATGCGGTTGGACATTCGCGTGCTCAGCACCGAAGAGTTTCTTCGCTCGATCACGAGCAAGGTTTTCTGCGACATCCACTACCTCGCAACCACCGTAGTAGCGCTTGCCCGGATACCCCTCCGCGTACTTATTCGTAAGTACTGACCCCTGCGCTTGGAGAATGGCTCTTGAAACAAAGTTTTCACTGGCGATCATCTCTAAGGTTCCGCGCTGGCGGTCCAGTTCCTGTTGCAGAACCTGGGCGATTTCAGGGTCAACCTGCGAGAGAGGAGCTGTGTGTAGTGGATTTATTGGCATGGGCGTCAGTTTACTCCTGCGATTAGGACAAGGACCCAACCTGCCTGAATAGGATTGGCGGATGAGCAGCAAAGAGCACTGGGTTCTAACCTTCGTTTGTCCTGACCGGCCAGGCATCGTCCACGCCATTTCTGGTGCGGTGGTCCAAGCCGGGGGAAACATCACCGAGAGCCAGCAATACACATCCGAGGACACCGGGCGGTTCTTTATGCGCTTGCAAATAGAGGCGGCCATCTCAAAAGCTGACTTTGAAAAGCAAATTGAGACAATCATTGGCGATTACCAGCTTCAGTATGTCTTGGACTTTGTTGGTCGGCCGATGAAAACCATTGTGCTGGTTTCAAAAGCTGCCCATTGCCTAAACGACATTTTGTTTCGGCAGCGATCTGGCCAACTTCCAATCCACATTTCCAAGATTTTTGGTAACCACGAAAATCTTGCAGAGCTAGCGCAGTTCTACGGCATAGGTTTTGAAAGCCAGCCAATCGAGTCGGCTGAAGAGAAGCGCAAATTTGAGACAAATCTGCGGCAATACATTAGGCAAGAAAATATTGAACTGATTGTTTTGGCGAGATTCATGCAAATTCTTTCTCCGGAATTCTGTAATGAATTTGCCGGAAAGATAATCAACATTCACCACTCCTTCTTACCAGGATTCAAAGGTGCAAACCCTTACGCCCAGGCTCACTCGCGCGGTGTAAAGCTGATTGGCGCCACAGCACACTTCGTTACCGCAGACCTAGACGAAGGGCCCATTATTGAGCAGAACGTCACTCGAGTTGACCACGCCGCATCTAAGCAGGCATTGGTCCAAATCGGTCAAGACGCAGAGAGCAAGACCCTGACTCAAGCAATTCGGTGGTTTGCCGAGCACAGAGTCTTACTCGATGGTCAACGAACTATCATCTTCCGATAAATCGAAAGCCAACTAAAGCGGCGATCAGAGTTGCTGTCGCAAGCGCAAATAGTAAATACGGCGGCTGGGGCTGGGGAATCGGATTTTCAGACAGGGCAGGTTGTCGCGGCTGTTGGGTCTGACTTAGCTCTTGCTCGGTGACTTGCTCGGGTTCACTAACTTGCTCTTCGCTCTTGATTGCTTCAACTAATTGATCGGCCGTTTCATCCTCTGTGATTGCTGGAAGCGGATCAAGCAGGGGCGGGTTTTCGATTACAAAAACCGGCGGAATTTCAATTACTGGTTCCGTAACTGGCTCCACTGCCACGGGATTGCTTGGCTGAATCGGATCACCCGGCGCAGGAACTTCGACCGCTTGGTCAATAGGTGGATTGGAGACAGTTGATTCTTGAGCAGGCTGTGATTGGTTATCCCCAGCTGGCGCTGGTTGCTGCGGCAGTTCAGGCTCAGGAGCAGGCGGCACTGGGTTTGAAAACAGTGCGATTCGCTCCTGCGCTGGACCTACATTGCCTGCTGCATCAGAAATACTCAAGGCTGGCAAGGTCCAACTACCGAGCGCATGTGAACACTCAGCGAAGAAAACCCAGCCACCCTCGGATTCTTCAAAACCACTATCGCAGTTTGTATTGGAGCTAAAGATTACGGATGCTGGATCGAAGTCTGTTTGTTCGGTCAGTTGGAGAATTGTTTGATACCGAAAGTTTTCACTCCGAGTAATCTCCACCTCAGTCCAACTGCCATCCGGAGCCGTCAGGTCAACCAAGAAATAGAAGCTGATTGACTCAGCAGGTCCTGCATTCCCCCACTGGTCCTCTAGCTGTTCTGCTAGCAAAGTGACGGTGTTATTGCCCTCAGGGCAGTCACTAAGCAGCAGTTGCTGCTCGATTATTTCAGCTTTGCAGTCACCGGTTTCCAGCTGCTCACTGGTCAGTAGCACCTCAGTCAAACTAAAGCTAACCGTCAAATTGGAGCTGGCTACAGCCTGGGGAACCTCACCCCAAGAAAAAACTGGCGCTTGCTTATCAAAATCAATCGTTGCGCTAACTGCAGTGGTAGGAGCCGTTTCAATGGCTGCACTCTTTAGCGTTAGTTCAACAACTCCATGTCCGCAGCCTGTCAATGAAATTTGGGCTTTGGTACCAGTGACATCGATAGAAGAAATCTGACACTGTCCCTGCGAAACGACAAAGTCATCAGTTGCAAGGCCAGTGATATTTGCACTCATGACTAGATCAAATCGGGCTAGGGCGGAGTCAATTTGCGATCCTGTAAAGCTGATGAGACTTATGGGGATTTGGTAGCTGATCACAACTCGACCATTGCCTGTGTTCACCCCTGCCTGGTGCTGAACATTGAGTGTGATGTCACTTCTGGCATACGACGATCCACCACCTCCGCCACCGCCATCCGAACAACAGCTGTTGTCATCGGGTCCACCACCGCCACCGCCATACCAGCCGCCGCCACCACCACCACCTCCGGCGTTCCAACTGAAACCCCCAGTTCCACCTACCCCGAAGGATCCGCTGGTAGCCGGGCTGCCACCGTTTGAATAGCCAGCGCTACCGCCGGAAGTCTGAGTACCTCCACCACCGCCACCACCCTGACCGGAGCCACCGGCTTCAGCAACTAAACCTCCGCCCATACCGCCGGGTGCGCCAGCGTAGCCGCCAGCTCCGCCACCACCACCGGCTACAACGACTCGATTCGACAAGCTCGTGCTGAAGCGAATATCGCTCGCGCCACCACCGCTTCCCTCGTTCCCTCGGTTTCCCGTCGTCGCACCGCCACCATTGAACCCTCCGGGAGCATTTGATCCTTCAGTACCCTGTCCTCCGACATAGATAAATAATGTGCTGGGAAGACCAGTTAGTTCTCCTCTAACCTCTCCCCCAGCACCACCTCTTCCTCCAGATGCCCCATAAAGCTTGAAAGTTATCTTTGTTACACCACTGGGAACTTGCCAGGTTTGATAAGAGCCAGTGAATTCAAAGGTTTCGGTGCAGACGCCATTTTCACAAACAGCAGCAGCGGATGCAGGAAGTGGAACAAGTGATGTGGCAAGCAAATAACCGGCCAAAACAATATTTCGTATTTTCATGCCCAGAAAGTAAAACTCCCCGCGGTTTCCCGCAGGGAGTTATCCACAGCCCAACTAAAGCTGAGTTTCTAAGCCATTCTTGCCTTCATGTTCTTGGCAAGAGTTGCCATGAACTCTTCGGTGGTTTCCCAGGCTTGCCCAGGTCCAACTAGAGCTGAAAGATCCTTGGTCATGTGACCGGCCTCAACTGTCTTAATAACCACGTCTTCGAGAGTCTTGGCAAAATTATCGACCTCAGGTGTTCCATCCAACTTTGCCCGATGCATCAGTCCTCTCGTCCAAGCAAAGATTGAGGCGATTGGGTTGGTGGAGGTCTTTTCACCCTTCTGCCACTGCCGGTAGTGACGAGTCACGGTTCCGTGGGCTGCCTCCGCCAACGCAGTCTTGCCGTCTGGCGTTGATAGAACTGAAGTCATTAGACCAAGTGATCCAAAGCCCTGTGCAACAGTGTCGGATTGAA
>CAZGNP010000004.1:0-39238 GCA_964527155.1 uncultured Aquiluna sp.
TTTGGCACAACTGGCCTGCCTACATGGACGAAGATGAAAACGGAAACTACCCGACCCTTGAGCGCTTTGAAGCGCAGTCAGGCATCACCGTTGACTACAAACTTGAAATTGATGACAACGACACTTGGTATGCCAAGGTAAAGGACCAGCTTGAACTCGGTCAGGACATCGGGGCTGACGTTGCATGTCCAACTGGTTGGATGGCGCAGCGACTTCTAAACCTTGGCTATCTGCAGCAGTATGACAATGCCAACATGCCAAATAAGGTTGCAAACCTTGCACCTAACTACTTAGGTGCACCAGAAGATCCAGATCGCACCTACAACATTCCTTGGCAAGCTGGTTTTGCGGGAATTGGTTACAACAAGCAGGCATATAAAGATGCAACTGGCAAAGACGCACCAGGTTCAATTGCAGATCTTTGGGCTGCAGAGCTAAAGGGCCGTGTTGGTCTTCTTTCGGAAATGCGCGACAGCGTTGGTCTGGTATTGATGAGCCAGGGAATTGACATTTCTTCTGCCGACAGCTTGACCGAAGATGCATTCCAAGCCGCAATTGAAGCAATCAAGCAGCAGATTGATGCCGGTCAGATTTACAACGTTCGTGGAAACAGCTACCTGGATGACCTGACCACTGGAAACATCATCGCCGCAACTGCCTGGAGTGGTGACATCACATTGATCAACTTCGAAGCGGGCACTGAGGACAACCCAGAACCATTTGGCTTTATTTTCCCTGACTCCGGCGTGACTCTCTGGGCTGACTGGTTCGTTACCCCAATGGGAGCTACTCACAAGAAGAACGTCGAGCAGTTAATCAACTATTACTACGATCCAGTAAACGCTGCTGAATTGGCGGTATGGGTGAACTACATCACTCCGGTAGTGGGTGCTCAGGATGCAGCGGCAGCCATTGACCCAGCGCTAGCCGAGAACCAGTTGATTTTCCCAAGTGCTGAGACTCTTGCGAAGAGCAAGGCTTTCCGTGCACTAAGTGGACAAGAGGAGCAGCGCTTTTCTTCTGCTTGGCAGAACCTGCTGCTCGGAGCGTAGTGTCAATCGACTTCGGAGCCGGGGGAAAGGACCTCGAGCTAGTTGGACTTCGAAAAGAGTTCCCGGGTTTTGTTGCGGTTGAAAATCTTGACTTGAAAGTTCCAGCAGGGCAATTCTTTGCTCTGCTGGGACCTTCTGGTTGTGGCAAGACCACCACGCTGAGAATGATTGCCGGCCTCGAGACTCCGACCAGTGGTCAGATTCTTATCGGCGGTAAAGATGTAATCGATCTAAAGCCGCACGAGCGCCCAGTAAACACTGTTTTTCAGAACTACGCACTTTTCCCACATATGAGTGTGATTGAAAACGTAGCTTTTGGTCTTCGCCAGCGCAAAGTCTCTGACCCTCTTGTCAAGGCACAAGCCGCGCTCGACATGGTTGAACTTGGACACATGTCAGAGCGCAGACCGGCGCAGCTATCCGGCGGTCAGCAGCAGCGCGTTGCGCTTGCACGTGCACTGGTAAACCGTCCGGCGCTGCTTCTGCTGGATGAGCCACTCGGAGCTTTGGATCTAAAGCTGCGCAGACAGATGCAGATTGAACTTAAATACATTCAGATGGACATTGGCTTGACCTTCCTCCACGTTACCCACGACCAAGAAGAAGCCATGGACATGGCTGACATCGTGGCTGTGATGAACAAGGGTCAAATTGAGCAGATGGGTGCCCCTGAAAAGCTTTATGACCGTCCCAAGACGGCTTTCGTTGCCAAGTTTTTGGGCCAGTCCAACATTTTCGTTGGTGAGGTAGCGGAGTCCAACTCTGAATCAGTTTCCATTAACTTCAAGGGCAACAAGATCACAGCTCCCATTGCAAGATCTGAGAAAACCACTGGAAAGATTGCCATTGGAGTTCGTCCCGAAAAGACCCAATTCCACTCCAGCAAGCCGGAGGCAAATTCAACAACCAACGTTCTTGGTCCTGGCGAGATTTCAGACATTCGCTTTACAGGCGTTTCTAATCAGTACTTGATTGAGATTCCTGAAATCGGAGATGTGATTGTCTTTGCCCAAAACGTAGGCAAGTCACCGGTAGTTGAACTTGGAGCGCAGGTTTGGGTGAGCTGGCAGGTTGAGCACAGCTTTGGTTTGGCTGACCTTCCGACTGGCATGGAAGACGCGTAATGGCATTTGTTGCACTCGGAGGTTCGGCGCCGGCAAAACAGCAGGCTCCGAAAAAAGCGGGTCGAGTAGCACTGCTGCTTTTGCTTCCGGGAATTGCTTACTTGGGGCTTTTCTTCCTGACCCCACTATTTTCGCTAATTTTGACCTCACTCAAAGTTCCCAGTGCAACCGGAGACATTGGCCGCTATGACTTCGGGACAGAAATTGGAAACTATGCATATGCGGTAGAGCAGTACTTACCGCAGATCATTAGATCTTTTAGCTTCGCTTTGGTCGCAACAATAATTGCGCTTCTAATTAGCTACCCAATCGCCTATTTCATTGCCGTAAAGGCCCGGAACAAACCATTACTCAAGGGCCTTTTGCTCACGCTGGTGATTGCACCGTTCTTTATTTCCATGCTTTTGCGCACGTTTGCATGGAAGCAGATTTTCTCGAACGACTCTTGGATTGTAAATACTCTCAAGACTTTCGGAATTTTTGGAACTGACAGCTACATAATCGGAACTGACTTCGCCGTTATTTTTGGATTGGTTTACAACTTTATTCCATTCATGACGCTGCCAATCTTTTCCAACTTAGATCGCCTAGATATCCGTCTGCTGGAGGCCAGCGGCGATCTATACGCCAATCCACTCACCACCTTTAGAAAAGTGACTTTCCCACTTTCGCTTCCAGGAGTGATTTCTGGAACTCTTTTGACCTTTATTCCAATCAGCGGAGATTACGTTGTTGCCAGCCGAGACTTTTTGGGAGGTCCGGACACGGCCATGATTGGAAACGTGGTGGAGGCAAACTTCCTCAGAATTCAGGATTACCCCACAGCCTCAGCCCTTTCGGTCATGCTGATGGCCGCCATTGTAATTTTGGTTTCTGCCTATGTTCGTCGCAGCGGAACGGATGATCTGCTATGAAGCTCTCCCTAGGCAAGTATTTACTACCAACTTACGTATTTCTCACATTCCTCTTTCTGGGCATCCCAATCGCCTACACCTTCATCTTTTCCTTCAACGACTCAATCAAGTCCAATATCATTTGGCGCGGATTTACCTGGGATAACTGGCTCAATGTCTGCAGTCAGCAGGAAGTCTGCGATGCTTTTGCTAATTCGCTGATAATTGCGGTCTCAGCAACTTTGGTTGCGACTGTGCTGGGCACCATGATTGCAATTGCCCTCGTTCGCTACAAGTTCAAGTTCCGCTCGGCCACAAATCTTCTACTCTTCCTTCCGCTGGCTACACCAGAAGTGGTTATGGGTGCGGGTCTTGCCGCTCAGTTCCTTGACTTTGGTTGGCCAAAGGGAATGCTTACCGTGATCATTGCTCACACCATGTTCACGCTCAGCTTTGTAGTGGTCACCGTGAAGGCCAGAGTTGCGACTTTGGACCCAGCTCTAGAGGAAGCAGGCCGCGACCTCTATGCCAATCCAGCCCAAGTCTTTATGAAGATTACTTTTCCGCTATTGCTGCCTGGTATTTTGGCGGCAGCGATGCTGGCGTTTGCCTTGAGCTTTGATGACTTCATCATTACCCAGTTCAACTCCGGATCCATCGACACTTTCCCGAAGTTTGTCTATACGGCAGCTGCCAGAGGAATTCCGGCGGAAGCCAACGTGATTGGTTCGATGGTCTTTATCGTGGCAATCGCGATAGTAATCACCGTGCAGGTTCGCTCTTCAGTAAAGCAGCGCAAACTAGCCAAAAAGTGAGTGAACGGCTTCTCTGAAGTGCTTATCGTGGCGCTTTAGGTCGCGCTCTGAGGTCTCCGGACTCATCAAGGCCATGTTGTGGAATGGGGTCATCAGCACCCCACGATTGATGGCGTGCAGCTGCAGGTATTGCTGGAGCTCAAAATCATCGTCGTCAGAAGCTTCTCTTCCAGTCAACGGGGGAGTAGCGCGGAAGCTGTATTCACCGCGAGCACCAATACGTGATACCTGCCACGGCAACTTGTATTCATCGATTACTGCCTGAATGTTCTTTTCCCATTTCTTGGCAAGTTCAATCATGTGATCAAACGCTTTGGGCTTTAGAACTTTGGTAAGGGTTGCCCGCACCGCTGCCATTGAAAGAGCATTGCCGGCCAGAGTTCCTCCAACGCCTCCAACGTCAATGCTCTCAAGTCGCATTGATGATGAAATTCTTAGTGCTAGTTCTTCGGTCAGGCCATAAGCGCCTACCGCAACACCACCACCGATGGTCTTGCCAAGAACAACTGCATCTGGCTGGAGACTTTCGTTGGCCGTAAAGCCACCTGGACCTGCCGAGATGGTGTGCGTCTCATCCAAAATCCAGATCACACCGTACTTCTTGCACAGCTCCTGCATACCTTGCAGGTATCCAGGCTTCGGCAGAACAATTCCAATGTTTGTGAGTGCAGGCTCCATCAGCATCGCAGCCACTTCTCCGGTTGCGAACGCTTTTTCAGCTGCCTTGAGGTCGTTGTAGGGGATGACAACCGTGGTTTTATCCAGCTCAATTGGCATTCCAACATTGTCACGGCGAGGAATGGTATTGCCGCCGTCGTCCATGACCGCGAAAGTTTCATCGACAGTGCCGTGGTAGCAGTAGTCGTGCACGGCAATCTTTGGTCGACCAGTCACGTGCCTGGCATAGCGAAGTAGGTGGCGGTTGGCATCAGTTGCACTGAGCGTGAACTGCCACTTTGGTACCCCGAAGCGCTCTGCCAATATTTCGCCGTTGATGCGAGCATCCTCAGTGGGAAGCATGAAGGTAAAACCCCTGGCTGACTGCTTTTGAACTGCCCTTACGGTCGCATCCGGGGCATGGCCACACATTGATCCTGTATCGCCCAGACAAAAGTCGGAGTACTCCATGCCATCTAGGTCCGTAAAGCGCGAGCCTTTGGCCTTGCTCACATAAAGCGGGAATGGTCCCGGCCACTTGGTCATCCAAATCATTGGCACACCGCCAACTAGACCAGTTTTTGCTCGTTCAAATGCTTCTCTAGAGCGAGGGTGGGTCGAGATAAATCGATTGTTCTCCAGTCGCATTAAATCTTTGAGTTTTTCGCGATCTGAATACGCGGAAGACATGAATCACCTTTGATCCCTTATAAACCAACAAGAGCCCGTTTTTCGGGCTCACTCCCACCCTAAATGATTTTTATAACTTTGCCAAACCGGCAGCCAATACATCGAGGGCATCGTGTATCAACTCATCACTAATTGCAAGGGGAGGAAGGAATCTCAAAACATTGTTATAAGTACCAGCATTTAGAACTAAAACTGCATTTTGGTGGCAGTGCTTTAGCAGTGACTCTGTGGCAGCTGGGTTTGGATTCTTAGTTCCTGGCTCAACTAACTCAATTGCTTGCATTGCGCCACGACCACGAACATCACCTATAACTGGGTAGGTGTTCTTCATAGCGTTGAGTCGACCAGAAATAATTTCTCCGATCTCAAGTGCACGATTGAACCAGTTGCCGCTTTCATACTGCTCCATCACTGCAACACCTGCAGCTACTGCGGTTGGTGAACCACCAAAGGTTCCACCCAGACCACCTGCGTGCGCGGCGTCCATTATCTCGGCCCGTCCAACCACGCCAGACAGCGGCATACCACCTGCGATTCCTTTGGCAACCGTGATCAAATCCGGCTCGAAGCCATCTTCCCATTCACTGGCAAACCACTTACCGGTTCTTGCCATGCCCGATTGGACTTCATCTGCTACCAGAACAATTCCGTTAGCACGAGTCCAGTCCTGAAGAGTCTTCAAATATCCTGGCGCGGGAACTATGAATCCACCCTCACCTTGCACTGGTTCGATGAACAATGCGGCGATCTGGGCTGCACCAACGCGCTTCTCTAGATACGTGATTGCTCGAGTCGCTGCTTCTGGTCCAGTCATGCCGGCGGGGTCGCGGAAGGGATAGCTCATGGGAGCGTGGTGAACGCTGCCGGCGAGCGGTCCAAAACCGGTGCCATACGGGTGAACTTTAAAGTTCATTGACATTGTTAGGTTGGTGCGACCGTGATAAGCGTGGTCAAACACAGCAATTTCGGTGCGACCAGTCGCTTTTCTAGCAATCTTGACTGCGTTTTCAACTGCCTCGGCACCGGAGTTGAAGAAGGCAGCTTTCTTCTTGAAGTTGCCCGGGGCGTGAGAAGTAAGAATTTCTCCTGCTCGCACGTATGGCTCGTATGGAGTGACAGTAAAGAGAGTATGGGTGAGCTTGCTGACTTGCTTGGAAACGGCTTCAACCACTCCAGGGTTTGTGTGACCGATTGTCACAACGCCAATACCAGATCCAAAGTCGATGAATTGGTTGCCATCGACATCTTTCAAAATCGCGCCGTGCGCCTCATCAATGAAGGCTGCCAGCATGGTTCCAACTCCGGCTGAAATAACTTCCGCCCTGCGCTGCTGCAGAGCAAGCGACTTAGGACCGGGGATGGCGGTTACGATTTGTCTTTTTTGTTCAAGGCTCATGTATTCAGTCTAGATACCCAGACGTCCCTTTAGATACAGCCATGCCTAACTCCTAGCAAGCTTGCAGGCTTAGGCGGGTAGCCTAGAGGGATGCTGGACGCCGTGCTATACGTATTGGGAATTTTGATTTTCCTAGTTGGCATCGCCTTATCAGTTGGCCTACACGAATTGGGTCACTACCTTCCAGCTAAGCGATTTGGCATTCAGGTCCGTCAGTTCATGTTTGGCTTTGGGCCAACCGTTTTCTCTAAATTTAGGGGAGAGACCGAGTTTGGCGTCAAGGCATTTCCCCTCGGCGGCTACATCCTGATGAGTGGAATGTATCCACCTGCCACTAGGCCATACAAAGGACTATTTGCTAACTGGATTTCCGATGCACGAAAGGAAATTGCGGCCCAGGAAAATACAGATGAAAGCCGCAAGTTTTATCAGCTGAGTGCTCCAAAAAAGATAACTATCATGCTGGGTGGACCAGTGATGAATCTGCTTCTAGGAGTAGTGCTTATAGTGATTTCACTATCCGGAATTGGCACTCTCCAGAACTCACTCAAGGTGGATCAGGTTTATCAGTGCCTTGAGGTTAATCTGGAAGGGAACTGCGAAGAGGGAGTGCCACTTACGCCGGCAGCTTCCGCTGGGCTGCAACCAGGCGATGAGGTTTTGGCGGTGAATGGCGAAAGCGTCAGCGATTGGGCGGAAGTAACCAAGTTGCTGGATAATCGCGCAAGCAGCGAGCTCACGGTTTTGAGAGATGGCGCCCGTCAGCAGTTGAAGATTGAGCCAGTTTTTATGGAGCGAGCCCTTTATGACTCGTTTGGAAATTTGGAGCTTGATGAACAAGGCAATCCGGTTACGGAGTTGACACCGGTGCTAGGTATTCGCCTGCAGGGTGTCACGCAGCCGCTTCCAATTGATCAATCCCTCACCTTCGCCGGCATATCAATGGTTTCCATGGCTGGATTCATTATTGATTTGCCCAATCAGGTTTACCAAGTGACTCTCAGCACACTCGGCTTGGCGGAGAGAGATCCAAACGGAGCCGTTTCAATTGTTGGTGTAGGTCAGTTAGCTGGTGAACTCACAGCAGCAGACATCGGAATAGACGCCAAACTCGCATCTCTTCTTTTACTGTTGGGGTCATTGAATTTAGTTCTCTTCGTATTCAACCTAGTTCCACTGCTTCCTCTGGATGGAGGTCACGTCGTTGGTGCGATTTACGAAGGCGCTAAGCGCAGAGTAGTCCGTGCGGTGAGAGGGGTTGACCCCGGCCCAATCGACACCGCCAAGGCGCTACCGCTGGCCTACGCAGTCTGGCTGGTTCTCATTTTCACTGGACTTTTGTTGATTTTGGCTGATTTGGTTAATCCGATAACCCTTGGGTAGGAAGCTTTTGAGCTGACAGGTGGTTAAATCGGTAGCAGTAATGAAGGGAAATTCGTGCCGGCAGTAAACCTCGGCTTACCAAAGTCTCCACCACCAACCCTGGCTCCTCGTCGCAAGACTCGTCAAATTATGGTTGGAAAAGTTCCGGTTGGTAGCGATGCACCAATTTCCGTGCAGTCGATGACCACCACTCCGACCACCGACATAAATGCCACTTTGCAACAGATTGCAGAGCTAACCGCCAGTGGTTGTGACATTGTGCGCGTTGCAGTGCCATCTCAAGACGATGCTGACGTTCTAAGAATTATTGCCAAGCGCAGCCAGATTCCTGTGATTGCGGACATCCACTTTCAACCTCGATATGTTTTTCAGGCAATTGAGGCAGGATGTGGTGCGGTACGTGTTAATCCCGGCAACATAAAGAAGTTTGATGATCAGGTAAAGGACATCGCGAAGGCGGCAAAGGACGCTGGAATCTCCCTGCGAATCGGAGTGAACGCTGGGTCACTTGATCCGCGCTTGCTTGAGAAGTACGGCAAGGCCACCGCTGAGGCACTAGTCGAGTCTGCCGTCTGGGAAGCATCGTTATTCGAAGAGCACGATTTTCATGACTTCAAGATCTCCGTAAAACACAACGACCCGGTTGTGATGGTGCGGGCTTATGAGATGCTCGCAGAGCGAGGCGACTGGCCGCTGCACCTTGGTGTGACTGAAGCTGGTCCGGCGTTCCAGGGAACCATTAAGTCCTCGGTCGCTTTTGGGGCATTGCTAAGTAAAGGTATTGGTGACACCATCCGTGTTTCGCTTTCTGCGCCGCCCGTCGAAGAGGTTAAGGTCGGTTCGCAGATTTTGGAGAGCCTGAATCTGCGACCACGTAAGTTGGAAATTGTTTCCTGTCCAAGCTGTGGCCGAGCGCAGGTTGATGTTTACACTCTGGCCAATCAGGTAACAGAAGGATTGCAGCACCTAACGGTGCCAATTCGAGTAGCAGTTATGGGATGCGTTGTAAATGGTCCGGGTGAAGCTCGCGAGGCAGACCTGGGGGTGGCCTCCGGTAACGGCAAGGGTCAGATTTTCGTCAAAGGAGAGGTCATCAAGACCGTCCCTGAGAGTGAAATCGTGAAGACTTTGATTGAGGAAGCTAACCGTATTGCCGCGGAAATGCCGCCTTCTGAGGTCGGGACAGCACAGGTAAGCGTCGGTAACTAGCTAACATTGTGCCCATGCCTATTCGTCTGAGCACTCTTTTCCTTAGAACGTTGCGCGAAGACCCTGCGGATGCAGAGGTTGACAGCCACAAGCTCTTGGTGCGCGCTGGCTACATTCGTAGGAATGGCCCCGGCATTTTTGCCTGGCTACCGCTGGGTCTCCTGGTAAAAAATCGAATTGAACAAATTGTTCGTGAGGAAATGGCGGCGGCCGGCTCACAAGAAGTTCATTTCCCGGCCTTGCTTCCAAAGGAGCCTTATGAGGCAACTGGTCGCTGGGATGAATATGGAGACAATATCTTTCGATTGAAAGATAGAAAAGAAGCTGATTATTTATTGGCGCCTACGCACGAAGAAGTATTTACTCTTCTTGTAAAAGATCTTTACACATCTTATAAAGACCTTCCGCTTTCGATCTATCAAATTCAAATCAAGTATCGCGATGAAGCAAGACCACGAGCTGGTCTACTACGAGGGCGAGAATTTGTAATGAAGGATGCCTACAGTTTTGATATTGATGATGAGGGGCTAGCCAAGAGCTATCAAGCACAGCGAGATGCCTACGAGCGAATATTTAATCGTCTCGGCTTGGATTATGTAATTGTCAAGGCTGACGCGGGTGCCATGGGCGGATCGAAGTCTGAAGAATTTCTTTGCCCTGCAGACATCGGTGAGGACACTTTCGTTAGATCACCCGGTGGTTTTGCAGCAAACGTTGAGGCTGTGAAATTTGCACCAGCGAAGGAAGTTGACCCCTCATCTACTCCTTCCGCTCAAGTTCACCCCTCGCCCAACACGCCAACCATTCAAACCTTGGTCGATTACTCAAATGCAAATCATCCACGGAGCGGTCTAGCCTGGAGCGCTTCAGACACCCTAAAGAATGTTGTGCTTGCACTCACTTCACCAGAGGGCAAACGACGACTAGTAGTGGTCGGAATTCCAGGTGATCGAGAAGTAGATACCAAGCGCGCCGAAGCTTGGTTTTCACCAGACGATGTTGAACAAGCTACCGAATCTGATTTTGCTAAGAATCCGCAACTGGTCAAGGGTTACATAGGCCCAACTAAGGCTGGCAAACAATTCCTCGGTGAAAAAGCTGAGAGCAAACTTCCATACTTCGTGGATCCGAGGGTTGCCAAGGGGACCGCTTGGATAACCGGTGCCAACGAGAACGAAAAACATGTTTGGAACCTCACTTTCGGAAGAGACTTTGAAGCAGATGGAATTGCCGACATTGCGGAAATCAAGCCTGGAGATCCAGCGCCGGATGGCTCTGGTCCACTGGAGCTTGCTCGAGGAATTGAAATTGGTCACGTTTTCCAGCTTGGAAGAAAATATGCTGAGGCACTAGATCTGAAAGTGCTGGACGAAAACGGCAAGTTAGTGACCGTGACCATGGGAAGTTATGGAATCGGTGTTACGAGGCTGGTAGCTGTGATTGCAGAGCAATCTCACGATGACAAGGGTTTGATCTGGCCAGAATCGGTGGCACCTGCCCAGCTCCACATCGTCGCAGCCGGCAAAGAGGACAGCATCTTTGCAGCGGCTGAAAAGTTAGCGGCCGACGCCGAAGCTCAAGGCCTAAGTGTAATTCTGGATGATCGCAAGGCCTCACCTGGTGTGAAGTTTGCTGACGCGGAACTGCTTGGAATGCCGTGGGTGATTGTCTGCGGCAGGGGAATTGAGCAAGGTGAGGTTGAGCTTTGGGAAAGAGCCAGCGGCGCTAGGCAGAATCTAAAGCTAGAATCTGCTCTAGCGGAAATTACGCGCAGAAAATGAAATAGAGGCAGGCATGGATATCGATCTAAATGTCCTTCGTCTGCTGGAGCGCGAAAAAGAGATTCCTTTCGATGAGCTAGTTGTAATTATCGAACAGGCCATTCTTGCTGCCTATTACAAACACATCGCTGATACAACTAAAGGCCCTCGCGCTGAATTAGATCGCAAAACCGGTCACGTCAGCATCTACGCGCCAGTCCTTGATGAAAACGGCGAAAAAGTCGGAGAAAAAGAAGTAACACCAGAGGGCTTTGGCCGCGTAGCGGCCTACGCTGCAAAGCAGGTAATCGCACAAAGAATGCGTGAACTCTCTGATGAGGGATTGCTTGGTGAATTCAAAGGTAAAGAGGGTGACATAGTCTCCGGCCAGATTCAACAGGGGACCAAGCCGTACATGGTTTATGTGAATCTCGGTTCGATTGAGGCCTTGATGCCGCCCGAGGAACAGGTGCCAGGAGAGGATTATTCGCACGGGCGCCGTTTGCGCGTTTACATTACCCAAGTGCAGCGAGGACTGCGTGGACCCATGATTACAGTTTCTCGAACTCATCCGAATTTGATTCGCAAACTATTTGCACTCGAAGTTCCCGAAGTCGCATCTGGACTGGTTGAAATTGCATCGGTTGCCCGAGAGGCTGGACACCGAACCAAAATTGCAGTGAGATCAAAGGACCCATCAATCAATGCCAAGGGAGCCTGCATTGGTGAGTTGGGTCAAAGAGTAAGGGCAGTTAGTGCTGAGCTAAATGAAGAAAAAATCGACGTGGTCGATTTCTCTGAAAATCTTGCCGAATACGTCGCACATGCCCTCTCGCCGGCTAAGGTCTCGTCTTCATTTGTCATAGATCCTGCTCAACGGGCAGTTCGTGTCCTAGTGCCAGATTTCCAACTCTCCCTAGCAATCGGCAAAGAGGGGCAAAACGCCCGTCTGGCTGCAAAGCTCACTGGCGCCAAGATTGACATCCAGCCTGACAGCTCATTAGAGGAATAGCCTTTTCGGCCCCGAGGTCCTAGACTTGCCTTTCACCGCTATGCGGCAATCGAATACAGGCAGACACATGAGAAACAACAAATGAGTAGCTCGAAATGAGTTCCGCTCAGCAATAAGGCCTGCCCTGTTTGGGGTTGGCCCCAGACAGGAGAAAGTAATTGGCGCTTCCACGCGTATATGACATAGCCAAAGAGCTTGGTATCGACACGAAAGTCGCGCTCGCCAAGCTGGAAGAACTTGGTGAGTATGTAAAAGGTGGATCTTCTACGATCGCACCTCCTGTCGCCGCAAAACTGCGCGCAGCTTTCCCAAATGCTGAAAAGCCAGCGCCAAAGAAACCAGCTGCCAAGAGCACAAAAGCTAAAGCCGCAACGGAAACCGTTGAACAAAAGCCTGTTGAAGACGTAAAGGTTGAGCAGAAGCAAGAAAAACCTGCCGCAGCAACGGCTCCTACGCAGTCTCCACTAACTGGTATTCCAAGACCTGGGAACAATCCGTTTTCATCAGCGCAGGGAATGGGAATTCCTCGCCCGATGGCAAGACCTGGAAACAATCCGTTTGCATCAGCGCAGGGAATGTCTCGACCAAGACCGCAAGGTCAACGCCCTGAACGCGCAGGTGGCAGACCACAGACTGGCGCTCCGCGGGGACCACGTCCACCGCAGCGTGCAGGCGCCGGTGGCCCATCGATTTTTCCGCCAGCCGGCAAAGGTGCATTTCCACCATCAAGACCGGGACCGGGTGGTCGGGGAGGTCGCGGCGCTGGAACAGCTGGAGCGTTCGGTAAAGGTGGCTCGAAGAGCAAGTCTCGTAAGTCAAAACGTGTAAAGAAAGAAGAATTTGAACTAAGAGAGGCACCATCGCTGGGTGGAGCAGTTGTCCCACGCGGAGATGGCACGACGGTCATTCGTCTTCGTCGCGGAGCTTCCATTCAAGATTTTGCTGACAAGATTGGCGCAAATTCAGGTCAGCTGATTACAGTGCTGTTCCATCTGGGTCAAATGGCAACCGCAACAGCTTCGCTCGATGAAGACACTTTCCAGATTCTTGGTGAAGAGCTTGGTTACAAGGTCGAAGTTGTTTCCCCCGAAGACGAAGAGCGAGAACTGTTTGAAGGCTTTGGTCTGAATATTTCGACCGAGCTGGAGGATGAGGATGAAGATCTTCTTCAAGCAAGGCCACCGGTAGTCACCGTAATGGGTCACGTAGATCACGGTAAGACTAAGTTGCTTGACTCAATTAGAAACTCCAACGTTGTCGCCGGCGAGGCTGGTGGAATCACTCAGCACATCGGCGCCTATCAAGTACATGCCAAGCACGAGGGCGTAGACCGAGCAGTAACTTTCATTGATACCCCTGGTCACGAGGCGTTTACCGCAATGCGTGCTCGAGGAACCCAGGTGACGGACATCGCCATTTTGGTAGTGGCCGCTGATGACGGCGTGATGCCACAAACCATTGAGGCGCTGAACCACGCTCAAGCCGCACAGGTTCCAATTGTCGTGGCGGTAAACAAGGTTGATAAAGAGGGTGCGAACCCTGCCAAGATTCGCCAGCAACTGACTGAGTTTGGTTTGGTAGCTGAGGAATACGGTGGTGACGTCATGTTCGTTGACGTATCCGCTCTCAAGGGAGTTGGTCTAGACAAGTTGGTCGATGCGGTGTTACTGACTGCCGATGCAGCGCTAGACCTCAGAGCCAATCCAGATCGGGCCGCTCGCGGTGTTGCGATTGAAGCAAATCTTGATAAGGGTCGCGGAGCCGTTGCTACTGTGCTCATTCAATCGGGAACGCTTCGAGTCGGGGATGCGATTGTCGCAGGCGCCTCTCACGGGCGTGTTCGAGCTATGTTTGATGAAAATGGTGCACCGGTTGCCGAAGCTGGGCCTTCGAGACCGGTTCAGGTTCTTGGACTTCAGTCCGTGCCAAGGGCTGGTGACAAGTTTGTCGTTGCGGAGGACGAGCGCCAGGCTAGACAAATTGCTGAGAAGCGCGAGGCTGCGGATCGCAATGCTCTACTGGCCAGAACTCGCAAGAAGATGTCTTTGGAAGACTTCACCAAGGCTCTGGAAGAGGGCAAGGTTGAATCACTCAATCTCATCATCAAGGGTGACGTATCTGGTGCTGTTGAGGCCCTGGAGGATGCTCTTCTCAAGATTGATGTGGATGCCAGTGTCCAGCTGCGAATCATCCACCGTGGTGTTGGTGCAATCACCGAGTCTGACGTCAACCTGGCAACGGTGGATGCGGCCGTCATTATTGGCTTCAATGTTCGACCTGATAACAAGGCAAGAGAGCGAGCTGATCGCGAAGGCGTGGACATTCGCTACTACAGCGTCATCTACAACGCACTCGAGGACATCGAGAAGTCCCTCAAGGGAATGCTTAAGCCAGAGTTCGAAGAGAAGCAGATGGGCACGGCAGAAATCCGCGAAATCTTCCGCTCATCCAAGTTCGGAACAATCTCCGGTTCCTATGTTCGAAGCGGTGTAATCAAGCGCAATGCACTCGCTCGCGTCATTAGGGATGGTGCTGTTATTAAGGAAGGCCTCAAGGTCGATTCGCTAAGGCGATTCAAGGACGATGTCAGTGAGGTCAAGACTGACTACGAGTGCGGTATTGGTTTGGGAGACTTCAATGACGTCCAAGTTGGCGATGAAATTGAAACCTATGAAATGGTGGAGAAGCCGAGGGTCTAGTGGTTGATCACGATAGAGCTCGTCGACTGGGGGAGCGCATCAAGGTTTTGGCAGCCGAGGCGCTGGAGCGTGGAGTCAAGGATCCAGATATTGGCTTTGTGACTTTCACAGATGCCAGAGTCACCCCTGATCTGTCTCACGCCAAAATCTATTTCACAGTATTTGGAACACAGGAAGAGCAAGAGCGCACCCTTGAAGCACTAGAGCGCAACCGCGGCAGGTTACGTGGTGAGATTGGCCACCGGCTCGGTATTCGAATAACACCTACCATCGAACTTATCAAGGATGAGATCCCCGCAACCGCCGGGGCACTGGCGGAGCTTTTGGCGGAAGCTAAGCGCCGTGACGCAGAAGTTGAGGAAATAGCTAAGAAGGCAAAACCTGCGGGAGATCCAGATCCCTATATCAAACCAAAGTCGCAGGAAGACTAATTGCTCAGCGGCTTGGTGCTGATCGATAAGCCCACTGGGATGACCTCTCACGATGTTGTAGCCCAGCTGAGAAAAAAGTTATCCGAGAAGAAAATTGGTCACGCCGGCACCCTCGATCCCTTTGCCTCTGGACTGCTTGTGATGGGTATTGGATCGGGTACAAAACTTCTGCATTTTTTGTTTGGTCTTGATAAGCAATATTTAGCCACAATTCGACTCGGGCAGGCAACAACAACCGATGACCTAGAAGGCGAGGTCCTGTCGGAAGCTGCTGCAACTTCGGTGACAATCGAAATGATTAGGGAGCAAATAAAGAATCTCACTGGCACTATTCAGCAGGTGCCGTCCAGTGTTAGCGCCATCAAAATAGATGGAAAGCGAGCCTATGATCTTGCTCGCGCGGGTCAGGAGGTAAAAATTCCCGCCAGGAGTGTCGAGGTGTATCACTTCCAACCAACTTCAGAGCTCCGGAGTGTGGGCGATTTTGTTGAATTTGATGCAACCGTTGACTGCAGCTCGGGCACCTACATTCGGGCCCTGGCAAGAGATTTAGGTGCAGCGCTGGGCGTCGGGGGCCATCTGAGGGCTTTGCGAAGAACCAGAATCGGAGAATTCTCAATTGTTGATTCAAACCCTGTCGATCAAGTTGCTCACTTGACGCCACTGCTGGAAGTGGCAAGGAAAGTTTTTCCAGTCGTTGAACTTTCTCCTTCGCAGGCACAGGACATCATTCATGGCAAAAGAATCACTCTTCCCAACCAGGGAAACTTGGCCGCGAGTTTCGATGGAAAACTGCTCGCAATCCTTGAGCCATTTGCCAAAAATTACCGATCTCTGACAGTTTTTCCAGAGGCATTCAATGGTTGATTGGCTCTACTTTTTGCTGGTCGGAATCACCGTGGCGGTTGGTGCGTTTTTGCTTCTAAGTGGGCTGTTTGGCTTGAAACCAAAAGGATCACTCATCCTTCTAATCTCACTCGTTGAGCTGGGGCTTTTGGTTCAGCTAGCCGTATCTATCGGCATGGCCCTGGCGGGGCAGCAAGCCCAGATCAGCACAATTGAATTTTTTGGATACTTGCTTGTCGCCTTACTGATTCCCCCGGGTGCAGTGATTTGGTCTCTAGCGGAACCCTCTCGATGGGCCACAGTTGTCATGGGCTTTGCCAGTCTGACAGTTGCCATCATGCTCGTTCGTATGCAACAGATCTGGACCGGAATACCTTTCGGTAGCTAGCCGTTCATCTTTCGTTAACTTCAATAAGACCTGGTCTTTACCTATCTCCAACAGGATTTGGACATGACCAGCCCATCTTCGCCATCAAAAAGGGACCTTCAACTCAGGCCCTTTAGAAAAGCGGACAAGGTCTTTTTCCGAATAGCATCAACAGCCGCCTATTCTGCCATTGTCATTATTTTGCTAATTCTCTTTTTCCTGATGCAGAGAGCTTGGCCTGCTTTTGAAGAGCAAGGGGTTTTGCCATTTGTCTTTGGAACGGGCTGGGATACGTCAGTCGATCCACCGATCCTTCGACTCGGTCCGCAACTTTACGGAACTCTCCTAATTGCAGCAATGGCTACCACCATTGCCGTTCCCATGGCCATCTCTATCGCTTACTTCATAGTCTTTATCGCCCCCAAAGTAATTGGTAAGGCCGCAGTCATTCTTGTTGACTTCCTAGCCGCCATACCCTCAGTGGTAATTGGGTTGTGGGGTTTGCTTTCATTTGTGCCTGTGGCGGTAGAGTGGGCGGCCATCCTCCACGATTTATTCGGCTGGATTCCGATTTTTGCTCACGATGCCGGTACCTTCGCTAACTCACCTTTCATAGCTTCTTTAGTGCTTGCAATCATGATTGTTCCCATCATTGCCTCTGTGACGCGTGAAATTTTTAGCCAAATGGATCAGGAAGTCATTCGTGCTGCGCAAGCATTGGGAGGCAATGCCGAATCAACATTCCGCAAAGTTATTCTGCCGACATCTGCATCGGGAATTGTTGGGGGAACCCTGCTCGCGCTGGGACGTGCGATGGGGGAGACTGTCGCAATTTACTTCGTTCTCAACTTGGTCTATGACCGTTTCAACTGGGGCATGATCTTGATGCCAGAGGGTGGAAATGTAGCATCCCTTGTCCTGGCGAAATTTGCAGAGGCAACCGAAGCGGAGCTTGCTGCATTGATGGCTGCGGGTGTTGTTCTCTTTGTTGTAACACTGATTGTCAATGCAATTGCTTCTTGGATTGTTGCCAAAGCTCAGCCATGGAGGCAAGCGTGACACTCGAAATGTTGGCGAGACCAAAAGATTCACGACCTTGGTCAAAGATTGATAGTAAGTTGCTAACTGCGATGGTTATCGCGGCCATCTTGCCGGCTGCTTTTTCAACTGGATTCCTGCTCTTGTCTGGACTGAACTTCATCGTTGTTCTGTATGCGGTATTTCTTCCCCTTCAGCTCTTGGGTGGGGCGTATTCAGGCTATGTAGGGTACGGTCGCAGGGGAATCCCGGACGGCCTGCTAGTAGTTGTGACACTGTTCCTTACGGCTTTTGTTTTAGTGATGCTCCTGAGCGTTGTCATAGCAGTTTTCGCAACTGGTTTTCAAGCCTTGAGCCCTCACTTCTTCTATCAAAACAACCGATATGTGGGGCCAACTACCGATCTCAGCTATGGCGGATTAGGCCATGCTCTGGTGGGAACCTTGATGATTGTTACCTTCACCACAGCCATCACAGTTCCGTTGGGAATTGCTACAGCTGTGTACATCACCGAGACCCAAGGCAAGAGTCGCGGTTTGATCAGAACTCTTTTGCAGGCCATGAGTGGATTGCCGTCGGTGGTAGCAGGGCTCTTCATTTACGCCATGTTTATTGCAACCGGTGTGTCCTCCTACGCTGGCTATGCTGGCTCACTCGCGTTGGTACCCCTGATGCTTCCAACAGTTGCGAGAGTAAGTGAAGAAGCTTTGCGACTAGTTCCGAAGGAACTCCGCAATGGAGCGCTAGCACTGGGCGCTCCATCCTGGAGAGCCTTCCTGATGGTGACACTGCCGGCTGCTAAATCGGGGATCATTACAGCGGTTCTGCTCGGAATCGCTCGCATTATTGGTGAAACGGCGCCTCTTTTACTGACAATTTTTACAACAAACGTCACAAACCTGAACATGTTTGATGGTGGAGTTGCTTCCCTTCCTACCTATCTATTCTTAAACCTCTCCTTTGGCACCGATGGCTCCATTGCTAGAGCTTGGGGTGCGGCAGCAACCATTTTGATTGTTGTTGCAATCATCTTCTCGGCAGCCCGAATTGCCTCCTCCCCAAGAAAGTCAGGAAAGAAAAAATGAGTCTCGTTCAAACCCATCATCTAGAAACCGACAAAGTCAACGTCTGGTTTGGCGCAAGGCACGTGCTCAGGGATGTTTCCCTCACTTTTCCATCGAATCAAGTGACCGCCCTGATCGGCCCTTCCGGTTGCGGTAAGTCGACTTTTATAAGGACCTTGAATCGGATGCACGAATTAATTCCAAGTGCAGGTCTGGCTGGGCGAGTGCTGCTTGACGGCCAGGACATCTATGAAACTGGGGTGGATCCGGTAGATGTGCGACTAAAGGTCGGCATGGTGTTTCAAAAGCCAAACCCATTTCCAACCATGACCATTCGAGACAACGTGATTTCAGGCCTACGCCTTTCAGGGCAAAAGGTTGATAACGAAGAGGAGCTCGTTGAAACATCGCTTCGTCGGGCGTCTATGTGGAATGAAGTCAAGGATCGCCTCTCTGAGCCCGCTCTGTCACTTTCTGGGGGTCAGCAGCAGAGGCTTTGCATTGCTCGTGGTTTAGCCATGGTTCCTGAGGTGATGTTGATGGATGAACCATGTTCTGCGCTTGACCCAGGGTCTACACGAAGAATCGAAGAAACGATTCTGGAACTAAAGGAGACGATGACAATTGTTATCGTCACCCACAACATGCAACAGGCGCAGCGCATTTCTGACCAAACGGCCTTTTTCCTAGCTGAGGATGGGGAACCGGGACACGTTGTCGAATTTGGCGAGACCGAGCGCATTTTCCACGGTCCAATTGACCCTAGAACCAACGCATATGTCAATGGCCACTTTGGTTAGCCAAGAGTTAACCATTCGTTCTCGAGCAGTAAAGCAACATCGGGGGTCGTTGTTAACCATGCAGGGCTTGTCTGTAGGTGTTCACCAGACAAACAAATCGAAGGAGACAAAATGCGGAAACTTCCCGCAGTTCTAGCTTCTGCTGCTATTGCAGTTGCTTCACTAGTGGTAGCACCAGCTGCCCACGCAACCGACATCGCAGGCTCCGGATCTTCATACGCCGGAAAGATGTTCGCCGAATGTATCGCTGGATACACCACCGACGCTGTTACCTACAACCCTGCAGGTTCCGGCACCGGTAAGAAAGACTTCGCCGATGGCAAGACTGCTTTTGGCGCTTCAGACTCACTCTATGAAAAAGGAACTGAGCCTAAGTTTGACTTCACTTACGTTCCAGCTGTTGCAGGCCCGATTGCAATTGCTTACAACGCGCCAGAACTAAAGGACGTGCGACTAACTCCAGCCCTAATTTCTGACATTTTCCTGGGCAAGATCAAGAAGTGGAATGACAGGAAAATTGCAGCGGTCAACAGGGGCGTCACACTCCCAAACCAGAACATCAACGTGGTCTACCGCAAGGATGGATCTGGTACCACCAACAACTTCACAAACTGGCTAAAGCAGACCGTTCCTAACGGAGGTTGGGTTCAAAACGACAGCTGGGCAACTGCTACTGGAAACAAGGCAGTTGGTATCGCTGGTGACAAGAGCCAAGGTGTTCGCGCTGAAATCAAGAAAACCCCATACTCAATTGGTTACCTGGACCTTGCAGATGCTTTGGCTGAAAAGTTTGGGCTAGCTTCAGTGCAGAACGGTGCTGGAAAATTCGTAAAGCCAACGGTTGCGACTGCTCGTAACTTCCTAGCCGCTCAGAAGATGGACTCAAACGGCGTGGTTACGTTCAACTACAACGCTAAGTCAGGTCTTACTGGCAGCAAGAAGACCACGAACTTCTACTCGATTGTTCTGGTTGCTTACGCTATGGCTCCGACCGAAGCTGCAACACCTCAGGCCAAGGCTGCACGTAACTTCATCAAGTACGTTGTAAACACCTGTGTTCCACAAAAGGGTGCAAACCTTGGCTACGTAGCGTTCTCTGGATCATTCCTAACAGTCGCTAACCGAACCATCGACCGCATCAGATAGTAATCACCTGGTTGAGGCCCAAGACCATCATGTCTTGGGCCTCAACGCAATAAGTTGGGAGAGAGAATGAAAAGATTCAAAATTGGCTTAGTCGCGATAGTGTCTCTTTTCACTCTTACCGCTTGCGATCCACCAATTCCACAATCACTGCTAGTCGAGCAGGCTGAACAAGTAGTTCAGTGCGGAGAGGCCGGGGAAGTTTCAATTTACTTGGACCCAGGCTTTGCGGACCTTGCTTACACCTGGAATGAACCGTTAGTGGCAGCATGCCCACAGCTCTCCATGTTCCCCGCTGACGCCGCCGAAGATGCACAAATCGTTGCGTCTATTTTTCCGGTTCAGTGTGAAGCGACTGCCTCGGCTCCTATTGCGTACGATGCAGCGGCCATAGTTTTCTATCTCGAGGAAGCTTTCTCTATCAACCTTTCCGGTCAGGCGATACAGGGTATTTTTTCGGGTGCGATTACAAATTGGTCTGACCCCCTGATTGCACAGAGTAATCCCGAGGTTGCCTTCCCAGACCTTCCAATTAGCGTTGTCCCAAGTTCCAATTCACTGCTAATAGAGGCGATGGAACGTTGGACAGAAGAACTTAGCGGAGCCAGCCACAGCTTTAGTCTTCTTCAGGAAGATCCGGCAGTCCTTTTCTCCGATCTAGTTTTTGAATTACCAGCTGGTGGAATCGGATTGTTTCCTCTCTCTGAAGCGACGATTGCCGGAGCTACCGTCGCGAACATCGAAACCGCGGATGGAGTTCTTTTGCCAGACCAGCAATCGATTTATGCGGCTTCAACAATGTTTAGCACTGAGACAAATGGGCAAATAATCACGGCAAAGTTTGAAACTCAAGCCACACCGTTGCCATCGCCGGGAACCTCAGACGCGGCCTTTCCCTATAAGGCACTTGTGCCCGTAACCCTAACAATTTGTAATGAAGACTCTTTATCGCTGAGAGCAATTGCAAGATTTGCGGTAAGGCTCGATGCACAGGGACTCATTGCGACGTCAGCCTTGGTGGGGCTGGAGGAAAAGGTGCGCGTTGCCTCCGCCGCAGTATTAGGCACCGGTCTACCAGTGCCTGAGGTGGCGGAAGTTTCGGAATAGCTCGCCCTAGACTTGGTGCGTGCAGGAAACTCTTGGTCCCGGCCGCATTCTAATTGCTGTCTATGCAGTCTTTGCCTTATCCGCCAGTGCAAGATCTTCCTATCAAATTTTTTTTGAGTTTCAGCAGGCACCAATCGCTTACTCGTTGTCGCTTCTCGCCGCACTCGTCTACATCATTGCGACCTTTTCTCTCGCTTCCCCACGCCTTCGTAAGTATGCAAATTTTGCAGTCTGGTTTGAGCTATTTGGTGTGCTTGTGGTCGGCACCTTGAGTGTTCTTTTACCAGAGTTTTTCAACCATCCGTCGGTTTGGTCTGGCTATGGAATTGGTTATGGGTTTGTTCCGCTCGTTTTGCCGGTCCTTGGAATATTTTGGCTTAGGAAAATCAATGCTTAGGTTTACTGGGATGCTGCCAGAAGAAGTAGCTGACACAGCAGTTGTGATTGGGAAATTTGACGGCATACACCTTGGTCATCAGCAGTTGCTGCATGAATTGATTGAAGTCTCCGAGGAGGCTGGGCTCGCCGCCTGTGTTCTGACCTTTGACCGCCATCCCAATTCAGTTCTAAAGCCAGAAAGCGTTCCGAATCCAATCATTGGACCCTCTCAAAAGGCGGAGATACTTGAATCGCTAGGCGTTGATGCACTGTGTGTTCTTCATTTCGATCGGTCCCTAGCAGAGCTAACACCTGAGCAGTTTGTGGAGAAGCACATAGCGGCTCTTCGCGCACGGATAGTTTTAGTAGGGCAGGGCTTCCGCTTCGGTGCTGGCGGAAGGGGTGACGTCTCTACTTTGTTAGAACTTGGCATCAAACACGGTTTTCAAGTTCGCAAGGTTTCTCATGTAGAAGTTGACGGGCACAAAATTTCAGCCAGTGAAATTAGGAGTCTGCTTGACGAAGGAAAAATTGAAGTAGCGAATCTTATGCTTGGTCGCAATCACGCTACAAAGGGTGAGGTTGAGCATGGCAGAAAGTTGGGCAGGAAGCTGGGTTACCCAACAGCCAACTTGTCCAGATCCTCAGAAGGATACTTACCAGCAGATGGTGTTTATGCAGGCTACCTAATCGCCGATGGTGTTCGCTATCCGGCAGCGCACTCAATTGGTACGAATGACTCAATCGAAGCTGTGCCTAGGCTGTTGGAGTCGCATGTGATTGGTCGGGACGATTTGGACCTCTATGGCAAGACGGTTGTTTGTGAGTATGTTGCTCAGGTTCGGGGCTGGGCCAAGTTTGAATCGATTGAAAAGCTGACAGCCCAAATCGCTGCAGACGTTGCCAGAGCAAAACAACTGCTGGATGAGTAAGGTAGAAGCATGAGCTTTGCAGATGCAGTCGTTAGTGGATTCAAGAATTACTTTAATTTTCGTGGCCGCGCTTCAAGATCAGAATTCTGGTACTGGTTTTTATTCACCATCTTGATCAGTATTGTCGCGACCACAATCGAGTCTGTGCTGTGGCCCGTGCCTTCGGCTCAAGATGAGTGGCTTCAACTTCAAAACAGCCTCTCCCAACCAACTCCAATTACGAACGTCTTAAGCATTGCCCTTCTTGTGCCAAATCTTTCAGTGACGGCTCGTAGATTCCACGACGCTGGTTTTTCGGCAAAGTGGCTATTGCTGCAGCTAATTCCAATTGCTTACGGAGTCTTTGCTGCAATCGGAGTTATCTCCATACTTTCCACATCGGGTGACCTACTGGCTTTGTCAACTGAGGATCTGATGTCGCTGGTTTTCTTGGTCGTGCCTATTTTTGGCCTATTTCTGGCTGTCTTTGTCATTTACCTAGTATTTGCGCTGAAGCCTTCGCGAAGTTTCTATGACGGCAATAAGTATGTGGAGCCTGAAAATCCCGCCAGCTTGCAAGAGGGAACCACTGCCTAGCATTTTTGCTGGCTTCCCCCTAAGCTATTGCTCGCCGTTTACCGGCCGCGGATAAAGAGAGCTTTGGACATTGGGTCCTTTGCGCCGCGCAGCGGATAGGAAAGGACCAGCAATGGCACTTGATGCAAAAGTCAAGCAGCAAATCATTCAGGAATATGCAACAGGCCCAGGAGACACAGGTAGCCCAGAAGTTCAGATCGCGGTTCTTTCACGCCGCATCTCAGATCTAACCGAGCACCTAAAGGGCCACCAGCACGACCACCACTCCCGCAGAGGGTTGCTTCTGCTGGTTGGTCAGCGTCGTCGTCTGCTGGGATATCTGCAGAAGATTGACATCGATCGCTACAGAAAGTTGGTTGAGCGTCTCGGACTTCGCCGATAACTAGCGATTTTTAGAAACCCCAGGCATATTGCCTGGGGTTTTTTACTGGGCAAACCGTAATCATTTCGTTAGGCTTATCCAAGGAGGAGACGAAGGCGGGTCCTCGGTGGAGGATTCTGGGTCACTGCCCCAGGATTTTTGACTGACGACCAGCGCTTCCTCCTCTAGCACGTTTGACCCGAGTGGGTCTTGTTGTCGTGCGCAATGAGGATAAGGAGGGGCCATGGAAGGCCCAGAAATTAAATACGCAGAGGCCGTTATTGATAACGGCAAATTTGGCAAGCGCACGATCCGGTTTGAAACCGGTCGGCTTGCCCAACAGGCAGCTGGCAGTGCAGCTGTCTATCTAGACGAAGAAACCATGCTGTTTTCAGCAACCACAGTCTCAAAGCAGCCAAAGGATCAGTTCGATTTCTTTCCGCTAACAATCGATGTAGAGGAAAGAATGTATGCCGCTGGAAAGATTCCAGGCAGCTTCTTCCGCAGAGAGGGTAGACCTTCGACTGAAGCCATTCTGGCCGCTCGATTGATTGATCGACCACTTCGTCCTTCATTCGTGGATGGTCTAAGAAATGAAATTCAGGTCGTCGCAACTGTCATGTCTATCCACCCGGATGAAATGTATGACGTGATTGCTATTAACGCCGCATCGATGTCGACACAATTGGCAGGACTTCCTTTCTCCGGCCCAGTGGCTGGTGTTCGAGTGGCCCTAATTGACGGTCAATGGGTTGCCTTCCCTCGTCACTCGGAGATTGAAAACGCTGTGTTTGACATGGTGGTTGCTGGTCGCGTGATTGAGGAAGACGGCAAGGAAGACGTTGCAATCATGATGGTCGAGGCAGAAGCCACCGAAACTTCTTGGGATCTAATTCAAGGGGGAGCTAAGGCTCCAACTGAAGAGGTAGTTGCGCAGGGACTCGAAGCGGCTAAGCCATTCATCAAGGTTTTGGTTGAGGCTCAGAACAAAGTTGCGAAGGCAGCGGCCAAAGCAACAGCGGAGTTCCCGCTGTTCTTGCCCTACTCGGACGAAGTTTATGAAATCGTTTCAAACGCAGCTGCCGCCGAGCTCGGCAAGGTCTATCAAATTGCTGATAAGCAAGCACGCCAAGATGCCGACGATGCCCTAAAGGCCAAGGTGAAAGAGGAACTGGCAAGCAAACTCTCAGAAGAGCAGATGCTGGAGTTTTCCGCTGCTTACAAAGCAGTCACCAAGAAGGTCATGCGCACTCGTGTTCTTAAAGAAGGTATCCGCATTGACGGCAGGGGATTGAAAGACATTCGCGTCATTGACTCTGAGGTAGCGGTGATTCCTCGAGCGCACGGCTCGGCTATCTTCCAGCGCGGTGAGACTCAGATTCTTGGTGTCACCACCTTGAACATGCTCAAGATGGAGCAGCAGATTGATGCGTTGACTCCGGTCACCACGAAGCGTTACATGCACCACTACAACTTCCCTCCTTACTCAACCGGTGAGACTGGTCGCGTTGGTTCTCCAAAGCGTCGCGAAATCGGTCACGGTGCTCTAGCTGAACGAGCATTGGTGCCAGTTCTGCCAACTAGACACGAGTTCCCATATGCGATTCGTCAGGTCTCGGAGGCGCTTGGTTCAAATGGATCAACTTCCATGGGTTCTGTATGTGCCAGCACATTGAGTTTGCTAAATGCTGGTGTTCCACTGAGGGCACCAGTAGCAGGCATTGCGATGGGTCTGATTTCTGACACAGTCGACGGCAAAACTCAATACGCTGCCCTGACCGACATTCTTGGTGCTGAGGATGCGCTGGGTGACATGGACTTCAAGGTTGCTGGTACTAAGGAATTCGTTACCGCGATTCAGCTAGACACCAAGCTTGATGGAATTCCATCGGCAGAGTTAGCAAAGGCACTGACTCAAGCCAAGGAAGCGCGTCTTTTCATCCTGGGTGTCATGACAGAAGCAATCGACGCTCCAGATGAGTTATCCCAATACGCTCCACGAATCATTTCGGTGAAGATTCCAGTGGACAAGATCGGTGAAGTTATTGGTCCAAAGGGCAAGATGATTAACCAGATCCAGGAAGACACCGGAGCTGAAATCAGCATTGAAGACGACGGAACTGTGTTTATTGGTGCAACCAATGGCCCTGCGGCAGAAGCGGCTAAGGCGGCAATCAATGCAATTGCCAACCCGCATGTTCCTGAAATTGGGGAGCGATTCCTGGGTACCGTGGTGAAGCTAGCAACCTTTGGTGCCTTTGTTTCCCTTCTGCCTGGTAAAGACGGACTGCTGCATGTTTCTGAGTTAAAGAAGATTTCTGGTGGAAAGCGAGTAGAGAACGTAGAAGACGTTCTCGAAGTTGGCCAGAAAATCTTGGTGGAAATTGCAAAGATTGACGACCGCGGCAAGCTCTCGCTTGTGCCAGTTGTTGAGGATGAAGCAAAGTCGGAGTAGCTAGTTGCTTCTTCCGCTAAAGGCATCAGTTGAGTTCACCGCTGACGAGGCTACGGTTTCAAAAACCGTCCTCGACAGCGGTGTTCGCATCTTGACCGAGCAAGTTCAAGGCGCGCCATCCGTTTCTGTTTCTGTTTCGGTTGGCGTAGGTTCACGAGATGAATCAATAAATCACCTGGGCTCAACTCATTTTCTTGAGCACCTCCTCTTCAAAGGAACGGCTAGAAGATCAGCACTGGACATTTCAATCGCATTTGATTCAGTTGGAGGATCTTCCAATGCGGCAACTGCGAAGGAATACACGAGCTATTACGCCAGAGTTCAGAATTCTGCTATCAATCTCGCCACCGATGTGTTGCTTGACATGTACACCTCAGCCAAAATCGACCAGCGTGACTTTGAAACTGAGAAAACAGTCATCCTCGAAGAACTCGCAATGAATGAGGATGACCCAGAAGATGTTGCCCATGAAGCATTCTCAGATGCATTGATGCCTAACACCGATCTGGGCCGACCGATCGGTGGTTCAAAACAAAGCATTCTCGCGGTGAGCCGCGAGCAGGTCGTGGATCACTACCGGCAGAACTATGGCGCAAACACTTTGATTGTTGCGGCAGCAGGTGGCGTGGAGCATGCCCACTTGGTTGAAATTGTTCAACACCAACTCGAAAAAGTTGGTTGGAACAAATCTAAAGATCCCATTGCAAGGCGACCGCAAGAGTTCAGACAACCGCCGCAACCAGAGCACTTTAGGTTTATTCAGAAAGATACCCAGCAGGCACATGTAATTCTTGGATTCCAAAGTCCGCATTCGATGGATGACGATCGATATGCCCTGGCCATTTACAACACCATTTTGGGTGGTGGGATGTCCTCCAGGCTGTACCAAGAGATCAGAGAAAAACGTGGCCTCGCTTACTCGACCTATTCCTATCAACACGGCTATTCAGACAGTGGATTCTTCGGTTTATACGCAGGATGTAATCCCGAGAATGCTGAGGCGGTCGTCAAGCTTATGCGAGAGCAGTTGGTCGAAATCGCCAGCAGTGGCGTGAGTGATGATGAATTTAACTTGGCCATCGGAAACATCACTGGTTCTCTGGCTTTGCGCTTCGAGGCGAGCATGGCTCGGATGAATCGACTCGTTGGAACTGAACTAGGTTCTGGCGAGTACCTCTCGGTTTCTGAGGTATTGGAGAGGTTTCAGGCTCAGACTAAGGCGGACGTCTTACGAGTTGCCAATCGCATAGCAAATGCACCAAGTTCACTGGTAGCGGTGGGACAAAATCTCTCATCGCTCGAGAAGCTGGCTTGATAGGTTTAGCACATGATTTCCGTTGCCATTGTTGGTGCCACTGGTCGAATGGGGCAGCTCACCAAGGAGCTGGTTGACAGCGATCCAAATTTGAAACTACATGCAGCATTAGATTCCAAGTCTGACAAATCGCAAATGCTCGGTGCAGATGTGGTAGTGGACTTTACTAATCCCGAGATAAGTGAGCAAATAGTCGACTTTGCAATTAGCCACGGCTTAAGAATATTGGTTGGTAGCTCTGGTTGGTCTGAGGTAAAACTGGCAGCGGTTGAAAGAAAACTTGCTGGGACCAACGCGGCAGCGGTTGTAATACCTAATTTTTCTATCGGCTCGATGCTAGCGCAGCGCTTTGCGGCTGAGGCCGCCAAGTATTTTCATGAATCAGAAATTATTGAGATCCACCATGCAGGAAAAAAGGATTCTCCTTCGGGCACTGCTATCCGAACAGCAGAAGTAATTGGAAAAAATCGGACCCAACCTAATCTGGTCACTGACGCCGCGCAACCGGCCCGCGGTCAATCGATTGCAGGAGTTCCAATTCATTCAATCCGACTACCGGGAGTATCAGCTCGGCAGGAAACTGTTTTCGGGGCAGATAGCGAACAGCTTTCTATTTTCCATGACGTAAGTTCACACAGAGCCTATGCACTTGGAATCCTTAGGTCAATTGAGTTCACGGCGAAGGCCACTGGTATGACAATTGGACTTGAGAAGGTTCTTTCCTAGAGTGGTAACGAAAGTATGGCTGACTGCCATGGTTTTTATCACATTGCTTTATGCATTTCTGTTGTTTGAGCGAGGTCTCGTTCTGCTCACAGACTCGCAGCCCGTTGCTGTAGCTCTTGGTCTTGCGATTTTATTTTTCCCGCTCGCTGCACTTGCCAGCATTTTCTTTGAAATTCGTTTTGGTCTCAGGCTTGCCAAGATAGGCAAACTTTTGGAGCAAGGCGGTATCGAACTTCCGGAGTATGAGCTGCGACCCAGCGGGAAGGCGACCAAAGAAAGCGGTGAACAGGTTTTTGAATCCATTCGAGCAAAGCTCGAACAGGACGAGGCGAATTACCTTCTTTGGTTCCTCTTGGCTGATGCCTATGACAAATTGGGAGATCGCCGTAGGGCTAGAGCAGCCGCTCGAAAATCAATTTCCTTTGCTAAACAGGCCAAAGCGCTTTAGCAAAAAGTACATTTGGCAACCAAGGCAGAAGTTGAAGAATGCATTCAGAAACGCCGCTATAAAAATAAACGCCAGGGCAACCGAAACAAGAGCTTGAGAATTTACCAGCACACCTATTCCTGCCGAGATTGCGAAAAACAGACCGACCTGTTGCGAAAAGCGCGGTGGGCGAGGATCTTCCAGCTCCTGGGGTTCACCAATTCTGGGTCGGATTAGGCTGAACAGGAATTTGTACGGGTGAGATGCTGGAAAGAACACACTCCAGAAAAAGAGAATCAGCAGCAATGCTGCACTGATGAGTGTCACCTGACCATAGCTTGTAAATGCGTCGGCAAACCCAATCAAAGCAATTACTGATGTTATAGCGGCACCAAATCTTGGTGCTCTTGGGTCAATTAGCGCGCTCATTTCACTCCTAGTTTTTCTAGTTCTTGATTTAGTTTGTTTAGATTAGGGACTCCACCAACTCGATAGACCAACTCGCCATTGCTGTTCAGAAGAAACACCGTAGGAGTTTGACTGATGCCAAATCTTGCCGCCACATTCAGCCGCTCTGTAATGTCCACCTCTAGGTGAGCTAAGCCTCCGTGGCGATGCTCCAACTGCGCCAGTTGTCGCCTTACCCCAGGGCACTGTCCACAAAACTGGGTTGAAAATTGAATAAGTGTGGCTTGCTTACCCAGTTCCGTGGAAAGAATTCCATTCTTTGTAGCCCGAAGACGCCGCAGGTCAATTAGTTGTCTTCTTCTGACCCGGTGACCGCGTCCTCTAAGAAGACGGTAGGAAATGCCAACCAGGGAGGCGGTCGCGACGAGCGCAAGGACTGGCAGTAGAGATTCCACCGCCCTAGGTTAGGTCATCAAGGCCGTGTTGCGCGGAGTGTTACGGCTTTTTACTCGGCCCTAACCCCCTAAGCTTTTCGCGATGAGCGAGATTGAATTCCGAAGTGATGTAACGGTCGAATTGGTGCGCCATAGCGCAAGAGACGCCGATGTTTTATTCGCAGCCCGAGTTTCCACCCAGGGTGAGCAGACTCTTGATTCCGCCAAGCTCACTGACGTTGAGGCTGAGAAAAAGGACAAGGGCCTAATCAACTATTTAATGCGCGATCGTCATGGCTCGCCGTTTGAGCACAACTCGATGACTTTTTATGTGCAGGCTCCGATATTTGTATTTAGAGAATTTATGCGTCACCGAATTGCCAGCTACAACGAGGAGTCGGGACGCTACCGTGAATTGCGTCCAGTTTTTTATGTTCCAGGGCCAGAGCGAAAATTAATCCAGATTGGAAAGCCCGGGCACTATGAATTTGTGGACGGATCAGCCGAACAGTTTGCTCTTGTCCAGCAAGAGACAATGGCAGTGACACGCGCAGCTTATGACGCCTATCAAAGAATGCTGGAAGCCGGAGTTGCTAGGGAGGTGGCAAGAATCGTTTTGCCACTGAACATTTACTCCAGCATGTATGTGACCATGAATGCTCGTTCCCTAATGAACTTCTTGTCGCTAAGGACCAAGCGGGAGGGTACTCATTTCCCGTCTTTCCCGCAGCGGGAGATTGAAATGGTTGCCGAAAAAATGGAAGATTTCTGGGCGGACCTGATGCCGCTGAGCTACCAGGCATTCAACGAGAATGGCCGAGTAGCCCCTTAGTTTCTAACTCGCTAGGCTTAGGCAATGGTTTCTCAGCAGAAAGACATTTTCGGCCAGGTGTTGGTTGCACTGGTTACGCCGATGACAGCCGATGGTGAAGTTGATTGGGCTGCCACCGAGAAGCATATCGACTACGTAATTTCAAATGGTGCCGATGGTGTTGTAGTAACCGGCACCACCGGTGAAACATCCACCTTGACTGACGCCGAGAAGATTAAGTTGGTTGAGGTCGGCAAGAGCGTATCTTCGGGAAGAGCAAAGATCATTACCGGTGGCGGTTCCAACGAGACTGCCCATGCTATTCAGCTCTATAAGGCGAGTGAAAAAGCGGGAGCTGACGGAGTGATGGTGGTCACCCCTTACTACAACAAACCCACGCAGGCCGGAATTCTCACTCACTTCAGATTGATTGCAGATGCCACTGACTTGCCCGTGATTCTTTATGACATTCCCGGCCGCACAGGTGTTGCGATTTCTTATGAAACTTTTCACCGGGCGGCCAAGCATCCCAACATTGTTGCCATTAAGGATGCGAAGGGCGATTTAGCTCAAGTCTCCAGGCTCATGTTAGAAACCGGCCTAATGTATTTCTCCGGTGATGACTCTAACGTTTTGCCCCACATCTCAATTGGTGCCACTGGCTTAATTGGCGTCACCGCCAACATTGCCCCGCATGCCTATCGCGAGATGGTAGATGCGACAAACCGCAACGATTTCCATTCCGCGCTGAAAGTTCACAACGCTCTTGAGCCACTCCAGAGAGCCATCATGACTCATGTTCCAGGCACCGTGGCGGCTAAGTACGTACTGCACGGACTGGGTCAGATTAATTCACCGCGTGTGCGGCTGCCACTGGTGGGACCAGAAGATCATGAGGCTGCGCTGATTGAGGGTGGAATTGATCAGGTCGTAGCTGTGCCAGGAATCAGTTTTGATAACTTCCGCCCTGATCGCAATGCGGCTGCTGGCGGAGCGCTACCAAAGGTAGCGGGAACTACTCGCTAGTGAACATACCCGCGCCTTTATCTAAGGACACCCTGAGAGTGATTCCACTCGGCGGTGTTGGTGAGATAGGTAGGAATTGCACCACCTTTGAAATCAATGGTCAAATTTTGATTGTTGACTGCGGGGTTCTATTTCCCGAAGAGACTCAACCCGGAGTCGATCTGATTTTGCCCGATCTTGGATACCTATCCGACAAATTGGATCGAATCGCAGGGCTAGTTCTAACGCATGGTCATGAGGATCACATCGGTGGAGTCCCATATCTTCTCAAAATGCGTCCCGACATTCCTGTTTATGGCTCAAAGCTCACCATCGCTTTTGTCCAGGAAAAGCTATCTGAACACCGCGTAAGTGCACCCATCAACATTGTGAGTGAAGGCATGCGCGTAAAAGTGGGTGAGTTTGAGTGTGAGTTTGTTGCGGTGAACCACTCAATTCCAGATTCCTTGGCTGTAATAATTCGCTCGAAAGCCGGCACCGTCTTGGCAACCGGTGATTTCAAGATGGACCAATTGCCTCTGGATGGTCGACTCACAGATCTTCGCGCATTTGCCAAAGTTGGGCAGGAAGGGGTTGACCTTTTCATGGTCGACTCAACCAATGCAGATGTTCCTGGCTTCACTCCGCTTGAACGAGAAATTGGGCCAGTAATTGACTCTGTAATTTCAAAAACACGCGGCAAAGTTGTTGTTGCCTCGTTTGCCTCGCATGTTCATCGAGTTCAGCAGGTAATTGAAGCGGCTGTTGCGAATCGTCGCAAGGTTGTTTTTGTTGGACGCAGCATGGTGAAGAACATGAAAATCGCCTCGGAGCTTGGCTACCTTCACATCCCAGACGGGTCAGTCGTCGACCTCTCCGAGGCTCAGGACATGCCCGATCACCAGCTGGTATTTATGTCCACTGGCTCACAGGGAGAGCCCATGGCGGTTCTCTCGAGAATAGCCAACAGTGATCACCAGATTGAGATTGGTGAGCGAGACACAGTTTTGCTGGCCAGTTCGATGATTCCTGGCAACGAAAATGCCGTATATCGAGTGATTGATGGTCTAACGAGATTAGGCGCGAATGTTGTACACAAGGGAAATGCCAACGTTCACGTGTCGGGTCACTCGGCGGCTGGCGAGTTGCTTTACTGCTACAACATAATCAAGCCGAAAAATGTAATGCCAATTCATGGTGAATTTCGACACCTGGTCGCCAATGCCAGATTAGCTAGAAAGACTGGCATCGACGAAAAGAACATCATCGTCACCGAAGACGGTGGAGTAGTTGACTTGCGCGATGGCAAAGCTGAATTAGTTGGCAAGATTCGCTGTGACATGCTGTATGTGGATGGTGGTGCGGTTGGAAAAATTACCGAGGAAGACTTGCACGACCGAAGAACCCTAGCAGCAGAGGGATTCATCTCAATCTTCGCTGTTGTGAATAAAGAAACTGGTCAACTGGTGGAGGGACCTGCGATTAGGGCGAGAGCTTATGCCGAAGAGGACCACGTTTTTGATGACATTCTGCCCGCGATTCAACAAGCGCTCGCTCAGGCCGCCAGTGACGGAGTCAGAGATAGCCACCAGCTTCAGCAAGTGATCAGAAAGACAGTGGGCTCCTGGGTTGCCAAAGCACACAGACGTAAGCCAATGATTATCCCGATTGTTGTCTATTCTTCGCGCCCTGCCTAAGCCGATTTCCCGCATCTCCTTGCTATTTTTCTTGCATGGCTGGAAAAACCAAGCCGCCCAAGCGAGCCGGCGGCAGTAAAAAGTCACGCTCGGCAGCACCTGCCGCCAAGTCACGGCCAGCTGGGTCAAACAAAATCTTGGACCTGCTTCAGCGGGGCTACATGGCCTCTGCACACGGGCTAGGTCAGCTGGTTCGATCCTTCAGTAAAGAAATACCACCTCAGGAGAGAAGAGACGGAGCACCATTTGCCCTGTTCGTTCTCAGTGTGCTGGGTGTCATTGTCGCTTGGTTTTTGAGTAATGAAGCCTGGGCGGTTTTGCTGCACCAATTCACCTTCGGTTTGTTCTTTGGCTTGGTTAGTTTTGGTTTGCCGGTGGTCTTATTCGCCTATTCGATTTACCTATTCCGCCACCCTTCTTCGGTCAGGGATTCTTCCAGGTTTGCCCTTGGCTTTTGGTTTTTCCTTTCAGTTGTTTCGGGATTTTTTCACGTCTTTTCTGATTTGCCTTCGCCCAATGACGGAGTTCCGGCCCTGGCTAGCGCAGGAGGATTGTTTGGCTGGCTAATTGGTGGTCCGCTAATCAGCTTGCTAACTATCTGGGGAGCAGTGCCGGCCCTGGTTCTGTTGGCCTTGATTGCGCTTCTGGTGATGACCGGAACTACTCCAACCCAAATCGCCCCGAAACTGCGTGAGCTTTATGCGTATTTGTTTGGTGTTCGTGAAAAGAAGGAAAAGGTTCAACCAGAGAGCAAATGGTGGCAGCGAGAAAAAGAACAGCCGCAGGCCTTTGAAACTCCACTTGAGATTGTTCTTGAGCCAGAACAAGAAGAGTTACCAGAACTCGAGTTCGAAGAGGCAATCGAGAGTGATGAGCCCGCTATTGATTTCTTGCGCGGCGAAGAGGGCCTAACTGAACCGATAGACATCCCAACTCCAAAGGAGCGAAAGCCATATGTGCTTCCGGGGCTTGGTCTTCTAGCTGCGGGTTCGCCAGCTAAAGCAGTCAGTTCCGTAAACAACCAAGTAGCGGCTGCTATCGACGAGGTTTTCAAAGAGTTCGATGTTGATGCCAAGGTCTCAGGTTTCCAAAGGGGTCCAACCGTTACCCGCTACGAGGTTGAGCTCGCACCCGGCGTGAAGGTCGAGGCTGTCACCAGGCTCACCAACAATATCTCCTATGCGGTTGCATCGAATGAAGTAAGAATTCTCTCGCCAATTCCAGGCAAAAGCGCAATCGGAATTGAAATTCCAAATACCGATCGAGAGACGGTGACGCTGGGAGATGTTCTCAGGAGTAAGAATGCTCAAGGCGCTAGCCACCCGCTGACCATTGGTGTTGGTAAGGATGTGGAGGGCGGATATCTGGTTGCAAACATTGCAAAAATGCCGCACCTGCTGGTGGCTGGGGCAACCGGCGCTGGTAAATCAAGCTTTGTCAATTCCATGATTGCTTCCATCTTGATGCGAGCAACCCCGGCTGAAGTAAGACTGGTATTGATTGACCCTAAGCGCGTAGAGCTCTCTGCCTACCAAGGAGTTCCACACCTTGTCACACCTATCATCACAAACCCAAAGAAGGCTGCCGAGGCCCTGCAATGGGTTGTCCGCGAGATGGACTCTCGCTATGACGACTTAGCTTCATTTGGTTTCAAGCACATTGACGACTTCAATCGCGCGGTGGTGGCAGGGGAAATCAAGCCACCAGCTGGTTCGCAACGAGAACTCATGCCTTATCCGTATCTGCTAGTGGTAGTAGATGAGCTGGCGGATTTGATGATTGTTGCCCCGCGTGATGTAGAGGACGCGATTGTTCGAATTACTCAGCTGGCCAGGGCCAGCGGTATTCACTTGGTATTGGCTACGCAGCGGCCGTCGGTGGACGTGGTAACCGGCCTGATCAAGGCCAATGTTCCATCCAGACTTGCTTTCTCAGTTTCTTCTGTAACGGACTCCAGGGTGATTTTGGATGGTCCAGGTGCCGAAAAATTAGTTGGTCAGGGGGATGCTCTATTTGCTCCGATGGGAACCAACAAACCAATTCGTGTCCAAGGAGCCTGGGTTAGCGAACCAGAGCTGCAAAAACTTGTGAGCCACGTAAAGAATCAAATGGATCCGGAGTATCGCAGTGATGTGAATCAGGTAAGTCAGTCTCGCGTGGTTGACAGTGAAATTGGCGACGACCTAGATGTTTTGTTGGCAGCCTGTGATCTGGTGGTGAATTCTCAGTTCGGCTCTACCTCGATGCTGCAAAGAAAACTGCGAGTGGGCTTTGCGAAAGCCGGAAGACTCATGGATCTGCTGGAATCCCGCGGAATCGTAGGCCCATCCGAGGGTTCCAAAGCGCGAGAGGTGCTGATACGACCAGAGGACATGCACAAGGCGCTGGCTCGAATAACCGGACAGTCGCCAGTTGCGGGGGATGCCGTAGCAGGGGAGGATAGCCCTGATGAAGACGCCTGGCAGCTTACCGGCCGAAAAGATGACTTCTAGAAGTTTTCTTTATCGCCAAACTCCAAACCTAATCACCTCTGCACGACTGGCACTGGTGCCGCTGGTGCTATTTCTGATGCTGGAGTTTTGGTCTGATCCTTGGCTGCGACTGATTGCAATGTTGATTTTGATTTTGGCCGCTTCGACTGATGGTCTTGACGGTGCGATTGCTCGCAGGCGTGGGCTCGTTACAAATCTTGGAAAAATCCTGGATCCGATTGCTGACAAAGCTTTGCTAAGCGGATCTCTTATTGTTTTATCGATTCTGGGTGCCGTGCCATGGGCCGCCACTGCAATTATCTTGGTTCGAGAACTGGGCATAACGGTTTATCGCCTCGTTGTGATCAAGAAACAGGTCATAGGGGCTAGTGGAGGTGGCAAGTTCAAAACTGTGATGCAGATTGTTGCAGTTTGTCTATTCATCGCGCCGTTTGAATTTCTTGGTGCATGGTATTCCATCTTTTCTCAAACCGTTCTCTGGTTCACCGTCGCACTAACGCTATGGACAGGACTGCGATATTTATGGCCGAAGAAATAATTTCGCTTGCGCAGAGCAAAGGGGTTTATCTGGCCCTTGCTGAGTCCCTAACTGCTGGAATGGTTTGTGCACGTCTGGCAGATGTGCCAGGAGCGTCGAAGGTATTGTTGGGCGGCATAAATACCTATCAAGATCAGATTAAGAGTCAAATCCTGGGAGTATCCTCTTCGCTACTTCAGATGCAATCAGCCGTGGATCCGGAGGTGGCCGCGCAATTGGCAGAGAGTGTTAGAGCTAAGTTTGCCTTTGCCATGCAGCTAGCTCCAGAGCAAGTCATTGGTCTGTCCACGACGGGCGTGGCTGGACCAGATTCGGTGGGTCACCATAAACCTGGCGAGGTTTACGTGGGAGTGAGCTCGAAAGCGGGGACGAAGGTGTTTGCCGAGCAGTTTGGGGGAACTCGAGCCGATATTCGACGGGCCAGCCTGGAGCGGGCCTTGGAGGTATTGCGGGAAGAGATAGGCGTTTTTTAGGTTTAACTTCAGGAAACATTCAGCAGTAGGGCCTATCTTTGTCCCCAGCAGGGGGTAAATTAGGTCCCCAGGAGGAAAGTTGTTACTACTAAGGCAAGAGATCGGCGATGTACTTCGTCAGCACCGCCAGGCTCAGGGCCAAACCCTGCGGCAGGTGGCGGCTAGAGCCTCGGTCGCCCTTGGCTACCTCTCCGAGGTAGAACGTGGGCAGAAGGAAGTCTCCTCGGAGATTCTCGCCTCAGTAGCCGATGCCCTAGAGGTGCCACTATCCGTCCTTCTCAGAGACGTGTCAGCCCGCATGGCGGTGGCCGAGGGTATCTTCATTGACGACACCTTCATCCCAGACACCCTGCCAGACGATTTCATTACTGAGTCTGACCTGTTCTCCAGGCAGTGAAGCTAAGCCGCTTTCACGAGCTGGTTCAGGACGAATTTGGCCCTGACTTTGCCGCGGTTGTCCTTTCCGACACCAGGCTGGACTTACTGTCGGATAAAACACCGTTAGAGCTGCTATCGGCGGGCGAGGACCCAAAGACCATCTGGCAGGCCATTTGCCAACAATTGGCAGTTCCGGAAGAGCGTCGGCAGGGTAAAAATAAGACCCCAAGACACGCCGACTGAGGTTATTCGAAATTTTGTTCGAACGCTTAGAGTTTTCTCAACTCAAGCACCAGCAAGGTTTTCCACAGCATGTTGGATTCCCTCCAAAGTGTCAGAGCCGCCAGCTAGCTTCTGGAGCATGGCTAAATACAGAGGAAAAGAGGACCCCATGCCAACAGCTTCAGATCGTGAAAAGGCGCTAGAGACTGCACTTGCGCAGATTGACCGACAGTTCGGAAAGGGCTCGGTCATGAAATTGGGTAGCGAAGAACGCGCCCCAATCGAGTCGATTCCAACCGGCTCAATTGCCCTAGACGTAGCTCTAGGAATCGGCGGACTGCCTAAGGGCAGAATCGTTGAGGTTTACGGACCAGAGTCCTCTGGAAAGACCACTATTGCCCTACATGCCATTGCCAATGCCCAAAGGGCTGGCGGGGTTGCCGCTTTTATTGATGCTGAACACGCACTTGATCCCGAATACGCCAAGAAGTTAGGCGTAAACATTGATGAACTGTTGGTCAGCCAGCCTGACACCGGTGAGCAGGCGTTAGAGATTGCTGACATGCTGATTCGCTCTGGTTCAATCGACGTCATCGTCATCGACTCCGTTGCTGCCCTTGTTCCAAGAGCAGAAATTGAAGGTGAGATGGGCGATGCTCACGTTGGTCTGCAGGCAAGGCTTATGTCACAGGCCCTACGCAAACTCACTGGTGCGCTAAGTCAAACCAAGACCACCGCAATCTTTATCAACCAGCTGCGCGAAAAGATCGGTGTCTTCTTTGGCTCTCCTGAGACCACTGCAGGTGGTAAGGCACTGAAGTTCTATGCGTCTGTTCGACTAGACATTCGAAGAATTGAAACTCTGAAAGACGGCCAGGACTCTGTTGGTAATAGAACAAGAGTAAAGGTTGTCAAGAACAAGCTTGCTGCACCATTCAGGCAGGCTGAGTTTGACATCTTGTTTGGCGAGGGCATTTCACGCGAGGGCGGTTTGATTGACTTTGGCGTCGAGCAAGACATCGTAAAGAAATCAGGTGCCTGGTACACCTACGAAGGTGAGCAACTGGGTCAGGGCAAGGAAAACTCCCGCAAGTACCTCAAGGACAATCCAGCACTAGCTGACACGATTGAGCAGAAAATCAAAATCAAGCTTGGAGTTGGAGTTCCTAGAGCAGTAGCTGATTTACCGCAAGAGGAAGAGGCTAAGCCAAAGGCTGCCAAAGCCGCTAACGACGCTTAGTTTCCCGATGCCGCCAAGCGAAGAGAAGCTGCAGAAGCGGGCGAAGAACATACTTCTTCACCAGCTGACTCGCACCGCTAAAACTGAGAAGCAATTGCGCGATGTTTTGGAAAAGCGAGAAATTCCGACGGAGTTAATTAACTGGGCCATTGAAGATTTTCTTCGAGCAGGTCTAATTGACGATGCCAGTTTCGCCCGCGGCTTCTTGGCAGCCCGCTTAGCAAAAGGGAAGGCTGTCAAGCTGATCGCCAGAGAGCTTCGCCAAAAAGGTGTGGCAGATTCCATTATCGAAGAGGTGTGTGCCTCGGTTTCGCTGGAGGAGCAACAGGAACTCGCTAATTCGTTGGCTCGGCGCAGGATAATTCGTATGGCGGAGCTAGCGCCCGAGATTCGCTATCGCCGCCTTAGCGGCTTCCTTCTCCGCCGCGGCTTCCCGTCTGCGGTAGTCAATTCAGCCGTGCGCTGGGCTGAGAAGCAAGGGTAAAATTCCCTTGCAATGGCTCTAACTTACGAAGTCCGCACTTACGGCTGCCAAATGAACGTTCACGACAGTGAGCGGATTTCGGGCTTGCTTGAATCGGCAGGCTACGTCCGCGCGCAGGACAACAACCCGGATCTCGTGGTTTTCAATACCTGTGCGGTGAGGGAGAATGCCGACAATAAGCTCTACGGAAATCTCGGCACCATGTTGGCCAAGAAGGAAGCAAACCCTGATTTTCAAATTGCTGTGGGAGGTTGCCTCGCCCAAAAGGACCAGAGTCTGATACAAAAGAAGGCGCCGTGGGTAGATGTAGTTTTTGGAACACACAACATGGGTTCTTTGCCAGTGCTGCTGGAGCGAGCTCGGCACAACCAGAGCGCTGAAATTGAGATTTTAGAGTCCC
>CAZGNP010000005.1:0-38714 GCA_964527155.1 uncultured Aquiluna sp.
GCCCAGATTGAGGCGGAAGAGCGGGCCAAGCGCACTAACGCCTTGGGCGAACAGCCCTAGTTTGAGGCCACTGGCCGATTTAGCATCTTCCTAAGAAGTTTGGAGGTGCCAGCTTGTTCGAAAAATTTACCGACAAGGCCCGCAGAGTAGTCGTGCTCGCTCAGGAAGAGGCGAAGCTACTCAATCACAACTACATCGGCACCGAGCACATTTTGCTCGGTCTGATTCACGAGGGTGAGGGCGTTGCAGCTAAGGCGCTAGAAGCGCTTGGAATTAATCTCGAGCAGGTTCGCGAGCAGGTGCAGGACATTATTGGTCAGGGCCAGCAGGCACCGAGTGGTCACATCCCATTTACTCCAAGAGCAAAGAAAGTTTTAGAGCTGTCACTGCGTGAGGCGCTGCAGCTTGGTCACAGCTACATCGGAACCGAACACCTACTACTAGGACTTATTCGCGAAGGCGAAGGCGTTGCGGCACAGGTGCTAACCAAGCTTGGTGCTGACACGAACAAGGTTCGTCAGCAGGTAATTCAACTTCTTTCCGGCTACCAAGGAAAAGAAACAGTTTCTGTTGGCGGAGAGGTTAATCCTCCGCAAAAGGGCTCGCAGGTTTTAGATCAGTATGGTCGCAACCTAACTCAAGCAGCTGCCGAAGGAAAACTTGATCCAGTAGTTGGCAGAGAGCGAGAGATTGAAAGAGTCATGCAGATTCTTTCTCGTCGCACCAAGAACAATCCAATTTTGATTGGTGAACCTGGTGTTGGAAAAACCGCGGTGGTTGAAGGGCTAGCCCAAGCAATTGTTTCGGGAAATGTTCCAGAAACTCTTCGCGGAAAGCAGCTTTACACCCTAGATATGGGATCACTGATTGCAGGATCTCGTTACCGTGGAGATTTTGAAGAAAGACTGAAGAAGGTAACCAAGGAAATTCGCACCCGTGGCGACATCATTACCTTCATTGACGAAATTCACACTCTGGTTGGGGCTGGTGCCGCCGAGGGTGCTATTGATGCAGCGTCAATTTTGAAGCCGATGCTGGCCAGAGGCGAACTGCAGACTATTGGTGCAACCACACTCGACGAATACCGCAAGCACTTCGAAAAAGATGCTGCGCTGGTTCGTAGATTCCAGTCGGTGCAGGTAGCAGAGCCAACTCCAGCGATGGCAATCAACATCCTGAAGGGATTGCGCGATCGCTACGAGGCACACCACAAGGTTTCGATTACTGATGGCGCCATCGTCGCCGCGGTTGCCATGAGTGACCGCTACGTCACAGACCGCTTCTTGCCAGACAAGGCCATCGACCTAATCGACGAAGCCGGAGCTCGCGTGAGACTCTCCTTCCTTTCCTCGCCGCCTGAGCTGAGGGAGATGGAAGATAAAGTCGCTGCTGTAAAGGCCGCGAAAGAGCAGGCGATTGCTGATCAGGACTTTGAACTGGCAGCTGCTAAGCGCGATGAGGAAAAGAAACTTACCGCTGAAAAAATGAAGCTGGAGAAGCAATTCCGCGAAGGCAATGTCAAAGAAGTTGGAATTGTTGACGAGGGACTCATTGCAGAAGTTCTCGCCCAGGCGACCGGAATTCCTGTATTCAAGCTCAGTGAAGAAGAAGGCGCAAAGCTTGTATTTATGGAGCAAGAGCTGCACAAGCGTGTAATTGGTCAGGAAGCTGCCATTGCCGCTCTATCGAAGTCGATTCGTCGTCAGCGCGCTGGTCTAAAAGATCCAAAGCGTCCATCCGGTTCATTTATCTTTGCTGGCCCTACCGGTGTTGGAAAGACCGAGCTTGCCAAGGCACTGGCGGAGTTCTTGTTCGATGACGAGGACGCGCTGATTTCTTTGGACATGAGCGAATACAGCGAGAAGCACACCGTCTCTCGCCTCTTTGGTGCTCCTCCAGGATTCGTCGGCTATGACGAGGGTGGTCAGCTGACTGAGAAGGTTCGTCGCAAGCCATTCTCGGTAGTTTTGTTTGACGAGATTGAAAAAGCCCACCCAGATATCTTCAATTCCCTGTTGCAGATTTTGGAAGAGGGACGACTGACCGATGGTCAGGGTCGCGTAGTTGATTTCAAGAACACAATCATCATCATGACCACCAACCTTGGAACTCGCGAGATTTCTCGTGGTGCTCTTGGCTTCACCCTGGAAGGTGACAGCAAGAACGACTACGACCAGATGAAGTCGAGAGTGAACGAGGAGCTGAAGAAGAACTTCAAGCCTGAGTTCCTAAACCGTGTTGATGAGACCATTGTCTTCCCGCAGCTAACTCGTGAAGAGCTGATGCAGATCGTAGATCTCTTCATCAAGCGTCTGCAGCTGCGTCTGGATGAGCGTGATTTGAAGCTGGTTCTTACAACCAATGCAAAAGATCGACTGATTGAACTTGGCTACGAACCTTCGCTTGGAGCGAGACCGCTGCGTCGAACCGTCCAGCGTGAAATCGAAGACGAGATTTCAGAGCGCATTTTGACCGGAACCATTCAAAGCGCCCAGGACATCAAGGTTGATTTTGTCGATGGCAAGTTTGTTTTTGAGGCTAAGAGTCGTGAGCCAGAGGTGGTTAGCTAAACCTTGGCTGAGATTCAGCGCTACAAGGTAATCGAATCCCATCGTGGATTCGAGATAAGAGACTACGAGCCTCACACCCTCGTCACAAAACCAATGCCTGGGAGCATGGGTTCAGCCAGCTACAGCGCATTTGGATATCTTGCCGGTTACATCGGCGGCGAGAACGAATCTCGTCAGCAGATTGCGATGACCGCCCCCGTTCTGCAGAAAAAATCTGGCAGTGGTTTCGATGTTTCTTTCGTGATGCCGCACGACCTTGTCGATGCACCACAGCCGCTTCGTTCAGGAATGAGTGTGCAGCGGGTGCCGGGAGGGCTGATGGCGGCTAAGCGTTTCAATGGCTCAGCCACTGATCGATTATTTGAAAGTAAGGCCGAGACATTGCTGGCCGAATTGGCGAAAGCGGGCTATGAGCCAGTCGGAGAAATTCAGTATGCCCGCTACAACGGTCCTTGGACTCCGCCAGTGCTTAGGCGAAATGAAGTTCTGGTAGCAATCAAGCGCAAGTGAGGCAATAATTGGCGAATGCTTTCCGTTCGCCCTGCCAACACCGGTGATGTTGCAAAGATTCGCCAAATTGCAAACCCGCTGGTTGAAAAGCGCGTTTTACTCGGCAAGGAATTAGTCGAACTTTACGAATCTATTCAGGAATTTGTGGTCGCCGAGCTTGATGGGCATGTAGTGGGGTTTGGCGCTCTGCATGTGATGTGGGAGGACCTAGCTGAGGTAAGAACCTTGGCCGTCGCGGAATCAGCCAAGCGCAGGGGAGTCGGAGCTGCACTGCTCAGGGAACTGCTGGAGCGAGCACGTCTACTTGGGATTCATCGAGTCTTTTGTCTAACCTTCGAGACTGGATTTTTTGCTTCCCATGGGTTTGAAGAGATATCAGACGTTCCGGTTGATGCAGCTACCTACGCTGAATTGGTGAGATCTCATGACGAAGGTGTGGCGGAATTCTTGGATTTGGCCAGAGTTAAGCAGAACACGCTCGGCAACACCAGGATGTTGAAAAAGCTCTAGCTAGATTATCTGTGTGCCAACTGAGCAACAGATTTTTAGACGCAGACGCGCTCTAGCCCTGCTTGTCCTCGCGATTCTCGTCAGTGTTATTTGGGGCATACCGCAATTATTTAGCGGACAGTCCGCTTCGGAAATAATCGATAGCAATGAAGCATCATCCGATATTTCAAATCTCGAAGACTGTGCCCCGGGCGTGGTGGCTATTGAAGTAATGGTTGGAAAGATCAACGAAACAAATGCAGATGGCTCTCAATCCCGGGAAATTCTGAACAATTTTGATGCGGGAACTATGCCAGCTCTTTGGTATCAGATCACAAACAAGGGAACCGTTGACTGCAAGTTCAATGTCGGACCAAGGGTTACTTTCTACACAATTTCTTCTGGCGACCAAACCTACTGGTCATCAAAAGATTGCAATCGGGAAGGACTGCAGGACACATTTGTGTCTCTAAAGGCCAACCAAACCTTGGAAGCGATTGCTAGTGAGTGGGAAAAATCTTATTCATCGGAAAATGGCTGTGGCCTAGAAGGCAATGATCCTGTCCCAGCAGCTGGGGCCACTTACAAGATAAGAGTTGAAGTCAGCGGCGTTTTGTCTGAAGAAAAACGCTTTGTTTTGAATTAGTGGCATCCCCTAAATAAACTCGTCGCATCGGCCGAGGAGGAAACCTGAGAAAGCATTCTCAAGAGTTCTGGCTTGTACTAATGGTTTCTCTTGGTGCCAGCACCATTTACTCCATTCTCAGCCTGCTGCGAAAGCTGACCAGCGAGGAGGGCTTAGCTGGTTCAACTGCGACAATCAATCGCCCGCTCGCGGAGGCTCCTTGGCTTGATCTGCTTTCGCAGCTGGCAGGCCTCACCTTGAGTTTGGTGCCAGTTTTATTGGCTCTGTATTTCTTATCGCTGGATCGAATTTCAATTGGGCTGATCCCGAAAGCCAAAGATTTGCTATGGGGACTAGGACTTCCGATATTGATTGGAATTCCAGGAATAGCTCTTTATGTTTGGGCTGTGCAGCTTGGGATCACAGCAAAAATCATCCCCAGCACACTGGGGGATTACTGGTGGACACCGCTGATTTTGTTTCTATCTGCACTGCGCGCTGGTATTCAGGAAGAGGTAATAGCTGTTGCCTTTTTTGCCAAAAAGCTCCAGCTGATCAGACCTGAAATAACAGTGATTGCGGTTGTCCTGCTATCAAGTGTGTTTAGAGCCAGTTATCACCTCTACCAGGGCTTTTCTGCATTCCTGGGTAATTTCATAATGGGGCTTGTCTTTGCCTACCTGTTTTTCCGAGTCAAGCGAGTAGCGCCACTGGTAATTGCCCACACCACCATGAACACTGCGGTCTTTCTTGGCTATCCCCTTATCGCTCCGCTACTTCCAATCTAGGATTCATACGTGGAGAAGCTAAAGATTTCTTTCCTGGGCACCGGTTCCATGGGCTCAGCAGTCCTGCATGGGCTGGTCAATAGCGGTTATGAAAAGAAATTAATTTCCGCCACCACAAAATCCGAAGCTAGCGCCTTGAAATTACGCGATCAGGGAATCAGTGCTCTGTCAATTGAAAATTCCAAAGATGCTAATCAATTACTTGCCTCCGATGCCCAAATTGTTGTACTCGGCGTCAAGCCACATCAGATTGCCGATGTCCTCACTGAGATTCGTGATGAAGTGGACAAAGAGGCTGTCATTATTTCGATGGCTGCTGGAATCGAACTGAAAACCATGGCAGAGAAGCTCCCACAGCACAAAAATTTGATTCGCACCATGCCCAATACCCCAGCGCTGGTCGGCAAGGGGGTAACTGGTTTAGTTGGAGCTGAATCGGCCTCCAGCGAAGCAGTAAAGGCGGCAGTCGATTTATTTGAGACCGTGGGTGAAGTTGTTGTGGTGCGCGAGGACCAGATCAATGCCCTGAGTGCTATTTCTGGCTCTGGACCTGCTTGGCTGATGTTTATTGTCGAGAAGTGGGAACAAGTAGCTATAAACCATGGCTTTTCCCCAGAGCAAGCGGCCACGTTGGTCCGCTCGACATTGATTGGATCAGCTGAGCTTTTGTTGAAAAGCGGGCAAGAGCCGGCAGAGCTTAGAAAAAACGTTACTTCACCTGGTGGAACCACTGAGCGCATAATTGCAACATTGGAAGAAGCCGACCTGAGCAAGGTTTTTGACTCTGCACTATCCGCAGCTGTAAAAAGAGCACATGAAATTGCCAGCTCTAAGGGTTAGGCTTATGACATGGCAGACATCTTTGAAGTAATAGCAGATCCAACTAGACGCAAGATTCTAGAAGCCCTACTGGCAGCCCAAGTTTCTGGCGGCGAGCTGCAGGTCAACGATTTGGTTAAGCAGACCAAACTGGGACAGCCAGCTGTGTCTAAGCACCTAAAGATTTTGCGCGATGCAAAACTCGTTGCTGCTCGTGAAGATGGCCAAAAGCGTTTCTACTCTGTCACTCCCGAGCCTCTAGAGGTTGTCGAAGACTGGCTGATCAATTTTCTATCGCTTGGTTTTGAGGCGGAATCTGAAGAGGGACTTTCCGATGTTCTCGGCAATGCTGGTGAAAAGCTCGGCAACTGGCTCACAGAGCGTGCGAGCTGGTTGAGCGCTCAGGTTCAGGCGAGGGTCAAGGAACTGGATCTCGATGTTGATCCAAAGGACTTGGGTCGTCAGCTTGGCAGAAAGTTAGCTGAGGCGAAGGTCGAAACTGAAAAGAGCGCCAAAGAATTTGAAAAAATTGCTCGTCAAAAGCTTGATGAGGTTGTCAAGGAAGTTTCCGCTGAGGCAGACAAAGTCGCAAAGACAGTTAAGCGAGAGACAACGAAAGTAGTCAAAGACGTTAAGACTGAGGCAAAGAAGGTTGCCGGGGAAGTAAAGAAGACAGTCAGGAAGAAGAAATGACAGACGATGTCAGAAAATATGCTCTAAAGCAGATCAAGAAGAAGCAAGATTTTCGCCAGTACCTTTGGGTCTACGCCTTTGTCTCACTACTAGTCACTGCCATTTGGTTCTTTACTACCCCAACTGGCCCTTTCTGGCCATTTTGGGCCATCTTCGGAATGGGAATCGGCGCGGTGGTGACTGGGCTTGACGCTTATGGAGTTCTGGCTCGAAGACCCATTTCCGAGGCTGAAATCGATGCTGAGGTTGAGCGACTCAATCGCAGGGGCTAGACTTTTGCGAGTTGCCCAGAAGGGCAGAAAAGCTTTGAGAGGTTTTTGTGGGTTCCATTATTAAGAAGCGCCGCAAGCGCATGTCAAAGAAGAAGCACCGCAAACTTCTTCGCAAGACCCGACACCAGCGTCGAAACAAGAAGTAGTCAGAACCCGCCCGAGTGGCGGGTTTTTACTTTGTCTTGAGTTCGCTTCGGTGCTGACTCAAAATTTCCCAACCAGCGGCGGCGGCATAGCGTCGAAGTTGTGGATCCGGGTTTACGGCGACCGGGTGACCGACCGCAGTCAACAGTGGCAGGTCGTTAGTCGAATCTGAATAACCATAAGACTCGCTCAAGTCAATGCCTCGCTCACTGGCAAGTTTTTCGACAGCCTTTAGTTTGGTCTTTCCGTGCAACGGGTCCCCTACCAGCTCACCAGTAAGAACATCTCCGTCGTGACCAACTAACGTGCCAAGAGCACCATTGGCGCCCAAGTCTTTTGCAATCGCTTCTACCAATTCAACGGGTGCAGCAGATACTAACCAAACCTCATGACCCTGCGCCAGGTGATACTTCAACATTTCAACGCTTCTTGGCCAAAGTCTTGGTTTGATTTCTGAAGCATAAACCTGATCAATTAGCCCTCTGAGCTCAGCGACTGAATGGCCTTTAGTGAGAGAGAGCGCTCGATCTTTAATGTTGGCCATCTTTGAATTTTTTTCACCGCGACGAATAAATCGAAGGTGTTCCCACATAAAACGCCAGATATCTCGGCGCTTAATGTTTCCGCCAGCAAATGCCACCTTTCCAAACAGAATTGAAACCGATCCACGCACAAGCGTGTTATCGACATCAAAGAAGGCTGCAACCTTCTTATTGGAGGCGGTCTCTGGCACCGGCTAAGTCTATTGGCTATGGATATCGCCTAATCTTGAAACATGGCTATCACCGCACACCTAACACTTATTACAAGGCAAGGTTGCCATCTTTGCGATGAAGCGAGCAATGATTTGGCGAGGCTCCTAGCCCGCTTTACGGAACTTCATCCCGATAAGCCATACACGGTTGACGTATTAGATGTCGATTCAGACTCCGAACTTATTAGCAAGTATTCAGAAGAGGTACCGGTATTGCTGCTCAATGGTGAGCAGGTTAGTTTCTTTCGAATCGACATTGAAAGAGTTTTGGCCAAGCTGCAAAATCTCTAAAAAATCTCCTTTACTAGGTTGTTGCATTATTACTACATAGCATTTATACTACAACCATGGGTCGCAAACCAAAAGCAGACGAAGACCAGGTAGCCAACCGCGTCGAAGACTTCCGCACCCAAGCTGGCTTGAGTAGGCAGGAACTTGCCGATCAGGTCGGAGTTCACTACCAAACAATCGGATACATCGAACGTGGTGAGTATTCGCCTTCACTTGTGTTGGCGTTGCGAATCGCGTCGGTTTTAGGGGCCAATGTCGAAGAGATCTTCTGGCTTGAAGAGGAAAACTAATGAATGAGCTTTTAGTCGTCTTTTATGTTCTAGCCACACTTGCAGTTGCCTATTTGTGGCTATATCCAAAGTACATCGGGAACAACATCAAGCTGATGGCATGGGTTGATGTGGTTGTTTCGTCGGTCCCAATTGGAATATCAGCAATTTTGTTTTGGACTTCGGACCCAACATTCCGGCTCTTTACATTTGAGTTAAATTGGTTTGTCTACACACTCATTGTCACAGTTCTCATTGAACTGCCAATTTTCATTCTTTATCTAAAGGCCAGGGGACTCACGAAGGCCTACATGCAAGCCTTTAAGGGTGACTTTTCAAGTGATGGCCTTCTATGGAACACGGCATCAGTCAAGTCGGTTGAAAAACAACTTAACGACACCAAATGGGATGGGCTTAGGTCTTTAGGGGCAAAGCGGTTTTTGCTAATTGCCTCCAATGTCTCACTGATTGCAGGAACAATCCTTCTGCTGCAGGTCGGCGATAATGTCTGGGCTTCTTTCAGCCTTATTCACATCCTGTTGGTCTTGGTCTTTTGGTTCCTGCTCAGACAATCTGTTCGACTTGTCTCAGAAGCTCCAGACGAGGCACTGGATGAAATGCTTTTGAAAAAGCGTGATCAAAGTTACGTAATTGCTTATCGCTGGCTGTCGGCTATTGCATTTGGTGCAGTGACGGCACTTCTGATTTATGCCATAGTCGTCGATTTTGATTCTGCTTCAGATGGATTCAATTATCAGCTCTCCTTCACCTGGCCCCAGGTTCAGGCCCTGTTCTGGTTGATCTTCGGCTATAGCTTCATGCTTCCTTCCATGGCGATGCTTGCCCTTGAAATAAAAAGAGAGAGAAAACCGAAATGACAAATACCAACGTTCGCGACGCATTCCCGGACATACTCAGGGGGTTTGCGCTATTCGGCATCGCCTTAGTGAACATCCCGCTGTTATCAATCGACGCTTTGTTGTCTTTTGAGGGGGCAGACCTTACTCAGTCCTCAAATTTTGCAGCGGCTTTCATTGTCATGACCTTCTTTCAGGCAAAGTTCTACATCATCTTCTCTTTCCTATTTGGCTATTCGGCTCACTATGTCATTAGGGGGGAAAGAGAGAATCGCAGACGCTGGATTGGACGCTCAATCGGATTGATAATTCTTGGCATCCTGCATTTCACATTCTTTTTCCACGGCGACATTCTGTTTCTTTACGGTTTGTTCGGGCTTTTGCTACTAGCTCTTTACTTCCGCAGTGACAAAACGATTAGACGCTGGGCTACCGGTCTATACATTGGAATAACAGTTGTCTACCTGGCTCTCGGTGCTTTGGTATATGTGGGAGAGGCATTACTGAGCTCGAAGGGCGAGTCTTTGCCGGGAGAGACTTTCTCGCCGATGCTGAATGAAGCTTTGCAGTCGGGATCATTCTTAGATACCGTCGGCCCTCGACTTGAGTTGTGGGCATTTGCTGCGCCGAACGGCATTTTGCTGCAGGGACCGCTGGTGTTTATTGCTTTCCTCGTTGGGGTGTTGGTCGCAAGAAAGAATGGCTTGGTTTCAACTAACCCAAAGCTTTTGAACAAGCTAATCCTGTGGGGATTCTTGGTCGGGCTACCAGTGCAGGCTCTGTCTGCCTGGCTCTTCCTTTCAAATGCCATCGGTGCTGACAGCATTGGTATTTATCTAATCTCACTGTTTATCAACTTGTTGGGAGCACCGCTGCTATCGGCTGCCTACGTTGCTCTGCTTTGGAAGATTGCACAGAAAGCAAAACTGCTTCTCTTATCATCTGCTGGCCGGATGTCACTGACGATTTATCTTGGCGAATCGATCGTCGCTGCAACAATCTTCTCCGCCTGGGGATTTGACCTGTTTGCCAAACTTGGAGTGGCGGAGGTAACCCTGATTGCCGCTGCAACTTGGCTTGGTCTTGCCATTCTGTCCGTTCTCTACTTCAAGGTTAGAAATAAAGGACCGATGGAAACCGTACTAACGCGCTTTTCGAAACTGTTTGAGAGGAAATCTTGAACCTAGAACAGTTAGGCCTCATCGGTGTATTTATTGCAGGAGCCATTCCTTGGTTTGAAGCAATTGCGGTGGTTCCTGCCGGAATCGTTTTTGGCTTAGATCCCACGCTGGTTGTGGTTGCAGCAGTTATTGGCAACGCCAGCACCATTTTTCTCTTTGCATACGCAGGTTCTCGGATCCGCTCGTGGCTACTGAAGAGAAGACAGGCTAAGGGCAAGGTCGGTGAGTCAAAGCGATTTGTTCGCGCCCAGGAAGCTTTCAATAAATGGGGTGTTTACGGAATGGCTCTGCTTGGGCCTCTACTAATTGGCACTCAGTTCGCAGCCGCTATTTCTGTGGCAGCCGGGGTGAAACCTTTGAAGGCATCATTGATTGTGACAATTGGGATGGCCCTCTGGGCAGTTCTAATCGCCTGGGCGCTGGTGGCGATTGGCGTTGATCAGTTCCTGGAAATTCAGAACTCGAACTAAGGCTGCAAGCGGTTTGGTCCGCGGAACAAGAAGCTGGCCTCGCGAATATTTGGAAGATCCAGTAGCAGCATTACGACTCTGGTTAGGCCCATTCCAAATCCACCATGCGGCGGAGCCCCATAGCGGAAGAAGTCGATATAGAAGGAGAGCCCCTCTGGGTCTAAACCTTTGTCTTTTGCCTGAGCTTCTAGAACTTCAACTCTGTGCTCACGCTGAGCGCCAGTAGTGATTTCTGTACCCTTCCAAATCAAGTCATAGCTGTTGGTGAGGTTTGGGTTGTCAGCTTTGCGCATGTGATAGAACGGCCGAATGTGTTTTGGGTAGTCAGTTAGAAATACGAAGTCGTGCCCAAGTTCTTCCTTCGCATACTGCGCGATTCTGCGCTCGCCTTCTGGATCCATATCTCCATCGGTTCTTGGAACTTTGTAGCCGCGAGCTTCAATAATTTCGTGCGCTTGCGCCAGCGGAATTCTTGGAAATGGTGTTGAGGGAACCTGGATATCGATGCCATACAGGTTTTTGATTTCCTCGCCATGCTTTTCCTTGACAGCGCTAATGGCCTTTACCATCAGCTGTTCTTGGAAGTTCATTACGTCTTCATGTGATTCAATCCAGCTCATCTCCATGTCAACTGAAATAAATTCAGTTGCGTGGCGAGAGGTGAAGGATGGGTCGGCTCGGAAAACGGGACCAATTTCAAAAACTTTCCCAAGCCCGGCGCTCATTGCCATCTGCTTGTAGAACTGAGGTGACTGAGCTAGGTATGCAAAGGTTTCGAAGTATTCAAGTTTAAAAAGTTCGGCGTGTGATTCAGACGGCGAGGCCATCAGCTTAGGGGAGTGAATTTCAACAAAATCATTTGCCAACCAGTGCTCTCGCCAAGCCTGTTCGATGGTTGTCTGCACCTTCATCATCAGGTTCAACTCTGGCCTGCGAAGGTCTAGGAATCGCCAGTCCAATCTTTTGTCAATTGACGTGTCCTCGGCAATTGGACTATCTGGAAGTGATCTGGAAACGATTTCCATGGCGGTTAGAAGGATTTCTATTCCACCTAGCTTCACGCGCTCATCGTGCTTGAGGTTGCCTTGGATTATCACAAAGCTGCCGTGACTGAGGGAAGACACCTGGTCAGCTAGGGCATCCTCATCGGCTGGTCTTGGGTAGGTCACCTGCACAGAGCCAGACTCATCTCGAATGATGATGAACTGAATGCGCTTTTGGTCTCGGAGGGTCTCAACCCAGCCAGCAATAGTCACTGGCCCATCTTGCGAAGCAGCAAGCTTGCTTATCGGTGAGCGATTGAGCATCTAATTTCCTCTGAGAGTGGCCTGATAGCGGTAATTAGGAAAGTTTAGCGAAGGTAAACTTGGGTTATGCCAGCCCGCCTCCACTTCGTTCGTCACGGTGAGGTATTTAACCCCAAGGGCCTGCTCTATGAGAGGTTAGAGGGCTTTCCACTGAGTGAGCGTGGACATGGCATGGCACAGGCTGCGGCTTCTGAGTTAGAAAAATTGGGCCGACCAATCGGTCAGCTGCTGGTCTCGCCGCTTGAGCGAACTCGTCAATCGGCAGCACCAATTGCCCAGAGTTTTGGCCTCAGTCCTCAAATTGAAGAGCGAATTATTGAACCCTGGAACAAATTGCGCGGGTATCCAATGGGAGCGAGGGGTCTGCTGAAGAAGCCGGCGCTCGCGGTTCATCTCTATAACCCACTGCAACCCAGCTGGGGAGAACCATACGAAGAAATCGCGCAGCGCATGACTGACGCAGCACTATCTGCATGGGAAGTCGGGGGCGGATCAGATGTTGTTTTCGTATCTCACCAACTTCCAATATGGATGACGTATCTTTCGGCCAGTGGCTTGAGACTTCCGCACAATCCGCGCAATCGCCGCTGCAGCCTCTCCTCAATAACTTCATTTGAAGTTCAAGACGGAAAACTGGTTCCAGTTGATTATCGTGAGCCCGGCATGAAATTCGCGCAGGAGCAAAAGTGAAAAAGCCAATTGCTCTGGCACTAACTGCTTTGCTGTTGGCGGGTTGCGCAAGCGATCCATTGGCTGACCAATTTCGCTCAGGCGATAACAAAAACTACATTGCTGGTGATGGGACGGTTACAGAGTTTGCCGTAGAGCAACGACAAAGCATCAACCCCTGGTCTGGTGTAACAGAGAGTGGTGCACAACTTTCTTCTGAATCACTAGATGGTTTTGTGGTCGTCATGAACTGGTGGTATGCAGCCTGCGCCCCCTGTCGAGCAGAAGCTCCAGATTTAGCAGCGCTGAGTGAAGAGTTTGCTGATCAAAATGTTCAGTTCGTGGGAGTGAACGTTCGTGACACAGCTCAAACTGCGCTCGCGTTTGATAGGAATTTTGGAATCACCTTTCCTTCAATCATGGATGCTCAAACGGGCTCAGTCTCACTGGCCTTCACTGGTGTAGTAAGTCCGCAGGCGGTTCCTACTACTTTGGTAATCACTCGAGATGGAAAAATTGCTTCTCGAATTCTTGGCCGGATTGATAAGTCAATTTTGCGTGAGCTAATCAAGACGGTGATTCAAGAATGAGCCCGGGTGAGATTGTTCTCTCAGGCTCTTTGCTCGCAGCGATTCCAATTGCGCTGCTGGCTGGAATCATCACCTTTGTTTCTCCTTGTGTTTTACCGCTAGTCCCTGGCTATCTTGGCTACGTTTCGGCAAATGTTAAATCGAAGGTTGTATTGGGCACAGCACTGTTCGTGCTTGGCTTCACTTCGGTTTTTGTCGCCTTGGGTGTGCTGGCCGGATCAGCCGGCTTGGTGTTTTGGATTAGGGAACCGCTTGTCCAACTGGTGCTTGGTCTGCTGGTGAGCTTGTTTGGTGTTGCCATGCTCGGTCAAATCGGGTTCTTGCAGCGCACCATAAAGCTTCCTAATCCCAAGATTGGCTTGGCTGGTGCGCCGCTTTTGGGAGTGGTTTTTGCACTGGGCTGGACTCCGTGCATTGGGCCAACCCTTTCAGCCGTTTTGGTATTGGCCAGCGACACCGGAGACCCGGTTCGCGGGGCGATTTTGGCAACGGTTTATTCGCTTGGTATCGGAATACCCTTTTTGCTTATTGCCGCAGGATTTGGATTTGCTGCAAAGTCGGTTGCATTTATCAAGCAACACATTCGAGCAATCAACATTTTCGGCGGCATCGTCCTAATTCTTTTGGGTCTGCTAATTGCTAGCGGACTATGGCTTCAATTCACAAACTGGCTGGGGGTGATAAACAGTGGAATCATCCTCCCGCTTTAATCCAATTTTTTGGCTTCGCTGGTTTTGGCGTCAGTTGACTTCAATGCGAACTGCCCTGTTCCTGCTTCTGCTGCTTGCACTAGCGGCTGTTCCCGGTTCGGTTTACCCGCAGAGAAGCGCTGACCCTAACGGTGTTCGTCTCTATTTTGATCAGCAACCTGAGCTAGCCGAAGTTCTTGATTCTTTCCAACTCTTTGATGTTTACACATCTGTTTGGTTTTCAGCTATCTACATTCTGCTTTTCGTCTCTCTAGTCGGCTGTGTTCTGCCCAGAACAAAAGTTCATCTAAATGCCTTGCGTGCCAAACCGGTCAAGACCCCAGAATCGCTAAGCAGAATGCCTGTCCACGTGCTCGGCGAAAAGCGAGTTTCTCTCGAGACAGCCATGGAAGTTCTCAAACAGCGAGGCTTCCGTGTTGCCAAGCAAGGGGACTCTGTATCCGCAGAAAAGGGATATCTGAAAGAGACCGGAAACTTGATTTTTCATTACGCACTTCTCGCAGTTTTGATTGCGGTCGGTGTCGGTGGTGGTTTTAGTTACAGCGGACAAAGAGTGTTAGTTGAAGGGGAAACATTCGTAAATAACCTTGCCAGTTACGACGCTTTTTCACCGGGCCCGCTGTTTTTTGAAGAAGAATTGCAGCCCTACAGTCTTCGACTGGATAAATTCAATGTTCTTTATGATCTGCAAAATCCAGCAAACCTAGGCCAACCCATTGATTTCATAGCTGATGTCACGCTCTCGGCTGGTGGAACCACCACCACTGGCGAAGTGAGAGTGAACCATCCGCTGCCTGTGCCAGGGGCGAATGTTTATCTAACAGGTAACGGGTTTGCGCCAGTGGTGACTGTTCGAGACGGAGAGGGCAATATCGCTTTCTCGGGACCAGTTGTTTATTTGCCACAAGACGGAAACATGACTTCGCTTGGAGTAATAAAAGTTCCTGATGCTAATCCAAGTCAAATAGGAATGATCAGTTTCTTCTATCCGACAGTTGCGAAACTAGAGACTGGCGCGTACACATCTATCTACCCAGATCCAATTGACCCTCTTCTAACCTTCAACGTCTACACCGGTGACCTTGGGCTCGATTCAGGTATTCCAAGAAACGTCTATGCGCTGGATGTGACAGACATGGAACTGGTTGCTGGTAGAGATGGTCCCAATCCTCCACTGGAACTGCGAGTTGGCGAAAGTGCCAATTTGCCAAACGGGCTTGGCACCGTCAGTTTTGACGGACTGCTCCGATTCGCCTCGTTGGACGTGGCATTCAACCCCGGTGGAGTTTGGGTTCTGGTCTTTTCGTTTATTGCGCTTTTTGCAGTTGTGATTTCGCTGAGCGTTGTGCGAAGAAGGATCTGGGTCCGGGTTGGGGATGAGAGAATTGAGTATGCCGGTCTCGCCAGAGGCGACGATGACCAACTGGAAAGCATTGTTTTAGAAATCAAGGAAGAGATAGAGGGTAAAAGCGCGTGAACGTAGTTTTGAATGAGCCACTGTCCCAGCTGTCATTGCTCTTTGTGTCAGCGTCCATGGGCTTTCTTGCAGTTGCTCTTCTACTGTTTTCTTTTCAGCTAGCCAAACTCAAAGACGATGCAACTGAGACGCGATTTGAAAAATTTGGTTTTTGGGTTTTGGGAATTGCGACGCTGGTCTTGGGCGTCGGAGTGATGCTTCGAGGAATAGCCGCTAACCGTGTTCCATGGGCAAACATGTACGAGTTTTCCATCAGCGGAGCACTAACGATTTTGATTGTTTATCTCGTTAGCCTTCGAGTTCGCGATGTTCGATATGTTGCAACCTTTATTACTGGCTTCACGTTAATTACTCTGTTTGCTGCGGTGAGCTTGTTCTACGTCGAAGTAAAGACCCTTATGCCTGCACTACAGAGCTACTGGCTGGTGATTCACGTAATGGTTGCAATCTTGGCAGTCGGCTTCTTTTCGGTTGCCGCTGGTTTCCACATCTTCTATTTGATTAAGGATGCCGGTTGGGGCAAGGCCATTATGGATAAGTTCCCGGATCTCAAGCAGCTTGAGCGGATCGCCTACCGATTTAACATGGTGGGATTCGTTGCCTGGAGCTTCACATTGATTGCTGGAGCAATTTGGGCAGAGCGCGCCTGGCACCGCTACTGGGGCTGGGATACCAAGGAAGTTTGGACGTTTATTATCTGGGTTCTCTACGCAGGTTACTTGCACGCAATGGCAACTCGTGGCTGGGCTGGCAAGCGAGCCGCCTGGCTTGGACTAGTTGGTTTTGGTGCAGTGATATTCAACTTTGTCGTTGTAAATCTGTTCTTCAAGGGACTGCACGTCTACTCAGGACTCTAGAAGTTGTAAGCAGCGATCGATTCGTTCCAGCCACCACTGCCGGCGCTCTTCACCCACCGCATACTTATCAATCAACTCTTGCTCGGGCTCAATTTCACGTATTGCGATAGAGCCGTCAAATGGCAAAAGTGGATTTTTTGTCACATCGGCTGCAAGCAACGCAGCGGTCGCCAGTCCGCAATCATATTTCAGCTCTGGTAATGCGCCGGCGAGGTGCAATCCTTGAGAAATTCCAATCGAGCTCTCGAGTGCGGAGCTAACCACAATTTCTAGTCCGCTTTCCCTTGCAATTGTTAGAGCCCTATCAATTCCACCAAGTGGCTGAACTTTGATAACCGCAATGTCAGCTGCTTCTTCCTGCGCCACTCTTAGCGGATCCTGGGCTCTTCTAATTGACTCATCGGCCGCTATTTTTAGATTGATTTCATTTCCTGCTAGCAGTTGTCTTAGCTGCTTCAGTTCCGGAATTGTTGCAACGGGTTGTTCGAAATATTCAAGCCCTATGGTTCGCAGTTGACTTGCCATGAATAGAGCAGATTCGACGTCCAAAGCTCCGTTGGCATCTAGTCGAATTTTTACATCTGGAAATAGCTCTCGAACCCGTCTAACTCTTGCCAGGTCCTCAGACAACTCCCTGGTTTCAGCGACTTTTATTTTCACAGTGTTGAATCTGCCAAAGCTCGAAAGGATGCTCGGAATTTGCTCTAGCGAAGCAGCTGGCAAAGTGGCGTTGACGTTGATTGATGTTCGGCTTAGCGCAGGAAGCGGATCATTTGCCCAACTCAGAGCGGCTCTCAGCCACTGACTTGCCTCTTCATCGCCGTATTCGACAAACGGGGAAAACTCAGCCCAGCGCTGCCCCCTAAAGATAGCTATCTCCCTGGATTGGATTTGTCTAAAGCGGGTGCGCAAAGGCAGGGCCAAGATAGCGATATCCGTGAATTTTGCCTGCGCCACTTGATTAGTCTAGGAGCATGAAATTTCAGCCAACCGCCCCCTTCGACCCTGCGCTCTGGGACGAAGTGCCTGGCTTTGCTGATCTTGCGGACATTAGCTACCACAGGCACAAATCGCTAGGCATTGTCAGAGTTGGCTTTTCCCGACCTGAGGTCAGAAACGCTTTTCGTCCTCAGACGGTTGATGAGCTCTACAGAGCACTTGATCACGCTCGGATGAGCTCGGATGTTGGAGTTGTGCTCCTAACCGGCAATGGCCCATCTCCAAAAGATGGTGTTTGGGCATTTTGCTCTGGGGGAGATCAAAGAGTTCGCGGCGATAGTGGTTACGAATACGAACCGGGCACAGCCGGCAGACTGCACATTCTCGAAGTGCAGCGACTCATTCGGTTTATGCCGAAGGTTGTGATTGCACTGGTTTCGGGTTGGACGGCTGGCGGGGGACACTCACTCAATGTTGTGTGCGATCTTTCAATTGCTTCCAAGGAACACGCACGCTTTAAGCAAACTGATGCTGATGTCGGATCGTTTGACGCCGGCTATGGCTCGGCCCTGTTGGCGCGACAAGTTGGACAAAAATTTGCCAGGGAGATTTTCTTTTTGGGCGAAGAATACAATGCGCAAAGAGCTTTTGAAATTGGCGTCGTCAACCGAGTGGTTCCACACGCTGAATTGGAAACAGCTGGCATTGAAATGGGTAAACAGATTCTGGCCAAGTCTCCAACTGCAATCAGAATGCTGAAGTACGCATTCAATCTTCCTGACGATGGATTAGTTGGCCAGCAGTTGTTTGCGGGGGAAGCAACTCGCCTTGCTTATAGTGCTGATGAGGCCAAAGAAGGTCGCAACGCATTTTTAGAAAAAAGAAAACCTGACTGGTCAAGCTTTCCTTGGCACTTCTAAATGAAACCACTTCGTGTAGTTAATAGCGCCGATACTTTTGCAGCGCTTGAGCTGATGGTGGAAGTTTTAGATGGAAAAGTTGCAGGTTTTATTTCACCTAATGAGTCATTTGAAATGCCGGCTGAGGTAGCGGATGAAGTTGCCCTAATCGTTGAGAGCTCTGGTTCAACCGGCATACCAAAGCAAATCAAACTCTCGCTAGAAGCTTTGCAGCATTCGGCACGGGCAAGCATTGAAAGATTAGGTGGGGATGGGCAGTGGCTACTTGCTCTTCCAACCAACTTTATTGCTGGAGCCAACGTCCTTATTAGATCAGTTATATCTGATACTCAACCGATTCTTTTAAACACTCGGGTTCCTTTCACCACTGAAGCTTTTGTGAGGGGTGCTTCCCTGATGGAAGAGGGTCGACGCTACACATCCTTAGTACCCGCTCAACTCAGTCGCCTAGCCCAGGATGCTGAAGCCGACGCCTTTGTTTTCTCAATGCTTCGAAAGTTTGACGCAATCCTGGTGGGAGGCCAGTTACCGAATTGGTCCGAGGTTGAGGCCTTGCGTGCCAAGGGAGTCAACATCGTCGTCAGCTACGGAATGACTGAGACCTGCGGCGGCTGTATTTATGACGGCATTCCCCTAACTGGCGTCAGCTATGAACTGCAAGACGGATTGATTTCAATCTCTGGACCTGTTCTAGCTTTAGGACTTGGATCCTCGTTTCAAACAAATGACTTAGGTGTAATTACCGATGGCAAGTTAGAGGTCTTGGGACGCGCTGATCGGGTTGTTATTTCTGGCGGCATCAAGGTTTCGCTCGAGCGCGTTGAACAGGCGGCTCTCAATATTCCTGGGGTAGAACAGGTAGTTGCTGTTCCCGTTTCTTCGCAGTGGGGGCAATCGGTAGGTCTTCTTTACCAGGGCAGTCCAGAGGTTAACTTCGAGAGTCTGGCTGAGCAGATTTCAGTTGCGGCCAAACCGGCCAAAGCATTACGCGTTACTAGCTTTCCAATGACAGCGACAGGGAAAGTGGACCTGTTGGAATCAGCAAAGCTTCTAGCGGATTAGTCTTTCCTGATGGGAATTAGAACCTGGGTTACTGGTGCAAGAGTGCGAACTCTTCCGCTAGCGGTTGCTCCTATTTTGTTGGGCAGTGCAACGGCTGCAACTATTGATCGATTTGACGCTCTTCTAAGTTTCCTGGCACTTCTGGTTGCACTACTTCTTCAAATTGCAGTCAATTACGCGAATGACTATTCAGATGGCATTCGTGGCACTGATGACAAGCGGGTTGGACCAACCCGAATCACCGCTGGTGGATTGGCCAGACCTGCCGCTGTTATGCGAGCCGCATTCATTAGTTTTGGCCTGGCTGCCGCTGCCGGTTTTGCCATTGTTCTGATAACTCAGCAGTGGTGGCTGATTGCGGTAGGTCTGATTGCAATTGTTGCCGCTTGGTTTTATACCGGTGGTAAGCAGCCTTACGGATATCACGGCCTTGGCGAACTTGCAGTTTTCGTGTTTTTTGGCCTGATTGCAACGATTGGAACAAATTACATTCAGACTTTGATCATCGATCCATTGGCTGTTTTATTGGGCGGAACTTTCGGTCTTTATGCTTCAGCAGTCCTACTGGTGAATAACATTCGCGACATTGAAACCGACAGCAAAGCGGGCAAGCGAACTCTTGCCGTGATGCTGGGCTATAAGCCCAGCAAGACCCTCTTTCTGCTAATGATTTGGTTGCCAGTTTTGATTAATTTGTTATTGGTGCTTTTTTATCCAGCAACCTTGCTGGGGATGTTTAATCTGCTTCTTCTTCTGCCCATCACCTTGATCATTATGGAAAGTCGCAGCTCGGGAGAGTTGATTACGGCCCTAAAGTTGACCAGCTTTGCTGGGTTAGGCTTTGCCGCCCTGGTCAGCCTCGGGGTTTACCTGGTCAACTTCTTTTGATTCCAAAATGGCGTCTTCGACGCTACCCTGCTCGTCCAGGTACTTTCCTTGGGAGTCGCGACTTAGTTTTTTGGCCACTTGTTCGCTCATAGCATTACGCTGGCGGTCCAAAACCAATAGCGAGAGCGCAAAAGAAATAGCGGCTGCAATAATTGCAGAGAAATATGGGTTGAAATCCAGTAGCAGGAGAATGAAAAACAGGCCAAAAAACATGCCCAGTCGAATGAGTGTGTAGAGAAGCCAGGGATTTTTCACCCCTCCAGTCTAAGAGCAAGCGAAGTGAACTAGGGTTGAAGATATGACGAGAGTGGCCATCGTAACGATTGGTTTTTGGCTGATATGGACGGTATTCACAACTGTCTTTGCAGCAAGTGCAAAAAAGCACGAGGTGAGATCACTGCCCAAGTGGGTATGGGTTCTGCTCTGTCTGTTTGTTCCATTTTTTGGTGGACTTCTTTACCTAATGGTTGGTCGACCACTTCGTCGTGGTGACAACGGTGGACTTGGCGGTCGTGGAAAGACGGTCGCACCAGATGATGATCCAAATTTCCTTAAGGACATCGGAAAGAAGCTTCGTAAGAAAGACGAAGACGACAAGAAGTGACCTCTCAGTCAATTGCTGCTTCCGTGGTGGCAAGTCTGCGCGCTAACGGGGTAACCGACTATCTCTTATCACCAGGCTCGCGTTCTCAAGCATTTGCTCTGGCCGCGCAGCAACTGCAGGACGCTGGACTGGCACGACTAACCGTTCGGCTTGATGAAAGAAGCATGGCCTTCACCGGTCTTGGCATTTCCATTGCATCAAAGAAGCCGGTTGCGCTGATTGTCACCTCGGGAACAGCTGTTGCAAATCTTTATCCAGCGGTTATGGAGGCCTATCACTCTGGCGTCCCACTAATTCTTTTGACAGCCGATCGACCGGCAAGACTTAGGAACAAGGGCGCCAATCAAACAACAAATCAGATGAATGTATTTGGGTTTGCGGCAACCTCTTTCGACCTAGGTCTAGAGACCTCAGAATCCTCCGCTGCTGAAATAGCAAGTCAAGCGGTTCAAGCTGCGCTTTCTAAGCCTGGACCAGTTCAGCTAAATGTTCAGTTTGATTTGCCACTCAGCAGCACCAAACCAAACGCAGCCGATTTGGTTTCAAATTCACCGAAAGCTTTGATTCCGAGCAAAAAATACTCAGAGCTTGCTGTGCCGGTTGATAACCACACGGTTGTTATCGCTGGTGCTGGTGGACAAAGAGCCCAGGAATTTGCCGAGGCAGCAAACCTTCCGCTTATTGCCGAACCTAGTTCAGGCGCAAGGCAAGGGGCCAATGCCATTCAGTTTCCAATTGAAGCACTGGAAAAACTGCGAGCTTCAATTAGAAAAGTCGTTGTTTTTGGTAAACCAACACTCTCGAGATCAGTTCAGCGTCTGATTTCTGAATCATCCGTATACGTGGAGAACAGTTTTGAGTATGGCGAGTTTGATCCATTTGACAATGTGATTGCTAAAGCAGATCGTCTTATTCCTGACGGCAAGGCTGATTCAGCCTGGCTAGCTCAGTGGCAGATAGGCGGTCAATCAGGTGCAAGAAGTGAGTTTGTTAATTTCGTCTGGCAACGAAGTGAGAGGCTCCTGATTGGGGCATCAGACTTGATTCGCGTCTTGGACGCAACCGCTCTACCTAAGCAGATTGAGGTTTACTCAAATCGAGGATTGTCTGGCATTGATGGAACAGTCTCTACCGCAATAGGAGTGGCAATGGCCAAGGGACCAACGGTTGCTCTGATTGGCGACTTGACTCTCCTGCATGACGCAAACGGCCTAAATAAGACAGACCTGCCTGACCTGGAACTGAAATTGGTGGTGGGTAATGACAACGGCGGCCACATCTTTACTCGCCTGGAGGTTGCAAAGGAAATCGAATCCGATGTTTTTGATCGACTTTTCAAAACCGCTCAATCCGTAGATCTGGCAAAGTTGGCACAGGCTTATGGCTGGAAATATGTTGCTTGTCAGAGTCTGAGTGAACTGGAAAAGGCCTGGGCTCTGCGCGGAGCCGTACTGATTGATTTTCAGTTATCTGATTGAAAAGCCCAGCGAACAGCTCGGAACTTTAGCTCAGTTTCAACCAGCTCTGCTTCGGGGATTGACTCGGAAACAATTCCAGAACCGGCGATTGCTCTAATTTGCTTCTCTTCAATGACACCACCGCGAAGAGCAATAGCAATCTCTCCTGAGCCGTTCGAGCTGAGCCAACCAACCGGGCCGGCATAGCCACCGCGATCAAATGGTTCGAGCTCTTCCAATAATTGAGTTGCAGCTTCAGTGGGCGTTCCCGCCACCGCAGCCGTCGGGTGAAGCTTTTCAATCACGTCAAACAGCGTGATGTTCGGAAGCAATTTGCCTGTCACATCTGTTGCTAAGTGCCAGAGATCTGGCAAGACCAATGAAAAGGGTTCCTTTTGATAATCAACCGAAGAACAAAATGGCGATAGTTCTCTAACCAGCGACTGAACAGCAAAGTCATGTTCGTGCTTATTTTTTAGCGAATGCGAAAGACCATCAGCTATTGCAACATCAACATCCGGATCTGTTCCTCTCGCTGCTGTGCCCGCTAGTACTCGGGCAGACACCTCTCCATTTCGTGCTCGAAGCAAGATTTCTGGAGTCGCACCAAAGACATTTCCAACCTTGTAGGTCCAGCATTCGGGGTAGCGCTCGTGCAATCTAGTAAGCGCTGCACCCAGATCCGGCTCACCATCGATTGGAAGAACCAGGTCTCTAGCTAAAACAACTTTTTCTATTGTTCCGGCGGCAATTGCTTTCAACGCCGTTTCCACGCTCTTGAGGAAAGCCGAGCCGCTTTGACTTCCGATTGCGAATTCACTAATCACCTTGGTCAGACCATCAATCGTTTTAGCCTCGCCAACCAGCACTTCAAATGCGCCAGCCTCAGAAATAACCTGAGTTCTAGCTGGCACTATCAGAACCGACTCGTACTGACTATTCTCAGAAAAGGCGATGGAGATCATTGCAATCAGACCTGCAGAGTCAATTCCAGATTCGTTATTTATTTCTGCAGTATCGACAAGCTTCTGCCAGGCAACAGACAGTTGGTGAATGCGATCTTTCCCCTTCGCCACCACCCGAACTGCTTCGCCACTGGCAACGATTTGTTGGTCTTTGTGCAGGAAGACGCTTTTCCCTGACAGGTCAAGCCCACTTGGGTTGATGCGCTGAATACGCGCGGATAGGGACATTTTGACCTTTGCTCTAAGTTGCCTGAGAGATTGCGGGGGAACCCAATTTTGCTCTTAGGCTTTCTTATGAAAGTTTAGGCGTAAGGCGGAGAAGTGAGAAAACTAGCCATAATCACTCTCGCTTTTAGCGCGCTTATCGGCCCCGCGTATGCAGATGAACTGGACAATCGGTCCGATGAGACAGAGCAGGTCATTCCTCCCGCCATCGTCGATGGTCAAGTAGACCCAACTGCAACCAAACCACTTGATCTTTCAGAGATAGTAGTAACCACAAAAACACCAGCCGATGAATTCATTACTGCAACCACCCCATTGCTGGTTGCCCTGATGCTGGGCTCTGTTGGCCTGGTGGTCTTCACTCTCGTCAGCCAATCAAAGAAAGATTCGGCGCAGTTAGACTAGCCCGGTGACCAAAGCCGACCTAACCAAAGACCCGGGCGATGTGTCGGCCATGTTTGATCAGGTCGCTAAAAACTACGACCGCACCAACGATTTACTTTCCTTTTATCAATCCAGACTTTGGCGCAGAGCAGTCCGCAAGGCGGTCAATCCGCTCGCAGGTCAGCGTATTTTGGATGTCGCGGCCGGAACTGGGACTTCTTCAAAAGCACTTTTAGTGCCGGGTGGAGAGGTTGTCGCCGCTGATTTTTCCAAGGGCATGATTGAACAAGGAAAAAAGCAACACCCAGAACTACTTTTTGTTTTTGCTGATGCCATGAAGCTGCCCTTCCAGGCATCGGAGTTTGACGCCGTCACAATCTCATTTGGCCTGAGGAATGTGGAGAACTATCAGACCGCGCTGAAAGAATTTCATCGCGTGCTGAAGCCTGGTGGAAAGCTCGTGGTTTGTGAGTTTTCTAAGGTTCGCGGACCAATCGGGCTTCTTTACAAGTTTTATCTGCGCTTTGTTTTGCCAATTGTGGCGAGAGTCTTTTCAAGCAATCCCGAGGCCTACACCTATTTATCCGAGTCGATTGAGGCCTGGCCCAGCCAAAAGGAGCTGGAACAAAACATCCGGTCTGCTGGTTTCAAGAACGTGAGTTACAAAAACCTAAGCCTTGGTGTTGTCGCTCTACACACAGGAGAGCGCTAATGTCACTACCCAAGTATTTCCAAGGTATTCAAGATAAGGCCCTGCTCGACTCGCTTCAGCAAAAACTGGAAGAAGTTGAAAAGCGAATTCAATCTGCGACTCGTCACACTGAAGAGGTTGTCGATGTCATGTCTAATCACCTCGCCAAGGCAGGCGGCAAGAGACTCAGACCAGCACTACTTCTGCTAACTGCCCACCTGGGCGATCCGTCAAAGCAAGATGTCCTGGATGCCGCGGTCGTGATGGAGATAACTCATCTAGCAACTCTCTACCACGACGATGTGATGGACCAAGCAGAGACCCGAAGAGGCGTTACGGCTGCTCAAAAAATCTGGGGCAACAACCTCGCCATCCTTACCGGAGACCTTCTGTTTGCCAGAGCTTCCAACATTGTCAGCAACCTAGGTGAGCGTGCGCTGAAGATGCAGGCACAAGTTTTTGAGCAATTGGTCTTGGGGCAATTGCACGAATCCATTGGCTCAAAAGAGCAAGATCTAATGCAGCACTATCTCGATGTAATCCGGGACAAGACGGGTTCGCTGATTGCTCTCTCTGCTCAACTCGGAGCCCTGCTGTCTGGAGCGGAAGAAAAGTATCAAGAGCCGCTTAGAAAGTATGGAGAGATTATGGGAATTGCCTTCCAGCTCTCTGACGACCTAATAGACATTCAGTCCACGAGCGCAGAATCTGGTAAAGATGCTGGAACTGACATTCTTGCCGGGGTTCCAACACTTCCTATGATTTTGCTCGCCAAGCGCTCGGATGCCCGCTCTTCTGCGCTACTCGAAAAAATTAACTCGGCCAATGCCGAGAATATCCAGCAGGTTCTGGTCGAACTGAGAGCTCACCCGGTAATGACGGAGGCCGAAGAATTCGCCAATCAATGGGGCGACAAGGCCATTTCAGCCATTGACTCTCTGCCAGCTGGTAGCGTGAAGTCCGCCCTAGAGAGCTTTGCCAGGGCGATGGTCAATCGCAAAGGATAGTTTCGAAAAGTATGTCCAAGCTTCGTCTCGCAGTCGTTGGTGCTGGACCGGCTGGAATCTATGCATCGGACCTAATAATCAAAGCTCAGCGAGACTTCGATGTCTCAATCGACCTATTTGATCTTCTTCCTGCCCCATATGGATTAGTTCGTTATGGTGTTGCACCTGATCACCCTCGCATCAAGGGAATCATCAAAGCCCTCTATGAGGTGCTGGATCGCGGCGACATTCGCTTTTTTGGGAATGTGAAGTATGGAACTGACCTAAGACTTGCTGATCTCAAGAAGCACTACAACGCTGTAATTTTTGCAACTGGTGCAATCAAGGATGCCGATCTGAATATTCCTGGCATAGAACTTGATGGCAGCTATGGTGCAGCAGACTTTGTGAACTGGTATGACGCCCACCCTGACTTTCCTCTCAGCTGGCCACTAAACGCCAAAGAAATTGCGGTGATAGGAAACGGAAACGTTGCACTGGACGTTGCACGAATCTTGGTAAAACTGCCGGACGACTTACTCTCTACTGATATTCCCGATCACGTCTACCGAGGGCTGAAGAGTTCCCCTGTAACAGATGTTCATGTTTTTGGTCGACGCGGGCCAGCGCAAGTTAAGTTTTCTCCGCTGGAGCTCCGAGAAGCTCTGCATGTCAATGGCGTGCAGGCAATAGTTGATCCTGATGATTTCCAATTCGATGAAGGATCGCAAGCTGCCCTCGACGGCAATAACCAAATCCGGGTCATGGTCAAGACCCTGCAGGATTTGAAAGACAACCCGCAGTCAGCTCAAGCTCGACGATTGCACCTTCACTTTTTCCACTCGCCACTAGAAGTGGTCGGCAAAGATGGCAAGGTTGCTGCAATTAAATTCGAGAGAACCAAGTTAGACGGCACTGGCAACGTCACCGGTACTGGTGAAATCGTCGAGTATCCAGTGCAGGCGGTTTATCGAGCGGTTGGATATTTTGGAAGCGAACTGGACGAAATTCCATTTGATGCAAAGTCCGGCGTAATTGCCAACAATGAAGGTCGTGTTCTTGACGGTTCTGGAAAACATATTCCAGGTGTTTACTGCACCGGATGGATAAAGCGTGGGCCAGTTGGCCTGATTGGACACACCAAAGCTGATGCGATTGAAACCATTGGTCATTTGATCGAAGACCGCACCAGTTGGTGGCAGCCAGAGTCACCCGCTGAAGAGGCAATCGTTGAAACTCTGCGTGAGCGGGGCGTTGATTTCATGGACTGGCGAAACTGGCTGAATGTTGATGCCAGAGAGCGAGCACTTGGCGAAGGCGATGGGCGAGAGCGAATCAAACTGTTTGACCGCGGTGAGATGCTGAGAGTTTCGAAGGGAAGCTAATGCAAACGCTCCCCGGGGCAAGATTGAGAAAAGCTCAAATTGCGTCGCTACTGATATTTATTCTCATGGGCCACTCCGCCCTTTCTTCGGTTGCTTGGGTCCCAGAGTTTATTGATCGGCTAGGCGTCTCCTTCGTGACGTGGGGAACCATCATCGGCTTCAGTGTCATTGGATCAATCACGCCATTGTTGTTTGCATCGCGCTTGATAATGCGCTTCGGGGCGCGTCCAATCATTCGTCTATCCAACTACGGTGGAATGCTCTTCCTGATTTCTCTGGCCTGGTCCAACGACCCCGCTATTTGGATGATCTTTAACATTTTCTTCAACTTCTTTATGTCATTGCTGGGGGTATCGGTCAACTCGGCTGCTGTACTTCTGCAGAAGCAGATTCCTAAAAACATCATTGGTCGAATGCATGCTGGTTGGTCACTGGGAGCAGTGGGTGCAGCGATCACGGGAGCACTGGCCACTGTTTTCATAACCTTGGAGCTTTTCCTTATTTTGGTGGCAGCTGTAACGATTATTCTCTTTGAGATTTTCTTGCGATGGCTACTGAGCCCCTCTGAAGATGGACACATTGAAGAGCGAGCAACGGTTGTAAAGAGAAAGTTTTATCAAATGCCATCGCAACTGTGGCTGTTGGCATTTGGATTGTTTGCTGCCATTTATCCAGAAGTCGCGGTAATCGACTGGGCAGCTGTATTTGCAAGAGATGTCTTAAATGCTGAGCTTGCCCTTCGATCAATTCCGTTTGGTGTATTCATGGTTGGCATGATCATTGGTCGCCTTTCAATGACCAGGCTGGCTGAGAAGTTTCATCCCCACACCCTTGCTTCGCGCGGAGCGTTGCTCGCCGCACTCGCTCTTGCGGTGGCGGCGCTGTTTGCTGCACCAGTTGCCGATGCCAATCCAACACTTGGTTTGCTGTTCGGCTCACTGCTTTGGGGTCTGGCAGGACTTGGTCTAGCTCCGGCATCACCAGCGTTCTTCTCCGCTGGTGGACATGTGCCGGGTGTTTCTACCGCTTGGGCGGTAAGCAGACTGAGTTTGTTCAACTCAAGTGTCGCTATTTTTGCCAAGGCATTTATGGGCGCTTTGGTGGAGGGGGTAGGGCTATCAAACGCCTTCTTTTTCCCGGTGATTCTTGCCCTTATATCTGCTGTTATTGCTGAGCAGTTTGCCAAGCGGGCCAAGAAGAGTGATCTAGAAAATGCTGCCCCGCCAACCGGTCCAATTTCGATCATTCCTAGTCCGGATGATGCTAGATAGGGTGAGCGCATGACTCTGCTCCGGATTAGCAATACGCCAAGAGACTATGCCTGGGGTTCTTATGATCTAATTCCGCAACTGCTTGGAACTGAGCCAACCGGGAAACCACAAGCAGAGGTTTGGTTTGGAACACACCCAGATTCCGAATCCAAAATCGAAGATGATCAAAATGGCTTACTTTCTAAGCGAGTTGGCCAACTGGGGTTCTTAGTTAAATACCTGGCCGCAGCTAAGCCGCTGTCTATTCAGGCTCATCCAACAAAGCAGTGGGCTGAAAAGCGGTTTTCAGAAAGTTACCCCGGTTACACAGACGCAAATCACAAGCCCGAGTTGATTGCTGCGGTCAGTGAGTTTCGCGCGTTGTGTGGCTTCAGAAAAGTTATAGATATCTCATCAGACATTGAGCAATTAGTTAGGGCAAGTAAAACATTTGAACCATGGCTTAGTGCTTTAGCAAGCGAGGGCTTGCGCGGCGCTACCGAGTGGGCACTGAACCAAAGCAGGGAAGTTGTTGAGGAGTTTGTCGCTGTCTGCCCAGTTACTTCGCGAGGGGACCTGGTGAAGGAAATCAATCAACATTTCCCGGCAGATGTTGGACTCTTGGTTAGTTTGCTGCTGAATTACGTCGAACTTAGACCAGGCGAGGCATTGTTTCTGCCAGCTGGCAACATTCACGCATACCTTTCGGGGCTTGGCGTGGAGGTCATGGCCTCGTCAAACAATGTCTTGCGCGGAGGGCTTACTGTGAAGCCCATCGATGTTAGGGAACTTTTGGAAGTGGCCGATTTTTCAGAGTTAGCTAATCCAATAGCAAACCAAAAGCTCTTGATGAATGGCCTAGTTGAGTATCAAACGGCAGGCGATGATTTTCGTGTCTATCGGGTCGAGCCAAGTGGAAGCAATCTGTTAGTTGATATTCGGCTGACTGGGAAAGCAATTCTCACCTGTGTTGCGGGGGAAATTGCAATTTCGACATCTAAAGAGGAGACGCTGGTTCTCACAAAGGGCCAGGCATGCTTTTTTGAAGCTGCCAATTATTTCTCTATTTTGGGAAGTGGCACTGGCTACCTAGCACTCGGCTAGCGGTAGTTTTCGAACTGCAGGTCAACGGGCAGATCTTTGCCCTTGAGCAGTGCAATTGTGTCTTGCAGGTCGTCTCTGCTCTTGCTGCTCACCCGAAGTTCATCACCTTGAATCTGAGCTTTGACGCTTTTCGGCCCTTCCTCGCGAATGATCTTGGCAACTTCTTTAGCGTGTTCACTGCTGATCCCGTTTTTGAGCTTGCAGGTCAGCTTGTATTCTTTGCCGCTGGCAACTGGCTCACCGGCGTCCAGGCTCTTGAGTGAAATTCCGCGTTTGACCAGCTTGGATTGAAAGACATCCAGGATTGCCCTTACTCGCTCTTCTGAGTTGGCTTTGATGACAACATTGTCGCCACTCCAGTCAATTTCAGCACCGGTGCCCTTGAAGTCATAGCGCTGAGCAATTTCTTTAGCAGCTTGATTTACTGCATTGTCAGCTTCTTGCTTGTCGACTCGGCTTACGATGTCGAACGATGAATCCGCCACTATTCCTCCCTGGATCGCTTTGCGGTTGATGAACGGACTTCTAAATCTATTGGCCAGGTATTCAGTTGCTCGACATTGGCAAGCTCTCTTTCCTCGCCACTTTCCAAAATGTCAACTATCCAGTTTGCTCCGTGCTCACCCTGCTCACGCGTTCTTTGGTTAATGGTAGAGAGGCCATAGAACTGACCGAGCGGATGCCCATCCAGTCCAATCACAGAAATGTCCTGCGGAACCCTCAGTCCTAGGTCGCGCGCGGCTTGAATTGCACCAAAGCCCATTTCGTCTGATGCACAAAAAATTGCGGAAGGGTTGTGGCGAGGATCGCCAAGCATTTGTTTCGCAGCATAGTAACCACCACCAACTGTAAAGTCAGCTTCGGCCATCCATTGCGGTTTGAAATCTAAATTGGCATCCAGCAGTGCTTCTTGGTATCCAGTTTTTCGAAGGTATGGCTGATGAAAATCCATCTCACTTGCCGGATTACCCGCAATCATTCCAATTTCCGTGTGGCCCAAAGAAATAAGGTGCTGAGTTGCAAGCCGTCCGGCTCCTTCGTCATCAATCGAAAGAGAGCGAGCTCCCGGAATCGGACCGCCAATGCCAACAATGGGTTTCTTAAGCGCGGTTAGTTTTTCTAGTTCGCGATCAGATAGTTTGAGTGCGACGGTAAGAACTCCATCGACTCTTTTTCTTAGAACTAAATCTTCAAAGACTCTCTCCCTGTGACCCAGTCCTCCGGAGAGACTATAGAGAGTGATGTCGTATCCTCTGCTGACCAAAGCACTGACAATTCCCTCCAGCACCGCAGAGAAAAACCAACGGTCAATAAATGGAAGCACGACACCAATGTTTCTTGATCGACCTGTCGCGAGGGTGTATGCAGAGGATGAGGCAACATATCCGAGTTCTTGTGCAGCCTTCAGAACTCTTTCGCGGGCTCTGGCTGAGACGTGAGATTTGCCATTCAATGCTCTTGAGACTGTGGCTGTCGAGACGCCTGCCCGCTGGGCAACCTCAATGATCCCGACCATGCAAAAACTGTAAAGGTTTACGGCGTTCTTGGCTAGCGGGCCTGAAAATCGAGTATCCTTGAGGGTCGCTAAGACCAAGGCAAGTTACCCAAGTGGCCAAAGGGATCTGACTGTAAATCAGCCGGCGTGAGCCTTCGGGGGTTCGAATCCCTCACTTGCCACCAAAAGCAGAGCCCATTCGGGCATGCTTTTGGTCTCTGCGTTGTTAGATACAGAGCCGCAACAAAATCTAAGGATCATTCTTGAACGCCATATCCTCTTTTATTACCGGTCGGAAAACTTCATGGGTAACACTTTTGATTGGTTTGGCTTTTGTTGGCCTTGCCTTTGGCCCACTAAGTGCCCCAAAGTCAGATACCTCTCCAACTGATGGGTTGCCGGCAAACAACGAGACTGTTTTGGTCAACAAGGCATTGGAGGGTTTGCCTGGAACTGATGGTACGGCCGCGGTAGTTGTCTACTCTTCGGACTCTGTGCTAACTGAAGCTGAGAAGACTTGGATCACCGGGACTTTTGATCCAATGTCTCAAACCTTCGTGGGTGGTGCCGGAGACAAATTCCTCGACTACACCTCTGCTGAGTTCAATGGCAATGCATTCGTACCGCCTGCTGAAATTTCCGAGAATGGCAAAGCTGCCGTAATTACTGTTCCGCTTGATGAAGTTGATGAAGTAGCAGAGCGCGCAGATCGAATGGCAGAAATGCGAGCTGCTGCAAAAGAAGGAATGCCTTCTGGCCTAGAAGTTCACATCACAGGTCCCGAGGGATTTATTGTTGATATTTCTGGAGTATTCGCTGGGGCTAACTTTACGCTTCTGCTTGCCACGGTAATCATTGTTGCGCTGCTACTGCTAGTTACCTATCGTTCACCTGTTTTGTGGCTAGTTCCACTAATTGTGATTGGTGTTGCCGATGGCATGGCGTCTCAGATTGCACCTCAGCTTTCCTCCATTTTCCTTGGAGTCGTTGCTGATGGATCCGTCACTGGAATTCTTTCTGTCTTGGTATTCGGAGCGGGAACCAACTATGCACTTTTGCTGATCGCCCGTTATCGAGAAGAACTACTTGCCGTTGAAGATCGCCACGAGGCGATGAACAGGGCGCTCAAGGGTGTAACCCCAGCCATTTTGGCCTCTGGTGGAACCGTGGCTCTCGCACTTCTGACCCTTTTGTTTGCAGAGCTGGGCGGCAATAGAACATTGGGAATTGTTGTCGCGGGTGGAATTGTGATGGCAATGTTTGCTGCGCTAGTCGTGCTGCCGGCAGCAATCGTTGTTTTTGGTCGAGGCTTGTTCTGGCCGTTCATTCCAAAGTTTGGCGGAGTCAACAAATCTGAAAGTGGACTCTGGGCAAAGCTCGGCCGTGGTGTTAGCAGGCGACCAGTGATTGTCTCGATTGTCGGTTTTGCTATTTTGGCCGGCTTGAGCTTTGGTGCCACTGGCATCAAGGTTGGGCTTTCCTCAACTGAGCAGTTCAGGGTCGCGCCAGAGGCAGCAATTGGTCAAGATATTCTTGCTGAAGCCTTCCCAGCAGGGGCAACCTCGCCCGCGATTGTGATCGCAAACAAGGGCTATGCCGACCAAGTTGCTTCGGTCGCTGAGGGCGTGCCGGGAGTAGCGGAAGTTGTAATTGGAGATTCAAACGACGAGATAACCAAGATAGATGTTGTCTTGGATGCTGAGTCTCAATCCGAAGAAGCCTATGCAATCATCAAAGAACTTCGAACCGAACTCGATTCCGTCGAGGGGGCAGATGCGCTAGTAGGTGGTTTGGATGCACAGCGACTGGATGTCAAGGAGACATACGCCTCTGACCAGCTCCGGGTAATACCTCTGATATTGCTACTGGTATTCCTAGTGCTTGTTATTTTGCTTCGCTCGCTGGTGGCGCCCGTGCTTTTGCTACTGACTGTTGTGGCCTCGTTCTTCTCGGCAATGGGAGCAGCCTGGTTGGTCTTTGTAAACATCCTGGGACTGCCAGCGCTTGACCTATCTGTGTTCCTGTTCAGCTTCCTGTTCTTAGTTGCCTTGGGTATTGACTACAACATCTTCTTGGTAACAAGAGCCAAGGAAGAGTCAGAGAAACTGGGTCTCAAAGAGGGCATGATCAAGGCTTTGGCATCAACCGGTGGAGTAATTACCAGCGCTGGAATTTTGCTAGCTGCGGTATTCGCTGTTCTAGGAGTTCTGCCTTTGATTGCTCTTTATCAGATTGGAATTATTGTCGGTATTGGTGTCTTGCTTGATACTTTGCTCGTCCGAACCGTGATTGTTCCTTCGCTGGCATTCATTTCTGGCAAGTACTTCTGGTGGCCACGCAAAGAAAGCAAAATCAACAGCTAGTTTGATTTAGAGGCGAATCCAAGCAACCTGGTCGTGCTCCAGCACACCCTCAATTGAGAGGTCGTGTTGAGTTGTGACCAACAGCTCACCGGCCGGCAAAGCTACCGTTCCTGCAAAGTTGGCAATTACGCGTACACCTGAGTTGTCAAAGGCCAGGGTGGTTTCGTCACAGAGCTCATCAACCCACTTGAGTGTTCCCATACCAAGATTGAATTGCTTACGTATCTTCAGCAGCTGTCGGTAAAGCTCGAGGGTTGAGCCGGCAACACCTTCCTGCTCACTTCGCGCATAGCGGCGGTAATTCGCTGGCTGCGGTAGCCAGCTTTTTCCTGTTTGGTTGAATCCGTATGCTGGCGCATCTGCTTCCCAAGGAATTGGCACTCGGCAACCGTCGCGGCCAACTCTTTCGCCATTTGTTCTAAAGAAAGTCGGATCTTCTCTGTATTTAGCTTCGAGTGTGGTGTGCTCAGGAAGACCTAGCTCTTCGCCTTGGTAGAGATAAGAACTTCCAGGCAGGGCCAGCATGAAAGCAGTCGCTGCTCGTCCAACTCTTTGACCTCTCGCTTCGTCCGGCTGTGGGTAGCTGGGGCCAATGCCATCACCCTGTTTGGGCACTTCGTCGTAAGCCATGCGTGTGACGTGGCGGATGACATCGTGGTTTGAAAGTACCCAGGTGCTTGGCGCGCCAACACCACCAAATTCTCGCAGTGACTCATCGACGACTTTTCGAAGATCTGTCGACTTCCAACCTGTGCCCAGATAGCCAAAGTTAAAGGTTTGGTGATACTCGTCAGGTCTTACCCACTTCGCCATTTTGCTCAACGGCAACACCCAGGCTTCAGCACACATCGCTCTGTCTTCATATTCGTTTGCAACGCGTCTGAAACCTCGAATGACTTCGTGAACGCCTTCTTGTCCCCAATACGGATGAGCTTGTTCCTCTTGAGGCTCAGCATCTGAGCCAGTCATGGAAGTTGAAATTTCTTCGATGTCAGGAAGTCCAGGTGCTTTGATTAGGGAGTGAGCGACGTCAACTCGGAAGCCATCAACCCCTCGATCAAACCAAAATCGCAGCACATCGTGGAAAAACTCTGTGACTTTCGGATTGTCCCAATTGAAGTCCGGTTGCGAGGAATCAAAAATGTGAAGGTACCACTGCCCATCTTCAATCTGAGTCCAAGCAATTCCACCAAAGACTGAAGGCCAATTGTTTGGTGGGGTATTGGCATCTTTACCATCACGGAAGTGATACATCTCTCGCTCCGGTGACCCTTTACCGGCTTTTAGGGCAGCTTGGAAGAGCGGGTGTTGATCTGACGAGTGATTGGGAACTAAGTCGATGATGACTCGAATGCCTAGCGAATGGGCTTTCTTGAGCACCGCATCAAAGTCTGCGAGTGTTCCGAAGAGCGGATCAATGTCCGTGTAATCCGAGACGTCATATCCTGCATCTTTTTGCGGAGAACGGAAGAAAGGCGAAAACCAAATGGCATCGATGCCCAGCTCCTTCAGCGCGTCCAGCCTGTTGAGGACGCCTAGTAGGTCGCCCATGCCATCGCCGTTTCCATCGGCAAAGGATCGAGGGTATATCTGGTAGATAACGGCATGGCGCCACCAGTTTGCGTCTTTTTGCACAACTAGCCTCTCTGAGCTCTCAAATTTGTAAAGGTTTTCAGCCTTTGGCTCCAGCCCTCCATAGGTTATTAGCTCCAATCCCAATTGATTATTGAGGTTTATAAATTTGTTACCAAATTCTATCTTTGGAAGATTTGTAAACGGTTGCAGGGTTCTACATTTTTACCACGTCGAGAAATCTCGATGCGCTAAGGAGAGAAATGAAAATCAAGAGAATTCTTGGCTTGGGAGTTGCGGCAGGTCTAGCAGCGTCGACGCTGCTCGGTGCACTTCCAGCAAATGCAAATGACAAGGTGATCACAGTTTGGGCTGACGAAACTCGTGGTCCTAACCTTGAGAAGACACTTGGAACCGTCTCTGCTCAAAAGGGTGGCGAGTGGGTAGCGGGTTACAAGGTGAAGGTAGTTACTTTTTCCAGCTTTGATGCACTGAAGACAGCGGTAGACAATGTGACCAAAGATGGTCCGGACATTATTGTTGGGGCAAACGATTGGGTTGCAACCGGTGCGGCGAATGGAAAGCTTGCAGCCTACGTCCCATCCGCTTCAGTAAGAAACAGTTTCAATCCGAACAATTGGTTTGACCTCACTTATAAAGGCAAGATTTACGGCGTCCCTGTAGATGTGAACAACGTCGCGATGCTTGTTAACACGAAGCTCACCGGCAAGAAGCCCGAGACTTTTGGTGAAATGGTTGACTATTTCCTAAAGAACAAGACCAGCAAGAAACTAACTGCTGGTCTGTGTGTTGCTGGTGGTGGAATGTCATGGGGTGCGCACTCAGTTCTCAGCGCGCTTGGTGGCGGTGCCTACCCAATTCGTAATGCCGTCGTAGACACACGTCAGAACCCGGTCCCTGCAACTGTTGCAACTAACATCCAAAAGTTCTTGCTTGATTCCAAGGGAAACAGCAACGGATTCTTCCCTGCTAGCGATACTGGTTGCAAGGACAACTTCATTGCCGGCAAGGTTCCTTACGCAATCATTGGAAACTGGGAGTGGAAGGATTACGCCGACAAAGGATTCTCCATGAGTAATTTGATGGCAGTTCCTGGAGTTACCAAGGGCAAATTTGGAGCAGCTTTTGGTAGCGTTTCGGCCGCGATGCTAACCTCCTTCGCAGCAACCAACGGCAATGACGCTGCGGCAAAGTCCCTCCTGTCCAACTTCTTCGCTTCAGAGAAAGGTCAAGTTGCGTACCAGAAGTTCGAACAGCGCCCCCCAGCAAACAAGGCTGCTGCCGCTAAGTCTTCTGCAGCGCAGAAGGGCTTTGGAAGCGCCGCCGGAACAGCATCTGTTCCTCAGATTGGTGCGATCCTAAATGGACACAAGGGGAGCACTTCTTACTGGGACGCTCTTCCAGCATTCTGGAACGACGTACTAGTCAAGAAGGTTGCACCTGGTGTGGCCGTCTCCAAACTCAACCAGGTGTTCAAGAAGAACATCGTTGAGGGAATGAAAACCCTCTAACTTGAGGACAAATGCTTCGGGAGTGGGCTTGCCTACTCCCGAAGCATTATCTTTAGAAGACTAAAAAATGAAAATCTTCTCTGGAAGCCAGCTCGCAGTTACTGCAAAAATTATTTTTGTCAGTATAACTTTGGCGCTCTTGGGGCTCTTAGCGCAAAGCGCTTTCGCTTCTGGTGAGGGTGTGATTGCCGGCTTCATCGCTGGTTGCATGATTTGCCTTGCTGTAGTTTATTTTACAAAAATTTCTATCCCATTGAAATTTTTTCTTCCGGGAATCCTTTTCTTGGTTGCATTCGTCATTCTGCCAATTTTGTATACATTGGTGATGTCAGGCTTCCAGTTCCGAACAGGCAACTACGTCGATAAACCAATTGCACTAGAGCGAATAATTGCAGATTCATATGTTCCCGACGAATCTGGCCTTACTTTTGATGTGATTGTTGGTGAAGACTCACAAGGGCAGCCAGCATTACTAGCGACTGATTACATGGCTAGTGAGTACTTCCTATCGACTCAAACGGATTTACTCCAATTAGATGCGTCTCAAGTGAGGGTAGATCCAAACCTAGGAATTGCCGTCGAAGGCGAAGGGTTTACGAAGCTCTCGGATGAAGAATTAGCAGCCAAAGCAGATGAATTAGCGGAGCTCAAGTTCGCTGGTCCCAATGACTTTTTTCTTGCCCTAGAAGGATTTCAAGTAGCAATACCCTTCAAGCCCGGATTGGAGTATGACGCTGCCACGGACTCCTTTACGAGTTTGGTTACTGGAGCAAAGTACGTCGATAACGGTCGAGGTAATTATGCGAACGTTGTTGACCCTGAAGATAAGCTAAATCCGGGTTGGCGCTCACCTATCTGGTTTGAGAACTACGTTTCTCTAATCACTGATGAAAAAGTGCGTGAACCATTTATTGGCGTATTTATCTGGACCATGATCTTTGCGACATTAACAGTGCTAACCCAATTTGCATTTGGACTGCTTGTTGCTTTGGCTCTAGATAAGCCGCTTCGTGGTCGGCGCTTTTATCGGATAGTCATAATCCTTCCCTATGCCGTTCCTTCAATTATGAGCATTTTGATTTGGGGCGGTATGTTCGATACCGAGTTTGGCGCAATTAATGCTCTGCTGGGCACCAAAATTGCTTGGTTCCTAGACGCTAATTTCGCTCGGGCGGCTGTGATAATTGTCAACCTCTGGCTCGGTTTCCCATACTTCTATCTAATTTCAAATGGAGCTCTACAGGCTATTCCAAGTGAACTTGCGGAGGCGGCAACTATTGATGGAGCGAGTAATAGGCAAATTTTCTGGCAAATAACATTACCTTTGCTGCTTAGGATACTCACGCCGTTGCTGATTGCTTCTTTTGCTTTTAACTTCAATAACTTTAATTTGATTTTTCTGCTTACCGGGGGAGGACCAAGAAATGACTTGGACGGAGAGATTGCGGGTGCAACGGACATCCTAATCAGCTACACCTACAAAATAGCCTTTGGTTCGCAGGTTCAAGACTTGGGATTAGCATCTGCCATTTCGGTTGTTATCTTCGTGCTGGTTGCTGCAATTTCACTTTATGGCATCAGGCGCTCAAAAGTCTTGGAGGAGTTCATCTAATGAATTGGATCAAAGAGAGACTTTGGAGACATTTAGTTGCCGTCTTTGCCGTTTTGTTTGCTGCATTCCCTTTGTATCTGGTAGTAGTTACGTCCCTGGCATCCTCAGGGTCGCTACAGTTGACCTCATTCATTCCAAGTGAGATTTCATTTGTAAACTTCGAAAAACTCTTCAATGATCCAACCATTCCATTCTTAGCTTGGATGTGGAATTCACTGGTAGTTGCTGGAACAGTAGCTATTGCTTCAGTCGTAATAGGCGCAGCATCGGCTTTTGCTTTTTCAAGATTGCGTTTCAAGGGCAAAAAATTGGGGCTTCAAGCTCTTTTACTAATTCAAATGTTTCCCGCAATTTTGGCTATAGCTGCCATATACCTAATCATGGAGGGCATTGGAAATTTCGCACCCGAATTTGGCTTAGGTACTCAACCTGGTTTGATGCTTGTTTATCTTGGTGGCGCAATGGGAGTTAATATTTGGCTTCTAAAGGGTTTTGTCGATTCAATTCCCCTTGAAATTGATGAGGCAGCAAAAATTGACGGAGCTTCAGAAATGCAGACATATTGGCTGATTTTTATTCCGCTCGCCTCACCAGTACTGGCAGTAGTAACGCTGCTCAGCTTCATTGGAACCTTCAACGAATATATTCTTGCTCGACTTTTTTTGGTAGACATGGAAATTAGGACTGTCGCCGTCGGTTTGCAACAGTTCGTTGCAGGTCAATATTCTGAAAACTGGGGAGCATTTGCGGCGGGATCGATCTTGGCATCAATACCAATCGTCATTATTTTCTTATCGCTACAGCGTTACATTGTTTCTGGCCTTGCTGGCGGCGCCGTCAAGGGCTGAGACAGCATTCCAGAGGACGTTTGCCTGAGGCAATTGCAGGTGCTAATCTGTCTCGGTTGCAACGCCCCGATAGCTCAGTGGTAGAGCACT
>CAZGNP010000006.1:0-35647 GCA_964527155.1 uncultured Aquiluna sp.
TCGTCTATGCCTAAGTCACGAAAGGTCAATTACTTCTCCAGAATGTAAAAATTGCTCAGAAGGCATAAACACAAGCCATCCTTATAAACTTGCAGCATGCTGGACTGGATTCGAAGAATCAGGAAGATCTCGCAGACTCTGTCTCTGCCTTCCCGTGACTCATCCTCACGCAGTCAAGCCCAGCTTAATCCAGCAAAGCTGATTCCTGCCACCGAAGTCTTTCTTTCACAGCTAATTCAGCACCACCTGTTGGTGGCTGAGCTTTTGACAGATGATGCTGCCGGAGCCCCTGAGCCAATTCGAAAGAAGCAGTTGGCTGTGGCAGCTCGCTACGAAGCTAGGGCAAAGGATTTGCAGGAGCTACTGATCAAGCTGGGAGCAAGCTACATGGAGCTGCAGCAGCAAATCCGTGACCGTCTGGATGGTCTGGTCTTGAGAACCGAAGGTAAAGGGTGGCCAGAGAACATACTGCGCATCTTCATCGTTTTCACCCTGCTCGAGGATTCCTACATTCGAATCGCCCGGGGACTAACGCCAGCCCGCCGGCTGAAAGTCGAGGCGATGCTTTCTGATAATTCGTTGGCTGATTTTTGCCACGAAGCACTGACCGCTGCAATCAATAACTTGCCGCAACTAACAAACGACCTCGCCCTGTTCGGACGAGCAATCGTGGCCGATGCCTTGCTGGAAGTCAGGGACATGTCTTCTTTTGCGGATCTGATGCGCGATAAGCCAGCCGACCCGGTTGAGCTCACGCGAGAACAATTCAAGATCTTGGAGCCACTGACCTCAGAGTTGGTAGCAGCTCACACCTTGCGAATGGATTCGTTAGGCCTTACCGCCTGAACGAATGGCGGCTAGTCGCGCCTGCTCGCTCTTCTGTCTGCTCTTGTCCAGATACCTAGTGCCAAACCAACCAACGGCCGGCATACCAAGCATGACCGCAAACCAAATCCAAGCCTCCTGGTAGCTGAGTCCTAGCCAAGTGAAGACCAACCAAATGACGCTACCTGCTACTAAAGCGATGGCCGCCGGAACTGCCTTCCCGTAATGATCGGAGGGCGGCAGAACAAAGGGCGCAACCAGTGCTAGCAGCAGTCCGTATAGAGCAATAATCAAGATTTCCATCAGGCGATGAACCCAACCCTTCTGCCATCTTCACTGCCAATTTCTACAAAGGCGACTGCTGAAGCAGGGACTATAAACATCCGGCCCTTACTGTCAGACAGCTCGATGGTGCCGTCGGCTAGGCCGCGCTTGACGGCGGTCAGAATCTCTTTGCTGTCCAGCGGGCTCTCCAGACTGATGTCCCGACCGCTGTCTTTGATGCCAATACGAACTTCCATGAGTCTCCTTTGAGCTACTAGGTTACGGCATAAAAAAATGTCTTCTCTTCCAAATAGATTGGTCCTGTGGGTCAGACACTATTTATAAGTGAGCAATACACGCCTGCGCTGGAGGTCGAGACCCCCAATCCCAGCCAATCGACCCTGGTAGTTGGTTCTCCGAGATCTGGTAAGACCAGTTCCCTGCGGAGACTCGTTACCAATCTCGAGCAAAGCGTCGATCCGGATTCAATTTTGGTGCTGACCCCTTCCCGCCTGGCGGCAGCCAAGCTTCGAGACCTAATTGCTCTCGATTCTGCTCGCCCCGCCACTAAACCCCGCGCACGCTCGATTTCCTCATTTGCTTTTGACGTGCTCAATTCAAGGCAAGTTAGGTTGCTCTCGGGAGCTGCGCAAGAGCGATTACTGAGCCAGTTGGTAAAGGATGCCTCGGCCATGAGAGCCGGCGCTCGCTGGGCCGTTGATGGTCAAACTCTTCAACTAGCTGGCTTTGTGCAGGAGTTGCGTGATCTGCTTTCTGTAATCATTGAAAACTCGCTGTCGCAAGAGCAACTAATCAGTTTGCAAGAGCGGTTCCCAACTCTGAAGCTACAAGTCGCAATTGATTTACTGCCGCAATATCGCGAGCAGCTTGGCCTACAGGGGCTGCTGGACCCATCGCAACTGGTGGTAGCGGCAATCGCGGATTATCAGCCCGGCAGTTACTCACACGTTGTGGTCGACGATGCTCAAAATCTTTCGCCGGGGCAGCTGCGCCTGGTTGAGAAGATTTTGGAGAGCGCAACGGGCTTCCTCTTTGGCGATCCAGATTCTGCAACCCTTGGCTTTCGCTCATCTGCCGCTGGCAGTTTTATCGAACTTGCCAGAAAGCACTCTTTTGCGAATCTCACACTCGCACCATCACCGCAGTCAACTGCTACTTCAGGCCTATTGGGGAGATTGGTGCAACGAATTCCAGTTTCACTCTACGCAGAGCACCGACCAAGCAATACCGAACATTCTGTGCAAGGTTATGTCTTTAGTTCACTGGTAGAAGAAACCGATTGGCTAGCTGCAGAACTTAGAAAGGCGTCCTTGGCTGGTCTGAGCTGGTCAGACATGCTTGTGATTGGCAGAACCCGCACTCAGCTAGAGCAGCTAAGCAGAGAACTCTCAGCGCGCAAAGTTCCAATCCGAATTCAGGGTGTGCAACGTGCTTTGGCAGAACAAGCTATGTCACTGGCAATCCTCGACTTCCTGGTCGTGGCCTTGGGTGATCCCAGCTTGGAGCAAATGGAACAGTTGCTGCTGTCGCCCCTGGTAGGGCTGGACTCAATTTCTCTTCGGGAAATTCGGCGTTTGATGATTCCAGCTCGGCAAGCGGGGCTAACGGCCCAGCAAGCACTTTTTGAGCTTTTGCTAGACAGTCCTCCTCGGATGCTAGAACCGCTCAATCGTGCACTTCAGCAACTGCGCGAAATTGTCAATCCAAGCTGTCATCAGGCGGTCTCGATTGCTTGGCAGATCGTGAGTGAAAAGCGAATGCAGAAACTGAGCGAATCGGAGCTGGATTCAGCTCTAGAGCTTTTTGCCGCCGCTATTCGATTTGATGACCGGCAAGAAGGATCAGTTTTGGAATTTGCTCAGTTGCAATTAAGAGCTTCCATCCCTGAGGATTCGCTAGCGCCGATCAGTCGAGTTCCTGCGGTGACACTGGCAACGCCGGCGCAACTTAGTGGCGAATACAAACTGGTGGCTATGCCACGACTGCAAGAGGGAATTTGGCCCAACCTAAATCCCCGCAATAGTTTGCTCGGCGCCGCTTCCCTGCAGGCTTACCTGGTCGGTCGGTTGAGCACCCCAACAGCTGCCACCAAGAGTGAATTGGCAGATGAGCTAAGAATGTTTTATAGATCAATTGGCTGTGCAAGTGAGCGAGTTTTACTCAGTGCCATGGCAGACGAGAGCGAACAACCCTCCCAATTTTTCCAACTAGCCAAGATTGAGTTGCAAGAAGCAAAGGCCTTCGATTTTGATCTGAGAAAAATGGTCGGGCGTCTGCGCCGGTCGTTATTGGCTGGTGATCAGTCGGCAGCAGCACAATTGGCAGCACTTGCAATTGCTGGCGTACCAGGAGCACATCCTGGATCTTGGCAGGGGCTTATGCCAATTAGTAGTGAGGAGCCGCTATCGACAGCAACCACCTCAGTGGCAGCTTCGAAAGTTGAAGCCTTTGAAAAGTGCCCACTGCACTGGTTTATTTCATCCTTTGGCACAGATTCGGTTGGCTTCCAAGCCGCTCTCGGCACGCTACTCCACGCAGCGCTAGAAAATGCCGATGTCACAAAGCCCGTTGATTTTGTTAGTTCGCATTGGCAGGAAATCGAATTCGACTCGAACCTAACAGAGCGCAAGGTAAGAAAAGAAGCTCTGGTGATGGCAGACTTAATTGAAAAATATTTGGCGGAAGGCTCAGAGCTACTGTCAGCGGAGCAGGGCTTTGCAATTGAAATCGGGCCGCTAAAAATCGTTGGCAAAATTGACCGCATCGAAAAAACCCCCGCCGGTCTCCTTGCAGTTGACTTGAAAACTGGAAAAAAGATTCCGACCAAAAAAGAGGCCGCTGCCAATCGACAGCTTTCGATATACCAACTTGCGATTGAGCAGATCCAGCAAACTCAAACGGTTGGCGGCAAATTAGTCAGCGTTGGCGACGGCAAGCTCAAGCAGCTCGAGCAGCCTGCCCTGTCCGAGCAAGATCGAACGGAGCTGGTCAATCTAGCTGAGCGCTTTATGGAACAACTTGGGCAGACACAACTGGTTGCATCGTCTGAGCACTGCAGCAAAGACGCCAATTGCCAACTACTACTCAATCGCGTGGTGACCAATGGCTAAGGTTTCCGCTCAGCAGATTTATTCACTTTTTTCAAAAAACAAGCTAACCCAGGAGCAGTCGAAGATTGTTGAGCAAGCCTCACTGACGTCGCCGTCACTGGTGGTTGCGGGAGCGGGATCGGGCAAGACCGAACTCATGATGGTGCGGGTGCTGTTTTTAGTGGCGAATGGATTTGCCAAGCCTGAGGAAATTCTCGGTCTAACCTTCACTCGAAAAGCTGCCAATGAACTCCGGGTTAGAGTCCAACAGGGACTGGTTCGACTGCGCGAGAGCGAGTTTTGGAACAAAGAGCTTCCTGATGATTTTGCCGGCCCAAAGATTACTACCTATAACTCATTCGGTAATGAGATTTTCCGGATGCACGCTTTGGAAATCGGGTTTGAAGCCGACTCTAAATTACTAACGGAGTCTCTCGCGATTGCCAGCGTCAAAGAACTCATCGAGCAATCCACTAATCCGCTCCTGCTGGAATATGAAGGTAGCTTGAACTCTTTGGCAGAAAAAGTTTTGAAGGTGCAGTCCCAACTAACCGATCACCAAGCGCCGGCCAGCGAGGTGGTCAGCTATCTCAGCGAATTTGCAAAAACTCTAGAAAATCTTCCTAAGACTGAAAAGGGGGAGAGCGGGTTGTACACCTACAGTCTTGGGTATCTCGAAAAGGCTAAAACTGCAAAGCTGATCATTCAGCTGGCTGGTGAGTTTCAGCAATACAAGCGGGAGCGAAGTCTGTTTGACTACTCCGATCAGGTGGCGCTTTCGCTGCGGGTAGAAAACTTTGCACCCGATACTCTGCCCTATCGTTTTGTGATGCTGGATGAATATCAAGACACCTCGGAAATTCAAACCCAGTTGCTATCTAGATTGTTTGCTAACCGGCCAGTGATGGCGGTGGGAGATCCGAACCAGTCAATTTATGCTTGGCGTGGTGCGAGCTCCTCCAACTTGGCTGATTTCTTCGAGGATTTTGGGCAGGGGGATACATTTACACTCTCAGTCTCGTGGCGCTCCGGTGAAAAAATCTTGCAGGCTGCCAACAAGGTGGCAGCAAAGATTGATAACCGCTCAATCACGCCTCTTACCTTGCAAGCCGGCAGAGACATCACTTCAAAGGTTGAGGTAGAAGTTTTTTCTGAAGACGAAAGTGAGTGCCGAGCGGTTTGCGCATGGATAGCAAGTGCTCACGATTCAGATTCGAAGCAGGCCATCCTCTTTAGAACTAAAGATGGGATGCACCGCTACTCCGAGCAGTTGACTGAGCTGGGCATTGCGCATGAGATCACGGGACTCTCTTCGCTGCTAGAGCAGCCAGAGGTAGCTGATTTGATTTCAATTTTGAGACTTTTGGCCAAACCTGAATCATCGGTTGATTTTCTTCGGATAGTAAGTGGCCCGCGGTTCCGACTTGGCAGCAGCGACATTGTTCTTCTCTCACAAGCCAAGCAGACGATTTCGCGAATGCGTAAGCTCCCCAAGACCAGGTCGCTCACTTTAGTTGAGCTGATCGACCAACTGGATCTTCCCTCGGTTAGAAAACAGCTCACCCTGAGCGAGCTGGCACTTGCCCGGCTGAGCGAATTTGCGCAAATTCTTCGCTCTCTGCGGGCAGCTAGCTCTTTGTCATTGACGGAGCTGAGTTGGAAGGTTGTGGAGGAGTTCGAAATTGATATCGAGCTTTACGCTCATTCTGATATAACGGATCCGCTTGGAAATTTGCGCACTTTTATTTCCCGGATCAGTGAGTTTGAGTCAACAGCTAGTCGTGCAAGTTTGCAGAATCTGATTGCTTGGTTGGACTATGCCATGGTCACGGAGAGCTTTGAGTTACCAAAAACTGGCTCCAAAAAAGGCGTCGTGCAATTGATGAGCGTGCATGCCGCAAAGGGTCTGGAGTGGGATCGAGTTGCACTGCCGCAGTGGAGTATCAAGAATTTCCCGACCGATCCAAGAGACCTTGCTGGCTGGCTGGCGGGCGGCATTCTCCCGCAACAATTCAGACTTGATCGTGAATCAATTCCAGTCCTGCGCTGGCAGGGACTCACCAACCAGCGTGAATTTGATAGAAGAGTTTCCGCATACGGTGAGGAACTGCGCGAGCACCACCTGATGCAGGAGCGTCGCCTTGCCTACGTCGGAATAACGCGAGCAGCTAAAGACCTGTTTCTGTCTGCTAGTCACTATCAGGCAAAGCGCGGTGACCCACTGCTACTTTCACCATTCTTGGAAGAAATCATGACCGATCACGCTGCTGTGCTGGCAGTTGCAGAAAAACCCAGTGAGAAGCCGCCTAGCACTAGCTCCAGAAAGCTCTGGCCAGCTGATCCACTTGGTAGTGCGAGAGAGAAGTGGCAGCAGGCGGCCGATGCGGCACTAGCGGCTGAGCCGGCAGAAATCTCGAAGGACATAGCACTGCTACTGAAAGAGCAGAAGATGCGCAAGAGCCCCAGATTGCCGGCCTTGCCACTTCGACTTTCAGCCTCGGCGGTTGTGAAATTACTAACAGCGCCAGAAGATTTCGCGAGGCAACTAGCTCGACCGCTACCTGGTCTTTATTCCCAAAGCGCCGAGCTAGGTACTTCTTTCCACGCCAACTTAGAGCAAGCATTTTTATCCGGCAGTGAGTTGGATTTCTCAAGCTGGAGCGAAGAAGAAGTAAAGCTAGGAGTGTCTTTTGCGAACAGCCGCTTTGCTGAGCTAACGCCGCTGTTGGTCGAACAGTCGATTGAATTTGCTCTTGCTGGATCTGTGATTGTCTGCAAGTTGGATGCGGTTTATCAAAATTCCGATGAGTATCAAATAGTTGATTGGAAGAGCGGCAAACTTCCCAGCAGCTCAGAGCTTCCAGACAAGGCGATTCAGCTGGCTCTTTACCGGATTGGGCTCGCCAGGTATTTATCAGTGCCGATTGAGCGAGTAAGTGCGTGCTTCTTTTATGCCGAATCAGCGAAGGAACTCAGGCCAGAATTACCAGCTGAGAACGAAATTGCTAAGCGGTTACTTGAACTTAGAACAGCTCATCCGATTCAGCTTGATTAGAATTTGGTTCCAAGAGCTGCGAGATGGGCACCGAACTCGCCGCCGCACCTAACCCAACGAAACCGGCGGCTCTGAGCGAGCGCAGCGAGCCAGCTTCGAGCTGCTCAGCTAGGTCCTGCAGCATGGCTTCCGCCTCGGCAATCAGGGATTCATCTCTGAGCTGCACGCAGTGAGTTAGCCAGCTGGCGAGCTCAATCTCCGAATACAAAACTGCTCGCTGGGCAATGTTCTCATCAGCTGAGGGTCGGTTAGCACGGTAGTGCAAAAGCGCATCTTCAAAAGTTGAAGGCAGTGCACCGCCAGCTAGGTAGCGAAGATCCTCGGCTGGATCAGCGATTGAGAGTGCAGACCATGAGCTAAAGCCGCTAACGGCGGAATTGTGTATGTAAATACTCTCCTGGCTAACCCCGCCATGAATAACTGTTGCGTGGAAGCGGAATAGGCCAACGTCCTCCAGTGCTTCTTCCCAGCGGCTCAAAAGTGCGGGCGGCACTTTACCGGTGGCGGCGGCTGCGTCAATTTCCGAAACTTTCATCTGCAAAACAGCGGTTGAGTCATACTCTGGCAGTCCAGAGTCCCGCACCACAGCGGGGTCCAGTTGATGAATCGCAGCTAATGCTTCTGCGAGGGATTTAGAGAAGACACCGGGTGCGTACTTTGAAAGATCAGGTTGTTCACCGCTGAGCATCGTCAGCAGAATCACGGGCAAATCCCCGTCGGTTGTTCTGCCAACCATCTGGCTTACTTCAAATGGCAACAGTGGCGCAGCCTTGCCGATGGCTGCTAAACCTGCCATGAGCTGGGCCTGCTCAGCAATGCCAGCAGTGGTGGCAGGAACAATTAGTTCATAACCATCACCCGCATCATCAAATAACTGCAGAACATCCAGGTCCGGGTTAGCCGAATTTCGCCTGAAATGGCGGAAGTTTTTGCCACTGGCTGCATCAGCTGCCAGCGCAGCTAAAATCAAGGCTGGTCTACCCATGCGTTTAGGTTAGACAACCAAGTAAACCTTGAACCGCAGCGCCACGCGTTGCAGACGGAATAGCGGTGACGAGCGAGGCCAAAGCAATCCTGGATTCTCTTGATGAGGATCAGGCAGCCGCGGCGTCTGCGCTGCGCGGCCCGGTCTGCATAATTGCCGGTCCTGGTAGTGGAAAAACTAGAACAATCACTCACCGCATTGCTTACGGTGTCGCTACCGGAGTTTTCAATCCAGATTTAGTTTTAGCACTGACTTATACAAATCGAGCCGCTTCTGAAATCAGATCAAGACTTCGCCAGCTTGGAACACAAAATGTTGCAGTTAGAACTTTTCACTCGGCTGCCTTGAGTCAGCTGCAGTACTTCTGGCCACAATTGACCGGCTCAGCAGCGCCGAAACTGCTAACCAACAAGCGCAGTTTGGTCTCAGAAGTAGCGGGCTTGTTGGGTCTTCGATTAACAGATGGGCAAATTTCAGAAGTCGTTGCTGAAATCGAGTTCTTGAAGTATTCACTCACCGACCTTTCCCACTACTTTGACCTGGGAAGACTGCCGAGCTTCTTGTCGCAAGAGCAATTCGCAGATCTAGCTGCCCGCTATCAGGAGCAAAAGCTGCAGCGAAGACTGATGGACTGGGAAGACACCTTACTTTTATGCACTGGTCTGTTGCGGAATGAGCCCAGACTGCTCTCTCACTTCCAACAGCAATATCGTTTCTTTACGGTCGATGAGTATCAGGATATCTCGCCTTTGCAGGAAGGACTGCTGCGAACCTGGCTAGGCGAGAGGTCTGAGCTGTGCGTGGTTGGTGATCCCCGTCAGACCATTTACAGTTTTGCTGGTGCAACAAGTGAATTCTTGCTGGATTTTGCTAATCAATACTCGGACGCATCGGTTTTTGAGCTCAATCGAAATTATCGATCTGGAAGTGAAATCGTAGCTTCTGCCAATCGCATTTTGCCGGATAAGCCGCTTGAAACCATGCGTGCTACACGCGGTGAGGTTGGCAAGACTCAGTATTCCTCCGCTACAGAAGAAGCAAAGCAAATTGCTAAAGCTATCGCCAATTCCCTTACCAAGCAGAAAGCATCGGATGTTGCAATTCTCGCTCGAACCAATCAGCAGTTGAATCAATTCGAGACGGAATTGACTGCGATTGGGATAAAGTCTCAAGTTCGTGGGCAGGGAAGATTCTTCCGTCAGGCGCTGGTGGCTCAAGCTATCTCAGCAATAAGAGCTCTCGCAGTGACTGAGCTGAGTGAACCGCTGTTTATTGAATTATCAAAAATCCTCAGCTCGCTGGGTTGGTCCTCACAGCCAAGGTCGGATGAGAATTGGGAGTCGTTGAACTGGTTTTTCCAAGTGCTAGATGAGCTCGGCGAGCCGTCGCTAGCTGAATATATTCGTGAACTCGATGAGCGCGAGCGCAGCGGCCATGAGCCAACAAAGGACGCCGTAACACTCGCTACTGTGCATGGGACAAAAGGTTTGGAATGGAGAGAGGTTTATCTGGTGGGGGCCAACCGTGGAATGTTTCCAATCAGCCACGCAGTTTCAGACAAAGATATCGCAGAAGAAAAGCGACTTTTTTATGTTGCTCTAACCCGTGCCAAGGATTCCCTAAAAATCAGTTATTACTCGGATCCCTCTGAGTTTTTATCCGTCATCGACAGCCACAGTTAGCAGCTGGCGGGACAAAGTTTGTGACCTCCCCGTCTCTGTTCAGGCGCGTAGCATGCGGCTCGCCATGTCCGTGATCAAGCAAATTCAAGATCTGATTAACCGCAACTCCACTTGCGAAAAGCAGTAGGGCACTGTCCGAAAGTTTTCTGTCCAGTGCCAGAAGTTGTGGAGCAATCACTGGCCAATTTGGCTCAGTTTCCAAGCGGTGTTTTTGGTAACAAGCAAGACAACTAGTCTTTCCCGGCTCAATCAGCGGTGAAACCTCAACCCCCAGTTCATCAAAGACGATTGAAAGGTGGGGAATGTCCCTCGACTGCCAGGTTTGGTAGCTACCTGGATGCACTATGTCATTTGTAATCAATACTGCTATTGAGACAGCGTCAAAGCTGCCGGAAATGCGGCTGTGCAACTGGAGATCTGTTCCTACCAGTGCCTGAGCCGCCCGCACTCTCGGCAAACCCAGTTGCGCGTTTAGATACCCCAGTTGCGAAATGTCTTTTTTGCTGACTCTCAGCTGATCTAGGCTCATCTGCTTGCCAACTCCTGCCAGAGCCAAAGCCTTGGCAATAGTCAGTCCAGTTGCATCTAATGTTTCAATGAAGACTGATTGGGATTTTCTTCTTTGCATCACCTCGTGGGGGTCAAGCCCTTGCAGCAAAATGCGCGCAATCTCAGCGAATCTGTTTTCCACATCGACGGCCGAAATTCCAGTGGTCGACTTCCATAACACTGGCTCCAGGCGCTTTTCGAGCTCGGCTGACTCTGCCTCAGATACCTTGGCGAGCTGGGGAAGGCCGATGTGTTGAGAGCGAGTCAGACCCAGCTCAAAGTAGTCCAGCAGTCTTTGTTGAGCCTCAGTTAGCTCACTAATGGTTAGCGCTTTTTGGTAGCCATATTGCCTGGCATTGTCAGCGATCCAAAGGCGAGCCAGTGCGGGATTGATTTGAGTGACCACCGGCCAACCATGCCAGAGAAAGCGCCTTGCAGGATTTTTTATCCACAGGCTAGGTGCCTAGGAGTTTTCTCAATTCACCGTCGAAGTCATCGCCGGGGCGAGAAAGTCGGCTAATCAAAATGCTTGGCTGCTGAATTTCCTCTTTACTGGGCAGTTGATCAGGGTGAGACCACAGCTGGTCTCGAACTGATACGCCAAGCTTTCCAACTTCCTCCCACATCGCCTTGGCTTCTCTGCGCAATCGAGGCTTTAGTTCTAGCCCAAGCAAAATCAGAAAAGTTTTCTCTGCGGGACCATCGGTGGCTCGTTTTCGATTTATCAACTCAATCAAACTGGCAATAGTTGGCAGCCGTTTGCCCGCTTCCTCACTAACGGCGTCGACGTAACCATCAATCAATGCCAGCAGGGTTTCAATTCTTCCTAGCGCCATTTCCTGCTCTGGGCTGCGTGAGCTGAAACTTGCGCTAGCTTCCATAATTTGGTTAATTGAATTTGGATCGCTCGGATCTAGTTGCTCAACCATTTCTTGAAGTCCGGTTAGTTCAACTTTCAGGCCTGCTGCAAACTCAATAACCTGCGTAGTAATTTGGTCAATCAACCAACGGTTTGAACTGTAGAGCGAGCTAATTGCTAATTCACGAATGGCAAGATAGAGCAAAACTTCGGATTTTGGTGTTTCCAGATCCGTGAGGAATTCAGCCACGTTCTGCATCACCAATCCAGGGCGCTCGATGATCGGAATTCCTATTTCTCCACCGGACAAGGTCTTCGAAGCAAGCTGGCCGACGGCGACTCCCAATTGGGTTGCGAATATGGCAGCGCCAGCATTCTGAATAAAGTTGGTGGCTGGCCCTAAAACTGATTGCATTTCCTCGGGCAACAGATTTCCCAGGTTTTCGCCAAGCGCCTTGGACATTTTGCTTGCGAGAGGATTGCCAAGTTTTTCAAACAGTGGCAGAGCATCTAACACCCACAGTTCGCGCGTGAAAAATTTGACTGCACTGGGGTTGCTAAAGGTAGTTGCCTCGTTGAGCCAAAGCTGGGCAATTTCAAAGGCCTTTTTTGTTTCCGTTTCCAGAGCAGAGTTTGCCGCGGTTGTTTGCTGGCGAGCGATTGCAACGGCTTGTTGTTTAGCCATTTCCCAATTAACACTCTCGCCAGGCTCCATGAAGGATTTGGCCTGACTAAAAAGACTCTGCATGAGGGCGGGGTTTGCAGCGAGCCCAGCAAGTTTGGACATAGCATCAGGATCAATCTGGCCACCTGCCAGCATTTTTCGAATTAGCTCTTCGAGCTCGTCCCGATTGTCTTCCGTCAACCCTGTGCCTTTCGCTACTTCCGAGGTTACCCGCGCAAACAAACATACGGCTGAGAAACTGCCGTGGAATTTGTTCGCCAAGGGCGTGAGCGCCAAGCAGTAAAGATGTCTGCTGGCTACCTAGCATTAGTGCAATGACTTTCTTTTCGACCCGTCCTCGCCGCAAGGGCAATGCTCGCTATGTGGTCCTGGGCCTGAGCCTTATTACTTTCAGCTCACTGGCTCTGTTGCCAACCGGGTACGTAATTGAAAGACCCGGCCAAGTATTTGATGTGATGGGTCAGGTATCTGGGGAGCCCGTGATCAGTTCGCCAGATTTACCAACCTATCCATCCGATTCTCGTTTTGACGTGACGACCGTTTCGCTGGTAGGCAGCCGCGCCTCCACACCAAGCTGGCTACAAGTTCTTCTAGCTTGGCTGGACAGCGAGCAACAGGTTATTCCAATTGACGAGGTATATCCCGAGGATCGAACTGCGGAGGAAATTCGGGCAGAGTCGACCGCATTGATGGAAATTTCTCAGCAGGATGCTATTGCTGCGGCTTTGATCCAACTGGGCTACGAGGTTCCGAGAAATCTCTACGTCGCCTCCGTGCTGGAAGAGGCACCTTCATCGAAGATTTTGATTGCCGGCGACATTGTGGTTTCAGCTGGGGGAAAGAAACTCGAAGAATTTGAAGAGCTGCGTGAGCAGATTCAAGCGACCCAAGGAGACGCCATTGAGATAGTGGTTGAAAGGAACGGTCAAGAAAAGGCATTCTCGATTGTTCCTGAGCTGCGGGATGACCTATGGGTAATCGGGGCCATGATTTCTTACACCTACACTTTTCCGGTCGATATTGAATTGCAGCTTGGTGATGTGGGTGGACCGAGCGGGGGCCTGATGTTCACACTGGGAATTTTGGACTCTCTAACCGAAGGTAGTTTGGCTGGTGACAAACACATATCGGGCACTGGAACAATCACGGCAACTGGCGAAGTCGGTCCAATTGGAGGGGTTGAACTAAAGATGATTTCCGCCAGAAAATCTGGTGCTGACCTATTTCTAGTTCCCTCAGGAAATTGTCAGGAGGCAATTGGGCAGGTTCCGGAGGGATTGCCGGTTGTATCAGTGAGAGACTTGGCCCAGGCGCTGGCGGCCATTGAGCTTGTAAAAGCAGGCTCACAGCTGCCAGCTTTGAGTTGTAACTAGGAGATATTGTGACCCAGTCAGCACCTATTCGTCAGCGAAGAGTGTCCCCAGTGTCCGTAGCAGTGGGAATTCTCGCCGCCATTTTGTTTGCACTACTAAGTGCAGCTGGCATCTACACAGATTGGCTGTGGTTTGACCAGCTAGGGTATGCGACGGTCTTCACGACCCAAATTATTGGGCAGGTCATTGCTTTTGCTATCGGTTTTGTTTTGATGGCACTGATTGTTGCCGTTGGCTTGATGTTGGCTTGGCGAACTAGGCCGATTTATCTTCGGATGCCTGAAGAGTCACCTTTCCAGGCTTATCAGCAGCTGCTAGAGGGTCTGCGCAAGGTTGTGATGTTTGGTGTTCCTACGCTAATCGGTATCGGTGGCGGATTGATTGCGGCGAGAGAGTGGCAGACTGCTGCACTTTGGCTCAACGGCGAGGACTTCGGAACGGTTGATGCTCACTTCGGGCTAGACGTTGGATTCTACGTATTCGATTTACCATTCCTTATTTTTTCAATTGGCTATCTTTCCGGTGCAGTATTTCTTGCGGCCCTGATCAACCTTGGTGTTCACGTCGTATATGGTGGCATCCGATTCAACGGAAGAGAAATAAGTATCTCCAAGCCAGCGCGAGTGCAGCTTTCGCTACTGGTGGCGCTCTACCTTCTTCTACAAGGTGGCAGCCTGTGGCTTGATCAGTACAGCACGGTTGTCACAACTGGAACCCTCTTTACGGGTGTCAATTACACCGATGCCAATGCAGTGATTCCTGGCCTGCAGATCTTGGCCTTGATTTCTGCGGCAGTAGCAGTCACGTTCCTGATTACAGCTTTCATTGCCCGCTGGCGAATCGCCATTATTTCCACCGCTCTAATGGTTGCCAGCTCCCTGGTTCTCGGTGGTCTCTATCCGTGGATAGTGCAGACCTTCATTGTCGTTCCAAATGAGAGAACATTGGAGTCTCCATATCTTCAGCACAACATTGAGGCAACCAGAGCAGCTTTTGACTTAGAAGATGTGAACGTAATCGAATATGACGCGAAGGTCGTTGCTGAGCCCGGAGCTCTGCGCAACGATGCCAAAACCACTGCCTCGATCCGCATCATTGATCCGGCGCTAGTCAGCGATGCTTTCCGCCAGTTAGAGCAGTACCGTCAGTACTACAGCTTCCCAAACCGTCTGCACGTCGGTCGATACGAAATTGACGGCCAGGTGCAGGACACGGTGGTGGCCGTGCGCGAACTTAATCAGGCGGGACTTGGAGAGAGCCAGTCTTGGTATAACTCAACGATTGTTTACACTCACGGCTTCGGTTTTGTTGCCGCCTATGGCAACAAGCGCGACAGTGATGGCAAGCCGCTGTTTTTGCAGTCCGGTATTCCTCCGAAGGGTCTGCTTGGAGATTTTGAACCAAGAGTTTATTTCGGCTTGAACTCGCCAACCTATTCAATTGTTGGAGCACCTGCTGGAGCTCAACCGCTGGAGTTTGACTTTCCTGCCGGTGATGAAGGTCAACGCGAAACTTACACAACCTTTAATGAAGATGGTGGTCCGAGTGTAGGCAATTTGTTGAATCGCTTGGCTTACGCTTTGCGCTTCCAGTCCGAGCAGATTTTGCTTTCTGATGCAATCAATTCAGAATCGCAGATTCTCTATAACCGCAATCCACTCGAGCGAGTGCAGCAGGTCGCCCCATATCTAACACTGGACAGCGAAACATACCCGGCAATTGTTGATGGAAGAATTAAGTGGATAGTAGATGGATACACCACAACAGATCACTATCCATACTCGAATGCGGAGCCGTTCAACATCGCAATTTTGGATACTGCATCTGAAGATTTCAATCGTGCTATGGGTGACGTAAATTACATTCGAAATTCCGTGAAGGCAACCGTTGATGCCTATGACGGAAAAGTCGAACTGTATGCCTGGGATGAGCAGGATCCAATCCTGAAGGCTTGGACCAAAGTTTTCCCATCCACCGTGAAGCCGCTTAGCCAGATGAGTGGCGAGCTGCTCTCGCATGTTCGATACCCTGCAGATTTATTCAAAATGCAGCGCTGGGTTTTGGGACGCTACCACGTAACTGACGCCGGGTCCTTCTACTCTCAGCAGGATGCCTGGATGACACCGAATGACCCAGTTGAGGGAACTGGCCTGGGCACTTTGCAGCCCCCGTATTACCTGACTATGAAGACTCCGGGGGAGAGCGACAATGCATTTTCGATCTATTCGACCTTCATCCCGCAGTCGACCGGTGAGACTACCCGAAATGTGTTGACGGGCTACCTCATTGCCAATGCTGATGCTGGCAGAACGGCTGGCACGATTAACGAGCGCTACGGCAAGCTGACGCTGTTGAACCTTCCTCGTGGCACGATTGTGCCAGGTCCGGGTCAGGTTCAAAACAACTTCAACGCAGACAGTGAAGTATCTTCGCTACTAAACATTTTGCGACAGGGCTCCACTCGAGTACTGAATGGAAATCTGCTGACGTTACCAGTTGGTGGCGGACTGCTTTACGTACAACCGGTCTACATCGAATCAACCGGTGAGACCAGCTATCCACTACTACAGAAAATACTGGTTGCATTTGGAGACCAAATTGCATTCGAGGACACTCTTGAGTTGGCGCTGGATGATTTGTTTGGTGGAAACTCGGGAGCTGACATCACTGATGGAACGCCCGATCCCGGAGATGAGACTCCGGGCGCAAGCTCTGACAATCCAGCACTGGATGCTGCGCTAAATAAAGCAAAGCAGGCATTAGAAGACAAAGAACGCGCGCTTCGAAACGCTGACTGGACCGCCTTCGGTGAAGCCGATGAGCGTTTGCAGCAAGCAATCGAAGAGGCTCTGCGGGCACTAGAGAACCAGCCTTAGTTCTGCTAATGTAGGGACTTCGCCGCGGGGTGGAGCAGTTCGGTAGCTCGCCGGGCTCATAACCCGGAGGTCGTAGGTTCAAATCCTGCCCCCGCAACCACAAAATTCCCTCGAGAGATTTCTCTCGAGGGGTTTTTCTTGTGGAAAAGTCGCAGCAGTAAATCAACAATTTTCCTAAATTACGGCAATGCGATTACTGCTTTTATTGCCTCTGCTAGTTGGCTGCGCTCAATCTGAGCAGGTCATGCTTCAGCAAACTCTTGACGAATACGCGAAACTTTCGTCGCAGTCCGATTCTCTGGTGACGGTTTTGACTGGAGAAGCGCTAGCCAGTGCTGAAAAGAGTGCACAGCTCTTGGAGAAATTAGGGATCAGCCAAACCGGTCTGGCTCGATTCGAGGTCTCTGAGGCCGTCAACGGTTTAGGTCGCGGATGCCTCGATATGTCAGAGGTTGAGTTGGTAGACGCGCAGGGGGAGCTAATCATTCCCAGCCGGCCAGATCGAGTTGAGTTTGAAGCAGGTTATGAGCAAAATTTTTTGATTTCTTCCCTTTTTATTAGCGAGCAATCATGCTGAGCGCTCAGCTGTTCATGGCCAGCTGTGATTTGATAGCAGCGGGCTTGGGTGTTTGTGGTTGTGCCAGCAGCACCACAACGGAAATTCAGTATCAGCTTTGCGCTGAGCAGCGAATTGAGGTGGAGCAAAGTTCTCCGCAAGACCGACCTAGGAAATGGTGTAAGTACTACTCGAACGGGACAATTGACGTACCGACCCCAATTTACATAGAGGCTTACGTTTACGTCGGCTCCAGGTTATGTATCGGGGATCAACCAGACGCACCTTCGCGAACTATCTCGGATGAGCTGCGGGATCAACTCCGGGCCAGTTCAGGAAGACCAGTCGCAAGTTGGGAACCAGGCGGTGAGATTGAAATTGATGAACCCGCCTTTTTTCGGGTTGAATTTGACGATAGGACCGTTTCGGGCCAGCTGCTAAGCCGCTCCGCTCGTATTCGCTTTGTGGCAATTTCGCATCGCTGGGTCTTTTCAGATGGCGAGCGACGCAGTGGCCCCAGCATTGAAAAGATGTTTTTGGATGCGCAGGACCAGAGCGCGCAGGCATTTGTTCGAATTCGGGTCGATTATCAGTACTCCGGGGGAAGTTGGATTATCGGTGCCCTCGAGGCCGAGTTGCCCAGTAACTTGTTGGAGCTGAAGGTCATTGAGCGCCCGCGGAGGACCCTACTGGTGGGCTAGTAATCAGAAAACTTTCAGGGGGAATTCAATCAATCCTCACTTTTGTTGACAATAATCATTGGCAGCACGAAAGGGTTGAAATGTCACAATTCAATCGATCTGGCGAATCCCAGTTCGTTTTTGCATCGCCTTATACTCCGCCGCAGCCCCCACAGAAGAAGCCCAAGCGCAAGTCGGTGCTCGGAATTGCGGCTCTTGCAATGGCGAGTGCATTGGTTGGCGGCATTATTGGCTCATCTGCTTTCACGGTTACATATTTCGGTGCATCTCAACCAGCTCCAGTAGTTGTGAACAACGTTGAACAGGTTAACTGGGTGACTGGTGCGGCTTCCGCGGCTGGGCCGTCGGTGGTCACGCTTTTTGTCCAATCGCAATTGTCTAGCGGCTCCGGCTCTGGCGTCATCCTTACCCAAGATGGATACATCGTGACCAATGCTCACGTCGTAACTCTCAGTGGAGCTACCAATAACCCTGAGATTTCGGTGAAGCTTTGGGATGGTGCGGTTCTACCAGCGGAGCTAGTCGGCTACGACTCTGTTTACGACCTCGCTGTCATAAAGGTGGACGCTGCTGGATTGAAACCAATAACTTTTGCAGACTCAGCGAAACTAAATGTTGGACAAAACGTTGTGGCAATTGGTGCGCCACTGGGTCTGTCTTCGACAGTGACCGAGGGAATTGTCTCAGCCTTGAATCGAACCATTCAGGTAGCTTCGGCCGAGGTCAACGACGAACCTGGATTACAGTTCTGGACTGGCACTGGAGAATCAATTTCAATCAAAGTCATTCAGACCGATGCGGCCATTAATCCAGGTAACTCTGGCGGCGCTTTAGTAAATGAGAACGGAGAGCTAGTTGGCATAAATGTTGCCATCGCTACCGCTGGCGGTGGAGAAGCGGGTTCCATTGGTGTTGGATTCGCGATTCCTTCTAATACTGCCGACCGCATTGCAAAAGAGATTATGCAGACGGGTAAGGCTTCGCACGGACTACTGGGTGCAATGGTCAGAGACAGTGCTCGTCCAGGCACAGGATTTTCAACCGGTGCCTTCGTTGAAGAAGTAACTGATGGTGGTGCAGCTCAAGAGGCAGGCATTCAAAGCGGTGACGTTGTGGTTGAGTTTGCTGGGCAGCCGGTAAATACAGCTGCAGATCTCACGGCAATGGTGCGAGCCCAACCGTCGGGTGCCGCAGTCGAAGTTGTTGTGTTGCGCGATGGTGAGCGACTTACCTTCCAGGTGACTCTTGGCGATGCTGAGGACTTAAACTAGCTTCATGAGCGAGCAAACCAAAGAGCAAATTGAACAAGTTGAGGCTGGCGATCACGAACGCTACTCACACTTTGTGAAAAAAGACAAAATTGTTGAGTCTGCGGTTATGGGTAATGCGGTGATAGCTCTATGTGGGAAAGTTTGGATTCCTTCTAGAGATCCCCAAAGGTTTCCGGTTTGCCCGATGTGCAAGGAAATTTACGACAAGCTAAAGAATTAGTTATAGATCGTAGGGATAGCGGGCTCGCCCTTGGATAGCCTTAGCGCATTTGGCAATAGCTCAGCTCTCACTTTCTGATGGTGTGCTCTCGCCAGTTTTACCCCAGCTACACCAAGGTATTGCTCAATCGGTTTACCATCGAAAAGTAGCTGCTGAAGCTTACGTCCCGATTTCTTGCCAATGAGCTCAGCCACGGCATACCCATTTTCAATTTGACGATATGCCGTCTTTTTTCCACCGCGAGATGTCTTGCCCTTTGATTTTTTTGCAACATCAACCCAACTATTGCCCTTACGGTGAGCTACCAACTTGTAAACGAAGCCTGCAGTGGGATGTCCAGATCCTGTAACTAATGATGTGCCAACGCCAAATCGATCCACCGGGGAGGCCGCCAGGGCGGCAATTGTGTATTCGTCCAGGTCTGAAGTTAAGACAATTTTGGTGTCAGTAGCGCCAAGTCTGTCCAATTGATTGCGCACCTCTTCAGCAGTTGCAGCTAGGTCACCAGAGTCAATTCGAACCGCGGCGACTTTGCCCTTAGTGATTTTTACGGCAAGATCGACGGCCCTCTTAATGTCATAGGTGTCAACAAGCAGCGTTGTATCAACTCCTAGTGCCGCAACCTGAGCTTTGAACGCCTCTTCCTCGCTGTCGTGCAGAAGGGTGAAGGAATGGGCAGAGGTCCCCATAGTTGGAATTCCCCACTGCTTACCGGCTTGCAAATTACTGGTCGCATCAAAACCTGCGATAAATGCCGCACGAGCCGCAGCCACAGCGCTGTATTCCTGAGTCCTTCGTGAACCCATTTCCACCAAAGATCTTCCTTGTGCGACAGAATCCATTCGAGCGGCAGCAGAAGCAATTGCTGAGTCGTGATTCAAGATTGAAAGCACGAGTGTCTCTAAAATTACCGCTTCAGCGAACGGGGCTATAACAGTGAAAACCGGTGAACCTTCAAAGAACAATTCACCTTCCTGGTAACCTTCGATGCGCCCTGTGAATTTGTAATCAATCAAGAAATTGAGAGTCTCAACGTCAACAATTGAGTTTTGCTGCAGATAGGAAATATCCTCTCCGCTAAAGCGAAAGTCACGAATTGCCTCTAGGAGCCTTCCAGTGCCAGCTACCACACCGTACCGTCTGCCCGCGGGCAATGATCTTGTAAATACCTCAAAGACGCACTCTCGATTGGCCTTGCCAGACTTCAAGGCAGCCTGGACCATCGTTAGTTCATAACGGTCTGTTAGAAGTGCATAGGACACGCCACCAGCCTACTGAGCAAGCGTTTAGCGCTCTAGACTTGGCAGCGTGGACGCAAGGCCGATAGGCATATTTGATTCGGGTGTCGGTGGCTTAACCGTCGCTAGGGCAATCATTGATCAGCTTCCACACGAATCTATTGTCTACGTTGGCGACACTCTCAATTCCCCCTATGGGCCTAAGTCGCTGGCGCAGGTGAGAAGCCTTGCGTTGACTGTTATGGATGAGCTCGTCGAATCCGGAGTCAAACTGCTAGTAATCGCCTGTAATTCAGCTTCTGCAGCAGTCTTACGAGACGCTCGTGAAAGATATACAGAAGCTAAGGGGGTTCCGGTAGTCGAAGTAATCCAGCCCGCTGTTAGGACTGCCGTGGCATCCAGCAAGAACAAGAAGGTTGGAGTTATTGGAACGTCGGCAACAATTTCATCGGGAGCGTATGAGGATGCCTTTGCGGCGGCAGTTGATTTTCAAATCACTTCCGCTGCTTGTCCTGCATTTGTTGAATATGTCGAACGAGGAATTACCTCGGGACCTGACCTATTGAAAGTCGCCCAAGAGTACCTTGCCCCAATCAAGTCAGCGGGAGTTGACACATTGGTCTTAGGTTGCACCCACTATCCACTCCTGCAGGCTGCCATTGCGTATGTCATGGGGGATGGGGTGCGGCTAGTTTCGTCTGCTGACGAGACAGCGAAAGATGTTTACAAGGTTCTTACTGAGCACAATTTGTTGGCGGCAGCTGATGCAAAGCCTAGCTATTCCTTTTTTTCCACTGGAAATACGAAAGATTTTGAAGCGCTGGCAAAAAGATTTTTAGGTCCAGAGGTTTCTGGGGTAAAAAAAATGGAAAGAAAGAACTAACTTGCGAAAAGACGGACGATTGGCGGGACAACTCAGACCCGTCACAATTGAGCGACAATTTACAATTCATGCCGAAGGCTCGGTATTGGTTTCTTTTGGAAACACAAAAGTTCTTTGCAACGCCTCTTTTACTCCCGGCGTTCCTCGATTCAAGAAAGACTCCGGTGAGGGTTGGGTAACAGCTGAATATGCCATGCTTCCCAGGGCGACCAATGAGCGGTCGGATAGAGAGAGCGTAAAAGGAAAGCTTGGTGGGCGAACTCACGAAATTTCTCGACTAATAGGTCGAGCACTCAGAGCAGTCGTTGATTTCAAGGCATTGGGAGAGAACACAATTGTCATCGACTGTGATGTTCTTCAGGCTGACGGTGGTACTAGAACCGCTGCGATTACCGGAGCATTTGTTGCACTAATGGATTCAATCGCTTGGGCCAAGAAAAAAGGACTTGTTGCTGCCTCTGCTAAACCAATTTTGGACACTGTCGCGGCAGTTTCAGTCGGTGTTGTTGATGGACAAGTGCTGTGTGACTTGGCCTACGAAGAAGATGTGCGAGCGGAGACCGACATGAACGTGATCACAACTGGTCGTGGGCTCTTTGTGGAAGTTCAGGGGACGGCTGAGGCGGCTCCATTTAGCCGAGAGGAGCTGGAATCGTTATTGGAAATGGCTCTTTCCGCTACGGCGGAACTGACTGCCATCCAGCGCTCCAGTTTGGGTGAGACGCTGGAGTTGAAATAGTGGAGTTAGCTTTCGCGACTGGAAATAGCCACAAGTTGCTTGAGGCTCGAGAAATCTTTTCTAGGCGAGCACCAGAAATTCAAATTCAACCTTTCGAAGGACCGTCACCCATAGAAAGTGGAGTCACTTTCCTTGAAAACGCCCGAATCAAAGCTTTGGCTGCGTTCAAATCATCGGGTAAGACAGCGTTCGCCGATGATTCTGGAATATGCGTTGATGTTATGGGAGGTGCACCCGGAATTTTTTCAGCTGGTTGGTCTGGCACCAGAGCGGACGATTCCAATCGAAAACTTCTCCTAGCCCAATTGCAGGATGTTCCGTTGGAACATCGATCAGCCAGTTTTGTTTGCACAATCTGTCTAATCGGTGATGGTCTAGATGTCAGCTTTACTGGTGTATGGCCAGGTTCGATTTCATTTGAGCCACGAGGTAACGGTGGCTTCGGATATGACCCGATCTTTATCCCTGAGGGATTTGAATTGACAGCCGCTGAACTTGAACCAGAGTTGAAAAACTCCATGTCACATCGATTTTTAGCGGTGTCCCAGTTGGCAGATTATTTTGCTAACTAGCGCCCCCAGCAGGATTCGAACCTGCGCACCCGCCTCCGGAGAGCGGTGCTCTATCCCCTGAGCTATGGGGGCGGCAATTGGAAGCCTAGCATTTAAGGTGTTTTGAACTTTGGAGGAAAAGTGTCGCTTCGACTAGCAGATCGTTGGATTTGGGATAGCTGGTATGTCTGGGATGGTGACACTTGTCATGCTTTCTACCTATGCGCGTCAAGAGGTCTCGTCGATCCGAATCGGCGCCATCGATACACGAATGTTGGGCATGCGATATCTAATGACTTGAAAAATTGGACGGTACTCCCAGATGCTCTGTCCCCAAGTGACTCCCCGGCATTTGATTCTTGGACAACTTGGACCGGCAGCACGGTAAGAGGCGAAGATGGACTTTGGTACATGTATTACACCGGAACCTCGCGGGAAGATGGAGGGGATGTTCAGTCAATTGGTATGGCCACCTCGGCTGACTTGGTGACCTGGAAAAAATACTCCAATCAAGCATTGGTCAGAGCCGACTCCAAGTTTTATGAAAAACTTGGTGAAACAGATTGGCCAGACGAGGCATGGCGTGATCCTTGGGTTTTCAAGTCACAACATGACAATGCGTGGCACATGCTCATCACAGCAAGATCTAAAGGGTCAGAAAAAATAAAGGGAGTGATAGGTCATGCCGTTTCAAATGATATGCGCAATTGGAACGTTCTTCCTCCACTTTCAAATCCTGGACAAGGCTTTGGTCAATTAGAAGTATTCCAACTCGCTGAGGTTGATGGAGTCACCTTGCTTATTTTCTGCTGCGGTTGGCGAGAGTTGGATGAAGAAATGCTCAGCAAAGTGGGCAAACTTGATGCAACTTATTCCTTAGTTTGCAATTCAGACTTTTCTGATGTTGATTTTCGCAAAGCCCAACCATTTCTTAGCAATCCGGTCTATGCCGGTCGTCTTGTCCAGCACCCATCGAAGGGATGGTACTTGCTGGGTTTTGTAAACGAAGTAGATGGCAAGTTTGTTGGGGAGCTTTCTGATCCGATTCCTGTTACCGCAGATCGAGTGCAGGGCTTGATTCCGCGGGTCTGACCTAGTGCTCCAGCAGCGGGTAAAGGTAGGATTGAGGTTCGCCGCCGAACCCCACCCAATTTCAGTCAGGAATTCCGTGACCCCAGAGCAAATCAATCTGGCAATTCTTCAGGCTTTAGCTGTCCTGAAGAATGAAGGTCGCCTGCCTGATGTAGAACTACCGAGCGAGGTAGTGGTTGAGCGACCAAAAAACCGCGAACATGGGGATTGGGCAACAAATGTTGCGATGCAGTTTTCTGGCCACTTTAATCTCAAGCCGCGGGAGCTTGCCGAGATATTGGTTGAGAAACTCGAAAAAGCTGACGGAATAGAACAAGTATCGATTGCTGGTCCAGGTTTCATAAATTTATTTGTTTCGAATTCGGCGGCAGGCGCCCTTGCAAAGGAGATTGTTGAGCTTGGTGCAACATATGGTCAAGCAAAACTGCTCGCTGGACAGAAGCTGAACCTGGAGTTTGTTAGTGCAAACCCAACTGGTCCAATTCACTTGGGTGGAACGCGTTGGGCTGCGGTTGGAGATTCCCTAGCCAGAATTTTGCAATCACAAGGTGCTGAGGTTGTGCGCGAGTACTACTTCAACGATCATGGTGCCCAGATTGACAGATTTGCTCTATCACTTATGGCTAGCGCCAAGGGACAACCAATGCCCGAAGATGGATACGCTGGCGCCTACATTCAAGAGATTGCTTCGGCCCTCGTCCAGAAAAATCCTTTGATTCTTTCATTGAACACCGAGGAAGCGCAGGAAGAATTCCGTAAAGCAGGCGTTGCGATGATGTTTGAGCAAATCAAACAGTCTCTGCAAGACTTTGGAGTTGAGTTTGACGTTTACTTTCATGAAAATTCTCTCTATGAATCAAAGGCAGTAGAAAAAGCCGTCGACAAACTTAAATCACTGGGCCACATGTTTGAACAAGACGGTGCCCTGTGGCTTAGGTCTTCAAGTTTTGGTGACGATAGAGACCGAGTTGTAATAAAGAGTGACGGCAAGGCATCGTACATAGCTGGAGACATCGCTTACTACCTAGATAAGCGCTCACGGGGATTTGATCGCGCGATATATATGTTGGGCGCGGATCACCACGGCTACATAGGTCGCATGCATGCGGTGTGCGCTGCATTTGGCGATCAACCCGGTCAACACATGGAAATTCTGATTGGGCAACTGGTAAGTCTTGTGCGTGCGGGGGAACCTGTCAGGATGTCAAAACGAGCCGGGACAGTTGTCACGATGGAGGATCTGGTTGACGCCGTTGGTGTCGATGCTGCTAGGTACTCTCTTGTTCGTTCTTCGATTAATTCGACGCTTGACATTGATTTGGAATTGCTGGCCAGAAAAACAAACGATAATCCAGTCTTCTATGTCCAATACGCTCACGCTCGCACCAAACAGGTGGATCGAAATGCAAGTGAGCAAGGATTGGTTCGGTCTTTATTTAGCCCTGAGTTACTGGCCACTCCGAGTGAAAGTGAATTGCTGGCAAAACTTTCACAGTTCCCGGGGGTATTGGCGCAGGCCGCAGAGTTTAGAGAGCCTCATCGCGTAGCCAGATATCTAGAAGAGGTTGCTGGTAGCTACCACCGTTTCTATGACAACTGCCGGATCTTGCCTCTCCCGGCCCAACCAATTGAACCGTTGCACCATACGCGTCTGTGGCTTAACGACGCTGCGGGGATCGTGCTGGCCAATGGGTTGGCGCTACTTGGTGTCTCAGCACCAGAGAGGATGTAGAAATGGCAAATCCTCTTCAACCAAAGTGGCTGACTCAGGTAAGTGAGTTTGGTGATGGAATTTGGCCGGCCGGAGCAAAACGCAATAAGTTTGGAGAGCTCGAAATCAACAGCGTTGGTTGCTCGGAGCTTGTTCGAAAGTTCGGATCACCGCTATATGTAATTGACCAGCCGGAATTTGAATCGAGGCTTTCCCGTGTTCGAAATGCCTTCGAAAGTGCTGCAAAGATTGCTGGTACTTCAGTCAAGCTCTATTACGCTTCGAAGGCCTTACTAACTGCCGACGTTGCACGTTGGGCAGCTTCCGCGGGTTATGCCATCGACGTATCTACCGGCGGAGAACTTGCAGTTGTCTTGGCAGCTGGCATTCCAGGTTCTCAAATTGGACTGCACGGAAACAACAAGTCATTAATCGAAATAGGTAGGGCTGTAACGAATGATGTTTCTGCCATTGTTATCGATTCAGAAATTGAAATTGAGCGAATAGCTGCCGCTGCCGGAGCACAGGACAAGATTCAGCCGGTTAGATTGAGGATAAACACGGGTGTGCATGCCCATACTCACGAATACCTTGCAACCTCTCGAGAGGACCAAAAGTTCGGCTTGGCCATTTCTGATGTTCCAGAGCTTGTTGAGAAAATTCGATCCCATTCGCACTTAAAGTTTCTTGGTCTGCACTGCCACATCGGTTCACAGATCTTCTCGGTGGAAGGGTTTATCGCCTCAGCAGAGCGAATGATTGAGCTTCACGCCAAACTTTCTTCAAAGGGAGAGGTGCCCGAGTTAAATCTTGGTGGCGGTTTTGGAATTGCATATGTTGAAGGTGACAAACCGCTAGCAATTGAAGAGATGGCGCAGAAAATAGTTTCTGCAGTCAAGAGTAAGTGTGAGGCTCTTTCTATTCCTGTTCCTAAATTAGCTTTTGAGCCTGGGCGAATAATTGCTGGCCCTGCAGGCATCACTCTCTACACGGTCGGCACCACCAAAGAGGTGTTAGTCAGTGAAGAGGGACCTCAGGCTAGGCGCCGCTATGTGAGTGTTGATGGCGGTATGAGTGATAATGCGCGACCCGCACTTTATGAAGCTGAATACTCTGCAACTTTGGCATCGAGACCAACCGAGGGCCCCGCGGTTCTCAGCAGAGTTGTGGGTAAGCACTGCGAGTCTGGCGATATCGTTGTTAGGAACACGCTGCTACCAGAAGACTTGGGTGTAAACGACTTGCTGGCAGTGGCAGCTACCGGTGCCTACTGCTATTCGCTATCGTCTAACTACAACTATTTGCCCAGACCGGCGATGGTAGCTGTGAAAGATGGCAAGGCACACCTCTTGATTCGAGCCGAGACTGAGCAAGATTTGCTTTCGAAAGACATGGGATTGGAGGGCTAGCGGGAATGCAGAGTGAATATCGTCCGATTCGTGTTGCCCTGCTTGGAGCTGGCTCTGTAGGTGCGCAGGTCGCACGACTTCTTTTGGAGAACCGAGAAGAGCTTGCCAAACGCGTTGGAGCGGAGCTGCAGTTGATTGGTGTAGCGGTGCGTGATCTCAACGGAAAGCGCTCAGCGGAAATTCCAAAGAAACTCTTAACCACGGACGCGGAATCGCTACTAACAGGTTCAGATATTGTCATTGAGCTTATGGGAGGCATTAATCCCGCTTACGAATGGATAAAGAAGGCTTTGAACTCCGGGGCCGATGTCATCACGGCAAACAAAGCTCTAATTGCAGCTAAAGGCAATGAGCTTATAGATCTAGCTCAACAACTGGGTGCTCAGCTCTACTACGAGGCTGCGGTTGGCGGCGCTATTCCAATTATTAGGCCGCTTCGTGAATCTTTGGCCGGCGACAAAATTAATCGCGTAATGGGCATTGTAAATGGGACCACAAATTACATCCTTGATCAAATGGATTCCAAGAACCTAGATTTCCAGGTCGCCTTGAAAGATGCTCAAATTCTGGGTTATGCGGAAGCAGACCCGACCGCCGACATTGAAGGTTTTGACGCTGCAAGTAAAGCAGCCATCCTTGCGTCTTTAGCCTTTCACAGCGATGTGCCAGTGGAGAAAGTTCATAGAGAAGGCATCACAACTATTACCTCCGAGCAAATCAAGACTGCTCGGGCAGCAGGTTACGCTCTTAAGCTGTTGGCCATTGGAGAAAGAGTTGATACGGGCCTTGTTGTTCGAGTTCACCCAACCCTAATTCCGCTCAGTCACCCTCTAGCGGCGGTAAGGGGTGCATACAACGCTGTCTTTGTAGAGGCAGAGAGTGCTGGAAGGCTGATGTTTTATGGCGCGGGCGCTGGCGGAAAGCAAACCGCCTCCGCTGTGCTTGGAGATTTAGTCTCTGCGGCCAAGCGTCACCTGGCCGGTGGACCAGGACTTGCTAGCTCGACGCATGCAAACTTGGAGGTATTGCCTGTGCAGGCCACTCGTACTCGCTTCCAAATCACTTTGCGGGTGAGCGATCAGCCAGGCGTTCTGGCTTCCATTGCTGGAGAATTTGCCACGCAGGGCATAAGCGTCGAAACCGTTGCGCAGACCACATCAGATGACAGTGAATCCTCAGCAATTCTTACGATTATGACCCACATTGCATCTGAAGGAGACCTCGAAAAGGTGGTCGAATCCTTGGCTAAAAATAAGGCTGTCGTCTCAGTCGAGTCGGTATTGAGAGTCGAGGGTCTCTAATGGCGCATCAGTGGCGCGGGGTGATTCGCGAATATTTTGATCGGCTTCCCTTCACAGACTCTGACCCAATTGTCACCTTGGGGGAAGGCGGCACTCCGTTAATAGAGGCTCCAGCATTAGCAAAACTTCTAGATGTTGGAAATGTTCATTTGAAGTTTGAGGGGATGAACCCAACGGGCTCATTTAAGGACAGAGGAATGACAACTGCCGTCTCCAAGGCAAAAGCTAGGGGAGCGCAGGCAGTAATTGCAGCCTCGACCGGAAATACCTCAGCTTCTGCAGCGGCATATGCCGTGAAAGCCGGAATGCAATCGGTGGTATTAGTGCCCGCTGGAAAAATTTCTTGGGGCAAATTATCCCAAGCAGTTGCGCACAAAGCACAAATTTTGCAGGTCAAGGGAAACTTCGATGACTGTTTGAGATTAGCAAGAGAGCTAAGTGAGAGCTATCCGGTATTTCTGGTCAACTCTGTAAATCCAGATCGTTTGCAGGGACAAAAGACCGCAGCATTTGAAGTAGTAGATGTCCTGGGACAGGCTCCAGATCTGCATGCTATGCCATTGGGAAATGCTGGGAATATTTCCGCCTACCATTTGGGCTATCGAGAAGAGCTTGCGGCGGCCAGGATTTCGAAGTTGCCGAGATTGTTTGGAATTCAAGCTGAGGGCAGTGCACCTTTTATCAAAGGCGCGCCAGTGGCCAAGCCTGAGACGATTGCAACTGCGATCAGAATTGGGAATCCCGCCTCCTGGGACCTCGCTCAAGCTGCTAAGGCTGACACTAACGGAGGCTTTGGTGCAGTTAGTGACAAAGAAATTCTTTGGATGCACCGCTTTCTCTCGCAAGAAGCAGGAGTCTTTGTCGAACCCTCGAGCGCAACCGGAGCAGCCGGCCTATACAAGCTGAGTCAAAAAGGTGAGTTGAAAGGCTTAAATCAGGTAGTCATTACCGTTACCGGTCATGGTTTGAAAGATCCGGATTGGGCTTTGAAAGATGAACGGGGTAGGAAAATTAAACCCCGAAAGGTTGCTGCAGCTGCTGGCGCGGTTGCAGACCTGCTCGGACTGGAGCGCAACAGATGACCAAGCTAAAAGTAACTGTGCCGGCAACGAGCGCTAACTTGGGTCCAGGTTTCGATTCACTGGGCATGGCGCTTGCTTTCTATGATGAGTATGAACTGGAAACCACTAGCTCTGGTCTTGAAATTAGCATTTCCGGGGAGGGTGCGAAGTCGGCGCCCAAAGACGAAACCAACCTTATTTTTAGAACTATAAAGCTCGTGTTTGATGCGGTTGGCGAGAAGCTGCCGGGCATCAGATTGACGTGCAAAAATTCAATTCCGCATGGTCGGGGAATGGGTTCGTCTGGTGCTGCCGTAGCCGGCGGAGTGATGCTTGCCGCTGGGTTGCTAAAGCAGAAAAACTTTAGCGAGCAGCAACTGTTGGAATTTGCAACAAAAATGGAAGGCCACCCAGACAATGTTGCGCCTGCTCTCTTTGGAGGCCTCACAATTGCCTGGGTTGATGAGTCTGGTCCACACCACAAAAAACTAACTGTTCACAGAGGGATTTCACCATTAGTGCTCGTTGCGCCTAATGAAATGTCGACAAAGCTCGCAAGAAGTTTGCAGCCAGAATCTGTCCCTCATACCGACGCAGTCTTTAATGTTTCTAGATCAGCACTTTTGGTAGCAGCGCTAACGCAAAGTCCTGAGCTTATGTTGGCTGCAACCGAGGATCGTCTGCACCAGAATTACAGAGCCAGTGCCATGCCTGACACTAGCAAGCTCATTTCTGACCTGCGCGCAAAGGGCCATCCGGCAGTGGTTTCAGGGGCTGGACCTTCAGTCTTGGTGCTCGAGGGAGACCCGCAAAACCGCCTAGAGGCAATGAATTATGTGAAAAAACATTTCTCTGCCTGGCAGGCGCTAGCGCTTGCGGTTGATTTCAAAGGTGCTAGTCTTGAGGGGCAGTCTGGATCAGGCAGCTTGTAAGCCCCACTGCATCTTCAATCAAATTCTGAAGCGCGGCTTTGCCGTGAAGAAATGAGAAATAATAACGATGGTTGACAGCCAAGAAGAGAAGCCAGCCAAGCGAACTCGTCGAGTGAGTTCTACAGCGGCTTCTAAAAAAGAAAAAACCGAATCAAAGGATTCCGCAGCTTCTTCCAAGCCAGCGGCAGATACCGAGCCGGCGAAGTCCGAGGCACCTCAGCAAAGAGAGCCGAATGAGGATCGCGAGACTAGAGCTAATGATCGAGAACACTCTAGAGATCGTGACGATGACCGCAGAGGCGGCAGAAATCGTCGTGGACGATTCCGCGACCGCGACCGCCGCCGCAACCAGGAAGAGTCTGAGCCGGAAATCTCCGAGGACGATGTTCTAATTCCAGTAGCTGGAATCTTGGATGTTTTGGATAACTACGCATTTCTGAGAACCTCCGGCTACCTGCCAGGACCAAACGACGTTTACGTTTCACTCGGTCAGGTCAAGAAGTATGGCCTTCGCAAGGGCGATGCCATTATCGGCTCTATTCGTCAACCGCGTGAGGGCGAAGGACAGCGTCAGAAATTCAATGCGCTGGTTCGAGTTGAGTCGGTTAATGGTCAGACGTTAGAGGAGGCGAATGCAAGAGTTGAATTCAACAAGCTAACACCTCTCTACCCGGACACCCGACTTCGTCTGGAAACTGACCCCAAGAAACTCAGCACACGCATTATTGACCTGGTCTCACCTATCGGTAAAGGTCAGCGCGGTCTTATTGTTTCTCCGCCAAAGGCTGGAAAGACTCTGATTTTGCAGGCCATCGCGAATGCGATAAGTGCGAACAATCCAGAGGTTCACCTAATGGTTGTTTTGGTGGATGAGCGACCAGAAGAAGTTACCGACATGCAGCGCACCGTTAAGGGTGAGGTAATTGCATCCACCTTTGACCGACCTGCTGATGATCACACCACGGTCGCAGAACTTGCCATTGAGCGTGCCAAGCGCCTTGTTGAACTAGGTCATGATGTCGTTGTACTACTTGATTCAATAACTCGATTGGGTCGTGCATACAACCTGTCAGCTCCCGCTAGCGGACGAATTCTCTCCGGTGGTGTTGACTCTTCAGCTCTTTATCCGCCAAAGCGCTTCTTTGGTGCTGCCAGAAACATCGAAAACGGTGGATCGCTAACAATCATTGCGACTGCACTGGTTGAGACTGGTTCGAAGATGGATGAGGTTATCTTCGAAGAATTCAAGGGAACTGGAAACATGGAACTTCGTCTTTCCAGACAACTTGCAGATAAGCGAATTTTCCCAGCCGTGGATATCAATGCTTCTGGTACTCGTCGCGAAGAGATGCTGATGAGCCCACAAGAAACGAAGATTATTTGGAAGCTTCGCCGCGCACTAGCTGGACTAGAGCAGCAGCAGGCACTGGAACTTGTACTTAACAGATTGAAGGAAACCGCCAGCAATGTTGAGTTCCTTTTGATGCTGGAGAAGTCAATGCCAGTTCCAACTGAATCTGATTCGGAGTAACTTTGCACGATTCGCTGTCAGGCCTCAGAGCCGAGCACGCGAGTTTGCAGCAGCAGCTCAGTGACTCGGCAGTGCATGCCAATCCTGCGCTGGCAAAAAAGCTAAATCGGCGCTACGCCGAACTCAGCGCTATTTTGCAAGCTGATGATGATGTGAAAAAGCTCGAGCAAGACCTAATTGCAACCAAAGAGCTCGCCTCAGAAGACTCGGTCTTTGCCGAAGAGATTCCTAATCTTGAAGAACAGCTCACCGTCGCAAGAGAAAAACTTCGCAGGCTGCTCATCCCCAGAGACCCTGACGATGGCCGAGACGTAATCATGGAGATAAAGGCTGGAGAAGGTGGAGCAGAAAGCGCCCTGTTTGCTGCAGATCTTTTGCGAATGTATATGTATTACGCACAAAGCAAGGGCTGGAAGGCAGAGCTGCTAGATAAGACAGAGAGCGATCTAGGTGGAATTAAGGATTGCCAGGTTGCAATCAAATCAAATTCATCTGATCCTGCCAATGGTGTGTGGGCCCACTTGAAATATGAAGGTGGAGTACACCGAGTTCAAAGAGTTCCTGTCACTGAAGCGCAAGGGCGCATTCACACCTCGGCGGCGGGTGTGCTCGTTTTCCCTGAAGTAGATGAACCCGAAGAAGTGGATATTTCTCCAAATGACATTCGTGTCGATGTTTTTAGATCTTCAGGCCCAGGTGGACAGTCAGTAAATACCACAGACTCTGCCGTTCGAATCACTCACATTCCTACGGGAATTGTCGTGTCTATGCAGAACGAAAAATCCCAGTTACAGAATCGAGAAGCAGCTATGCGCGTGCTACGAGCACGATTGCTAGCTGCTCAGCAGGAGGCCATTGACGCTGAGCAATCTGCTCAAAGAAAGAGTCAGGTCCGAACGGTTGATCGATCAGAGCGCATCAGGACATATAACTTCCCAGAAAACCGCATTGCTGACCATCGCACAGGATATAAGGCATACAACCTCGATCAAGTCATGGAAGGAGCACTGGAACCAATTGTCCAGTCGGCCATCAGCATGGATGAGGAAGCAAAACTAGCGGCAATTCAAGGTGCCTAATGAAACTGGTAGAGGCACTTGCCTTTGCAAAAGAACAACTAACGCAAGCCGGCATTCCAAGTCCTGACGCCGATGCACATTGGTTATTGGCCAATGTCTTGGGTACTTCCCGTGCGGAACTAATGAATCGAATAACATTTGATTTAGCGCTAGACGAGGAGCAACTGCATCAATTTGAGCTCGATCTCGAGCAGCGAAAGAATCGCGTTCCGCTTCAGCACATAACAGGCCATGCTGCTTTTAGAACACTTGAGCTACGGGTTGGCCCTGGAGTGTTTATTCCAAGATTTGAAACCGAGCAGGTTACTCAGGTTGCAATAGATTTTCTCAATTCACTTCCTGGGCGGCCGAGCGCAGTAGATCTAGGAACGGGAAGCGGTGCAATAGCTATCTCCCTAGCAAAAGAGACCAATGCCCAAGTTACTGCAATCGAGCTCTCCGAGCAGGCTGCAAAATATGCCGAGCAAAACATTTCAGAGAATCAAGTATCGGTGCGGCTAATTGTTGGCCCAATTGACCAGGAGCTACCAAAGCTAAGGAATTTCGATTTAGTCATCTCGAACCCCCCATACATCCCCTTATTGGCAATTCCGATTGACCCAGAGGTAAGAGATTTTGATCCTGAGCTAGCTCTTTATTCTGGGGACGATGGCCTGGATGTAATTCGCCAAATCATCGAAATTGCTCCAGTTAGCTTGCGCATCGGTGGACTGCTTGTCCTCGAACATGCAGACGGGCAGTCAGATTCAGTACGTGAACTACTATTGGAAGCAGGGTATGGCGGTATTTCTGTTCACCCTGACCCAGTCGGGCGACTGCGAGCAGTGAGCGCCATTAGGAGGAACTAGTTTGGCCAGCGTTTATGACTGTTCTGTCGACACAGACCTCCTCACCGGCTTTCGGTTAGCCAAAGTTTCTTTGGACCGGACCGAATTAGTGGTACTGCCAACTGACACGGTTTATGGAATAGCAGCAAATGCATTTAGCCCTAAAGCCGTGGAAAATCTTTTGAACGCGAAGGGTCGAGATAGGACTTCGCCACCACCGGTGCTAATCCCAAAGGTTGAGACACTATCTGCGCTGGCAAGCGATTTACCCCTAGTCGCAAATCAACTTGCCGCAGCATTTTGGCCGGGAGCACTAACAATGGTTTTGAAGGCGCAGCGGTCACTGGAGTGGGATTTAGGTGAAACGCGAGGAACAGTTGCTCTCAGGGTCCCTGACCACAAAATTACTCTCGCATTGCTAGAAGACGTCGGACCACTCGCAGTCTCAAGTGCCAATCTAACGGGTAAGCCCGCTGCCGTCACAGCGCAGCAAGCGGTTGACTATTTTGGCAACAAGGTCGCCGTTTATTTGGATGCTGGCGCATCGCCAAAAGGCGAAGCGTCTACTATTTTGGACTTAACACAGGTTAGAGATGGCGAGCCCATTCGAGTTCTGCGCAAGGGAGCGATTTCCCTGGATCGAATTCGATCTGTAATTGGCAATGTGGAGTTAGAGGTCGACTAGTGCGCGCCTATCTGCTGGTTGCACTCATCACAGCACTGGTTACTTATGGCGCCACCTGGCTCGTTCGTTTTTTGGCGAAAAGATACAACATCGCTCCAGCTATTCGCGAGCGTGATGTTCACAAAAATCCCACGCCGAGAATTGGTGGAATTGCAATGTTCATCGGTTTGGTTGCCGGATTCACTGCGGCGGCATCATTTGGTTGGTTTGAGCAACTCTTTGTAAATTCCGGACCAATCTGGTCCATAGTCTTGGCGGCAGGTCTGATAGTCGTGGTGGGGATCCTCGATGACTTGATCGAATTGGACTGGACGGCGAAAATGGGCGGCCAGATGGCAGCTGCTTGGTTGATTGCTTCATCTGGGATACAAATTGTTTCACTTCCCATTGGTGGCTTGACAGTGGGAAGCTTCGCTGTCTCGTTGGCTATAACAGTCTTTGCTCTTGTGCTCGTTATGAATGCCGTCAATTTCATTGACGGTCTCGATGGTTTAGCAGCTGGGGTAGTGGCAATTGGTACCTTTGGTTTCTTCATCTACACATATCTGCTTGCTCAACAAACGACTCCGACAAACTTTTTCTCAACCGCTGGGCTAATCAGCGCCATCATTCTTGGAATGGTGGTTGGGTTTTTGCCACACAATTGGAGACCGGCGAAAATCTTCATGGGAGATTCGGGTGCAATGTTGCTGGGTCTACTTATGGCGACTAGCGCGATCACTGTGACTGGATCCATTGACCCGGCCACGGTAACGCGCAATGATCTATTGCCTGCTCTAATACCACTTGTCTTACCCGTCTTTATTTTGATCTTGCCCTTGCTTGACTTATTGCTAGCGGTCGTCAGGCGACTTTCCCGAGGACAATCCCCATTTGCCGCTGATCGCGAGCACATTCACCATCAACTGCAGGACATCGGCCACTCTCACCAAGGTGCCGTGTTGGTTTTTTATCACTGGACGCTGTTGGTTTCGACCAGTCTGCTCCTGTTCTTTTGGTTTGATCTTCCGCAGGTACTTATAATCTTTGGTAGCTGGCAACTGCTGGCACTGCTGCACACCTATTGGCCAGTTCTTTCAAGACGCCTCAAACTCAGGAGAAAAGTTGCAAACAAATAGTCAAAAACTCTTCTCAAAAGCCCTAAAGCTAAACCTCTTATTGGCCCTGGCAGTTGCGTCAATTGGTTCAGGTGTTGGGTTTTTAGTCTTTGGTATGCCTGGAGTAAATTCCTCGCTCATTGGTGCCGCAATATCAGCAGTTTTCGGAGCCATGACGATCGGCAGCATCAAACTCGGTGCTCGGCTTGGTCTCAATGGTTTCTATGCCCTTGTCCTCGGTGGTTGGCTCCTTAAGGTTTTACTGTTTGCTGTCTTGCTAGGACTTTTGCAGTCGGCTACTTTCATTTCTGGGCCCATGTTCTTTTTTGCTGTGGTGGGGTCTGTACTAGGGGCCCTTGCCATTGACTCTTACCTGGTCCTAAGTGCCAAACTCCCAGTAGTCGAAAATTAGCTGTTAATTTAGGGAATTGCGGCAATTCGGTCTTAGTTAGTCTTATAAACTCTTGGGGAAACCCAACCCACTTGGCCTTCAGCGCCCC
>CAZGNP010000007.1:0-34406 GCA_964527155.1 uncultured Aquiluna sp.
GAAAGGCGACGAGTCACGCTTGCGTGATTGCCCATGTTGCCCTACCTGGTTGGTGATGCTGGTATTTGACCTGCCACCAAAGTTACTTCAGAGCTGTTATTGGACTTGGCTGCCACACTGGTCTCAACTTCAGCCGCTGCAACTGTGCTGGCAGTGAATTCACTGACGGTAACCATCGCAGAGTTGGCTACCAAATTGGAGCTGGCGGCTCCAGACTGCGCCTGTGCGGGTTTTGGAGCGCCATAAATCTTGTCATTTACTATGTCGATCAGGACAGCCGACGGGTTTGCCACCATGCCTAGTTGATTGGCCGCATCAGCTAGATTCTGCGGGGATGCAAGGGAGTCGACCTGCTCCTGAATGATCTGAACCTCAGTGGATAGCTGACGCTTCTCACTGGCTAGCTTGCTCAGGTAATAGGCATCCTGGGTCAGCGCCATGTTAAGCCCCAGCTGAATTAGCTGGACGATAACTATGCCCATAACCAGCAACAAACCAGTGAACAATCCTGGTCTTAGTTTTTTTGCCTCATTCGCGCTCAGCATCATCATTCTCATTACGCTGCCTCCAGTTTTTCCGCCGCGCGCAGTCGAGCCGATGCTGCACGAGGGTTTTGACTAAGTTCAATTTCGCTCGCTCTTTCAACGCCCTTGGTGATAACGCGAAGTCGAGGTCCAGAACCAGGAAGTTCAATGGGTAGTTGGATTGGAGTGGTTGAAGACGCAGCAATTTGGAACGCCTGCTTAACAATTGCGTCCTCCAGCGAGTGATAGCTCATTACTACAATGCGACCGCCTACGGCCAAAACTGCAATTGCTTGCGGTATGGCAGCGCTCAGGATGGCCAGCTCATCGTTTACGGCAATACGCAGGGCCTGATACACGCGCTTTGCTGGGTGGCCAGCCTGCTTGCCAGGAGCTTTTGGAACAACCGACTCAACAATTTGATTTAGCTGAGAAGAAGTTTGGATTGGAGTAGTGGCACGCTGGCGAACAATTGCACGAGCAATCTGGTTCGCAAATCTTTCTTCTCCATACACTCTAAATACTCTGGCCAGTTCTTCTTCAGAGGCATCCGCCAAGATTTCGGCAGCGGTTGGGCCATGCGATTGGTCCATGCGCATGTCCAGGGGAGCGTCCTTCGAGTAAGCAAAGCCACGATCAAGCGAATCCAGCTGCATCGAAGAAACGCCAAGATCAAAAAGCACTCCTTGAACTGAACGAATGCCTAATTCAGCCAACACACTTTCAATTTGGTCGTAGGTAGCCAGAACTCCCCGAAAACGAGGACCAAACTTACTGAGCCGCTCGCTGGCCAGCTCGAGTGCAATTGGGTCGCGGTCAAATCCGATTACTGTGAGGTCTGGATGGGTTGCCAGTAGTGCTTCGGTGTGACCGCCTAAACCAAGCGTGGCATCAACCACAACTGAGTCTTTTTGAATTCCGGGTCTGAGCAATTCAAGACAGCGGTGAAGCATCACAGGTTCGTGAAGGTTGGCGACTTGTTTCATACGCTTCGGATGTTGATCCCTGCATCCAGATCCTTGTCCGAGTCGCGAGCTTGGTTTTCACGCTGTCCGACTTAGGGGAAGAAAGCCGGTTCGGCCAAGGACTTGAAAGCAGGGTCAGAACAGACCCGGAATCACCTCCTCCGCTTGAGTGGCGAATTTCTCCTCATTGCTTGCTAGGTACTTTTGCCAGCTGGTGGCATCCCAAATCTCTGCACGAGCTCCCACGCCAATAATCGTGAGCTCCTTGTTAAGCCCTGCATACTCCCGCAGAATCTGCGGCAACAAAACCCTTCCCTGCTTGTCAGGGATTTCATCGGTTGCACCAGAGAGGAAGACTCGCAAATACTTGCGAGCCTCCTCTGAGGTGACTGGAGCTTGCCGGATTTTTTCATGGACACCAGCAAATTCACGCTTTGAAAAGACATAAAGGCATCGCTCTTGACCGCGGGTGATTACAACCCCTTCGGCTAGGTCATCGCGAAATTTAGCAGGAAGTATCAGGCGACCTTTGTCGTCCAACCGGGGGCTATGTGTGCCAAGCAGCATTGCGGCCCTCCCCTTCCCTACTTCCTCCACTTTACTCCACTTTGCCCCACTTTGCTACATTTTTTAAGAGATTTAGGTCACATTTTGATATAGAAAAAACCCCCGATTTCTCGGGGGTTTAGGTCCTAAAACTAGGGTTTATTCGCCGTTGAAGCGCTGGTTCCAGCGGTCCTCGAAGAAGCTGCCAGAACGGCGCTGATTGGGCTGGGGCAGGGTAGGCAACTGGAAGTTGGCACTGGCGATGACGAGTCCCATAACCATCACAACAAAGGCCACCACGCCAAACAGCGCAAATTGGATCATCACCGCAAAAATCAATAGTCCCAGACCGATCAACATGGTCAGCACGCCCGCCACCAGCTTGCCGGCGCTGCGGTTGGTCGAGCCAAGCTGACTGGCCTTGCCTGCTAGGGCTGCGTCCTCTTTCAGGAGGTTGCGCTCCATCTCTTCAAGCAGGCGCTGCTCGTGCTCAGATAGTGCCATTGGTCCTCCTTTCACTGATTGTAAACAAAATTAGGTCGCTAGGCTATCCCGTATGCCTCAAGATTTTCTGCTAAAACTCGTCCAGCAGAGGCTAGATGAATTCTGCGAGGAAAAACGTTCCCAGTTAGCAGAAATATCCCCTGATTTGGCCCCAATTATCGACTATACCCAGGCCATGTTGGCTGGAGGCAAGCGGTTTCGAGCCCTGTTTTGCTTTTGGAGCTGGGCAGGTTACCAACCCGGTGAGGTAACCGAGGCAGACTTGGAGCTCAGCTCCCCCATCGTTGGGGTCGCAGCCGCCCTTGAAATGTTTCACGCCGCAGCACTGGTCCACGATGACCTACTGGACCAATCAGACACCCGGCGCGGGCAGCCAGCAATTCACAAGCGTTTTGAAGCGCTGCACGAGGCGCACGGCTATTCCGGATCTGCCACCAGGTTTGGCGTTGCTGGTTCTGTGCTGACTGGAGATTTACTTCTGGCCTGGAGCTCAGAACTGTTTGGCTCAGCCCTGAGAGACGTCGATCCTGTTCACGAAGCCAATTGTAGAAAGCAATTTTCTCAAATGCGTTTTGAGGTAATGGCTGGGCAATATCTGGATGTCTTGGAAGAAAATGCCGCGCCGACTCGTAACCCTTCGGAGGCAGTCGCTATCGCAAATCGAGTGATGCTTTACAAGACTGCAAAATACTCTCTTGAGGCACCGCTGCTCATCGGAGCCGCACTAAGTGGAGCTACTGACGACACACTCTCAGCATTGAGCCAATTTGGAATTCCATTGGGTCTGGCTTTTCAACTTCGTGACGACGTTCTAGGAGTTTTTGGGGATCCCTCGGTTACTGGAAAACCAGCCGGGGATGACTTAAGAGAAGGCAAACGAACGGTCTTGGTCGGCTTCACACTTGAAAGTGTGCCAGCAAGTGTTTCAAAGATTTTTAATGAGCTACTAATGGCAGGTGAAATCGAACAGGAGCAACTAGATTTCATGCGAACAACAATCACGGAATCGGGTGCACTTTCAAAAACCGAGCGACTCATTGAAGAGCACTCGGATCGCGCCATCGAAGCACTGGCTGGGTTAGAAGTTACTGCACAGGCTCGCAAGATGCTGAGTCATCTAACTGAAAAAGTTATTAATCGACAGGCTTAGCCCAGCGCCTGAGCAGCACGTCGGACCGGGGCCTTGTGACCCTTCAGCAAGGCTGACATGGGCGTTTCTCCCAGGGAATCATTTTCTTGATACAGCCACTCAATGGCTTCGGGCTCAGTTAGTCCTAAATCCAACAGCTGCAGCATAGTTCCGCGAATGCTGCTGAGCGGTTCGTTACCGACAATTATTTCTGCTGGAATCATTAGTTGCTTGTCAATTTTCACCGCAAACAAAATGTGTTCTTCAAGATAACGCTTTACCTTAGAGGGACTTACCGAAAGCTGCTGGGCTGCTTCCTCGAGAGTAACCCAAGACTTTACCCGGTCAGTTATCACCTGTTCTCCTGGTGGTTTGAACCAATTGTTCTGCTACTAAGAATGCTAGCTCCAACGACTGCATATGGTTTAGTCGAGGATCACAAACAGACTCGTACCTTTGCTCAAGGGTGCTTTCATCAATCTGCTCAGATCCACCAAGGCATTCCGCCACATCATCACCGGTCAGCTCAACGTGCAGACCTCCCGGGTGGGTTCCAGTTGCTCGGTGAACTTCGAAAAAGCCCATAACCTCGTCCATGACGTCGTCAAAACGTCTGGACTTGTAGCCATTTTTAGTAGTAATGCCGTTGCCGTGCATTGGGTCCGTAATCCACAGTGGCTTGGCTCCAGCATCTCGAACTGCTTCAACCAACGGTGGCAACGCCTCGCGAATCTTGCCAGCTCCCATGCGGCTAATCAACGTGAGTCGTCCCGGTTCGCGATTTGGATCCAGTTTGTCAATTAATTTAAGAACCTGCTCCTTGGTCGTGGTTGGCCCTAGCTTGATGCCGATGGGGTTGCGTACCCTGGAGAAAAAGTCAACGTGCGCACCATCAAGCTGTCTGGTCCGTTCACCAATCCAAATGAAATGCCCACTTGTGACATATGGCGTTGAGGTTCTGGAGTCAATTCGAGTAAGTGGTCGTTCGTAGTCAAACAACAAACCCTCGTGTGAAACGAAAAACTCGGTAGCTCTAAGTTCCGCTGAATCAACTCCGCAAGCTTCCATAAATCGCATGGCACGATCAATGTCGCCAGCGATGGTTTCATACTTTTTATTGGCGGGATTGTCAGTGAATCCTCTATTCCAAGCGTGGACCTCGCGCAAATCCGCAAAGCCTCCCGTTGTAAACGCGCGAATGAGATTCAATGTGCTAGCCGAGGTGTGATAAGCCTGCAACAGCCTCTTGGGATCGTGTCTGCGAGACTCCTCAGTAAATTCGTAACCGTTGACCGCATCGCCGCGATAAGCCAGCAGTGTTACATCTCCTCGAGTCTCGGTATCACTCGATCTAGGCTTGGCAAACTGGCCTGCCATGCGCCCCATCTTTATTACTGGGAGTGATGAGCCGTACATCAAAACAACAGCCATCTGCAAAACAGTCTTAATTCGATTGCGAATGCGATCAGCAGTTGCATCGACGAACGTTTCCGCACAGTCGCCACCTTGCAAGAGGAAAGCTTTGCCATCTGCTGCCTGAGCTAATCGATTACGAAGTGTATCCACCTCGCCCGCGAACACCAATGGGGGAAGTTTTGCAAGTTCAGCGCTTACATTGGCAAGCTCAGCTGGATCGGGCCAGGTGGGCTGTTGCTTCGCTTCCAAGTTGCGAAAGTTATCTAAACCAAAGTCCTGCACCATTACCTCTTAGTCCTCTTGCCTTGCCATGCGGTTTCTGATTGTTGATGCATAGACATCTTCATATCTTTGCCCAGAAAGTTCCTTAATGCGATAAATGATTTGATCGGTCACTGCTCGGAGCACGACGCGCTCACCCTCCATGCCAGCAAAGCGAGAGAAATCCAGCTCCTGCCCAAATTTGACCCCCACACGGTGAATCTTTGGGTACTTAGCCCCCAAGGGTTGCACTTTGTCAGTGTCAATCATCGCTACCGGCACAACTGGAACCTGTGCCTCCAAAATCATCCTCGCGATCCCAGTGCGGCCTCGATAGAGCTTTCCATCTGGTGATCGAGTGCCCTCGGGGTAGATGCCCAGCAGCAGCTGTCGCTCGAGCACACCCAAGCCAGTATTGAGTGAATCTTCCGAGGCTTTTCCACCACTTCTATCAATGGGCAATTGGCCGGTTGATTTGAAAAACCAACGAATAACAGCCCCCTTTAATCCTCGACCGGTGAAATAGTCGCTCTTTGCAAGAAATGTGACCGGTCTTTTCACCTTGAGAGGTAAGAAAATTGAGTCAACAAAAGATAGATGGTTGGAGGCTAAAACTGCTCCACCTTTTCTGGGAACATTTTCACTTCCTCGAACCCATGGTCGGAACAGAAGATTAAGAATCGGCCCTAGCACGATGTTCTTAAGAATCAGATAGGTCATGTTCCTCCAGGCTTTAGAGTTTACCCGCTGTTTCGCGAGCTAATTCCGCCGCGCCAATTAGGCCTGCCTGATTGGAAAACTTAGCCCTAACGACCTTTGCCTGCGGTCTGAATCCGTTGGCGGGAAGTTGTTCTGCAAGTTCATTTCTCAATGGCTCGAGTAGCGTCTCCCCCAGCTCTGAAAGACCACCACCAATTACAAATACTTCCGGATCTAAAGTGGCAACAATGCTTCCCATTGCACAGGCGAGGTGCTGAACTGCCAAGTCGACCAACTTCAGCGCACCGGGGTCCTGCTCAGATACTGCTTGATAGGCCTCATTTCCAGATAGCTGGCCGGCCTTGTCGCGCAGCTCGCGAAGGCGGGCGCCTAATGGATCACTTGAATCAGCAAGTTCATTTGCCGTTCGAAGCAGTGCAGTGCCTGAGGCATACTGCTCAACGCAACCGCGACGACCACAGCCACAGAGTAATCCATCTCTCACCACGGTTATATGACCGAGCTCTCCGGCAATCCCATAACCGCCTCTCATTAACTTTCCGCCATCCACGACAGCGCCACCGACCCCAGTGCCCAGGGTCAGCATGGCCATGGAATTGAATTCCTTTGCAGCACCAAACCGAAACTCTGCCCAGCCGGCCGCATTTGCATCGTTTTCTATTACAACACTTCGACCGACGCGGTCACTGATTTTTTGCTGCAGTGGTTCATTGCGCCAATTTAGATTTGGAGCGTAGAGGACTTTCGATCTGTCCAAGTTGATAAATCCAGCAGCTGCTACACCTATTGCAACGACCTCGCCAACCTCGTTGATGACCTTGTCGATAAGGTTGGCGACGGTTGCCGTCATTTCCTCGGGGTTTTGGGCGGGCGATGGCACCCGATGCTCAGCGACCACTTCGCCGGTAGGGCTAACCGCCCCGGCCAGGATTTTTGTACCACCAATGTCGACCCCAAGGCTTAGCAAGATGGTGCCTTTCCCGAAATTGGCTTGAAAACACAAATATTAGGCCCTGTGGAGAAAATGGCGAAAAATGGCCTTAACAATTCAGTGAAATTGCCCTTCAGGGGGTTTTTACCAATAAAGTTTTAGTCACCTCAAAGGGAGGAAACAATGGAGTTTTACGATGTGCCACTGCGGGTGGAATCTAGCCCCCGCGAAAATGTAACGAACATTTTGCTTGAGCGGGTGAACAAGAATCCAAATCACGCTCTTTTCAGCCGCAAGAATCCAGATGGTAGCTGGCGAAACATAACCTCCGGAGAATTTCTAGCAGAGGTCAGGAGCCTGGCCAAGGGTCTTATTGCAGCCGGTATAAAGCCTGGCGATGCGGTTGGCCTGATGTCGCGAACCCGCTACGAGTGGACAATGATTGATTTTGCTGTTTGGTTTGCCGGTGGTGTTGTGGTTCCAATTTACGAAACCTCATCACCAGAGCAAATTGAATGGATTCTTTCAGACTCAGATTCAGTCGCAGTATTTATTGAAAACGACGAGCATCTTCAGCGTGTTGAAAAGGTACGATCCAAGTGCCCAAGGCTGAGCAAAGTCTGGCGGATTGACTCAAAAGACTTTTCAGATTTGCACCAGCTCGGCGAAAAAGTCTCCGATGCTGACTTAGAGAGCGCGCGATCAAATGCTGAGGCCAAAGACCTTGCCACCATCGTCTATACCTCTGGCACAACCGGCAATCCAAAGGGCTGTGAGCTAACTCATAAGAGCTTTGTCGATCACTGCAGAAATGCGGCTGCCGAGATTCCGGAAATTGCAAACGAATATCAGCACTCCCTTATCTTTGTGCCACTGGCACACATTCTGGGGCGCTATGTAGCTGTGATTTGCATCTACGCTGGAATCAGGGTTGGTCATTTACCAGACACCAAGTTGGTGGCAGCAGAGCTCCCCGTCTTCCAACCGACCTTCCTGCTAGCCGTACCGCGCGTATTTGAAAAGGTATATAACAACGCGGAGCTAAAGGCGGAAGCCGGTGGTAAGGGGAAGATTTTCCGCGCTGCCGCACAAGCCGCAATCGATTACTCACGCGGACTTGATGACCCCAAGGGTCCTTCTCTTTCCGTCAAGCTCAAACACAAAGTGTTTGACAAGTTGGTTTATGGCAAATTGCGTGCGGCCATGGGAGGAAAGGTTAAGTACGCCATCTCCGGTGGTGCGCCACTGGGTGAAAGACTTGGCCACTTCTTCCGAGGAATTGGTCTAGTTGTATTGGAGGGATACGGACTCACGGAAACGGCCGCTGCCGCTGTGATTGGAAGAGTTAGCTGGCAGAAAATTGGAAAAGTCGGTCGCGCCCTGCCTGGAACTGGAATCAAAATTGCTCCGGATGGGGAAATCTGGCTGCGCGGAATCAACATTATGCGTGGCTATTGGAGAAACGAAGCTGCCACCAGAGAAGCCTTTGTTGAAGACTGGTTTAGAAGCGGTGACATTGGTGAGCTGGATGAAGATGGTTTCCTAACCATCACCGGTCGCAAAAAAGAGATTCTCGTTACAGCCGGTGGCAAGAATGTTGCCCCTGCTCCAATTGAAGACCCGCTGCGTGCGCATCCACTAATTGGTCAAGTGGTAGTAATCGGTGATGCCAAGCCATTTATTGGTGCACTGATTTCGCTTGACCCTGAAATGGTGCCAGTTTGGTGCTCGCAGAATGGAATCACAGAGACCCTCACGCTCGCCGAAGCCACTAAACACCCAACCATTAGGGCTGAAATTCAAAAGGCAGTGGATGAAGTAAACGCCAAGTTCTCAAACGCAGAGCAAATCAAAAAGTTTGAAATTCTGGACGTTGAGCTAACCGAGGCTTCGGGTCACCTGACCCCATCGCTAAAGATCAAGCGTTCGCAGGTTTTGAAAGACTTCTCTATTCACGTAGACCGTATTTACGCTAACGCCTAAACCAAGGCTGCTCCCTGAGCGAGCGAAGCGCTAGCTTTCGCTCCTCAGGGTTTAGCTTTTCAATGTAAACAATTCCCTTTAGGTGATCGACTTCATGTTGAAACACCTGCGCCAGCAAACCCTCCCCAGTTATCTCCAATTCCGAGCCATCTAATTGCTGGCCGCGTATCTTCGCAATTTGATGACGGGGGGTCTTATGCCAAAGTCCAGGAAGTGATAAGCATCCCTCCTCCAACTCAACCAATTCACCGGAAAGTTCAAGAATTTCAGGATTAATTAGATATCCAGCTTTGCCGTCAACAAAGTAGGAAAAAACTGCCAGGCCTACACCGATTTGATTTGCGGCCACACCAGCTCGACCAGGCTGACTGGTTGTATCGATGAGGTCTTGGACAAGGTCTGTAACCTTGGTTAGGTCAGACACTGAGTCACACTCAGTTTTTAGAATCGGATCTCCGAAGAGACGGATTTCTCTGACGCTCAAGCCACCAAACCATCAACAACTAGTGCGGCCAAATCACGGGCAGCTTGCTTGGTTGCTGGATGAAGCTTGTCAAATTGCACCGCGGCACCCGCTGCCAACATCGGGTCGTAAGGAACTCTTACGACTGCCCTGACACGTGTCTTGAAGTGATTCTCAATCTCGTCCAGCTTGACGAGCTGTGTTCCGTAGGTGGCGGTGTTGAGCGCTACCACTGAGTTTTTTACCAAATCACCAAAGCCATTGGATTCGAGCCAAGTAAGGGTTTCGCTGGCCAACTTTGCCTCATCAATGCTCCCGCCGGAAACCACCACCAGGCCGTTTGCGCGAAGCAGAATCGCCCTCATCACGCTGTGGACGATGCCGGTTCCGCAGTCCGTCAAACAAACGCTGTAGTAGCGAGATGCGATGTCAGCAACTACGTTGTAGTCGCCTTCATTGAAAGCCTCAGACAACATGGGATCTGTATCGGACGCCAAAACATCCAAACGGGTGCGGTCTCGAGAAACAAAATCACTAAATACGGTGAAGCTATTGATTCCACCAGCGCGACGGACGACATCTCTGACTGTGCGGTCGCTTTTCTGCTCAACCCGCTCTGCCAACGTTCCTCGATCTGGATTAGCATCAATGGCCAAAACGCGATCCTCTCGAACCAAGGCCATAGCCATTCCAATCAACGTGGTGATGGTGGTCTTACCAACCCCGCCCTTTCGAGTGAGAACTGGAACAAACTTCGTCTCGCCTCGTAGATCAGCCATGATCCGGGCATCAAGTGCTCTGCGGGCTCTAACTTTCTTGTTGTCGCCTGGATTAATTTTTCCAAAAGTAAGTCGGTAAATAAATCTTCGCCAAAAGGTCTCTGGAAGAACCAGTGGACGAGCCTCGTCCTTTAGGAGTCGATCGGCAGTGAGCATGCTGGCTGGTTCAGCCTCTTCGAAGATGTTTGGGCTAACCGGCACGGCCTCGGTTTGGGAGACCAACTGATTTAGTTCAGTTGGCTGTGGGTCCAGCTCGAGATCCGCGAAGTTGGTCTTCTCACCAGATGAGTAATCGTCCTGCGATTGCGACATGTTCCTCTATTCAATAACCGCTATCAAATCGCCACCCTCAACCGGAGTTGGGCCAGCAATTCCCAGCCTTACAATCTTGCCACCAATTGGGGCAGCAATCGTCGCTTCCATCTTCATTGCCTCAATTGAGGCGATTGGTTGGCCTATTTCCACATGATCCCCAACTGAAACTTTGGGGGTAACAACGCCTGTAAAAGGCGCGGCAGCGTGGCCTGGTTTGGTCGCATCGGCTTTTTCGGCCGAAGCTTCAACAACTGTAATTTTGCGGTCTCGCACGGTAACCGGACGCAGTTGGCCATTTAGTTTCGTCATCACGGTGCGGAAACCCTTGCTGTCTGGTTCGCTGATTGCCTCAAGACCAACCAACAGCTGCAATCCTTTGCGCAATTCGACTACATGTTCATTCTCTGAATCCAGACCATACAGGTAATCCACGGTATCGACGCTGTCAAGATTGCCGTAATTGGCCCTAACTTTCTCAAACTCTCTTTGTGGTGCAGGGAAAAGTAGTTGATTGAGTTTTGTCCTGCGTGCTGCCGAGTCCGCTCCACTGAGAATCTTTTTGTCCTCGTCGCTCACTGGTTTGATGCTGATGTCTATCTTTCGACCCTTCAGCACCTTGCTTCTGAATGGCTCTGGCCACCCACCAGGAAGATCACCCAACTCACCAGCCATGAATCCCACTACCGAGTCAGGTATGTCGTACTTGTCTGGATTTTCTTCAAAGTCTTTGGGGTCAGCGCCGACAGCAACCAAGTGAAGTGCCAAATCTCCAACCACCTTTGAACTGGGCGTCACCTTGGGTGGTCTGCCAAGAATTAAGTTAGCCGCTGCATACATTTTCTCGACCAATTCAAAGCGGTCACCCAACCCAAGTGCTATGGCCTGTTGTCGCAGGTTGGAAAGTTGCCCTCCAGGAATTTCGTGCTCATACACTCTGCCCGTTGGACCTGGCAGACCAGACTCGAATGGTGCGTATACCCGTCTTACGGCTTCCCAATATGGTTCTAGTTGGCAAACAGCGTCAAGATCAATGCCAGTATCGCGCTCAGTATTAGCTAGCGCTGCCACTAATGCTGACATCGATGGCTGCGAAGTTGTCCCCGCCATTGGGGCACTCGCAACATCCACTGCATCTACACCGGCATCCACGGCCGCCAACAAAGTGGCCATCTGACCACCAGCGGTATCGTGGGTGTGCAGATGCACGGGAAGGTCAAAGCGCTCTCGAAGCGCAGTCACCAGTTTCTTGGCTGCCGTTGGTCTTAGCAGTCCTGCCATGTCCTTGATGGCGAGAATGTGAGCCCCAGCTGCCACCATTTTCTCCGCCAGCTTTAGGTAGTAGTCAAGGGTGTAGAGCTTTTCATTGGGGTCCAATAAATCCGCTGTATAGGTGATGCCAACTTCCGCAATTGCCGAAGTCTTTTCTCGAACTGCCTTGATTGCCGGAGTCATTTGATTCACGTCATTGAGGGCGTCAAAAATTCGGAAAATATCAATTCCAGTGGCAGCTGCTTCGGCGACGAACGCGTCTGTCACCTCAGTTGGGTAGGGAGTGTAGCCAACCGTGTTGCGACCCCTGAGCAGCATCTGAATCGCAATGTTTGGTAACTCCTGCCTGATTGAGGCCAGACGATCCCAGGGGTCCTCCCCCAGGAATCTAAGGGCGACATCGTAGGTGGCACCTCCCCAAGCTTCAATCGATAGCAGCTGCGGTGTTAGGCGAGAGACGTGCGGAACGACCGCTACCAAATCTTTACTGCGGACTCTGGTTGCCAATAAAGACTGGTGAGCATCGCGGAAGGTTGTGTCTGTTACCAAAACCCGCTTCTGATCGCGAAGCCAGGCGGAAAATTTTTCGGGACCAAGCTCAGTCAACAATTGCTTTGTGCCCGGCGCTGGAGTCTCGGCTAAGTCGACCTGCGGAAGTTTGAGCTCTGGATTTGGCTTGTCTCCGCGCTCACCGAAAGGTCGATTGACTGTTACCTCTGCCAGCCACTGCAAGACCTTCGTTCCACGGTCCTGAGAAACTCTGGCTTTCATCAGCTCTGGACGCTCATCGATGAAATGGGTAGAGAGGTCTCCGCTGGCAAATGTTGGATCTTCAACCACGGCCTGCAGGAAATTTATGTTTGTGGCAACACCGCGAATTCGGAATTCAGCCAGTGCGCGGCGGGTGCGCTGAACCGCGGCAGGAAAGTTTCTACCCCGGGCAATCAATTTAACGAGCATTGAGTCAAAGTGTGGGGAAACCTCAGCGCCGGTCGTAACAGTGCCGCCGTCTAATCGAATTCCTGCTCCACCGGGCGATCGGTAAGTGGTAATCATGCCAGTATCCGGTCTGAAACCAGCTGCTGGATCCTCGGTGGTGATTCGACACTGAATGGCAAAACCGTGTGGTGATAGCTCGTCCTGTTTTAGCCCCAAGTCAGTCAGTGACTCACCCTGCGCGATGCGAAGTTGGGACTGCACTAAGTCGACATCTGTAATTTCTTCTGTGACGGTGTGCTCAACCTGAATTCGTGGGTTCATCTCAATAAAGACATGCTTGCCAGTATTCGGTCCTTGAGTTTCTATCAGGAATTCGACTGTTCCAGCATTTTGATAGCCAATTTCTTTCGCGAATGCAATGGCATCCTTGAAAAGTTGCTCTCTGAGTTTTTGATCGAGTTTTGGTGCAGGAGCAATCTCAATAACCTTTTGGTTGCGCCGCTGAATGGAGCAATCTCGCTCGAAAAGATGCATAACATTGCCGTGATTGTCAGCAAGAATCTGAACCTCGATGTGTCGAGGTCTGATCACAGCCTGTTCGAGAAATACTCTTGGATCACCGAAAGCTCCGCTGGCCTCCTTCATTGCCTGTTCTAATGAACCCGGCAAATCTTCAGCTCGGTCAACCTTTCGCATGCCTCGTCCGCCACCACCAGCAACTGCTTTAACATAAAGAGGAAATCCAATCGACTTAGCCTGCGTGATCAAACGCTTGGGATCACTTGAAGATTCAGTGGAATTCAAGACGGGGACGCCAGCTCTAACTGCTGCTAATTTCGCGTTGACCTTGTCACCTGCCAACTCCAAAACTTCTGCAGCAGGACCAACGAAAACAATGTTGTTTTCTTTAGCGGCCCTAGCCAAATCAGGATTTTCGCTCAAAAAGCCATAGCCTGGATAGATTGCATCGGCTCCGCACTCTTTGGCTACGCGAATAATTTCCGACACGCTCAAATAGGCTCGGATTGGTGATCCGTCAGCTTCTATCTGATAGGCCTCGTCAGCTTTTTGACGATGAATCGAGTTGCGATCCTCATAGGGGTAGACGGCCACTGTCTGATAGCCAAGCTCATAGGCAGCACGGAATGCCCGAACGGCGATTTCGCCTCGGTTGGCGACGAGAATCTTTCTAAACATGCTTCTCCGCTGAAACTGGCACTGGCTGGCTGACTAGCAACAGATAAAAAGGTAGCCTATTGCAATGCATGTGCTGAGCGTCAGTTCCCTAAAGGGTGGGGTGGGTAAGACCACTGTAGCCCTTGGACTTGCCTCAGCGGCGCTAAATCGTGGGCTAAACACATTGGTGATTGACCTTGATCCGCAGTGTGATGCCACCAGTGGCTTGGCGGCTCCCTCCGATCAGGGGTTCTCAGTAGCCGAGGTATTGCAGACAGGCAAGGTTGCCACCCTTCGAAGAGCCATCGTGCCTTCAGCCTGGTTTCGCGACAGCAAAATGGACGTATTGGTTGGCTCCCCGAGATCCCTTCTGCTTGATAATCCAGCACCATCGGTAAACGATGTTTGGAAACTGGAAGAGATATTGGTGCGCATCGAGGATGACTACGACCTGGTAATCATTGACACGCCGCCATCAATAAATGCGCTCACACGCACAGCTTGGGTGGCATCGGACCGGGTGATCTTGGTCACTGAACCTGCTCTCTATTCCGTGATAGCAGCAGACCGAGCTCGCAAAGCCATTCAGGAAATCTCGGCCAAGCTATCCCCCAGGCTTCAGCTTCTAGGGGTGGTAGTGAACCGTTTCCGTCCACAGTCGCACGAACATGATTACCGGATCAAGGAACTGAAAGAGCTTTTTGGCGAGCAAATCTTGATGCCATATTTTGAGGAGCGTGCAGCTGTCCAGCAAGCGACCGGCGCTGCTCGGCCAATCCACTCTTGGCCAGCGGAGGGTGCCGCGGAAATAGCCAGAGGCTTTGACTGGCTGTTGGCCGGCGCGCTTAGTGAACTTGAGCAGGCAGCGGGAAACAAGGAAAAAATTGGAGCCGTTGGAAGATCAATTCGCGGAACCGGCATCGACGAAATTATCGAGGTTCAGGAAATCAAACCAAAGAAAAAGCGTTGGTGGTCTAGGAAATCTTCCTAGCTCGCCGAGCAGCTAGCTCGTCCTGGATTTGCGCTTCTTCTGCTGCAAAATCAATCAGTGTTGCTTCAACTTCGCGAACCAGACGACCAACCGCAATTCCAAAGACTCCCTGTCCTTGACCCAAAAGGTCAATTACCTCATCTTGTGATGTGCAGAGGTAAACTCGGGCACCATCGCTCATCAAGGTGGTGTTAGTCAGATCTGCAATTCCAGCAGCCTTTAGCTGCTCTACCGCAATTCGAATTTGCTGAAGCGAAACACCGGTGTCCAGAAGGCGCTTCACGAGCTTCAAAACCAGAATGTCGCGGAAGGAGTAAAGCCTCTGTGAGCCTGAGCCAGTAGCTGACTGGATAGAGGGAACAACTAAACCTGTTCGATCCCAGTAGTCAAGCTGACGATAGGAAATTCCGGCAGCGGCAGCAGCAGAAGTTCCTCGATAGCCCAGCGGAGTGGCTGGTACACCATCGTCAAACAGGGTTGGTGATTGAATCTCCAACGCATCTCCTTTTCTTAAGACGAGATAAAAGTTTGCCTTCAACTACTGGTTTAGGGTTCATCTGCCCCGCGTGTCGCTAACCTTCGATTTGGTCAATTGCGCCAGCCACTAAATGTGCCCTGATTGCGCCAAATCTTTCCGCTATTTCGCGTCCGAGGTGTGCGGCTTTTGCAGCCGAGTCTGGAGCTTTTTTGCGAACAACTGGTTCGGTCACTCCAGTGATGATTCCGACCTCGCGCTCTGCCGCAGCCTTGAGGCCGCGCAGATGCCTAGGTTGGATGCCAAATTGCTCCAACCCAACCAGTGCGAATGCAATCTCCACTTCGTGAGAAGAGTGAGGCTGTGCACCAAACAGACCAAGTTCAGCCGCTTCTTTAAAAGCGAGATCAGATATTCCGGTTTCACTCTTTAGCTGAGCAGTTGAAAATCTTTGACCCTTACGAAGACTCACCGAATTGCTGCTCGGTAGGAGAGGCTTTCTTCCAGCATCCAATTCAGCGAGGTACTCCTTGATTACCTTCAAGGGCAGATACTGATCCCGCTGTAAAGAAAGAACGATTCGAAGGCGCTCAATTTGTGTCTCGGAATACTTTCTGTAACCGGCATCGGTACGCTCCGGAGTGACAAGGCCCTGATCTTCAAGAAAGCGAAGTTTAGAGGGTGACAGATCGCCGAACTCCGGTTTTAGAACAGTTAGCACCTGGCCAATTGTGTAGAGCTTGCGGTGGTCTTGAAGCTTGCGGACTGCATTGTCCATTTAACGATCCTTGTCTGATGAATAAAAGGTGAGCCGAAACTTTCCAATCATGATTTCCATGCCGTTGATAAGTCTTTGCTTATCTACGCGCTGGGAATCGACATAAGTTCCATTCATTGAACCCAGATCGGAAACTGTAAAAATGTTGCCAGCTCTATCGAAACTTGCATGTCGACGAGAGACTGTTACATCATCTAAAAAGACATCTGCATCTGGGTGACGACCTGCAATCGTTTGATCTTGGTCGAGAAGATAGCGAGAACCCGCACCCGGTCCTCTGTGCACAATCAATAACGCTGAGGATGCCGGCAGAGCTGCAAGGGCTGACGCTTCTTCTGGGGAGAGTGTTGGGGCCTGGCCCGCAACCATGTCGGATGAAAATTTAGCGGTGTCTTCTCCGCTGAAATCCTTGGACATTGAGCCTCCCCTAGAACCTAAATGCTAGAGGATTTTTGCCTTTCACGCGAAATCAAAGTTTGCAGCTGATACAGGTAAATTAAGCCTGAGAGCCAGTAGAGCGCTATCCCCCACCAGGCAAATGCCCAGGCCAGTGGCTGAATCAACCAAGCGGCGGCGAGCCAGACATCGGCCATCAACAAAAGTGGCAAGGCATAAAGCAAAGCAAAAGTGCCAGCCTTGCCTACAAAGTGCACCGGCAGCGACTTGTAGCCGAGCTTGCGCAAAATCGGAAGCCCGGTTAGCAGAAGAACATCCCGAAGGACAATCACCAAAGCAAACCAAGCAGGAATGATTTGATGCCAGGTCAGGCCTATCAAGGTTGCCAATATAAATAGCCGGTCGGCGGACGGATCGAGGAGTTTTCCCAGCTGGGTTACCTGGTTGAACCGCCTGGCAATCTGTCCATCCAGCCAGTCTGTGAAAGAGGCAAAAGCCAAAACTGCCAGAGCCCACAGAAATCGATCATTTACCAAAAGCAGTAAAAATACCGGCACCAGGAGAAGCCGCAGAATGCTCAGCATGTTGGGAATGCTCTTGAGCTCTTGGCTTAGCTTCATGCCCAAATTCTACTTCTAAGGCCAAAACCAGCCCCGTTAGCAGCGATAGGGTTATGGGCATGGAGCTTGTAGTCGCGAACCACCCACTTATTTCACACAAGGTCACCTTACTAAGGGACAAAAACACCCCGAGTGCTCAATTCCGACAACTTGTAGAAGAGCTCGTAGCGCTATTGACATTCGAGGCCACCAAGAATCTAAAGGTCGTCGATAAAGAGGTCGAGACTCCACTGACGAAAACAGTTGGAAAACAACTCGCTAAGCCCACACCACTGATAATCCCGATTCTGCGAGCCGGATTGGGAATGTTGGGAGGCATCACCCGGCTAATTCCCGATGCTGAGGTGGGGTTTTTGGGTATTAAGCGCGATGAAGAGACTTTGCAGCCAATAACGTATGCCAACCGTCTGCCGGAGCGCCTGGACAATCGTGAGGTGTTTCTAATTGACCCAATGCTTGCAACTGGTGGCACTTTGATGGATTCACTTGACTATGCATTTGAACGCGGTGCGACCGCCGCCACCTGCATCTGTCTGCTCGGTGCCCCTGAAGGTGTGGCAGCGGTTAGAAGTCACGTCGAGGAGAAGTGGCCTAGCAAACCAGTCACCATTCACCTGGCAGCACTTGATGAAAAACTAAATGAAGTTGGTTACATCGTGCCTGGATTAGGAGACGCTGGTGACCGTCTGTATGGAACTTCTGGGGACTAGTTATCCGCGCTTCGTTTTCTAGCAGAAGCTAGTCGAGCACGAACGTTTGGATCCAGTTCAACTTTTCTAATTCGAGTAGCTTCTGGTGTGACCTCGACGCATTCATCTTCTCTGGCAAACTCCAGACATTCCTCCAAGGAAAGCTTCTTGGGAGGAGTCAATCCGACAAAGCTATCCGCGGATGCTGCACGCATGTTAGTCAGCTGCTTTTCCTTGGTGATGTTGATTTCCATATCCTCTGGCCGAGAATTCTCTCCCACCACCATGCCACCGTAAACCTCACTGGTCGGCTCAACAAAAAACATTCCTCGCTCCTGCAGGGCAATCATTGCGAATGGCGTCGCGACGCCGGCACGGTCGGCAACTAATGATCCGTTTTGTCTAGTGACAATGTCGCCGGCCCATGGCTCGTAACCTGCAGCAAGCGCATTGGCGATACCGGAGCCTTTGGTCGTTGTGAGAAACTCTGTTCTAAATCCAATCAGGCCACGTGATGGGACCTTGAATTCCATTCGAACCCAGCCGGTGCCGTGGTTGATTAGATTCAACATGCGCCCCTTGCGAGCCGCTAGCAACTGAGTTACCGCCCCTAAGAATTCCTCTGGTGTGTCGATGGTTAGGTCTTCAAATGGTTCGTGCAGTTTTCCTTCAATGGTTTTCGTTACCACCTGTGGTTTGCCCACCGTCAGCTCGTAGCCTTCGCGTCGCATTTGCTCTACCAAGATTGCCAGTGCCAGCTCGCCGCGACCCTGGACCTCCCAGGCATCTGGACGGTTGGTTGGCAAAACCTTGATTGAAACGTTTCCGATTAGTTCGCGGTCTAATCGCTCTTTTACCAACCGAGCTGTTACCTTGGCGCCCTTTACCCTTCCCGCCATCGGCGAGGTGTTGATACCAATAGTCATGGAAATTGCTGGCTCATCAACTTGAATCAGCGGCAGTGGTCTTACGTCATTCGGATCGCACAGTGACTCTCCGATGGTAATTTCTTCAATTCCAGCAACGGCAACGATGTCACCAGGTCCCGCCTGCTCAATCGGATAGCGATCCAGTGCCTTAGTTCCAAGCAGTTCAGTGATTTTCACCTGCTGCGTTGTACCGTCTTGTCTAGCCCAGGCAACCTGCTGACCCTTCTTGATTTCCCCATTGAAAATTCGAATTAGGGCCAAACGACCGAGGAAGGGCGATGCGTCGAGATTAGTGACATGCGCCTGAAGTGGAGCGCCTTCTTCAAACGAAGGTGCCGGAACATACTTGAGAATCGTTTCAAAAAGCGGTTCCAAGTTTTCGGAGTCAGGCAACGTGCCGTCGGCTGGCTTGCTGAGCGAAGCGCGACCAGCACGACCGGAAGCGTAGATAACTGGCAATTCCAAAATTGAGTCGACATCCAAATCTGGTACGGTGTCGTGCAAATCTGAAGCTAGGCCCAACAGCAGGTCGTGGCTCTCCTCGACAACCTCATCAATTCGAGCATCTGGACGGTCGGTCTTGTTAACTACCAAGATCACTGGCAGCTTGGCCTCCAAAGCTTTTCTAAGCACGAAGCGTGTTTGCGGCAGGGGTCCCTCGGAGGCGTCAACTAAGAGGACAACTCCGTCCACCATCGATAAACCGCGTTCAACCTCCCCGCCAAAGTCGGCGTGACCAGGAGTATCGATGACATTGATGCGAATCTCTTTACCACCGGCGCTTGGGCCTGAGTAGGTAACGGTCGTATTCTTCGCCAGGATAGTGATGCCCTTTTCCTTTTCAAGGTCACCAGAGTCCATCACTCGCTCACCAACGGCGGCGTGGGCGGAAAAAGCTCCGGTTTGACGAAGCATCGCATCCACCAGAGTGGTCTTGCCGTGGTCTACGTGCGCGACAATCGCGACATTGCGAAGCAGTTCATTGGAGGCCATGGGAAATCACTACCGTCAGAGTTATTTGAGCAAAAGACAAGTCTAGGGGCTTGAGTGCGCTGGAGCATCTAGGCAAAGATGGAACATTTAGATTTCCGGTCGGACTGGCGGGATTTGAACCCGCGACCCCTTGACCCCCAGTCAAGTGCGCTACCAAGCTGCGCTACAGCCCGTCAATGAGTGAAGTCTATTGGCTATTGACAGTCAGCCAATGGCATCACCTCTGTCTGCGTTCCCTTACACGGACACCAATCTCAACAGGCGACCCATCAAAACCATAAGTCTCTCGGAGCTTGCGAATGATGAATCTTCTGTAGCCGGCTTCCAAAAAGCCAGACGAAAAGACAACGAATTTCGGTGGACGAGCTGCTGCCTGTGTACCAAAAAGAATTCTTGGCTGCTTGCCACCGCGCACCGGATGGGGATTTGCCGCTTGAAGCTCCTGCAAAAAGGCATTGAATTTTCCAGTTGGAATGCGCTTGTCCCATGACTCCAAAGCGAGCTCTAAAGCCGGTACTAATTTCTCTAGATGCCTTCCGGTGAGCGCCGAAATATTGACTCTCGGAGCCCAATCGACGTGAGCCAAATCTCTTTCAATTTCCTTTTCCAAATAGATTCTTCGCTCTTCATCCAACTGATCCCACTTGTTGAAAGCGAGAACCAATGCGCGACCGGAGTCTAGAGCAAGTTGAACAATCCGAATGTCGGCTTCGCTGATTGGCTCAGTGACATCAAATAAGACAACTGCCACTTCAGCTCGCTCAAGCGCTGCGGCGGTGCGCAGGGCCGAATAAAAGTCTGCCCCTTGTTGGCGATGGAGCCTTTTTCTAATTCCAGCCGTATCAACAAAGCGCCAAACTTTTCCAGCTATTTCAACCTGCTCATCAACGGGATCTCGAGTAGTCCCAGCAATGTCGCTAACGACGGCACGGGTAGTACCAGTTGCTTTATTTAGCAGTGAAGATTTCCCAACGTTAGGCCGACCAATCAGAGCAACTCTTCTTGGTCCAACGTATTCATCCCCAGCGACCTTCGAAGTTTTTGGAAGGATGCTAAGCGCTTTGTCGAGTAGGTCAGCCACTCCCCTGCCGTGCAAGGCGGAGACTGCATTTGGTTCGCCCAATCCCAAAGACCACAGCCCGGCAACTTCTGGCTCTTGATGTGCATCGTCAATTTTGTTTGCTACCAGGAGAACAGGCTTACCGCTGGATCGAAGCATACGAACGACTTCTTCATCGGATTGTGTTGCACCAACCATCGCATCTACAACGAACAAAACTGCATCTGCTAAGTCAACAGCGACTTCGGCTTGCTGCGCGACCGATAAATTCAAGCCTTGAGCAGAAATTTCCCAACCACCGGTATCAACTAAGGTGAAGGGGCGTCCATTCCACTCGGCCTTGTAGGACACTCGGTCTCTCGTGATTCCTGGCTCATCTTGCACAACCGCCTCGCGACGGCCAAGTATGCGATTGACCAGAGCTGACTTACCTACATTTGGTCTTCCAACCACCGCCAAAACTGGTGGTGATGGGATGTAAGTTCCCGGCTCACTTTCACCCAGCTCTATTTCCAGCAGCTCTAAATCATCAGGCTCGAGTTCAAACTCGGTGAGTTCTTCCTTGAGCTGCGGTATCAGGTCATCATTTTCAGACACTCTGCACCGCCCTGATCTGTTTTAACATCGCCTGAACGCTCTGTTCAAGATTCAAGTCGGTGGTGTCCAGCAAGAAGACCCCAGCGGAGGGTTTCATGAATTCTGCGACAGTCGAGTCGGAGCTGTCGCGAGCCAGTAAATTCTCAATCGCCTCAGTCTGGTCCTTTTCCCTCCGTTGAAGGCGAACTTCTTCGGAGGCTGTAAGCAGAATTCGGACCTGGGCAGTGGGGGCCACAACAGTTGTGATGTCTCTGCCCTCTACGATGATGCCCGGCAGATCGCATTTTTCGATTCTTGCCCGTGCATCAGTCTTCTGTAATTGCCGAACTCTAGGGTCGGTGGCAACTCCGCGGACTAGGGCGGCCACCCTTGGGCTCCTGATTTCGGCGGATACATCTTTGCCTGACAAATTGATCATTTCCCGCTCAGGGTCCAAAGAAATCTCATAATCAAAGCTTTCGAGCGCAGCCTCAATGCTTCCATTCTGGTCAACTTTTATAGCCATGGCTCGGTAACCAGCCCCGGTATCTAAATAGCCAAAGCCAAGCCGACGAGCAGCCTCTCTGCACACACTGGACTTACCCGACCCAGCCGGCCCATCGACCGCAACTACAAATTTGGTCATCAGACAATCCGCCAGCCATTTTCGATTAGTTGCTTGGAAAGCTGTTCCGCAGAATGGGGATCGACTTGAATCTCTACCAGTCCAATCGGAGCACCAGGCGAATGTTCAAGCTTTAGATCCTCAATGTTTACGCCAATCTCGCCGATGAAAGCCAGAAGAGCTGCGAGGGCACCAGGGCTGTCATCAATAACTATCGTCAGCTGGTGGTAATTAACTAACTTGCCACCATGTTTACCCGGGATTCGAGCGATTCCAGCATTACCGCGCTCCAACAAAGAACGAATCCTGGTAGGCGACTCGCTCTCAGAAAGATTGTTGAAGGCTCTTTCGATCAGCTCTAAATCGGCTCTTAGTTTGCTAATCAAAGGGCTAATCGCAGATGCGTTCTGCGAGAGAATTTGAAGCCATAAATTCGGGTCGCTCGCCGCAATTCTTGAGGTGTCGCGAAGCCCTTGGCCGGTTAGGTTGAGCTCGCTATCTTCACCGTCGATGAGCCTGGCTGCCAACAGCGAGGAAACTAGCTGAGGTAGGTGAGACACCAAGGCAACAGCGCGATCGTGCTGGGTGGCGGTCATTTCAATTGGTAAAGAGCCAATTTGTAATGCGAGATCTTTCACTAGATCAATCGCTGACGCAGAAGATTTGTCAGTAGGAGTGATAATCCAGGGGCGAGCAAAAAACAGATCCGCACGCGCACTACCCGGACCGCCTTTTTCTCTGCCAGCCATGGGGTGAGAGCCAATGTAGCGTGCGAATTCAGCCCCAGCCAACTCTCGAATTTCAGCTTGGATTTCTGACTTGACGCTAGCTGTGTCTGTCACGACGGCCCTGGGGTGTTTAGACAATTCCTCAGCTACCACGGCTGCGGTGACAGCTGGTGGAACACAAACGACAACCAGGTCAGGTTCCCCGAAAAATTCCTCGCCGGCACCGTACTCAATCGCTAAGGTCAGATTTGCCCTTGAAGTATCGCTAAGTCCCGCCATAATCCCAGATCGGGCAAGCGAAAGACCGAGGCTAGTTCCAATTAAACCAGTCCCGACAATCTTGATTGCGTCGGCTTTCACTGTGCTAGATCAGTCCTCAGAGCCTGTGCACCGCGCAAATAAACATGTGTTATAGCGCTTCGAGGCTTATTTGTTTCAGCGTGCATCATAAGACGAATTACCCGAGGTAAAGCGCCAGTTACATTCATCTCAACTGAGCACATCAAAGGAACATCGCCAAGTCCCAACTCTCTGGCCGCTAGTGCTGGAAACTCGCTAACGACATCTGGGGTTGCTGTAAACCAGATTGAAATTAGGTCGCCTGTTTCCAATTGGTTTTCATGCATGACTTTAGTTACGAGTTCTGCAGTGGATTTTAAGAGGTGGGTGCGCTCGTCAGTATCCAGCTGGATTGCTCCTCTGATTGCACGAACGGCCATGATGCTTATCTCAATTCTGCGGCTTGCTGGCGGCGCTCAATAATGAGCTCACTTCAAGTTTACTCAGCTCGCGGTACTGTCCGGGTTTGAGGTTTCCAAGTCGCAAAGGGCCAAAGCTCTTACGGGTGAGCTCAATAACGGGGTGGCCTACTGCGTCCAGCATTCTTCGAACAATCCGGTTTTTGCCGCTATGCAGGACTATTTCGACAAGTGACTCAATCGCGTTTTGATCCAGCAGATGAGCCCGATCGGCCTTTTGAAGGCCATCTTCGAGCTCGACCCCATCTATCAGCTGCTGAAGTTCGGCTCTTTGAATTCTCCCCTGAACTTTTGCAACATAAAGCTTCTCCACCCCGAAACTTGGATGGGCTAATTGATTAGCCAATTCTCCATCATTTGTCATCAAAATTAGCCCGGACGTGTCAGCATCAAGGCGACCAACATTGAATACCCGATCAAATCCTTGAAAAAAGTCTGCCAGGCATGGACGACCAAATTCGTCGCTCATGGTCGAGATGATGTTTTTTGGTTTATGGAAGGCCAAGTAAACACGTTCTGGATCGAGTTGTACTGGTCGTCCATCCACCATTACAGAGTCTTTGGTTGGGTCAATGCGACTACCGAGCTCTCGGATTACCTTGCCATTTACCTTGACTCTCCCAGCCAACATCATTTCCTCTGCCTTACGACGCGAGGCAATCCCTGCGATAGATAGAGCTTTTTGGAGCCGAATTTCTTCGTTAGTCAAGCTGATCCTGGTTTGGCAGGTGCGGGCTTACCGGCGGCAGTTCAGAAAGTGAATTGATGCCTAAGTTCTCCAGCAAGGTTTCCGAAGTGCCGAACATTACTGAACCGGTCTCGTTGTCTGTGTATAACTCGGTTACCAGCCCGCGCGATAAAAGTGTTCGAACGACGGAGTCTACGTTCACTCCACGAATTGACGATATTTCACCGCGCGAGATGGGTTGGCGATAGGCAATCACGGCTAAAGTCTCCAACGCAGCCTGCGATAGCTTGGCAGGATTTTCATTAGCAACTAGTTGTCGTACTCCCCAATCGTGGGATTGTCGCACGTAAAATCTCCAACCTCCACCGACTTCTCTGAGTTCAAAACCTCGGCCCAAGCCCTCATGCGCTTGATCGTATTCTTCTCTCAAAGCTTCGAGCTCGCGCTTGACGTCATTGATTGGTGCCTCAAGTGCACCCGCCAGAGTAACCATCGAAAGCGGAGTTTCAGCAATTGTAAGAATTGCCTCAAGCGCACCGCGCAGTGCTAAATCACTGCTCATAATCAACACCTAATCCATCGAGTTGGTGGAAGTCAAACGCTTCTGCTTCCCAGCTCAAAGTAATCTCGCCAAACGGCGTGGGCTGGAGTACACCAATTGCCCCAATTCTATACAGTTCAAGAATTCCCAGGAATCTGGCGACAAATTCTGCTCGTTCCTTGGTATCCGCAATCAGTTGTAAGAAAGTTAGCGTCTTGGCTGAACGAAGGCGATCGACAATAATTCCAACTTGTTCACGAATAGATACCTTAGAGGCGTGAAGGTGTGTTAGTCCAACACTCGGAATTTCCTTTGGCGTAAATGCAGCCAGCGCTAACATGTGGAATTCCTCCAGCGAAGTGTCCCACTTCAACTCTGGTCGGAGATTGCGATATTGCTCTTCTAAACGAACTGCTCTAGGTACGCGCTTTGACTCCAGCTCAAATGCTGTGTTGAACCAAGCCGAGAGTTCCTTGAATGCTCGATACTGCAAAAGTCTGGCGAATAGCAGATCTCTGGCCTCCAGCAATGCAACATCTTCGCTGTCTACCAATTCTCCTTGCGGGAGCAAGCTCGCCAACTTAAGATCCAGCAAAGTCGCCGCGACTACCAGAAATTCGCTAGCGGTATCCAATTCTTTTTTTGCGTCAAGCTGCTTCACATACTGCAAGAATTCATCGGTGACTCTGGCCAGCGCAACTTGAGTGATGTCAAGCTCATGCCGACCAATCAGAGTTAGCAGTAGATCGAATGGTCCTTCAAAATTGTCTAGTTGAAGCTGAAAATCAACTTCGGACTCAAGCTGCACAGCCACGCGCTATCAGCTCTCTTGCGATTCGACGGTAGTCATCGGCAGCTTCTGAAGATGATGCAAATACCGTGATTGGCTTTTTAGCAACTGTTGCGTCCGGGAACTTGACAGTTCTGTTCACCGCGGTATCAAAAACCTTCCCAGGAAATGCCTCTTGAAGGCGCTCCAACACCTCGCGTGAGTGCAACGTCCTTGGGTCGTGCAGTGTCGCTATCAGGCCATCCAATTCAAGCAGCGGATTGGTGCGAGCCTTAACCTTTTCAATTGTCTGTATCAAGAGCGCAACACCGCGCAGAGCAAAAAATTCGGTGGCCATCGGAACCAAGACACCGTGAGCGGCCGTTAGTGCGTTGACCGTCAACAGGCCCAATGATGGTTGGCAATCAATAAAGATGACATCGTAGTCATTTTTTATTTTCTTAAGAATGTTGTCCAAAACTCGCTCTCGGCCCATCTCTGTTACCAAGTGCATTTCTGCTGCCGAAAGGTCAATATTTGCGGGGATTATGTCCAAATTCTTGACTTCAGTATTTTGAATCACAGATTTAGGATCCTTACTGGAATCCATAATTAGGTCATATATTGTTGGGCCATCTTGAGCTTCTGATGCAAGATTTACCGAAAGAGCACCTTGTGGATCGAAATCCACCACTAAAACTTTTCTTCCATACTCAGCCAGAGCAGCCGCTACCGAAATCGTGGTCGTGGTTTTACCGACTCCACCCTTTTGGTTACACATGGCAATAACCCGCGCGGGGCCGTGACTTGTGAGCTTGGGTGGGGTGGGGAAAGATTTACCTGTAATCTCCACCGTGACCTCCCTGATTCGCCTCTAGCCTACCCCCGAGCACGCGGATGGGCTGAAGCGTAGACCTGGCGAAGCGTGTCTATGGTGACCAGGGTGTAAATCTGGGTAGTGGCAACCGATGCGTGACCTAGCAGTTCTTGCACAACCCTGACATCAGCGCCTCCCTCAATCAGGTGAGTGGCAAAGGAATGCCTCAATGAGTGCGGCGAAACTGCCACGCCGCACGCCTCACCAGACTTTTGAATAATCTCCCAGATGCTTTGCCGACTTAGTCTGCCTCCGCGCTTGTTTAGAAATAAAGCGGGCTCTCCGCGAAGGTTGGCAAATGCTGGACGAGCTCGAACCAAATAGGCGTTTAGACTTCGAGTAGCGAAAGAGCCAATCGGCACAATTCTTTCCTTGGAGCCTTTCCCTCGGACTCTCAGTAGTCCAGAGTCATTGACTTCATCTAAATCAAGATCGACCACTTCACTCACACGAGTTCCAGTGGAATACATAAGTTCCAAAATGGCTCGATCGCGAAGTCGAACAAGGTCGGCAGTTTCGTCATCAGGCTCTGGCCCGCTTGCTCTCAGTAGCGCTAGTACCTGCTCTTGGCTAAGAGACTTGGGAAGTCGTTTCCCTAGCCGCGGTGGGCGCAACTTTACAGTTGGATCATCGGTTCGAATATTTTCCAGCAGCAGGAATCTATGAAATCCCCGTACCGCGGCAAGAATTCGAGCATTTGAGGAAGCTTTCAAGCCGAGAGTTACCAAATGAGCCGCAAATTCAGCTAGTTGATTGGATGAGACGGAAAGAGCAGTTGTGGAAACAGAATCCAGGAAAGCCTGATATCGAAGCAAATCACCGCGATAAGCAGAGATTGTGTTTTTGCTAAGCCCGCGCTCAACGGCAAGGTGCCGCAGATAGCCATCAAGCGGCTTCATTGCTTAGTTCTCGCTAAATAGGCGTTGAGCCTGTTTTCTCTCAATCGCAGCTTTGATCAATCCGAAGAACAATGGGTTTGGTCTTGTTGGTCGAGACTTGAATTCCGGGTGGGCCTGAGTGCCCACGTAGAACGGATGGACATCCCTGGGCAGTTCTACATACTCAACCAAATTTCCATCCGGTGAAGTGCCAGAGAAGACTAGGCCCTTGTTGGCAATTTGTTCACGATAACTATTGTTTACTTCGTAGCGATGACGGTGACGTTCACTTGCGGTTTTGGCACCGTAAAGTTGCTCGACGATTGAACCAGGTTGCAACTTTGCTTCATACAAACCTAGGCGCATGGTTCCGCCCATCTGCGAGTTCTCTAGTTTGGCAACCTGTTCTGCCATGGTTGCGATAACAGGATGCTTTGCTCCCGGCTCAAACTCACTAGAAGTTGCGCCGGTCAATCCGACGATATTTCTTGCGTACTCAATTACCATGCACTGCAGTCCAAGACAGAGGCCAAGGACTGGAATCTTATTTTCTCTGGCAAATTTCAAAGCGCCAAGTTTTCCTTCAATGCCCCTAATTCCAAACCCACCAGGAACGCAGATGCCATCCATCTCAGACAAATTGGCCAAAGCTCCTGCATCTGTCTCACAATCGTCGGACTTCACCCAATGAATCTTTACTTTGCAGCTTTGCGCAAACCCGCCGGCCCTTAGTGCTTCTGTTACTGAGAGGTAGGCATCGGGAAGGTCAATGTACTTTCCCACCAGCGCAATGTTCACCTCTTGCTTGGGCTGGTGAACTGCATCTAGTACTGGCTGCCAGTTTGACCAATCAACATCCTTTGCTTGTAGGTCAAGGGATTTGATGATGTAACTGTCTAATCCTTCTGAGTGTAAAACTTTGGGTATGTCATAAATGCTGGCGGCATCGGCTGCAGTTACAACAGCCTCTCTGTCTACGTCACACATTTGAGCAATCTTGTTTTTGATTGAATCAGGAAGTTCTCGATCGGCACGACAAACAATTGCATCCGGTTGAATACCCAATGAACGAAGCGTCGCAACAGAGTGTTGTGTAGGTTTGGTTTTCAACTCTCCCGAAGGTTGCAGATAAGGAACTAAGGTGACATGGACAAAAAACACATTGTCTCGCCCAATTTGCTGTCTCACCTGTCGCGCTGCTTCCATAAAAGGCAAAGACTCTATGTCACCGACCGTGCCGCCAATTTCAGTGATAATCACGTCGGGTTTTGGCTCCAGGTCAGCCTGCAGACGCATGCGGTGTTTTAGTTCGTCTGTAATGTGCGGGATGACTTGAACAGTGGCTCCTAGATAGTCCCCGCGGCGTTCCTTGGCTATAACTGTCGAATACGCCTGACCGGTTGTCACATTTGCAGCGGAGGTTAGGTTGATATCCAAAAAACGCTCATAGTGACCAATGTCTAGGTCGGTCTCGGCTCCATCGTCAGTCACAAACACTTCGCCATGTTGGAAGGGATTCATGGTCCCCGGATCGACGTTTAGATATGGATCAAGTTTCTGCATGACCACGGACAGACCACGAGCTCTTAGAAGATTTCCGAGAGATGCGGCGGTGAGACCTTTGCCTAGTGAGGAGGCGACGCCTCCGGTAACGAACACATGTCGAACAATTCCAGAGCTAACCGCCATGGAACTTCAATCTATCACCGTTTCCCTTTTCCTTGGGCCACGACATGAATTTATCCTCGCAATTCGAGCAGTTCTTTCGCATGCGAGAGCGCAATTTCGGAGTCTGAATTGCCAGAGAGCATTCGTGCCAGTTCCTGCTCTCGCTCGGATTGGCTGAGAACACTCACGCTGGAGGCTGAAACGCCACCTGATGAATCTTTGAATATTCGAATTTGATGGTCGGCAAAGGCAGCTACCTGTGGGAGGTGTGTTACCACTATTACCTGAGTCGAGCGAGCAAGCTCCCTGAGTCGCCTACCGAGTTCGACCGCTGCGCCACCACCCACTCCGGCGTCAACCTCATCAAAAATCATGGTTGGCAGAGGGCTCTTTCCCGCTAGAACAAGCTCAATGGCGAGCATGATCCTGCTTAGCTCTCCACCCGATGCGCCCTTGGAAAGTGGCCTTGGCTCTGCCCCGGATCGGTTTGCCAGCAAAAATTCCACGCGATCCGCTCCACTTGACTCAAATTCAGCCAGCTCACTGATTGAAATTTCAAGCTGTGCATCACCCATGGCGAGTTGACTCAGTTCTTCACTAACGCGTTTTGAAAGCTCTTTTGCCGCCTTCTTCCGCTCCTGAGTCAAGTTCTTGGCGGCTGCAGCAAGCTGAGCCTGCGTTGCCCCCAGTTGGATTTCCAGTTTTTCAATTTGCTCATCCGAGCTATCGAGGTCCAGCAACTGCGATTGCAAGGCTGGCAGTTGCTCAGCCAGCTCATCGACCGACAAGCCGTATTTGCGCTCGAGCGCCACCAACTCAGCCTTGCGACGTTGCAATTGATCAAGAGTTTGTGGGTCAGCTTCCAAATCTGTCAAATATGTCGAGAGCTGAAGGGCAATTTCATTTATAAGTCCAGTTGCCTCGCTAGCTAAGTCGGCAATTTCCCTTAGCTTGCTGTCGGAAGAGCTTTCCAGAATTCTCTTGGCTCTTCCGATCTGACTGCGAGCATCCAGCTCCTCACCAGCCAATAATTCGTGCGCCTCAGAAGCAGCTAGTCGAAAGGCCTCCACGTTACTCAGGCGCGTTAGCTGCTCGGACAGCGATGCAAGTTCACCAAGTTTGGGCTCTAGCCGTTCGAGGTCAGAGATTTGTTCCTTGAGTTTGGCAATTTGAAAGGCATCCTGCTCTGAGGATGAACGCATGCGACTGAGTCTCTGCTCTAGCTCTTTGAATTGGGTATAAACCTGACTGTAACTAGCGAAAGCCGTTGCGAGCTTCTCGCCACCAAATTCGTCCAGTGCCTGACGCTGCTTGGCTATCGACTTTAGGCGAATCTGCTCAGATTGCCCATGCACAGTTACCAGCTCCTGAGCCACCGAATTGAGAGTAGAAATAGGAACGGATGCCCCACCAATAGCCGCTCGAGAACGACCATCGGTTGTTACTGTGCGATTAATAAGGATTTCACCACCACTAACTTCGGCACCCAGTTCGGCGAGTTTGGCATGAAGCTGGGAATCCGAAGAATTGATTCTGCCCTCAACGAGGAGTTGTTTTTCGCCGCTGCGCACAACTGACGAGTCTGCTCTCTCGCCCAACAGCAATCCAAGTCCGGTTAGCAACATGGTTTTGCCGGCACCCGTTTCACCAGTTATTGCTGTGAATCCGGGCTGCAACTCAAGTTGAGCGTTACTAATCACTCCAAGCGAACGAATAGAGAGCGTCTCTATCAATCATCGCTCCCCGGTCCACGCCAACCAGAAACAGGAAGATTAAATTTTCTCACCAAGCGATCCGCAAATGGCTCATCACTCAGGGTAACCATTTCAACCGATTGCGAACCTCGAGTAATTTCAACTCTTGCGCCCGGAGATATTTCAAAAGTTCGTCTGCCATCACATGACATAACTCCGCCACCGAGAGAGCGTTGCAATACTTCTATCGCAACCGATGAGTCATTATCAATAACAAAGGGCCGAGAGAACAAAGCGTGAGCACTGATGGGCACGACCACAAACGCATCCACGTTCGGCCATACCACTGGCCCCCCTGCGCTAAAGGCATAGGCCGTGGAACCGGTAGCTGTTGAAACAAGCACACCGTCGCAACCAAAGCTAGAGAGTGGTCGCTTCTCGACCTCCAAAACCACTTCCAACATTCGCTCTCGAGCGTTCTTTTCAACCGCGACCTCATTTAGCGCCCAGCTGCTAAAAACTTGCTTACCTGCTTGCCAGACAGACACGTTCAAAGTTGTGCGCTCTCGCACAGAGAACTTTCCAGCCAAAACCTTCTCTAAAACATCATCCAGCTCGTCTTTTTCTGCCTCGGCCATAAATCCAACGTGTCCAAGATTCACTCCGAGAATCGGAGCGGGCTGACTTCTTAGCACTTCGGCGGCTCGAAGAATAGAACCATCTCCTCCGAGGACTATTGCCATATCAACTTTTTCGCCCTGATATTCAGAGAGTTCTCCCGGGCCATCCACCAGCGATCGAATTCGACTTAGATCTTCCCCTGGAAAGTAGCATTCAACATTTTTTGCGGATAGAAAATCACAAACTGCTATGGCGGTAGAGGCTGCGCTCTTATCGACTGCACTGCTAATAATCAGTACGTTCTTCAAACTGCCTCCCTTGTCCCCTACCAGATTAGCTAGAAAACAGATGCCAAATAGCCGCCCTCCACAGCTAGTCCAGCAATGCCAGAAGTGGCACTGGATTGGTGGCTTTACCAGCGCGCAGGTGAGCTAAGTACTCGATGTTGCCCTTCCCGCCAGTAATTGGCGATTGTGTAAGCGCGAGCGGACCCAGACCTGCTTCAGATAATCCCAACAGGGCCTGCTCTACACCAACCCGGCGCCGCGCAGGATCAGTTACCACTCCTTGTGAATTGAGGTCCCTTCGTTGCAACTCGAACTGGGGCTTGATCAAGACCACGAAATCAGCTGCGGGTGCGCAGCTCAGAATTTGTTTTGCAACTAGGCGCAGCGATATGAAACTCAAGTCAACCACTACAAGTTGAATCAATTCCGCAGCAATCGGCAGCGACAGCGGGTCGAAATCTCGAATGTTAACGCCAGACATCTCAAATACCCGCGTATCTTGCTTCAGCTCTGGAGCGAGCTGATCGGTCCCGACATCTAGAGCAATCACTTTCTCCGCCCCGCGTTCAAGCAAAACCTGAGTAAAGCCTCCGGTCGAAGCTCCAATATCAAGACAGAATTTAGGAACCTCAACGTGGAATTTTGAAAGTGCATAGTCTAACTTTTGCGCGCTTCGAGCAACATAGCTGTCTTGATCAACCAGCAGTTGATCGCGATCGTGAATTTCTTGCGATGACTTGATTGCAATCTGATTGTTTACCGAGACTTTTCCATCGGTTATTAATCGAGCTGCTTGATTTCTTGACCTAACAAGCCCTCGCTCCACTAATGCGAGGTCTAATCTCACTGGTTTAAAAGATTTTCTAATTCGGTAATCAGGGCACTCAGTGTTGCCACCTGCTCTGAGGTCTCGAGGTTATTTATCTCAGATAGTTTGGCTTCAAACTCTTCCACGCTAACCCACTAACTCAGCAGCCACTTGAAGTCCATAGATTGGCCGGCCGCTACTCCAGACTAAATTAGTGGCGGCGCGAATTGTGTCAAGCTCTGCCGGGTTTCCGGCTGTCAGTAAAAGCTTGTCCCCGACAATTGCCACCTCACTACTACCCACTAGGCAGGTATCCTTGCCCAGTTGAGCGGATGGGTAATGCTCAAACAGTGCCCTTAGGTCACTAATTATGTAAGTTGGTCGCTCATCCGACCTAGCTCCGAGCAATTCCTTTTTTCCAGCAATGCCCGTCATGACGCAGGCCGAGGACAAGCCAGCTCCGATTGCTCCCTTGATGTCGGTATCCAATCGATCACCAATCACCAGCGGGTTAGTTATCCCGAGTTGCTTTAGTGCAGCGTCAAAAATGGGTCTAAAGGGTTTACCTGCGAATTCAGGCAAGATGCCAACAGCCGTGTGGACAGCCCCTACTAAAGTCCCATTACCAGGAGCAATTCCTCTTTCCAATGGAATAGTCCAATCCTGATTGGTGGCAATCCAGGAGGCACCTGCTTGAATTGCAAATGCTGCCTCTGCCAGCTGCGACCAACCGACCGTGGGACTAAACCCCTGCAAAACAGCTATCGGTTGATCATTCGCAGAGTCAACAACTTCAAATCCTTGCTTGATAGCTTCTGCCCGAAGACCCTCACCACCAACAACCAGCACCTTTCCACCAGAAAACTTGCTGCCAAGTAACTTCGCAGCTGCTTCGGCCGAGCCAATAATTTCTGTTGGTAGGACATCGATACCGAAATCAACCAGCTGCTGAGCAATTTGCTCAGGAGTTCTGGCGGCATTGTTGGTGATGTAGCCCACCTTCTTGCCAATTTCTTTTGCGCGTCGAATTGACTCAACTGCGCCCGCAACTGGCTGCTTGCCGCGATATACGACTCCATCCAAGTCAAGCAGTAGCGAATCAAATTTCCCGAGCAGCATCACTTCTCTTCTTGCAGGCTGACTGTTTCTTCTTCGGTTTGTGCAAGAGCTTTCTCCGCTTGATCAGCAAGCTGCTCCCATTTTGAAGCGTCTTGCTTTAGCTCTTTCAAAATCTCTGCGTAGGAGCGAAACAATAGTGGAGATTGTTCGAAAACTGTCTTTGGGCTGAGCTCCGGTATCTCCAACTCTTGCTTTGCCAGATCTATTTGACCCAGATCGAGTCGCGCACCACTGAGGGCTATCGCAAGGTTTATTCGCACACCCACCGGTAGTTTGCTTCGATCAACACCATTGGCTTGAGCCAATGCCTTCTCGGCACGACCCAGACCTCGCTCAGAGTCGACAATGAGCGGTAATTGATCATTGGAACCAGAAATTCTTCGATAAGTAAGGAGCTCTCGAAGAGCCAGCGAGTAATCACCCGTTGTGTATGCAGTGACACCGAGAGTCTCTCTGACTACGGCAATGCGACCGGCTTTTTTGGCTGCCGCAAGGGCATGTCGGTGAGCCAACGCAGGATCCTGATCAATGAGCAGAGCAACCATTTGCAAGTGACGAGCAACAATTTCTTGGTTCTCTGGACTGAGCGTCTTTAGTTGTGCGCGAACGCTGATGTGAAGATCTTCAGCACTCACCTCAGCTGGAATGACGGGGAAATCAAACTTCTCCCGCTGGGTCTGGTCCGGTCTCGGCTTTGGCTTATCCGATCTATAGGGTTTGCGATCACCATCAAACGGTTTTCGGTCCTGGGGTTTGCCGCGCGAAAACTTATGGTCGCGCGCGCCTGGTCGGCCTGTACCAGCCTTGCGCGGTGGTCGTCTATCCATCATGTTTCAGTCCTTAAAGAGAAATGGCCACCCTAGTCGGGTGGCCATTTCTAAAGTAAGTCCGGCGGTGTCCTACTCTCCCACAGGGTCC
>CAZGNP010000008.1:0-30163 GCA_964527155.1 uncultured Aquiluna sp.
GCGCTGCCTGCGACGGCAGCATCCCAGCCTTTCTTAACTTCTTTGAAGGCGTACATAATGCCAGCGCTAAACAAAACAATAGTGATGAAGTAGCCAGCCAGCGTAGAGATTGCTCCGGCGCTAACCAAGCTGGTGATTCCCCATCCAGCTACTCCGACCAATGCGGCACCCGCTACGGTTCGAATGGCACCAAACCGGGCCGTCTCTCCGATCATCAAGCCAACCACCAGCAGTGGTTCCAGAGCGTAACTCTGGACTTCAGCAGCACCTGGAACACCTAGGTAACTTGCCCAGAAAAGTCCAAACCATGCGACTAGCGATCCAACGGCAAGTAGCGAATAAAAAGCTTGCTTGGGGGAAAGCCCCATGGAGTCCGCTACCCGCTTATAAACAAATGCCCCTATCAGAGTGAAGATGAGAATTACCAAAAGACTGCTCGGGGTCGCAATTTGAAGTAAGTAGGCTCCACCAATAATTCCGGCAGTTCCAAGACCAAAGGCAAGTCTGGCAACTATTGCCGCTGAAACTACGACAAATGCAAGCAATGGATCATGCGTTACAAACGGCGGCAGTGGCTGCGTCTCAATACCACCGCTGATGGTTAGCCAATAAATGACTAGTCCAACCAAGGTTGTCAGTAATGTCACTCCCGCTGCGCTGACAAAGGTTTTGATTAGTCCCTGTCTCGCAGCGTCGTAGGCCGTAAGGCCATTTGTGATGTAAAGCCCAGCCGCAAGATAACCCGAGTAGGTTTCAAAGCCAGGAAGTTGCAGAAGATTAAGTCCAAGGATGTGTAGCGACATTGGGAAAAAAGTTCCGGCAAAGAACAACCAGACTCTTGGCAGGGGCCAACGCTCGCTCAAAAAACGAATTGTTAGAAATCCAAGAGTCGATAAAACTACCCAACCTGCAATGTTGATCCAGTCACCAGAAAGTACCATGATCGCCAGGAACGGAGCCGCAACTACCCCACCACTATTGACCCTGTACAGGTGATAAACAAGAGCCGAAATAATTAGTCCAACGACCAATATTCCTCGAACCAGCTCGACATCAAGCTCGATCATTACCAAAAACCTCCAACTGGGTGAGTTTCGAACTCTTCAGAAAACTCGAGCGAAGCAAGTCAACCTTGGAACCGTGCGTATTCTCAACTAGCAACAAAATGAGCCTGCCTTCGACAAGTTCAGGCATGACACTTCTGAGTTTGTTGATGATTCGCTCGGGAAAGAGGCAATCAAGATAACTAAGTTGAACGAAGTTGGTATCCCAGGCTTTCGTTGCGACCGCTCCGCGGAGATAATCAAGTGTTTTGGGCTTACGCAACCAGTGATAGAGCGGCCCGCTGACAAGCGCTACCGGATAATTGCCAGCCAAGGCAGCAGAAAATATCACTGACCTGAGTGGTCGCTCCCAACGATTGACTAAGACCGGCACAACTTTCTGATCTTGAAGCCGCCAATTCTGCAAAGCCTCGTAAGCGGAAGATGGGTCGTTGGCTCCGCCAATATCAATCATTAGGGTCTCGGTTCCCGCTAATTCGAGCCTAAAAAGTTCAAGTGTTCTTGGTTCTAGGCCGGCCATCTTGAGGGACTGCTTTGCGCTTTCCGCACTTACACCTGCCAACTCACACACTGCTTGGGCTACCGCAACGTTGATGGGATGATGCCCGGGTACGACTGGAGTGAGTTCATTCGGCACGCAATGAATAAAGCTGGCCCCAGTTCTTTCACACCACTGTCTGTAAGCCGAAATCAGATCAGGTTGATCTACCCCAGTCACTAAATGGTCACACTTGCCAACGGCATTCAAGATGTTCATGCCGATTTGAAATTCGTCTAGACCTTCATCCTCGAGGTGGTCAAGTCGAATGGTTGGAATGACAACTACCTGTGCCTGCACATACTTCGCTTGAATGGTGTGAATCAAACGCGGAGATACAGCCATGCACTCAAATACTCCATGGGTCGCCCCAGCCTTAGCGCCGCGTCTGACAGCTTGCGGCATTTCGGAAATGCCCGCGGTTCCTAGCCTCGAAGTTGTTTTTTCGGCTCGGTCGGGAAAGAGTTCGACGGCGACAGTACCTGTGACTTTTCCAAAAGCACTAAGTCCAGAATGCGACAGACCGGCGTGAATTAAACGAACCGTCCCAGATTTTCCGCGACTTCCGGTAACAAGAATCCGGAGTTGATATTTTTCTCTAGCTGCCTTGGCGCGAATTGCGAGTGAAATCAGAAGTGAGCCATAGATGGCTACGACTGCTAATGAAAACCAGCCTGGAATCCAAGTTGAAAAATCGACGGCCTGCACAACTACCCCCCTGCAGTTGAGGCTACTCTCGCTCCCTCAAATTGGGAAGTGTGTCGATAATGCTTTTAGCTGCCATTTTTAAAGGCTTTATAACGGTTACTCGCGGATGCTCCTGCAGTAAAACTGCCGTTGGTGCATCCATCGCCGTGAGACAAATTTGACCCTCAAAGCCAAATCGATCCAGTGTCTCTAGAAGACTAAGATTTGTTCCCCTCTCCTGTGCAGTGCAGATAACTGCATCTGCTTCGTTTAGCGGCAGTGAGTAGGCAAATTCAGGATCACTAATGTCGCCGTAGAGGGTTGCAAATCCTTCGGAGGCTAATTTGTTTAGTGCGTCGGGGTTGTGATCAACCACCAAAAGATTGGCGCCCTTTTCTGCAAGACCACCAATCACATTTGAGCCCAATCTGCCAGCGCCAATCACGATCGCGTCATAGCGAGCCTCGATAGCTTCTTCATCGAGTCGATCTTCAGCCGGAACGTCGAATCTCCTTAGCCATGGTAGAAGCGTCTGATAGATCGACTCCGAATAAAGAATCAAGTAGGTGGATAGGGTGATAGTAATGACCGCTACCAGGGTCACCAGGCTGAGCGCCGATTGGTTGACCTGGCCGAGTGAAAAACCGAGTGCCATCAAAATCAACGAGAATTCACTTATCTGAGCAATGGCCAGCGAAGTCTTGAAAGAAACCTGGTTTCTATAACCTTGCCAGCGCATTATTGCCATGACAATCAGTGGCTTGGCAAGCAGAACAAAAACTGAAATTACGATGGCTGGAATCAACTGCTCCAAGGCATCAGACAAACTGAGCGACGAGCCAAGTTGAATGAAAAAGAACAGCACCATGATGTCGCGCAGGCTCACCATTTTGCCGCTGAGGCTTTCGCGGTATGGAGTAGAAGCAAGAGCGACCCCAGCGATGAAGGCACCGATTTCCATGGAAAGTCCAAGCGAGTGACTAATTGCTGCAAGGCTCAAAGCCCAACTGACTCCAAAAATTAAGGTCAGCTCCTGACTCTTTGACAGCCAAGCCAGAAGTTTAGGAAGTAGGAACTTTGAGATGCCAGCAGCCAAGGCAATGTAAATAATGCTTCCAAAAATCAATACTGGAATGGACCTGTCCACCTGACCGGCACTAGAACCGATGGCAGCAATCACGACCATAAAGATGATGACCAAAATGTCTTGCACAATCAGAAAACCAACAGCAATTTGGCCATGCAGTTGGTCAATTTCTCTTCTGTCTGAGAGCAGCTTTACCACGATAATTGTCGAAGAAAAAGAAATGGCAATTGCAATATAGGCTGCTTGCGTTGCGTCAAAGCCAAAAGCGAGAATTATTGCAAAGCCCAAAGCCGCTGTAAATAAAACCTGGCCTAAGGCCGTGAGAACTGCAACTTTTCCTATGTTCCTGATAAGGCTCAGATCAAGTTTTAGACCAACTAAGAACAATAGGAGTGCAATGCCAAGTTCGGCAAAGAGCTCAATTTCATCTTCATAATGCACAAGGTCAAGAAAAGTCGGGCCCAACAAAATTCCTACAAATATGTAGGCCACGACCAATGGCTGTTTCGCAAGCTTGGCCCCAAACCCAACCACTGCTGTCACCAGCAGAATCAGGGCGATTTGTCCAAACGCGCTTTCAATCACAATCACACAATAACAACCCGCTTATTTTTTGGACCAGATAAGTAAGTGGCCGCCAAGGCTCTAACCTAGAGTGGTGCCAGAGACCATGACCCTGAAGACGACCCAAATCCCCAGCCTTCCATCGGCGGAGCTCGTAGAAGCATCGATTGAGCAGGTACGAACCTGGGTTTCCGAAGCACAGAGGCTCAAGGTCAACAAACCGTCGAAGAGACTGGCTGGTTTGCTGCAAGATGAGCGCGGTCTTGAATTCGCAGTGGGGTTCATTGATGGCGTGATTCGCCCAGAAGATCTGCGAGTTGCCGCCAATAACCTATATCGCCTGCGGACAATCACACCGAAATTTCTGCCGCTTCACCTTCGTCTAATGGTCGCGCTTGGCGCTAACTTTGCTGTCATTTTTCCCTGGCCAGTTATTCCAATCGCAAGGGCATTTCTAAGAAACTTGGTATCCCATCTGGTGCTAGATGCTAGACGAAAAAAACTGCAAAAGGCGACCAAAAAGCTTGGCCTAGCAAGCACGACACTGAACATAAATCTTTTAGGTGAAGCTGTGCTTGGCAAGTCAGAAGCGAACAAAAGGCTTGAAGCTGTTAAAGAAATTCTTAGCCGCGATGAGACTGAATACGTTTCAGTCAAGGTTTCGGCAATAGTTTCACCTCACTCGCCTTGGGCCTTTGATCAAACAGTGCGCAACGTGGTGGAGCGCCTGACTCCTTTATATGACATAGCGAACTCGAGTCCCAAAAAGAAATTCATCAATTTGGACATGGAAGAGTACCGTGACTTGGACCTTACGGTTGCAGTATTTAAGTCGCTCCTTCAAAAGCCGCAGTTCACAAATCTCACTGCCGGAATAGTTTTGCAAGCGTATCTGCCCGATGCTCTAAGAGCCATGATTGATCTTCAACAGTGGGCCGAGCTCAGAGTTATGCAAGGTGGGGCTCCTATAAAGGTTCGTGTTGTTAAAGGTGCAAATCTTCCCATGGAGAGGGTTGACTCCGAATTGCACGGATGGCCACTAGCCACAGTCTCTTCAAAGGCCGAAGCGGATGCAAACTACAAGCGGGTTCTGAATTACGCGTTGACAGAAAATCGCATTAGGAATGTTCACATTGGTGTTGCAGGCCACAACCTATTTGATCTTGCCTGGGCCTGGCTTTTAGCCTCTCAACGAGGTGCGCAAGCGGGTCTGGACTTTGAGATGCTGTTGGGGATGGCGCCCAATCAAGCCAGGGTGGTCAGTGAGACAGTTGGAAAGCTGGTTTTGTACACTCCAATCGTTTACCCAAAGGAATTTGATGTTGCTATTGCCTACCTAATTAGAAGGCTCGAAGAAGGCGCGACCAAAGACAACTTCCTTTCCAGTGCTTTTCAGCTATCTGACCGGCAGTACTTCGATCTGGAGGTTGCGCGATTCAAATCCTCCGTTGCCCTGCTCGATACCGATGTGCCGATTCCAAATCGCATTCAAAATCGCATTCTTCAGGAACCCGAAGTTCTAGATGGTGCATTTATAAACGCAGAGGACACAGATCCTGCTATTGCTGAAAACCGTGAGTGGGCGAAAACCATCTATAGACGATTGACTGACTCTGCAATTGGGGAAGACCTGGTTGCTGAAAACACCATTGATAGCGAATCAACTCTCAACCAAGTAATCGATAACGCACTTTCTGCCCAGGCTAGCTGGGCACGATTGAGCCTGCTGGAGCGCTCTGAATATCTACTTCGTGCGGCGGTAGTTCTGGAGAGAAACCGTGAATACCTCATTGAAGTAGCGATGTCTGAAGCGGGCAAAACCATTGAACAGATTGATACCGAAGTTTCAGAGGCCATCGATTTCGCAAATTACTATGCCAAGCAAGCACTCCGACTGGGGGCTCTGCCAGGAGCTATAGCAGTGCCGAGAAAGCTAACAGTCGTAACACCACCTTGGAATTTCCCCGTTGCGATTCCAGCGGGAGGGATATTGGCAGCGCTAGCTGCAGGTTCAGCTGTCATCTTTAAGCCAGCCAGTCCTGCAGCACGATGCGGTGCTGTTTTGGCTTCGTTACTCATGGAAGTTCTTCCAGAAGGCGTGCTAACAATTGTTCACATAGGCGAGAAACAGCTAGGTAAGCAACTGATTTCACACCAGAGTGTGGACCAAGTAATTCTCACTGGCGGCTATGAAACCGCTCAACTATTCAAGGAATTCAAACCAGCTCTTAGAGTGCTGGCTGAAACCAGCGGTAAAAACGCCATAATTGTGACACCTAGCGCCGATCTAGATCTGGCCGCCAAGGATGTTGCCTACTCGGCCTTCGGTCATGCTGGCCAAAAATGTTCTGCGAGTTCAATCGTGATATTGGTAGGTTCTGTCGCGAAATCAAAAAGATTCCGGAATCAACTACGTGATGCCGTCGAGTCCTTGACGGTTGATTTCCCGCAGAATCCCTCTGCTCAAATGGGCCCGATGATTGCCGCGCCCGAAGGAAAGCTTAGGCATGGTCTCACGACACTTGACCCCGGTGAGCGTTGGTTTATCGAACCCAAACAACTGAGTGAAGATGGGAAGTTGTGGTCTCCAGGAGTAAGAGAGCGGGTGAAGTTTGGTTCTACCTCACACAAAGTTGAATACTTCGGACCAGTTCTCGCCATCATGACCGCTAAGAATTTAGAGCGCGCAATCAAGATTCAAAACGCCGTTGATTACGGGCTTACGGCAGGTCTGCATTCGCTTGCTCCAGAAGAGATCAATTTTTGGCTCGAAAACGTTGAAGCGGGAAATGTCTACGTGAATCGCGGCATTACCGGCGCAATAGTTCGAAGACAATCATTCGGAGGCTGGAAGAAATCAGCGGTCGGTCCAACCGCCAAAGCTGGTGGACCAAATTATTTGTTTTGCCTAACCGACTGGAAACAGGTTTCTAATAATGCAAAGGAGCCTATCGGTGACAAGAAAATTGAAGAGTTAATGGTTATGGCGACCGCCAGCACGCTAACTGATAGAGAAGTAGAGTCCTTAGTGCGGGCAGCACAGAGTGATGTAGCAGCCAAGATTGAATACTTTTCAAGATCGCAAGATGAGTCAGGTTTAAGTGTCGAAAAGAATATTCTTCGATACTTTAGATCTGACTGCACCATAAGAATCCAGCCAACAGCCAGTGAATATCAAATTTGGCGCGCCTTGATAACAGCTCTGGCTCTTAGAAAAATTGAGATTAGCGTTGAAAAGTTACCAAGTCGCCTAATGAAGTTTGCTCGCGACTCTGGTTTATCTGTGCTGGTTGAAGACGAGGGGCGTTGGCTTGAATCCTTGGATAAGAGACCTAGGAGGGTGCGAGTCATTGGCAGCGTGAGTGGGGAGCCGACGGCCCTCGCCAACGTCAATGTCGCAGTCTTTGACTCCGAGCAAACAGAATCTGGAATTATTGAGCTTCTGCCTTTTTACAAAGAGCAGGCAGTCAGTATCACGGCCCATCGGTTCGGAAATCCCGCCAGACACCTGTCTTTGGTCCGCATCTAAGCGGTATTTCCCAGCCTTTAGACAGCGCAATGGGAGTATTCTGGCTCCTTGGCTGGTTGAACCAGCTAGGAATAACTAAGAGGTAATTTTGTCCATTCTTTCCAAGCTTTCTCTAAAGAACCGCTCCGTCGTCGCACTAGTGACCCTAATTGTTGCAGCTTTCGGATTCATCTCCGTGGGTGGTCTAAAGCAGGAGTTGATTCCGTCAATTGAGATTCCATCGGCCGCCATTGTCACCTCTTATCCGGGTGCTTCACCGGAGGTCGTCGACAGCCAAGTCTCCTCGCCAATTGAACAGGCCGTAATAGGACTGGAGGGCGTTGAATCAACCACCGTCACCTCAACTACAGGTTTGTCAGTCTTGAGAGTTTCGTTTGCCTTTGGGACTACTTCTGACCAAGCAACCGAGAAGCTAAATGGTGTTCTGTCTGATCTTGAAGGACTTTTGCCTAGTGATGTTGAACCTCGGATAATTTCAGGAAGCTTCGACTCTGTGCCAATCATCGTTTTGGCCATTAGCGACAACAACGGAGACAACGAACGCATCGGCAAGAAACTGGAAGAAATTGCACCAACACTTTTCCAAAAGGTTGATGGCATTCGAGAGGTTGCAGTTTCTGGGGCTAAAGAAAAACGGATTAACCTGACAATCAATCAGGCCGCGTTAGCGGCGGCCGGTCTGACCCAGCGCGACATCATTACTGCAATCAATGCGAATGGTCTTGTCTTACCGGTTGGTTCAATAACTGACTCCGAGGGTTCCGTCTCCGTTCAGGTTGGAAACGCGGTAGACACCGTTGAATTATTCGAAAGCCTCCCGTTAATACCTGCGCAGCCAAACCCGGCAGCTCCAGTAGTCACTATTGGTGACGTAGCCGAGGTCGCATATGAGCAAGCACCAATCACAACAATCGCCCGCACCAACGGCAATGAATCCCTTGCGGTTTCGATTGTCAAAACACCGGAGGGCAACTCGGTTGCTGTTTCTAACGGCGTACAGGACTTGATCCCAGAACTAGAAGAGGCGCTGGGCGGCGGGGTAACTACCGTCACAATCTTTGACCAGGCTCCATTTATTGAAAAGTCCATCAAGGATCTGACCACCGAGGGTCTGCTTGGTTTGGGCTTTGCGGTGCTGGTCATTTTGGTCTTCTTGCTTAGCTTCAAGTCCACCATCATTACTGCAATCTCTATCCCTACCTCTGTACTGATTACTTTTATCGGACTTTCTGTCGCCGACTATTCACTGAACCTACTGACCCTCGGTGCTTTGACTATCTCGATTGGTCGAGTGGTAGACGATTCGATTGTTGTAATTGAAAACATCAACCGACACCTCAGCTATGGCGAAAAACGCAGAAAAGCCATCATGACTGCTGTGAAGGAAGTGGCAGGTGCCATCACGGCCTCCACTATCACCACTGTCGCCGTATTTCTTCCGATTGCCCTGGTCGATGGACTGGTTGGAGAACTGTTTAGACCATTCGCCTTCACAGTCGCAATTGCCCTTTTGGCCTCTCTGCTGGTCAGCTTAACTATCGTCCCAGTGTTTGCCTACTGGTTTCTTCGCATGCCGAAGCGCCTGAATGCGCTGAAGGAAGCTGATCCGAAGAACTTCGAAAAGAAGCAGCGAATTGCCGAAGAAGAGCGTGAAAAGAAGGGTCTGCTACAGCGCTCCTACATGCCGATCTTGCGCGGAACCACTCGCCACCCTTGGCTGACTTTGACGGCAGCCCTCCTAATTCTTGGTTACACCTTCTCGCTGGTGCCGCTGCTAAAGACTAATTTCATTGACGGTGGTGGCTCTAACCAATTCACCGCACGTCTCACAATGCCTTCCGGAACCACCTTTGAAGAGCAGGATGCCGCAGCAAAGCAGCTGGAATCCGAGATCTTGGCCATCGAAGGAATTGATGTTGTTCAAACCACGGTTGGATCTGCCGCTGATGGCCGCGTCGCCTTCGGCGCAGCCGCTCGCGGAATCGCCTTCAGCATCATTGCTGACGATGGAGCTGATCTGGAGCAGCTGCAAGCCGAGGTTCTGAACCTGCCTGCCCCAGCCAATAGCGAAATTTCAACGAGCCAGGGTGGCGGTTTTGGTTCTTCCGAAACAATCGACATTGAGGTATCAGCAACGGATAAAGAATTGCTTCAGCAGGGTGTGAATCAAATTTCTGATGCAATGCAGGGACTTGAAAACATAACTGCCATTTCCTCAACCCTAGAAGCTGACGAGCGTGTGCTTGAAATAAACGTTGATCGCGAAGCGGCTGCACGTTATCTACTTACTGAAACTGCCGTCACTGGCATAGTCGCAGCACAGCTCCGACCAAGTCCGCTCGGAACCATCAGAATTGATGAGCGCGATACCCAGGTGTTCATTACGGGTGCGGAACCACCAACTTCGGTTGACGAGGTCAGGGAATTACGAATTCCAACCTTTGCTGGTCTGGTAACGCTGTCGGAGATTGCCGAGGTAAATGAAGTACTGAAGCCGACTTCCATTACCTCCCAGCGAGGCAATCGAACCGCGGAGGTTCAACTTACTCCGGAAGGCGATGACCTAGGTGCTATTTCCGTGGCAATTAATGAGCGGCTCGCCGAAGTTGATCTGCCGGTGGGAGTCGAGGCAACAGTTGGAGGTGCGGCAGCGGATCAGGCTGAAAGCTTCCAGCAGCTGGGCCTTGCCCTGCTTGCAGCCGTCGCAATTGTATACATCGTGATGGTGGCAACGTTCTCCTCTTTGATTCAGCCTCTGCTACTGCTAATTTCGATTCCGTTCGCAGCGACCGGTGCACTTGGCCTACTGCTCCTGACCGATACCGCCCTTGGCGTTCCAGCTCTAATTGGAATGCTGATGTTGATTGGAATCGTGGTTACTAACGCAATCGTTCTGATAGACCTGGTGAACCAGTATCGAAAACAGGGCAAGAGTGTGCTCGATTCGCTCTTTGATGGAGCCAGACAGCGTCTGCGCCCAATCTTGATGACGGCACTTGCCACGATTTTGGCGCTAACTCCGATGGCCTTTGGTCTTACTGGAAACTCAGGTTTCATTTCCCAACCGCTGGCAATCGTAGTAATAGGTGGATTACTGTCCTCCACTCTGCTAACTCTGATTCTGGTTCCAACCCTTTACTGGCTGGTTGAAGGGCGTAAAGACCGCAAGCAGCTTCGTCAGAACCGTAAAGCAGCTCGCCAGGCGAAGAAAAACAAGCAGGTTACTCCAGTAGTCGAACCAGCAACCGCGCCGGTAACAACCATGACTATAAAAGAACAGACCGTGGTAACAGACTCGGCAAGTCTTCAATGGTCTGAGGTGAGCATTGAGACTGAGATGCCACTTGATGACGAGACTCAAATGCGTTGGTCTGAAGAAACAATCGAATCACAACCTGCCAGCGCACGTGCGAGCAGTTCAGTTCCGGAGTTTCTGACCAGTGAGCTGCCAATCATTCAGCAAAACGAAAAGCCATCAAGAAAAGAACTGCGCGAGCAAAAGCGGCAGGCTAAGTTAGAAGCCAAGGCTCAGCGCAAGGCTCAAAAGAATGCTCGCCACTCAAACGACTAGGGAGCCATGGCTGAATACATAGTCTGGGCCGACTGTGAGATGACCGGGCTGGACATCGAAAAAGACGAGATCTGCGAAATTGCAGTTATTGTCACTGACGAACAGCTCAAACCGCTTGACGATGGCATTCAGGTGGTAATCAAGCCGAGCGAAGTGGCCATGGCAAACATGGGGGATTTTGTTAGGCAAATGCACACCGACAGTGGACTGTTGGCTGAACTCGAATCCGGAGTAAGCCTGGAAAGCGCTCAAGAGCAGGTACTTGCCTACTTGGGAAAGTTCATCTCGGAACCCAAAACTGCTCCCCTGGCGGGAAACTCGATTGGGACTGACCGAATGTTTATCATCCGGCAAATGCCAAAACTTGATGCGTTCTTGCACTACCGAAACATTGACGTCAGTTCCCTCAAGGAACTAGTGCGCCGCTGGTATCCAAGGGTCTACTTCCAACTGCCCAAAAAAATCGGTTCTCATCGGGCCTTGGCAGATATTCGCGAGTCCATTCAAGAGCTGGCCTATTACCGCCTAGCTGTTTTAGTTGCTGAGCCAGGCCCAGACAGTGACAAGGCAAAGCAGATAGCCAAGAAAGTCGCTGATACAATCTAGGAGTTCTGGCTAGTCCAGACATGGTGGGTATAGCTCAGCTGGTAGAGCACCTGGTTGTGGTCCAGGGGGCCGCGGGTTCAAGTCCCGTTACTCACCCCAAGTCACTTAGCTCGTTCTAAAACCAACTCTCGAACCCGAGCTGCATCCGCCTGGCCGCCCATGGCTTTCATCACTGCGCCAATAACCGCACCAGCTGCTTGAACTTTGCCTTCGCGAATCTTCTCCAGGACATCTGGTTGTGATGCGAGTGCTTGGTCGATTGCTGCAATAAGTGCACCCTCATCGCTAACAACCTTGAGTCCGCGTTTTTCAATGACGTTCCTAGGTTCACCTTCTCCGGCCAGCACACCTGCCACAACGTCCCTGGCAAGTCGATCAGTGAGTTCCCCGCTGTCAATCAAGGTTTGAATCTCAGCCACCTGAGCAGGTGTAATCGTCAGTTCCTCGACCGATTTGTTCTCGGAATTAGCGATTCTTGCCAGCTCACCACTCCACCACTTGCGGGCTGATTGTGGCTTCGCTCCCGCCTGCACCGTTGCGTCTATAACATCAAGTAAGTCGGCGTTTACAACATCTCTAAATTCAAGTTCGCTGAATCCCCACTCAGCCGATAAGCGTTTGCGACGCTTCTCAGGATTCTCTGGCAGTGACTCACGAATCTTTTCTACCCAATCCCGCGCTGGTTCAACCGGAACTAAATCTGGCTCTGGGAAGTATCGGTAGTCCTCGGCATCAGACTTAACTCTTCCGCTGGAGGTGTATCCGCGATCCTCGTGCCAGTGTCTGGTTTCTTGAATTATGGTGCCCCCGCCAGCGAGAATATGCGCCTGGCGCTGGATTTCGTAGCGAACGGCACTTTCGACACTGCGAATCGAGTTTACGTTTTTTGTTTCAGTCCTAGTCCCGAGCTTGGTTTCGCCTTTTGGGCGAAGTGAAACGTTAGCGTCGCAGCGCACATTTCCTCGTTCCATGCGGGCATCGGACACGTTCATTGACTTAACGATGTCACGAATAGCTCGAACATAAGCGGCAGCAAGCTCGGGGGCTTTGTCGCCTGCGCCAAATATTGGCTTGGTAACAATTTCCACCAGTGGCACACCTGCCCGGTTGTAATCCACAAGCGAGAAGTCAGCTCCGTGAATACGGCCAGTGGAGCCACCAACGTGGGTAAGCTTTCCGGCGTCTTCTTCCATGTGAGCGCGCTCAATCTCCACATCAAAGGTCGTTCCGTCGGCAATCTCAATAGCGAGTTTTCCGCCGAATGCGATTGGCTCGTCGTACTGAGAGGTTTGGAAATTCTTGGCTAGGTCCGGATAGAAGTAATTTTTTCTGGCGAAGCGGCAAGTCTTGGCTATGTCGCAACCCAGTGCTAAACCAATCGCAATTGAAGATTCAACAGCCTTCTTGTTTACAGATGGCAGGGCTCCAGGTAGGCCTATGCATATTGGGCAAACGTTAGTGTTTGCTTCATTGCCAAACTCGTTTTTGCAGCCACAAAACATTTTGCTTTTGGTGTTTAGCTCAACGTGGACCTCAAGACCGATGACAACCTCAAACTGCTCGATTGCCTTTTCATAAGGCATCAGTTGATCCTTAGACATTTAGCGCCTCCAAATCGGGTGCCTGGCTAATTAGGTAGCCTCCCCATTGCTGCTTGTAGAGGTTTTCAATCAACGCCGCTACCCGATAAGCCTTTGCATCCTGCATGGCGGGAGCAAGTATCTGCACGCCCGATGGCAAACCGTCTTCTTTTGCTAATCCATTCGGAACCGAGATGCCGGGAATTCCAGCTAAGTTGGCGGGAATGGTTGCAATGTCGTTTAGATACATCGCGAGCGGGTCATTAACCTTTTCACCAATTTTGAATGCGGTGGTCGGTGCGGTTGGAGTCAAGAGCACATCTACCTTGGCAAAAGCGCTGGCAAGATCTTGCTGAATCAACGTCCTTACCTTTTGAGCTGAGCCATAGTAGGCATCGTAGTAACCAGAAGAAAGTGCGTAGGTGCCAAGAATGATTCGTCTTTTTACCTCGGGGCCAAATCCGGCTTCTCTGGTAGCAGCCATTACACGTTCGATAGTTGGGTTGCCCTCCGGCAACACTCGCATGCCAAACCTGACCGAGTCATACTTAGCAAGGTTAGAGCTCGCCTCAGCTGGCAAAATCAAGTAATACGCAGCGACTGAGTATTCAAAGCTTGGGCAATCGACTTCAACTATTTCAACGCCGTTAGCGACTAATTTGCTAACGGTGTCCTGGAAACATTCCTTCACACCAGCTTGGAAGCCGTCGGAACTGAGTTGCTTCACGACGCCAACTCTCAAACCTTTGAAGTCAGCAGTGCGAACGGCTTCTGCCATTGAGCCAAGAGAATTTGGAAGTGAAGTAGAGTCCTTAGAATCATGGCCACCTATTACATCTTGCAGCAGCGCAGCATCCAAAACTGTGTTGGTAACCGGTCCAATTTGATCTAGAGACGAGGCAAGAGCAATTACTCCGTAGCGAGAGACAGCACCATAAGTTGGCTTAGTGCCAACCGAACCTGTGACAGCAGCCGGATAACGAATTGATCCGCCGGTATCGCTGCCGATTGCAAGAGGTGCCAGCTTTCCAGCAACCGCAGATGATGAACCTCCTCCAGACCCACCTGGAATTCTCTGCAAGTCCCAAGGGTTGCGCGATGGGCCGTATGCCGAATACTCCGTCGAGGAACCCATGGCAAACTCATCCATGTTGGTCTTGCCCAGAATTGGAAGAGCTGCCTGACGCAGTTTTGCAACAACGGTTGCGTCATATTGAGGAATCCATCCCTCAAGAATCTTTGACCCTGCGGTGGTAGGCGCATCCTTTGTAACCAAAACATCCTTTACCGCAATAGGAACGCCGTGCAGCGGTGAGTTTATTTTTCCGCCTGCGATATCTTGGTCTGCCTGCTTTGCGGCAGCCAATGTTGTTTCACGATTTAGATGGAGATAGGAAAAAGTTTTGTGATTGAGCGCTTCACTTCGATCAAAGAATGCACTGGTCACCTCAACAGAGGAGACTTGCCTTGAAGCAATTAGGCCAGCCAGCTCAGCAGCGGTTTTGTGGATGAGTTCGCTCACGCCTACTCCTCCTCCAAAATTGCCGGCACCTTAAATCTGCCCTCTGCGCTATCCGGAGCTGCCCTAAGTGCTTCAGCTTGCGTCAGCGAAGGGAGGACTTCATCCTCGCGAAAAACATTGCTCATCGGAATTGGGTGACTAGTTGGCACAACATCGCCAGAGACAGCTTTATTCACTGATGCGACTGCGTCGACAATCACACTAAGTTCTCCAGTCAGTTTCTTGACTTCCTCTTCGGTGACCAGGATTCGGGCCAGCGAGGCCAAGTGGCGCACCAGGTCAGGCGTAACTTCAGACATTGAGGATCTTTCCATTGAGTCGAAAAGGCAAGTCTAGTTTGGCTTTGGAAGCCTTGAAAGAAAGGTCTGCTCGTCTATGACCTCGACCCCCAGCTCCTCGGCTTTAGCCAGCTTGGATCCTGCCCCTGGCCCTGCCACGACAAAGGATGTCTTTTTAGACACTGAGGAGGCGGCCTTGCCGCCCTCGGCAATGATTCTGGCCTCCGCTTCATCCCGACTCAGTGAAGTTAGAGTTCCTGTCACCACAATCGTGAGGCCGGAGAAGACCCCAGCTCGTTTCATCGAGCCAGGACCAGCATGGCCAGCAATAGCTAGTTGCACCCCTGCTTTTTCCCAGCGCCGAATAATGTCCTGATGCCAGTCTTCGCTCCACCAATCCAAAATTGATTGAGCCAGGGTTGGACCAACCCCATCGACTTCGGCTAGCTCACTCTCGCTGGCAGAAAATATTGCAGCGATCGAACCGAAGTGGTCGCAAAGTGCCCGCGCAGCAACCGGTCCAACATGTCTGATAGATAAGGCAACCAGAATGCGCCAGAGCTCTTTAGTCTTAGCCTCCTCTAGGTTTGATAGCAGTTTCAGGGCAACTTCAGCTGGCGTCCCATCCTTTTTTCTGAAAAAGTCAACCACTTTAGGAGTTCCATCGGCCTCGTGTTTAGCAAGACCCGTATCAGGATCTAGCACGTATGCACGAATTGGTAAAAGCTTTTCAAGACTCAAATCAAAAAGATCTGCTTCGGATTGAAGGGGTGCTTTAGCTGGTTCAAGTGGTTGAGTTAGGGCCGTTGCCGAAACATATCCCAGTGCTTCGATGTCAAGGACGGAGCGTGATCCAATGTATGCAATTCGCTCTCTAAGTTGAGCTGGGCAGCTTTGCGAGTTTGGGCAACGCAAATCAACATCGCCCTCACTAGCGGGAGCCAATTTGCTTCCACACTCTGGGCAGGCCTTAGGCATGACAAATTTCTTTTCTTTACCAGAACGAAGTGCCACAACCGGACCAAGAATTTCTGGAATCACATCCCCTGCTTTACGCAGCACGACCGTGTCACCGATCATGATTCCCTTAGCGGCCACCTGATCTGCGTTATGCAGCGTCGCAAATTCAACCTCGCTGCCAGCAACTCTTACAGGTGCCAAGACAGCAAAGGGTGTAGCTCTTCCAGTTCTACCAATCGAAACTCGAATATCAAGCAGCTTCGTGTTTACCTGCTCGGGTGGGTATTTGTAAGCAATCGCCCAGCGCGGTGCCCTTGAGGTGGTGCCCAATTCGCGCTGCCTAGAAAGCTCGTCCACTTTGATGACCACACCATCAATCTCGTGCTCAATGCTGTGACGATCTTTTTCCAATTTAGAAATGAATTTGAATGCCGCAGAGGCATCAGCAACAACCTGATAGCGCGAGGTAGTGGGAAGTCCCCAGGAACTGAGCAGCTCGTAAACCTCCGATTGCCTGGTGAGTTTTCCCTGCCAAGCCCCAAATCCATGCACCAGCATTCTCAGTGGTCTTCCCGCGGTAATAGTTGGATCTTTTTGCCTCAGCGAACCAGAAGCTGAATTGCGGGGGTTTGCGAACGGCTTTCCACCGCTTGCAACAATCGCCGCATTTAGCGACTCAAAATCTGCAAGCCCAAAAAATACCTCCCCGCGCACTTCGATAATGTCCGGGTGATTTTTGCCAGTGAGTTTATGCGGTATGGACTTGATGGTTTTCACATTGGCTGTTACATCTTCGCCGATCTCGCCATCGCCTCGGGTGGCGGCTGCAACAAGCAGACCATTCTTATAAGTTAGCGAAATCGCTAGTCCATCAATCTTCGGCTCACAAAGAAATGGGCCCTCTCCAACGCGCTCACCCCAGGAAAGAAATTCATCCTCAGAAAATACGTTATCCAGACTAAGCATTCGTTCAAGGTGAGGGTGCTGGGCAAACAGCTCTCCTGTACTAGCGCCAATCTTGGCCGCTGGTGAATCTTCGGCAAACTCTGGATGCTCAAGTTCGAGGGACCGCAGTTCCCTCTCTAGCTCATCAAATTCTTTATCCGAAACTAAAGATTGATCTTGGTTGTAATAGGCATCGCGATAGCGAGCAATTAGCAGTCGTAACTCTTCAATTCTTTCAACGCTAGACATTTATTGCAGTTTCGTTGAGCGTTCTGTCGATGGTGGTTTGCCCCAGTACACGGGTCCCCAGATAGATAACGGCCGTTTGACCAGGTGCCACACCAAATAGTGGCTTATCAACCCTAATCACCAGTTCCTGGCCAATCACCGCAGCCTTAGCTGGCACAGAATCAGCGTGCGCTCGGACCTGCACCTCACAGTCAAAGAATTCGCCGATGTTCTCTGGTTCTTTTCCGCACCAAGAAAAGCGAGAACCAGCTAATTCAGAAATGGCAAGTGCCTGCTCAGGCCCGACCACTACTTCCTTAGTTTTAGGTCTTATCTCCAATACATACCTTGGTTTGCCATCCTTAGCGGGTTTACCCAATCGCAGTCCCTTGCGTTGGCCGATTGTGAAACCAACATGACCGTCGTGTTCACCTACTACCTCGCCCGATTGATCGATGATTTTTCCAGGCTCGCTTTGAACAAATTCTCGAAGCCACTCTCGAGTATCACCCTCGGGAATAAAACAAATGTCATATGAGTCCGGCTTGTTGGCGACGGTCAGTCCTCGCTGCGACGCCTCCTGCCGAACCAAATCTTTAGACGCAGTTGCACCAAGCGGGAAGTAGGAGTGCTTCAGCTGATCTTGAGTCAGCACTCCCAATACATAGCTTTGATCTTTTGCCATCGCTAAAGAGCGATGAAGTTCAAAATTACCTTCGCTGTCTTGACTTACCGTTGCGTAATGTCCAGTGCAAAGCGCATCAAATCCCAGAGCCAGGGCACGCTCAAGCAGTGCAGCAAACTTGATTCGCTCATTGCATCGCATACAGGGGTTAGGTGTCCGACCTGCCTGATACTCCGCTAAAAAGTCATCCACCACGTCTTGCTTGAAGCGCTCAGAGAAGTCCCAGACATAAAACGGAATACCCAGTTTCTTGGCAGCGCGTTGAGCATCCATGGAGTCTTCAATGGTGCAGCATCCTCTGGAGCCAGTTCGAAGCGTTCCTGGCATTCTCGATAAGGCAAGGTGAACTCCCACAACGTCGTGCCCTGCTTCGACAGCGCGGGCGGCGGCAACGGCGGAGTCAACCCCGCCACTCATTGCCGCTAGAACTCGCATCCGATAAGTCTAAATTGCCGATCTACCGACTTTGGGATGCGGACAGGGCCTTGGGATAGGCGCTCTTCAGAGCCGCAACAAAGGCTTCCACGTCCGACTCAGTGGAAGTGTGTCCGAGCGTGACTCTCAGACAGCTGGACGCCTGGGCCTGCGAATATCCCATCCCAATGAGCACATGCGATGGTCCCAGCACACCAGCCTGACAGGCGCTACCAGCCGATACGCTTACGCCTTGCTGGTCCAGCAAAAAAAGCAGCGAATCATTGTTGACCCCAGGAAATATGAAGTGGGCATTGTGCTCGACGCGCTGAGCATCACCCGCTGTGATAATCACAGATGAAATCGCACTTTTTACTTCACTCTCAATTCGATCTCGCAACTGCTTGAGTCGTAACTGAGTTTCTGGCATTTGGTTGACAGCTTGCTCGGCAGCCGCGGCAAACGAGCTAGCGAGCGAGTAGTTCATGGTTCCTGAGCGCAGACCGCGTTCTTGACCGCCGCCGTGAATCAGGCTAATTGGCTTTGCGTCTCTGCGAACGATTAGAGCTCCAATTCCAATTGGTGCACCGACTTTATGGCCAGAAATGCTCATAGCAGTCAGGCCGGACTGAGCAAAATTGATCGACACCCTTCCTAGGGCTGCCACGGCGTCTGAGTGAACAGGGATTGAGTATTTGCCGGCTAATTCAGCAACTCTTTCCATGTCTGTGATTACACCTATTTCATTGTTCACCCACATCAAACTAATCAGGGCAATCTCACTCTGGCGCTGCGCCAAAAGAGCTTCAAGAGCAGCCAGGTCGACCGCACCACTCTTGATTGGCAACTCCAAAAACTCCGCACCCTCATTGTCAACCAACCACTCAATCGGGTCTAGTAAAGCCTTGTGTTCAATTGGAGATGAAATTATTACTTTGCGAACTGGGGATTTTCTACTCCACCAAATTCCCTTTATTGCCAGATTGTTTGCTTCGGTTCCTCCGGAGCAGAAAATGACCTCTGAGCGATTACAACCGACTGCCGCTGCAATCTTGTCTCGAGCCTGCTCTAAAATTTCTCGGGTTGCCTGCCCGTGCGAATGGGTAGAGGATGGATTGCCCAGCTCAGCCAAGGCTTCCGTTAGCGCGGAGAGCGCTTCAGGCCGAAGCGGCGATGTTGCTGCGTGGTCGAGAAAGACTGCCATTTAGTAAAGCCTAGTTAGAACAGCAAAGCAGTCAATTGTTTGCGGGCTGCGATCACTGTCTCTTCTCCTTCAGGAAAGAGGCTAAACAGCTGTAGCAGTCGCTCTCGAATGGCATCGCGATTGGCAGGTGAAGTTGTGAATAATTCCAAAAGCTGCCTAAAGGCACCCGCTGGATCTCTTGAAACCAACAACTGATCTGCTGGCAACATCAGCTGATCCAATTCGCTCAGCTCTTGGCTGCTTAGGCGAATCATGAGCTCAACTTGAGCTAGACCTGCCTTGGCGTCTGGGTCATTTGGATACTCGGTTAGGAGTTTCTGAAATTGGCTTTTCGCAGAACCTAAATCGCCTGATGCGACCGCAGCAATTGCCGCCTCATGTTCAGGACTGAGCTTTTTCTGCACTCCCCCCTCTCCAAGGATTACTCGGCCAGTGATTTGGTTCTGAGCAGCCAACTGCAGCACCTGCGACAGAACTTGTAAAAGCTGCTGTTGGGCAATTGGTCCTTGGAATAAAGGTGCTGGCTGACCCGCTAATAATGCGAGCATGGCTGGTGCGCTAGACACACCGACCGCTTGCGCGAGTTGCGGTGAACTGCTGAGGCTGACCTCAATTGCCGCAAACCTACCCTCGCTGGCTGGCAGTACCTTCAAAATCAACTGACGAAGTTGATTGGATTCCTCTGACTCGTCACTGATGAAGAGTAGAACCGGAACTTTTTCACTCAAGCTCAAATAGCTCCGCAGGGTTTGCTGGTCGGCTAGAACTAGCCAGCTGCTAACAACCAGTTTCTCGTTGCCCCCCGCTAACGCTGAGAGGTCCATTGCTCCACCGAAATTGCTCAATCTTCCACCGCCGCCGCTGTTAGAAGCTGCTGGGTCGCACCAAGTAGCGTGATTCTCTGATCGCTGCCGGCAGCGGGAACATAGAACAAAAGCATGGCGCCATAGCGGGTTTCGATGCCCGATGCGCTACCACCAGATCCTAAAAGAATCGCCTCATCACCCGAAATGGCCACAGCATCCCCACGAGACTTAGGAATGATTCGATAGGTATCAACCATGTAAATAGCAACCAGTGCACCACCATCAACGGTCGACATCAGCACGGGCTGTTGGTCGGAGAGTTGATGATCAAAGCTGAGGTTGGCGTTAGTCAAGGTGTCGACCAGTCCCTGTTGGACCGAAGAAACATCCCTGATGTAGTCATTGTTGGGATCCAAAACTAAAGACCAACTGGACTCACTACCAAGGTTCAAGAGATCTCCAACTGCAACCGCTAAAACATCTGGTGAAACTTTCAAGAATTTATTGTCAGGTTTCAATTGGTTTGCACCGACTAATTCCGAGGCTACTTCCGGAAAATCAGACCCAGGCAGCAAATTGGCGTAGAAGTAGAGGGTGTATTTTTCCCTAGGAGAAAGCTGCTGCAAGATAAACAATTGAAGATTTTCTTCACCAGTCACAAAGAGCATATTTCGCGGCCAGGTATCAGTGGCTGGTGGTAAAAACAATTGAACAGGCTGATCTTGCAGTGGTAGCGGATCTCGTTCGGCATCTGTGTAACGACGAACCAAGTTGTATTCAAATCTTCTAACTTCTAGAGCAGGGCCAGACAATCTAGTTTCTAAAGTTTCCCTGTTAAGAGTCTCATCAGACTGCTGAACTACACCCAATATTTCCTGGAGAATTCGCTCACCCTGCGCCACGCTCACGGCAGGAGTCAATGTTTCTGGAGCAGGAAGAGGAGACGGGGAAACTATAGGGCTTTGGTAATCGGGCACACAGCCCGAAAGCAGGCTCAGCGAAACTACCGTGGCACTAACCATGGCGAGTCTTGCTCTGCGACCCCTGCGTGGTGGCTCACCGGCTTGGCTGACCGCTTTCCTTGGCGAGCGCCGACGCGGAGGCTTTGGACCGACAATTTTGCGACGGCGCTTCTTCCAATAATCTTTTGCATCCCACAGCGCCAGCGCTGAACCAGCCAGCAGCAAACCGATACCGATAAAGGTGATGGGTGCTATTGGACCCGGTTCATCCGGTAAGTCCCAAATTATTGAAAGTGCCCGCGGGGCTTCTTCAATTCCATTGGACGCAAGCAACACTCCTGTTTCACCATCCAACTGCGCAGCTAACTTTGCACCTGCTTCACCTGTCACTTCGCTGCGCCAGAGGTCGCTGCCAGTTGGATCGGATAGGACACCTGATCCTGTTCGAACTTTTTCAACCAAGAGGGCTCGCTTGGCATCTTGATCAATCTGGAGACCAATTTCGACAAATGGGCTATCACCGAGCCATGCCTCAATGTCGACATCGCGACCGGTTGCGAGAAATACCCGCGGTCCCAGTGACTCGACAGAGACAGGAGCTGGATAGGAACTGAGGACTTTGCTGGGAATGAAGACGTAGGTGGTTGGCTCAACCAGGGTGCCTGTGGCGATAATTCGGTCCAGCGGTTGGTTCTCCAGCTGGTTGACCACCCCGATACTGCCCGCTACTAGCCCACCCACGAACAGCACGAGGGCAATCCAAATGCGCATATGTAGGGCTCCGAGTAGACTTTGCTAGCTTGGAAAGTTTACTCGCAGAGGTAGGGGCAGTTGGCCGCAGATTCACGCTTCGAGATCGTTCGACGAGGCTATGACCCCCAGGCAGTAGACCGTGAAATCAAGGTTTTAAGCGCTGAAGTAGTGCGTTTGCAGGAAACCAGCTCTGAGTTGGCTGAACAACTCAAAATCATGAGCCAGCGCCTAGCCGAGGCAGAGCAAGAGATTAGCCTGAGGGCTCAACCCAGCTACTCCGCGCTGGGAAGCAAGGCATCCAATCTGATTTCCAATGCCGAGGAAATTGCCCTAAAGCTCAAACAGGACGCCCAGGCCCAAGCTGATGAGCTAATCAGCCAAACCGAAGCGCAGTTGTCTGAGCGACTTAGAGACCTGGAGCAAAGGTATGAGGAGCAGTTGGCCTCAGCGGAAAGACGAAGCAATCGCAGAATCTCCGCTGCCAATTTGGAGGCAGAGCAGCTAGTAAAGCTAGCGCAAGACAAATCTAAAGAATTAGTCAAAGAGGCTGAAGCAGAAGCTGCCAGGGTGCGCGGTCAAGTAGCCACTGAGATTGCCTCAATGCGAACCACGGCTCGCAGAGAGTTAGAGCAGCGGAAAGCAGAACTAGAAGCGCAATACGCCTCTAGACAATTTTTGCTTTCGACCGAAGTCAAGATTGAGGAGCGCGCCAAGTTAGCTGTTTTGGCTGAGTTAGAAGCGCAGCTTGCGACACGGCGCAAGGATGCTGAAAACGAATACTTAGAAAAACACCAGGAGGCCGTTCGCCAAACCCAGCTCTATCTGGAGTCAGCCCAAAACGACATTTCGGAACTCAAGCGTGTAGCTGCCAATTTGAGACTGGAAGTTCAAACGCTAGAAATGGAGACATCGCAGTCCCAAGCCAAGATGTTGCAGGATGCTCGATCCCGTGCTGAAGCGCTGGTCCACTCTGCGGAGCTTGAAGCAGTTGCGATTAGCTCGGCGGCTCAGGAAGAATCAACCAAGCTCCTTAGAAATGCGAAAGCGGAGCTTGCGAACCTGGAAAACACCGTGTCTTCCGCCAAGGCATATCTAAAGAACCTGGGCAGAGTTATTGCAGAACTAAAAGATCTGGAGAACTGATGGAACGAGCAAGAATTACCAATGCCTTCCAGATTGGATTTTTAGGTGGACTAGGGGTTTTAGCGGCAATCTTCTTTGGCGCTGCGATTGGTCAATTGGCCACAATTCTCACCTACGTAGGACTAGCGCTGTTTATTGCCCTAGGTATGGATCCCTTGGTCAGAATGATGATCAAGTCGCGTCTACCCAGACCACTCGCTGTAATCATCGTGATATTTGGATTTCTTTCAATCGTCTCGCTGCTGCTGTGGGCGATTCTCCCAATGGCCGTTTCCGAGGCAGGAAAACTAATCAGCCGGGTCCCCACCATTATCGAGAATGTCGTAGATAACCGATTAATTGCAACCTACGATGCACAGTTTGGTGGAGCAATCTCATCCGCTGCAGAAAACGCAATCAACTTTGTTAGCAATTCCAGTAACTGGCCGACACTACTCGGTGGTGTATTTCAGATTGGTGCCGGTGTACTCAGTGGCGTTGTTGGATTTGTCATTGTGGTGATTCTAAGCATCTACTTCATGGTGTCTCTGGAGTCGCTGAAGGACTACCTGGCTTTATTGGTTGCCAAAAGCAAACGTGAGAGATTCCGCAAACTGGCCGACCAGATCTCCATTTCGGTCGGTCGCTGGGTGATGGGGCAAACCTCGGTGGCGTTGCTGCACTCGGTCTTGCTCTTTGCGCTGCTAACAATCGTCGGTTCACCATTCGCGCTACTTCTGAGCTTGACTGCGTTCCTGCTAGCGCTAATTCCACTGATTGGTCCAGCCAGCGCCGGAATCTTGGTGGTCCTAGTCACCTACCTATCAGGTTCATCGTTCGCGCTAGTAGTTTTGATTTACTACGTGATTTACTTGCAGGTAGAGGCATATCTGATTGGTCCGAGGGTTATGCAAAAAGCCGTTTCGGTTCCAGCCGCCGTGGTTGTAATTGCCGCGCTCGTCGGTGGAACTCTGCTGGGAGTTCTAGGCGCTCTGGTGGCAATTCCAATAGCTGCCGCTATCTTGTTGCTGGTGCGTGAAGTCTGGATGCCGCGACAACAGGAACGTTAGTATTCAGTAGGTAGCGGACTTGATCCGGGCAAAATTTCCTCAGCAATTGCATTCATAACCTTGCGGGTGGCACTCTCCCCCACCCACAAGTGCTTTTCGCCATCAAACGCCAGTAACTTGGCTTTTGGCAAGATTGAAAAACGCTCAGCTGCTTGTGAAGGATTCAAAAACTCATCCAGTTCAGGAATCAGCGCAATCAGTTTGGCTGAGGTTCCCTGCCAACGCAGAAGGTCTTCGTCCGTCGCCCGATGGAGTGGAGGTGAGAGCAGAATGGCACCTTCTATCGCGTAATCCGGGCCATACTTGATCGCCAATTCAGTGCCAAAGGACCAACCAACTAACCAGAGCCTGGGCAGTTTTCGTTCCAAACAGAATCGAACTGCCGCCTCGACGTCATATTTCTCAGCAACCGCTCCATCAAAATTGCCAGTCGATTTTCCCCTGGGTGACTGAGTGCCACGAGTGTTGAAGCGCAGCACAGCCACTGATAACTGCTCTGGCAGTCGATTGGACATCTTCCTGAAAAGGTGAGAGTCCATGAAACCGCCGTGGGTGGGTAGCGGATGCAGAGTAATGAGGGTGGCGATCGGCGATCTTCCAACTGGAAGCGCTAACTCTCCAACCAGCGTCTGACCATCAGAGGTGTGTAGCTCAATTTCCTCACGTGAGCTTGGAAGCTCAGTGTTTGACCTGATCTCCATTAGGGCAGTATTCCATCAAAAATTTTCCAGCAGTGGTTATGAAAGTGTCGGCGCGACTGGACTCCGCGATGGGTGTCCCAGGCGACAGTGTGAACAATTCCCGGAGTAATCAGGACGACACAAACTGGACATACCCAGCTCTTGCCCTCTTCTGCATTGCTACCGGCGGTCTGTGAAACCTCAAATTCAATCCCGCGCTTTACCTCGACATGGGGAATGCTCATCCGCAGACGCGTCACATCGAGTTCCTGATACTCACGCTTGGGAGCGTTGCGACGGCGCTTACCCCTGGCCATTAGTACCAGTTGTTGACGTCAGAATGCAGAAGAGCAGCGCAGGGCGAGCCATAGCGGCCATCGATGTAACCCAGTCCCCACAAAATCTGAGTTTCGGGATTAGTCCGCCAGTCAGCACCGGCTGAGGCCATCTTGCTGGCCGGTAAAGATTGTGGAATGCCGTACGCGCCGGACGAGCGGTTGGTGGCATTCCAGCGCCAATTACTTTCGCGTTCCCACAGTTTGACCAAACATGAAAATTGGTTGTAATCCCAACCGCGCGATTTGACCTCGGCCAAAGCAAACGCCTTCGGAGTTCCTGGCGCTGGATAAGGGGCGATACGAACTGTTACCCCACGAGCTCGCTGACCTGAAACCACCTCGAAGTCAGCGCGCTGGAAATCGCCGTCCGCCAACGGGGTAATCGTCAAGGACTGATAATCGCCATTTGGTTCGAAAACATTTATGGCGTCTGCACTGGCCATTGTTCCGGAGTAAGGATCGACGACCGTCACCATGACCAGGGAGGACGCAAAAAAGTAGCCCAGTGCGAACAGGTGTCGCCTTGGGCGGTTCTTTTGAAGCGCGTGTCTTCCCACAATCCTCCTGGGAGAAGCCTTAAGCCTATTGCTTAGGGCTATTTTTTGGCAATCATCCCAATAAACGCTGAGTATGCAGGGCCGTCACGACCAAGGCAAGGAACTCGTTAACCTCGGAGCGGCTCGGACCACCTTTGGCGCTGCCGAGTTCTCGAGTTCTTATGTCCATCGGTTCTGGGCCTGATATCAAGCCATCGGCCACTCTAACTTCTCTTACTAGTTGCTCGACCTGCTGGTTTCGATAGCCATTGCGAGAAGGCGAGAATCGCTCTTTGCTGGGTCTCGCAAGAATCTCAGCAACCATCCCAATAATCTTGCGATTATCTCGCTTAATCTCAATTTTGCCATACTTAGAAATTCTCTCCGCCAGCTCACGCAACTCAAATTCATCAGCAACCTTGGCGATTGCTAAATCCACTTCGTCAATACGATATCCACCCGGAATCAAATCAAATTTTGCAACTGCCAGCATTCCCGGTGTAACCAGTCGCGATTGGGGATTGTCGTATTGTCTTCTTACTCGATCCAGGAGCCCATCAACTTGCTCGGGGTCATAACCAAGCAATTGTGCAGAGACTCTTCGAATGCTCATTAGAAAACAACTAGCGATAACAAGTATGCGACAAAGCTCGAAGGAAGCATTGAATCAAGACGATCCATAAACCCTCCATGTCCTGGCAGGACATCCCCCATGTCCTTGACGTTTAAATCGCGTTTTATAAGTGACTCAGACAGGTCCCCCAGAACTGAACTGATCAGAATAGCTAATCCAAAGAGTAAACCAAACCCAACGGAAGCACCTAATAGATACCCTGCGAGGAAGCCTCCGGCCAATGCGCCTGCCACCGAGGCCAAAAAGCCCTCCCAGGTTTTCTTGGGTGAGATGGCTGGAATCAATTTGGTTCTGCCAAAAAAGCGGCCAACCAGGTAACCAAAAGAGTCGATCATGACAACCGTTATGACAAGAGAAAACACCCACACCACACCGTTTTCCCTATTGATAAGTAAAACTGCAAAGCTAATTAGCAGAGGCACATATACGAGCTGAAACGCGATTGCTCCAAATTCCCGTAGGGCTTGCTTAATTGATAAGAACTGCTTCCCAGCTAATAGTTCTAGGCCGCGATAAACCACCAGGACAGCCACTGATGCCAGCAATGACAACCACTGCCCTGCTGTTTGGAAAAAGTATGTGGAGTAAACAATTACAGGCGCTGCCAGCGGGGTTACTTTAGGAACCAGCCAACCAGCGGCTCTCAAAACAGCTGTCAGCTCTCTGAGGGCCATGAAGACTGCAAAAGCAGCCCAGGTAGAAAATGCAAGTGGATGAAGCAGAGAGAGCAGGAATACTCCACCCAAGCTGAACCCAACGATCAGCCGCGGGCCGAGTGTGCGGGTCTTTGAACTGTCCACCTAAACCTCTAGCAGTTCGGCCTCTTTGTTTTTTAGCGCCTCGTCAATCTTGTCAACGTGCGCCTTAGTCATCGTTTCTAATTCCTTTTCGGCACGTTCGATGTCATCTTCCCCGGCCCCGCCATCCTTTTTTAGGGCTTCCAGATCTTCTTTGGCTTTTCGACGAATATTGCGAACTGATACTCGGCCTTGCTCAGCTTTATCTCGGGTTAGTTTGACGTATTCTTTGCGCCGCTCTTCCGTAAGTTCCGGCAGGTTAATTCTGATGACATTACCGTCGCTGTTGGGTTGCGCACCAAGATTCGGCACAGCCAATAGAGCCTTTTCGATTGCTGACAGGGCTGATTTGTCGTATGGGGAGATAAGAATCGAACGCGCTTCGGGATTTTGGATACCAGCCAACTGAGCCAGAGGCGTTGGGGTGCCGTAATAATCAATCATTATCTTTTGAAACATTGCGGGATTCGCGCGACCAGTTCTCACTGATGCGAAGTCTTCCTTGGTGGCTTCGAGGGCCTTGTCCATCTTGTCTTTGGCCTCAGCCATAATCTTTTGAATCATCATGTTTCCTTATTGCTATGGCTTTACTCGGGTGCCGACTTGCTTACCCAAAAGTGCTGCTGAGACGTCTTCCATGCCAAATACTCGCATAGGCATCTTGTTGTCCATGCAGAGCGAGAAAGCAGTAACGTCGACGACTCTTAGCCCCTGCACCAGCGCTTCTTGATAACTGATCTCAGAGAGCTTCTTGGCAGATGGATCCTGCTTGGGGTCGGCTGAATAAACGCCATCCACTCCATTTTTCGCAACTAGCACTTCATCGGCATGGATCTCCAGCGCGCGCTGTGCGGCCACGGTGTCGGTTGAGAAGTATGGCAAACCTGCTCCCGCACCAAAAATCACAACCCGTCCCTTTTCAAGGTGTCTAATTGCGCGCAGAGGTAGATAAGGCTCAGCAACCTGCGACATCGAAATGGCGGTCTGGACTCTAACTGGCGCACCTGCCTGCTCGATGAAGTCTTGCAAAGCAAGTGCATTCATCACAGTGCCAAGCATGCCCATGTAGTCTGCTCGACCTCGGTCCATGCCGCGATTGGACAGTTCAGCCCCGCGGAAGAAATTTCCTCCACCCACTACGATGGCAATTTCGACATCCTTGGCTGCGGCTGCAATTGATTTAGCAATCTCGGAAACCACATCTGGATTTACTCCGAGCGAACCCGCGCCAAAAGCTTCTCCGGAGAGTTTGAGTAATACACGACGCTTCTTTGCCATCTTCAACCTCCAGCAGACTCTGAGGACAATCCTAGGGGGAAAGACAAAGGGGTCCGGCCTAAGCCGAACCCCTTAGTCTGTAATCCCTAGGCACCAACGCGGAAGCGAACAAACCCAGTTAGCTTCAGGCCTGCTTGCTCGGCAACCTTGCCAACGCTGGACTTGTTGTCCTTTGCGAAGTCCTGATCCACTAGACAAGTCTCCTTGAAGAAGCCAGTAACGCGTCCCTCAACAATCTTTGCTAGGGCAGCCTCTGGCTTGCCCTCGTTGCGAGCGGTTTCAGTGGCGATTTCTCGCTCCTTGGCAACAACGTCTGCTGGTACCTCATCGCGAGTCAGGTATTGCGGGCTGAAAGCTGCGATGTGCACAGCAATGTCGTGAGCGACTTCTGCGTTCGAACCTTCATAGCCCAGCAAAACTCCAACCTGCGGTGGTAGGTCGCGGCTTGTTCGGTGCAGATAAGCATCTACGGCCGGTGCCTCAATGACGCTCACGCGTCGAAGTTCAACCTTTTCACCCAAAATTGCAGCCTGGTCAGTTATCGCATCTGCAACACTCTTACCACCTGTGGTTGCGGCCAGTGCAGCTTGCGCATCCTTGGCTCCAGCTGCAAAAGCAGCGTCCGCTGTCTGCTCGGCAAGGGCAATGAAGTTTTCTGCCTTCGCGACAAAGTCAGTTTCGCAGGCCAGTTCCAAAAGCATTCCCTTGCCACCGGCTACGCGGGCAACTACTAAACCATTTGAGGTTGAGCGGCCTTCACGCTTTGAAACACCCTTCAGACCCTTGAGGCGAAGAAGCTCAAATGCCTTTTCGATGTCTCCATTGGCTTCGTCGAGTGCCGACTTACAATCCATCATTCCAGCGCCGCTCTTTTCGCGCAGCGCCTTCACATCACTTGCTGTGTAGTTAGCCATTTACTCAGCCGCCTTCTCAGTAGCATCAGACTTGCTCTCACCCTCAAGCAATTCACGCTCCCACTCTGCAAGTGGCTCAGCCTCTGCGCCACCCTTGTTGTGACGAGCAATCATGCCATCGGCTGCTGCATCAGCAATCAGCTTGGTTAGAAGTTCAATTGAACGAATTGCGTCGTCGTTGCCAGGAATACCAATGGTCACCTCATCTGGATCGCAGTTGGTGTCCAGAATCGCAATCACTGGGATACCAAGCTTGCGAGCTTCGGTAACAGCTAGGTGTTCCTTATTGGTGTCAACGACCCAAATTGCGCTTGGAGTCTTGGTGACATTACGAATACCACCCAATGACTTCTCAAGTTTTTCTTTTTCACGCTGCAACATGAGCAGTTCTTTTTTAGTAAGGCCCGACTTGGCTGGGTCTTCAAAGTCATAAGTTTCAAGTTCTTTTAGTCGCTGAATACGCTTAGCAACTGTTGAGAAGTTTGTCAGCAGACCACCCAGCCAACGCTGGTTGATGTATGGCTGACCCACTCGAAGCGCTTCGGTAGCGATTGGGCCTTGCGCCTGCTTCTTAGTTCCAACAAACATGATGGAGCCGCCGTTGGCGACAAGATCGCGCACGAAGTTGTAAGCCTTGTCGATGTAATCAACAGACTGTTGTAGGTCAATGATGTAGATACCAGAGCGATCAGTAAGAATGTGTCGCTTCATTTTTGGATTCCATCTACGGGTCTGGTGTCCGAAGTGGACTCCAGCATCCAGTAGCTGGCGCATGGTTACGCTGGCCATAAGGCACTCCTTTGGACACAAA
>CAZGNP010000009.1:0-26949 GCA_964527155.1 uncultured Aquiluna sp.
CACGAACAACTGCGTAAACCACTTCTAACCTAACTTTCTGGGATTTTCCGCTTCCTCAAAAGCGGGCAACAGCCTGAAATTCTAGCCAACAAACAGGGGTCGGTCAACCGACCGCCCTACTTCTTACCCTTTACCTTTCGGATAATACTGCTGGCCCGACGAGGCTTCCTGGCAGGCTTCTCAGCAGGCTCTGGCAGGGCCTCCAAGACGGCGTTTAGCATTTCAGTTTTACCCTCTGGCTCCTTGGTTGGCTCAGAGGCGGTCGCAGAGGCGATCTGGCTGACTACGGACTTAAAGGCATCCGCCTGCTCGCCTGTCACCACCTTTTTGACTTCCTGCTTTTCCTGCTTTTCTTCTTTCTTCTTTCCCTTTTTCGGCTCTGGCTCGGCTGCCTTAAAGCGTGGTTCGTCATGGATGACTAGGCCCCGCCCGCCGCAGCACTCACAGGTCTCCGAATAGGTCTCGAGCAAACCAACACCAATCTTTTTTCTGGTCATCTGGACAAGTCCCAGCGAGGTAATTTCGCTGACCTGGTTTTTGGTCCGGTCGCGACTGAGGCATTCCAGCAGGCGCCGACGGACTGCCTCCTGGTTGGCGCTTTGAATCATATCGATGAAGTCGATCACAATGATTCCACCGATATCGCGCAGGCGAAGCTGTCTAACGATTTCCTCTGCGGCCTCCAGGTTGTTCTTGGTGACGGTTTCCTCCAGATTCCCGCCAGAGCCGATGAACTTTCCAGTGTTGACGTCTACCACCGTCATGGCTTCGGTTCGATCAATCACCAGAGAACCGCCGGAAGGAAGATAAACCTTCCGGTCAAGTGCCTTCACAATCTGGTCACCAATTCGGTAGTAGTCGAAAATGTCTTCTTTGTTAGTGTGTTCGACCAAGCGCTCAAGTAAATCAGGCGCGACTGTCGAGAGATAGTTTCGAATTACTTCCGTCGCATTGTCACCACTGACCACCAACTGCTGGAAATCCTCATTGAAGACATCACGAATAATCTTCACTAATAGCTCAGGCTCGGAGTGCAGCTGCATAGGTGCCTTCCCCTTTTCGGCTTGCCTGGTGATCTCCTCCCATTGCATTTGAAGTCTTTCGATGTCAAGGCGCAGCTGCTCTTCAGTCGCGCCTTCAGCAGCGGTTCTTACGATCACCCCCGCTTCCTCGGGCAGGGCGCCTTTCAGAATTTGCTTTAGTCGAGCTCGCTCACCCTCTGGCAATTTGCGTGAGATGCCAGACATGTTGCCGGCTGGAACGTAGACCAGAAATCTTCCGGGTAGTGAAATTTGCGAAGTGAGTCGGGCACCCTTCTGACCGATTGGGTCTTTGGTCACCTGGACTAAAACCTGATCGCCAGTCTTCAAAGCTAATTCAATTCGACGAGGTTGATTGCCCGTTTCCGCCGCTTCCCAATCGACCTCACCGGAATACAAAACCGCATTTCTTCCGCGACCGATGTCTACGAATGCTGCTTCCATTGAGGGCAAAACGTTCTGCACTTTACCTAGATAAACATTCCCGATAATTGAAACGCTTTGTGACTGCGTTACATAGTGCTCTACCAGCAGTCCATCTTCCAACACGCCAATCTGGAATCGACCTTCGTGCTCGCGCACAATCATCTTTCGATCAACTGATTCACGCCGAGCTAGAAATTCACTCTCGGTGACCGTAGAGCGGCGTCGACCAGTGTCTCGAGAATCCCGTCTTCTGATGCGCTTGGCTTCTACTCTGGTAGAGCCATCATCTTCTTTGGCTACCGATTTTTGAGGCTTGGTTTTTTCCTTAGGCGTTTCTTTTTTCTTCTTTTCTTTACGCTCAGGCTTTGGCTCGGCCTTTTTCTTTGTCGCTCGCTCAACTTTGGGTGTTGGCAGCGAGGGAGCTTGAAATATCAGTTGGGTTGCCGCCGGTTTGGCTGGCTCTTCTTTTTTCTTTGCCACGAGTGCCTATGCTGGGCCCTGGTTCACACCCCGTAAGCCCCGTTCAAGTGATTCAGGCCGCAACCTGAATCGAAACCTAATGCGTCAAAAACCCGTTGTTTTTGACGAAACCTTCGATGCGAGTGTGATCGCATCTAGTTAGAAGTATGCCACGCCTCTGTCGAAAATGGGATAATTCCTTAGTGTTCCCTTATTTCCTAATTCTCTTCGGCGCCACTGGCTGGATTGCCAGCTTCGGATTGACCCTGGAACGCATCAAGGTCGCTGGTGACCCAGCTGCCTCTACCGCCTGCGATATCTCCCCATTTATCAGCTGTAAGTCAGTGATGTTGTCAGAGCAGGCAGCACTATTTGGATTCCCGAACCCTCTAATTGGACTTGCTGCATTCTTTGCTCCGATTTTGGTCGGCTTTGCGATTTTGGCTGGAGCTAAATTCGCAAGTTGGTTCTGGCGCGCATTTTTGGGCGGCCATGTCCTAGCCATGGTTTTTGTCTTCTGGCTTTTCAGTCAAAGTGTTTACGTAATCGGTGCTCTGTGTCTTTACTGCATGGTGGCATGGACGGCAACTATTCCATTGTTCTGGTCAATCTTCGGCTACTCGGCCAAAGAGGGCCATCTCGGAGAAAAAATAGTTGGTACGGGTGCAACTATTTACGAGTGGGCTTGGGTCGCGACAATCTTGACCTACGCAGCAATGATTGGTCTCATCATTGTTCAGTTCTGGGAGTTTTGGCCCACTCTTTTCTAAAACCAGATTGCAAGCTCGCGTTTAGCGCTGTCTTCAGAATCAGATCCGTGCACGAGATTTTGTATAACCTTGGTTCCCCAGTCTCGTCCTAGGTCTCCTCGAATAGTCCCCGGAGCAGCTGTTGTCGGATCCGTAGCTCCAGCCAGTGATCGAAATCCCTCAATGACTCTTTCGCCTTCTAGGCGAACCGCGACAGTTGGTCCAGAAAGCATGAACTCCAGCAACGGCTCATAAAACGGCTTGCCCTCATGTTCGGCATAGTGCTGCTCAAGTAGTTCACGATTCGGTGCAACCATTTTGAGATCAGTAACTTTGTAGCCCTTCGCTTCACAGCGAAGAATAATCTCTCCCACCAGATTGCGCTTGACGCCGTCGGGCTTAATTAGAACTAGGGTCGCTTGCAATTTGCTCTCCCATCAGCTTGTTGTAATTCTCTCTTGCTTTGTCGATTGTTGCGCCTGCGACGAGCCCCCAGATCCAAAGTCCAACCAAGATTGTTCCAATGACAAACATTCCCCAAAGCCAGAACCCGCTGACCAGCAATGCCGCTTGAACCAACCAGCCAAGCCAGTATCCCGCTGGGTTTCTCAGAAATGCTGGAGTGACAATTGCAATCAGTGCGAAGCTAAGGCCGATGCCCCAGATTAGTTCGATGGCAGGGAGGTTTGAGGTCGGCTCAGCCATTTTCAAACCAAATGCCGTGAGGGTCGCAAAGAAAATAACAATCGACTGGAAGCTTAAAACAATCGAAGCTAGGAGGCGTTTAGTTGATTTATTCTTCATCGTCATCTATCTGTAATTCTCCCAGAACTGCCCCGATTAGGTAAAGCGAACCGGTCACAAACAGAGCAATATCTTCAGTCTCAGCAGTTGATTTGGCGAATTGCAGTGCTTTTGAGACTTCCGGAATGGTCGAAATAACAGATCCGCCGTATGTGACTATTTTGCTGGCGAGATCCTCGGCCGGCAAGACTCTCTCCCCTGTCAGCTGAGTTACCACAACCCTTGGAAACATTTCGGCAAACTGCTTAGCAGCCGATTCAATGTCCTTGTCGGCCACCATAGCGACAAGACCGATTCGATCGGGGTTGTCAAAGTGCTCGATGATTGCATTGCGAAGGCTGGCAATACCGGCCGGGTTATGCGCTCCATCGAGCACTATTAGAGGGTTCTTGCTGATTACCTGCAGCCTGCCTGGGCTTACAGCATCTGCAATGGCAACCCTTAGATACTCATCAGCAATGGCGCGGCCACCCAGAAACTGTTCAACGGCGGCGATAGCGGTCGCAGCATTCTCTGCTTGATGAAATCCGATGATGGGCATCCACAGACTCGGATAGTTGCCCACTGTTCCAGTCACGGAGAATCTGGTACCAAATCCTTCAGCGGAGCAATCCAAGAGGTCGAAGTCCTGGCCGGCAAGAAAGAATTCACCACTGGATCTGGATCTTAGGACTTCGGTAACTGATGATTTTTGCGGGCTGGAGATCACTACCGACTTTTCTTTGATAATGCCGGCTTTGGTAGAAGCTATTTCTTCGACGGTGTTGCCAAGTTGTTTAGTGTGATCTAGGTCAATTGCTGTGAAGACGGCCACGTCCGCGTTGGCCACATTTGTTGAGTCCCACTCCCCGCCAATCCCAACTTCCAAAACCAAGACATCAACTGGTGCATCAGAAAAAATCTGAAAGGAGATTGCTGTCATGGCTTCAAAAAAAGTCAGGGGCTGCTCGCCCATGCCGAGTAACTTCTGATCTACCAGTTCAAGGATTGGCTTGGTTTCCAAGTAGGTCTCGAGGAATCGCTCGTCTGATATTGGCTCGCCATCCAAGGAAATGCGCTCATTGAAGCGAACGAGGTGAGGAGAAGTTAGTCGTCCTGTCTTCAGCCCAAGTTCCCTCAGTATTCGCTCAATGATTCTGGCAGTGGATGTTTTGCCATTTGTGCCGGTGATGTGGATCACCGGGTAGTTGAACTGGGGATTTCCCAGAACTTCACAAGCTATCCGAGTCGGTTCCAGTCGGGGCCGCATTTGGTGCTCAGGTTTTCTTGAATACAGCTCATCCAGCACCTGCTGCATGGAAATAGAAGTCACTGCTTTTCTAACTCAATCTGAAGCAGTCCGTCCTCGCCAATCGGTAAGGAACCCTCGCCCTGGGTGATTTCAAGTTTGGTCGCGAGAGTCTCTTCAGCAATCAACTCTGCGTGCTTATCCAAAGCTGTCTTAGATTTTGGATCCGCTAGGAGTGATAAGTGAATTCGATCCGATACATCCAGGCCTGCATCTTTTCTTGCCTGCTGGATGTGCCGGATTGCGTCTCGCGCAGCACCTTCTTGTTCTAAATCCTCAGTCACGGTGAGATTTAGCAAAACAAAACCGGTTGAAGTGACACCCGCTGCATTGCCCTCAGAAGAGCTAGCCTGCAGGGTAATTTCGAATTCTCCTTCTAGCAACAGGGTTTCGCCCACCATGACATTGCCTTCAGAAACTTTCCAATTGCCTGCCTTTGCCCGCTGAATGACTTCTTGGACGGCCTTCCCAAGTCTTGGTCCAAGTGCCCTGGCATTTACGCTCAGTGTTTTGGATAAGCCAAACTGCTTCGCAACTTCTTCGCTCGCCTTGACGACCGAGATTTTCTTCACATTGAGCTCATCGGCAATAAGGTCAGAATAAAGCGCTAGCGACTCTGCCTGCTCAACCGCAATCGTAAGTTCGCTCAGGGGCAAACGCACCCGAAGCCCAGCAGCCTTGCGAAGTGAGAGCGCGACTGAGGCAGCCTCGCGAATGGCGTCCATGTCTCGCACCAAGTCTGAATCAATTGGGAACTCCTCAGCTTCAGGCCATGATTCCAGATGAACAGAGCGGCCGCCGGTGAGACCTCGCCACATCTCTTCGCTGATGATTGGCAGTAGAGGTGCAACTACACGCAGAGTCGCCTCCAAAACCGTGTAGAGAGTGTCAAAGGCATCTTTGTCGCCCGCCCAGAAGCGGTCGCGCGATCGTCTGATGTACCAATTTGTAAGCACCTCGGCAAACTCGCGCACCTTGGCGGATGCTTGGTAGCTATCAAGCTGATCCAGGTCATTCTGAACGGCAACAATCAACTCGTGCGTTTTGGCCAGGATGTAACGGTCGAGCAAATCCTGGGAACCGTAGCTTGGACTTGCCTGGTAGTCAGATGCGTTGGCATAGAGCGAGAAAAAGTAGTAGCTATTCCAAAGTGGTAGCAAAGCCTGGCGAACACCTTCTCTTATGCCCTGTTCAGTGACTGACAGATTCCCCCCGCGCAGAATTGTCGAGGACATCAAGAACCAACGCATGGCGTCCGAGCCATCGCGATCAAATACCTCATTCACATCAGGGTAATTGCGCAGTGACTTGGACATCTTTTGTCCGTCATTGCCTAAAACAATTCCGTGACTAATCGCGTTTTTGAAAGCTGGTCGATCGAATAAGGCAGTTGATAGGACGTGAAGGGTGTAGAACCAACCTCTAGTTTGTCCCACATATTCAACGATAAAGTCGCCCGGGAAGTGAGTGTCAAACCACTCCTGATTTTCAAAAGGATAGTGAACCTGCGCGAAAGGCATCGAGCCCGATTCAAACCAGCAATCCAAAACCTCCGGCACCCTGCGCATCATCGACTTGCCGGTCGGGTCATCGGGATTAGGTCTGACAAGCTCATCAATCACGGGTCGATGAAAGTCGCTAGGCACTATTCCAAAGTCTTTTTCAATTTCCGCTAACGAACCGTAAACATCGATGCGCGGATAATTAGGATCGTCTGATTTCCAAACTGGAATTGGAGCTCCCCAGAAGCGATTGCGCGAAATAGCCCAGTCACGAACATTCTCCAGCCACTTACCAAAACTGCCATTTTTGGTGTGTTCAGGAACCCAATTAATCTGCTGGTTTAGTTCCAGCATGCGATCGCGCAGTTTGGTCGTCTCAACGAACCAGGATGAAACAGCCTTATAAATTAAAGGGTTTTTGCAGCGATAGCAATGCGGGTAAGAATGGTCATAAGAAGCCTGCCGGAAGAGTCGACCAGCTGACTTTAGGTCTTGGGTAATCGGCTTGTTCGCATCAAAAACGTGCTGCCCCTCGTATGGGGCAATCACGGAGTTGAATTGTCCACGCTCGTTTATTGAGACATAAGTTGGTATCCCAGCTGCGCTACAAAGTAGTTGGTCATCTTCACCATACGCAGGTGCTTGATGAACGATTCCCGTTCCTTCGTCGGCTGTGACATAGTCGCCGACCAGGATTTGCCAAGAATTTTCAATTTCAAACTTCTGCGCATCGGCGTAGAAATCGAAAATTCGGCTGTAACGGATCCCAGCAAGGTCCTTGCCAAGCAATTTCTTGGTAATTGCAGCTTGAGCATCCTCTAAGTTTTCAAATCCCAGTTCGCGCAGATAGTTTGTTACTGTCGAAAAAGCAAGCAAATATCGCTTCTTTCCGAGGGTACTGTTCGGAGCATCGATAATTACGTATTCAATTTCCGGTCCTACGGCAAGTGCAAAGTTTGTTGGCAAAGTCCATGGAGTTGTTGTCCAGGCAAGGATATTTACTCCAGTATGCTCACCTGTCTCGATTGGAAAAGTGACGGTTACGGATTGATCCTGACGAGGGCGATAAACCTCATCATCCATTCGCAATTCGTGATTCGATAGCGGAGTCTCACATCGCCAGCAGTAGGCAAGAACCTTAAAGCCTTCGTAGATAAGACCTTTCTTGTAAAGCTCTTTGAACGCCCAAATCACGCTTTCGGTGTAGTTCTGATCAAGGGTCTTATAGTCATTATCAAAATCAACCCAGCGAGCTTGCCTTGTCACATAGCTTCGCCAATCTTGGGTGTACTTCAAAACCGAGGTCTTGCAAAACTCGTTGAATTTAGCAACGCCATACTTTTCAATTTCTGGCCGACCTGAAATTCCCAGAAGACGCTCTGCTTCCACTTCAGCAGGCAGGCCGTGGGTATCCCAACCAAACCGGCGCTCCACTCTCTTGCCGCGCATGGTCTGATAGCGAGGCACCAGATCTTTGGTATAGCCAGTCAGAAGGTGCCCGTAGTGCGGCAGGCCATTTGCAAAGGGTGGGCCGTCATAGAAGACAAACTCTTCGGCCTGAGTTTCCGCGCGTTGGTCAATCGAGCGCTGAAAAGTGCCGTCTTTTTCCCAATAAGCCAACACTTCTTTCTCAATAGCTGGAAAGCTAGGCGATGGATTGGCGGCGCTATCGGGGCCTTTGTGTTTGGGGTACATCACGACTTTCGAACCTGGGCAGACTAACAATGTTAATCTAGTCACCATCACTATGCCGAGGTCTGCATGAGAAGAACCAAACCTGAGCCAATCAGGGCCGCCCAGGTGCCTGAAAAAGCGTCCGTTGACGGCCTAGAGGCTAAGTGGGTACCGCGCTGGGAGGAGGCCGGAGTTTACCGGTTCGATGAAACCACCAGTCGCGAGCAGATCTACTCAATTGATACGCCTCCGCCAACAGCTTCCGGCTCACTGCATGTTGGTCACGTCTTCAGCTACACCCACACCGACGTTATTGCGCGCTTCCAGCGCATGATTGGTAAAGAAGTTTTTTATCCAATGGGTTGGGATGACAATGGGCTGCCCACCGAGAGAAGAGTGCAGAACTATTACGGAGTGCGCTGCGATCCAACTCTCCCCTACCAAAAAGACTTCACGCCCCCGCAAACTGGTGGCGACAACAAGAGCAGCAAGGCAAGTGACCAGCTACCGATTTCAAGACAGAACTTCATCGAACTTTGTGAAAAGCTGACAGAAGAGGATGAGAAAGCCTTTGAAAATCTTTGGCGCAATCTTGGTCTGAGCGTGGACTGGGCTCAGACGTATCGAACCATTTCAAAAAACGCTCAGTTTGTTTCGCAAAAAGCTTTTCTAAATAATCTGCGTCGCGGCGAAGCCTATCTTTCACTCGCTCCAACGCTTTGGGACGTTACATTTAGAACGGCCGTAGCGCAGGCAGAACTCGAAGACCGCGAAATGCCAGGCGCCTATCACCGAGTTGGTTTTGATGGTCCAGACGGAAAGATTTACATAGAAACAACTAGACCTGAACTAATTCCAGCTTGCGTTGCCCTAGTCGCCCATCCGGATGATGAGAGATACCAAAAGTACTTTGGCAAAACTGCCAAGACCCCCCTGTTTGGAGTCGAGGTGCCGATTGTTTCTCACAGGTTGGCTCAGATTGACAAGGGAAGCGGTATTGCCATGATCTGTACGTTCGGTGACGTAACGGACGTGGTGTGGTGGCGCGAGTTGAAACTTCCAACAAGACCGATCATTGGTTTTGATGGGCGAATCCTGACTGACGGACCGGCTGAAGTTTTGGCTGGCCCTGGCAAGGAGCTTTACCAAGAGCTAGTGGGCAAAACCGTTTTCAGCGCAAAAGAACTAATTGTGAAGGCACTGGTTGAATCAGGAGACATGGTTGGCGAGCCAAAGCCAATCTCGCATCCAGTCAAGTTCTTCGAAAAGGGTGACAAACCCCTCGAAATAGTTTCTACGCGACAGTGGTACATCAAAAATGGTGGCAGTGATGAGGTGCTTTCCAAGAAGCTGATTGACCTGGGTAAGCAGATGAATTTCCATCCCTCGTTTATGCGTGTTCGCCTGGAGGACTGGATTAACGGTCTCAATGGTGACTGGCTAATCTCGCGTCAAAGATTCTTTGGTGTGCCAATTCCCATCTGGTATCCGCTGGATTCCGATGGCAACCCTGACTACGCAAATCCCATTCTTCCTTCCGACGAAGCATTGCCGATTGACCCTTCATCCGATGTTCCGAGCGGATTCTCTGAAGAGCAGCGTGGAAAGCCAGGAGGATTTATAGGAGAGCTTGACATCATGGACACTTGGGCAACCTCTTCCCTGACGCCTCAACTTGCGGGGGGCTGGTCAACCGATGAGAAGAGATTCAAAAATGTTTTCCCATATGACCTCAGACCGCAAGGCCAAGACATCATTCGTACTTGGCTGTTCTCTACCCTGCTAAGAAGCCAACTAGAACACGGTGGTTTGCCCTGGAAGAACGCGGCTATTTCCGGTTGGATTCTGGATCCAGATCGCAAGAAGATGTCAAAGTCCAAAGGAAACGTCGTGGTTCCAAACGAACTGCTCGAAAACCACGGATCAGATGCTGTTCGCTACTGGGCAGCCAGTGCACGACTTGGAACCGACGCAGCCTTTGATGAAGGTCAAATGAAGATTGGGCGCCGTCTTGCCATCAAGCTTCTTAATGCCGCACGGTTTGCACTTAGTTTTGAATTGCCAGCCGCGGCTAAGGATATCACCGAGGAGATTGACCGCTCCATGCTGGCTCAGCTTTCTGAGGTTGTGAAAACCGCTACGGCCGCGTTTGAAAACTATGACCACACCAAGGCCCTTGAAATAACTGAAAGCTTTTTCTGGACTTTCACGGACGATTATCTAGAACTGGTAAAAGACCGTGCTTACGGCCAGCAAGACCACACTCCTGAGCAAATTGGTTCAGCAGTCTTGGCATTGAGATCAGCACTATCCGTGTTGGTCAGGCTATTTGCACCATTCCTACCTTTTGCCGCAGAAGAGGTTTGGTCATGGTGGCAAGAGGGCTCAGTGCACCAGGCAGCTTGGCCAACTCAATCTGAACTAGCTGGATCAACTCCGGAGCTGATGAATCTGACCAGCGCAGCACTCATCTTGATTCGAAAGAGCAAATCGGACCTGAAGCTTTCAATGAAGGCGGAGATTGAATTGCTGAAAATGACCGGTCCGACCCAGTTGAGCAGCGTAGCCAGAGACCTGCAGGCTGTGGGCAACATAGCACAGCTGGAAATCAGCGTTGCCGGCGAGATTGGCATAACGGAAATCAGGTTCGCAAAGTCCGAATAACATTGCAGAATGACCAATCCTCTTCTGCAGTTAGCCGACGGCCCTTACCACTTAGTTGATTTTGCTACATTAAAAAACGAGCATTACATGCCCGCTTTTGAAAAGGCGGTTGCCGATCACAATAAGGAAATTGAGTTCATCACGGCACAACCCGAGGTTACTTTTGAAAACACTCTGGTTGCTCTTGAGAAATCCGGTCAATTGCTCAGCCAAATGATGATGGTTTTTTATAACAAATCATCGGCTGACACAAATGAAGAAATTCAAAAGTTGGAAGCTGAGATTCTCCCTAGATTCTCCGCCCACATGGATTCAATCCAGCTCAATCCAGAACTTTTCAAGCGCCTGCTCAGGATTGAGAAAGACTTGAATGACTCAAAACTTACCCTGGATGAAGAATCGGCCTGGCTAGTAAGAAAATACCTGCAGGACTTTAGGGAGGCGGGGGCTGAACTATCCGAAACATCGCGTGGACGAGTGGCAGAGATAAACGAAAGAATTGCCGGACTACAGGCAGAGTTTGACAAACGCCTATTGGCCGATAGCAATGATTTGGCCCTCAATTTGCCCGATGCTTCTAGGCTGCAGGGACTTTCTGACACTGAAATTGAAAGCGCACGACAGGCAGCTGAGACAAGGGGTCAATCGGGATATACCATCCCCCTACTGAACTATTCAGGTCATCCTCTGCTCGAGAAACTTGTGGACAGACAGTTGCGTCAGGAACTGCTTGAGCGCACACTCTCCAGGGGTGGTCGAGGCAATGCAAATGACACATCTGACCTGATTCGAGAAATGCTGAGTCTGCGAGCTGAGAAGGCAAAGTTGTTTGGTTTTTCCTCCTTTGCTGAATACACCACTCACACTCAGACGGCCAAGAATCCAGAACGTATTCACCAGATGCTCCGCAGGATTGCACCAATCGCCCGAGCCAATGCTGGCAAAGAGGCATTGGAGCGTCAGGCATTTATGCAGCGCGAAACACAAGGCGAACTCAAGGCCTGGGACTGGCCGAGATACACCGAGCAGATTCGAGCTGAGAAACACTCGGTGGACACCTCGGTACTAAAGCCTTACTTCGAACTGAGAAAAGTATTAGAGGATGGTGTTTTCTTTGCCGCAAATCGTTTATACGGCATCTCCTTTAATGAGCGCACCGACATAGTTGGTTATCACCCTGACAACTGGATTTATGAAGTCAACTATGAAGACGGTTCGCCATGTGGGCTTTACATATTCGACCCCTATGCCAGACCTTCTAAAGTAGGCGGGGCTTGGATGAACAATCTGGTGGACCAATCCCATTTACTTGGCAAGCTGCCGGTTGTCGTGAACAACATGAACATTCCGAAACCCGCTCCTGGATCGCCAGCTCTGATGACCTTCGATGAGGTCAGCACCCTGTTCCACGAGTTTGGCCACACTCTGCATGGAATATTGTCAAATGTCACCTACCCTCGCTTTAGCGGTACCAATGTCGAGCGAGACTTTGTCGAGTTTCCTTCCCAGGTAAACGAAATGTGGATGCTTTGGCCTGAGGTCCTGGCAAATTATGCGGTCCACTGCGAGACTAAGGAACAGCTAGATCCGGTCTGGATTGACAGGATTGTAGCTACCGAAGCCTTCAACCAGGGTTTTGAAACAACTCACTATTTGCAGGCTGCCATCTTGGACTTGGCGTTCCATGAGTCCCTGACTCCACCTGTCGACCTGGTTGCTTTTGAAAAGGATGCAATTGTCAATTACGGTCTTGATTTTGAACCAGTGCCAACGCGCTACAAGACAAACTACTTCGCCCATATCTTTGCTGGAGGCTATGCCGCCGGTTACTACGGCTATATCTGGAGCGAGGTGCTGGACGCAGAGAGCGTCAACTGGTTCAAAGCCAATGGCGGATTGACCCGGGAAAACGGCAGAAAATTTGCCGAAGCGCTTATTTCGAGAGGTGGTTCGAGAGATTCAATGACAATGGTGCGTGAGTTTTTGGGTCACGAGCCATCGGTGGAGCCGCTTATGAAAAGAAGAGGCTTGGCCTAGGCCGACTTTTCTTTCAGCCTAGATTTCATGGGTTGAATCTTTGGCATTGCTTTGGTCTGAACTATTTCTGCAGTTATGACTACGCGACCCTGGGTTGCTGAACCAGGCAGTTCAAACATGATGGGGTTTAGCAGCTCTTCCAGAATTGCACGAAGACCTCTCGCACCTGTTTCTCGTTCAACAGCCTGGTCTGCAATTAGCTCAACGGCAGCTGGTTCGAATTCCAACTCAAATCCATCAAGCTCAAACATTCTTTGGTACTGCTTAATCAGGGCATTCTTTGGTTCTGTCAGAATCGAAATTAGGGCTGCTTTGTCGAGCTGATCAACGGTTGCGACCACTGGAAGTCGACCAATGAACTCTGGTATGAGGCCAAATTTTCTTAGGTCTTCTGGCTGAACTTGTCTAAAGACATTGGCGTCGTCGCTCTTCTCCTTGAGCGGAGAACCAAAGCCAATTCCCTTCTTTCCTGTTCTTTCACCGACAATAGTTTCTAGGCCTGCGAATGCTCCGGCAACAATAAACAGAACATTGGTTGTGTCTATCTGAATGAACTCTTGTTGTGGGTGCTTTCTACCACCCTGCGGAGGAACCGAGGCGACTGTACCCTCCAAAATCTTCAGCAGCGCTTGCTGTACGCCTTCACCCGAGACGTCTCGAGTGATTGATGGGTTTTCAGCTTTTCTGGAAATCTTGTCGATTTCGTCGATGTAAACAATTCCAGTCTCAGCGCGACGAGGATCGTAATCAGCGGCTTGCAAAAGTTTCAGCAGAATGTTTTCTACATCCTCACCAACGTAGCCTGCCTCAGTTAGCGCTGTGGCATCCGCAACAGCAAATGGCACATTAAGGCGCTTTGCAAGAATTTGCGCCAAATAGGTTTTCCCGCAACCGGTAGGACCAATCATCAAAATATTGCTCTTGGCAAGTTCGATATCATCTTGCGACTTACCAGCAGGACTTAGCGTTCCCGCTGCGCGAATTCGCTTGTAGTGGTTATAGACGGCAACCGAGAGTTGCTTCTTCGCACCGTCTTGACCAATCACATACTCATCAAGGAAAGACTTGATTTCTTTCGGAGTGGGAAGATCTAGCGACTCAGTCTGTGCTCTGGCTTGATTTCCAAGTTCTTCTTCGATGATTTCATTGCAAAGTTCAATGCATTCATCGCAGATGTAAACAGACGGACCTGCAATTAGTTTGCGCACCTGCTTTTGGCTTTTGCCGCAAAAGGTGCACTTCAGCAGATCGCTTGTCTCGCTAAGGGTCATAACTAAACCCTATATCTGATGCCCGACAAGGCTTTCCCCATTTAGTGGGTTTTAGGCCTTTCGAGTAGTCAAAACCTGATCAATCAGCCCATATTCGAGGGCCTCTTGAGCGGTCAGAATCTTGTCGCGGTCGATGTCCTTATTGACCTGCTCAATCGACTTGCCTGAGTGCTTGGCGAGAGTCTCTTCGAGCCAAACTCGCATGCGCATGATTTCTTTAGCCTGAATCTCGATATCAGATGCTTGGCCTTGGCCTCCTCCACCGGTGGCGGGCTGATGAATCAGAACACGTGCGTTGGGAAGGGCCAGACGCTTGCCCTTGGTGCCAGCTGCTAGTAGCACCGCAGCTGCGGAGGCGGCTTGGCCTAGGCAAACCGTTTGAATTTGTGGCTTGATGTACTGCATGGTGTCGTAGATAGCAGTGAGTGCTGTAAAGGATCCACCCGGTGAATTGATGTACATCGTAATGTCGCGGTCTGGGTCTTGCGATTCCAAAACCAATAGCTGCGCCATGATGTCATCGGCTGACGCGTCATCCACCTGAACACCCAAAAAGACAATGCGGTCTTCAAACAGCTTCGTATAAGGGTTGTGACGCTTGAAACCGTAAGAGGTTCGCTCTTCAAATTCCGGCAGGATGTAGCGAGATTGTGGCATCTGAATTCTGCCTGCTTGAGATTCTAAGTAGCTCATCGCTTATGCCTTTCCTACGCCAGTTGACCGAGTAGCAAACTGCTGAATGTGGTCGATAAATCCATATTCCAAAGCTTCCTCTGCAGTGAACCAACGATCGCGGTCACCGTCCTGCATAATCTGCTCGACGCTCTTGCCTGTTTGCTGAGCGGTCAGGGTAGCTAGTTGTCGCTTCATTGACATAATCAGCTCAGCTTGGGTTTGAATGTCGGATGCTGTTCCACCAAATCCACCCAGTGGTTGGTGCAGCAGAACTCTGGTGTTAGGGGTTGCGTAGCGCTTGCCCTTGGTTCCGCTGGAAAGCAGGAACTGTCCCATTGATGCAGCCATACCAATTCCAACTGTCACGATGTCGTTTGGCACGTACTGCATGGTGTCGTAGATTGCCATTCCAGCGGTAATTGATCCACCTGGAGAATTGATATAGAAGTAGATGTCTTTCTCAGAATCTTCTGCTGCTAGCAGCAGAATCTTGGCGCAAATCTCATTGGCGTTCTCATCTCTAACCTCGCTACCCAACCAGACAATGCGGTCTTTGAGTAGGCGATCGAAAACGTTATTGCGCTCCATGGCAGATGCGGACATCGATACTCCTTAGCTAACGAAAATAACCCTAGCTAGGCAGATGGGTGTTTTAGGGGCGTGTTCGCCTTAGGCGTTAGGCCTGGTATTCGACCTTTTTGCCGTTGGTGTCCGTGATATCGGCGTTGGCAACTAAGAAATCAACGGCCTTGCGGCGACCAAGTTCTGAAACGTAGGCCGGCACCTGACCAGCATTCGAAATCTGCTTGATGAACTCGTTTGGATCCATGCCATAGCTGGAGGCCATCAGTGCCAGGTAGTCAATGAGTTCTCGGTCCTGCACCTTGATGTCCTCTGCCTTTGCAACAGCATCCAAAATCAACCTGGTTTGGAAGTTCTTTTCCGCTTCCTCGGTCACTTCCTTGCGGTGAGCATCGTCCTGCAGTCTTCCTTCACCCTCGAGGTGCGAATGCACCTCACGCTCGATAGCAACCTGCGAGGTCGGAATCTTGGCTTCGGCAACCAGCTGGTCAACAATCTTGTCGCGCGCCTGCAGCACCTGCTTGCGAGCCAGCTGCTTCTCGATTCTCTTTTCGACATCTGCTTTGAGTTCAGCCAGAGTGTCAAACTCGCTAGCAAGTTGTGCAAACTCATCGTTTAGGTCAGGAAGTTCGCGCTCCTTGACTGCCTTCAGTGTTACAGATACTTCTGCTTCTTTGCCAGCAAATTCGCCACCTACTAACTTGGAGCGAAAAGTGGTCGACTCTCCCGCGGTAAGCGTGTCTAGCGCTTCATCAATTCCATCCAGCAACTGGTTGGAACCAATTTCATATGAAATGTCGTTGGCGGTATCAATTAGCTTGCCGTCCATGCTGGCACTTAGATCAATGGTGGTGAAGTCGCCACTCTTAGCGGGACGCTCTACGGTCTTTAGCGTTCCAAATCTTGCGCGAAGTGCATCGAGCTCAGTCTCAATGTCAAGTTGTGCAACCTTTACCGGTTCCACGCTTACCTTCATGCCCTTGTAGCTCGGAAGCTTGAACTCTGGCTCTACCTCTACCTCTAGCTCAACAACTAATTCTTTATCTAGCTCTTTTGAACTCGGTGCCGACTTGATGTCTGCCTGCGGGGTATCCAGTGGTCGCAGGTTGTTTTGCTTCAATGCATCTCGATAGAAGTTGTCCAGTCCGTCATTGATGGCCTGGGCGATGATGGCATCTTTGCCAACGCGCTGATCGAGAACCTGGGATGGAACTTTCCCTTTGCGGAAACCAGGGATGTTCACCTGCTGGGCAACTGATTTATATGCGCGGTCCAAAGCTGGCTTGAAGCCTGATTGATCCACCGTGATGGTTAGTTTGACGCGAGTTGGGTTAATTCGCTTTACATCAGTCTTCAATGGTCCGCCTTAGCTATGTCCTTCTGGTCGGGATGACAGGATTTGAACCTGCAACCCCCTGTACCCAAAACAGGTGCGCTACCAAGTTGCGCTACATCCCGGGGATTGTCGGACCTTTCGGTCTCGAGCCTGAACACTCTATCCCATAGAATGGGGTGTCGTCTAACGATGCGCGAGTGTAGCTCAATGGTAGAGCCTCAGTCTTCCAAACTGATTACGCGGGTTCGATTCCCGTCACTCGCTCTGATGCCTCCAGTAAATCCCTTTTTATAACCTCGATAGCCCGCAGCCCCTCTGGCGAGGGGATCAGTGGATAGACATGCATTCCACCTTTTTGATAATCCAGATTCAAAGCCACCCCCTCCGAGCGCATCTTTTCAGCTAGCAAAATCAAATCTGGATAGAACAGCTCGTAGTCACCAACAAACAAAGTGGTCGGTGGTAGTCCGCGCATGCTGCCTCGAAGCGGGCTTACTTCTCTTCTCTGCCAGGAGCCGACCCCGGACCAAATCGTTGCTATGTAACGCAAAGAGTGTGCATTTAGCCATGGGTCACGCTTTTCAAAAGGTTTGCTTGCTTCTGAAAACTCCGAGTCAACCCATGGTGAAATCAAAATCAATCTTGAGATAAATCTCCAGCCAGTTTGAGCGATTGCCAGCGCTAAGCCTCCCCCGGCTGAATCCCCCATAAGTATCACTGGTTTGTTATCGGATATTCTTTGCTCAATTTTTCGCAATAGCTCAAGAGCGTTGTCCACTTTGTACTTTGGAGAGAGGCCATAGCAAACAACCACGAACTCACTGCTGGTATCTCTTGCCAGCTGTGTAATCAATGCCCAGTGCTGCGAAGCAATCGGCTGCACGTATCCTCCACCGTGCAAGTAGACAACGGTTCTCTCGGCAATAGCGGGCGCCACCTTATAAACAGAAAATCCATCTATGAGCTCATGCTCCAGGCTGAGACCCTGTAATTGTTTGCTGGTGGGTTTAGCCGGTGGCCGCGGTGGCTGTCCAATCTTGGCAAGACCCAACTTTCTACGAAGCAAAAAGTAGAGCCAAACAATTCTCATCACCGGGCTCATTTTTGACACCTTGGGCAGAAGTAAAGCTTGCGTGCGGCTAGGACTTCCATGACTACCTTCCCAGAGCATTCCCGGCAGCGCTCGCCAGCTCTTTTATATACGTAGTAGCGATCAGCCAATTCGGGTTTTCCCTTGAGATAGCCATCGCGTGTCAGCATCATGCCAGTTCTAACGCCAATCGGCATCAACCTTTGAGCATCTAGCCAAATATATTCAAGCAGCTCTTTGGGAACTTTCTTGCCTGCCAGATAAGGATTCAATCTCGCGCGATAGAGCAGCTCTGCGCGATAGACATTGCCAACACCTGCAATCACAGACTGATTCATTAGAAGTTCAGCAATTGGTCTTGAGCTGCTGTGAGCTTTTTCTAAAAACCGCTCTAAGTTATTACCCTGGTGATCTTTTGCAAGCGGATCCGGACCTAGTTTTCTCAGCGCTTCTTGCAACTGATTTTCATTAATTACCTCGCAGGCGGTTGGGCCCCGGAGATCCGCCAGTTGGCTAGAAATTAAGAATCTCGCCCGAACCTCCCCCACCGGTTCTGGCGGTGTGCCCGAGAAGTGTTGGAAACTCCACTTTCCATATATACCTAAGTGGATTCTGATAATCGCTTTTCCAAAGTGCAAAAACAATTGCTTGCCGTGAGCCTTAGCTTCAGTCAGCTTCTTCCCGCTGACCAGCTCTGCTTGCGTGAAGCGGCCCTGCGGAGAGATCACCTTGACCTTTTTGCCACAAAAGTCATTATTGAAACTGTTTGCAATTCGATGAACTGTGTGGCCCTCGGGCATTTTTAGTAAATGACCTCACCGGTTTGCTCAAACCTTGCGATCTTGCCAATGCGACGAATGTGACGCTCATCTCCAGAAAAGGGTCGATCAATGAATATCTTGATCAGCTCCAGTACTTCTTCTTTACTGTGCTGGCGAGCGCCGACGGCCGCAACATTTGCATCGTTGTGGTCTCGAGCTAGTGCAGCGGTGTCAGCATTCCAAATCAAGGCAGCTCGAATGCCCTTGACCTTATTGGCGGCTATCTGCTCGCCGTTTCCACTGCCGCCAAGGACGATACCCAGCGCCCTAACACCAGCGTCCGAGTCGGCCATCACGGCCTGCGCTGCAGCGATACAGAAACCTGGGTAATCATCCAGTGCGTCGTAAACCTTCGGCCCATGATCAATCAGCTGGTGGCCCAGAGAGGACAACTGCTCGACCAAAAAGGCGCTTAGCTCCATACCTGCGTGATCGGTGGCAATGTGAATGCGCATGTTAGATCCTTTGCTTCTGAATCAACAATAGCCCTGGCCTTAGGCCACTTTTCCCGCCGGCGACCTCCCTTAGGCTAGAGCGGCTAAATCAAACGGAGTGAAAAATGCCAGGTGAGAACCTAACCAGAGTCGAAGCCCAAGAAAGAGCAGCCAACCTCAGCGTTGAGAGTTACCTGGTTGAACTTGACCTTACCGATGACCCCAAGACCTTTGGCTCCAAGACCACAGTTCATTTTTCAGCAAAGGCTGGCAGTGAGACCTTCATTGATGCCATCACAGATTCAGTCCAGAGCATCAATTTGAATGGCGCTTCCCTGGATCCAAAAACCCACTCTGACAACATCCGGATACAGCTGCCAAATCTGCAAGAACAGAACGTTCTGGTGGTCGAGGCCAGAGGCAAGTACTCCAACTCCGGAGAGGGTCTGCACCGCTTTGTTGATCCCGTAGACAACGAGGTTTACCTTTATACCCAGTTTGAGGTGCCGGACTCTAGGCGCATGTTCGCGGTCTTTGAGCAACCAGATCTCAAGGCGACGTTTGAATTTCACATCACCGCTAGCTCAAACTGGCAGGTAATTTCAAACTCCACAACTCCCGCCCCTGAATCAGTTTCAAATGGCCGATCAATCTGGAAATTTGCTCCCACCCCACGTATCTCTAGCTATATCACGGCTCTAATTGCAGGGCCATATAAGTTTTGGACCGATCAGCTCACTTCATCTGATGGCCGAACCATTCCTTTGGGAGTTTTTTGCCGTGGCTCGTTAGCTGAGTACATGGATGCCGATTATATCTTTGCAAAGACCAAAGCTGGTTTTGAATTCTTTGAAAAACTATTTGAGTACCCATACCCTTTTGAGAAGTACGACCAGCTGTGGGTGCCAGATTTCAATGCCGGTGCCATGGAGAATGCCGGTGCGGTTACTTTCACCGAAAACTATGTGTTCCGCTCCGCGGTAACAGATGCGACGAGAGAGCGCCGCGTCGTAACGATTTTGCATGAGCTTGCCCACATGTGGTTTGGTGACTTGGTAACCATGCGCTGGTGGAATGACCTTTGGCTAAATGAATCATTCGCTGAGTATGTCTCCACCTTGGCAACAGCAGAAACCAGTGAGTGGAAAGAAGCCTGGACGACATTTGCTGCACTTGAGAAGAACTGGGCATACCGTCAGGATCAACTTCCTTCGACTCACCCAATCGTTGCCACCATCAATGACCTGGAGGATGTTCAGGTCAACTTTGATGGAATTACCTACGCCAAAGGAGCTTCGGTGCTAAAGCAATTGGTGGCCTGGGTTGGTAGAGATGCGTTCTTCCGCGGCGTGGCAAGCTACTTCAAAAAACATCAATGGCAAAACACAGAACTGACTGACCTTCTAGTGGAACTGGAAAAGGAAAGTGGCAGAGAGCTCGGCGGCTGGTCCAAGCTTTGGCTGGAGACGGCTGGTGTAAACACCCTCAAGCCAAAAATTGAAACAAGGGACGGGATTATCAGCTCGTTTGTTATTGAACAAACTCCGCAAGAGGGACACGACTACCTTCGTCCGCATCGCATGGGTGTAGGACTTTTCAATCTCGAGGGCGGAAAGCTCAAGCGAATTGAGAACATCGAATTGGATGTTGCTGGCAAAGAGACAAATGTCAATCAGCTGGTTGGTAGGAATTTGCCAGATCTGGTTTTACTAAACGATGGCGACTTGGCATACGCCAAGATTCGTCTGGACGATGCATCGAGAAAAGTTGCACTGACTAATCTCTCCGGCATTGAAGACTCGCTCGCTAGAACGCTGGTCTGGACAGCAGCCTGGGATGCTACCCGTGATGGTGAAGCCCCAGCCAGTGAGTTTGTGAAGTTGGTGCTTGATCACATCTCAAGCGAAACCGAGTCCACCACTGTCACTACTTTGCTGCGACAGCTAATTACGACCGGCGTCCTCTATGTTCACGAGTCCAAGCGCGAGAAAACCCTCAGCGCAATTGCCGAAGGGCTAATTGCTCTCACTGAATCCGCAAAGCCGGGAAGTGATAACCAACTTCAGTTTGCCAAGTTCGTTCCGCAATTCGCTCGAACCCCTGAGCAGCTGGGATGGCTAGAGAGCGTATTGACCGGAAGCAAAGAGATTGCCGGCCTGGCAGTCGATCAGGATTTGCGCTGGGACCTGCTCACCGGCTTGGTGATTGGCGCACGCGCTGGCGAGAAAGAAATTACCGCGGAGCTAGCGAGGGACAACACCGCCAATGGTCAGAAGTTTGCAGCAGCATGTCGGGCAGCTATTCCAACCGCTGAAGCCAAGCAGGCCGCTTGGCACACTCTGACCGAGACTGAGCAATACAGCAACACCTTGGTCAATAGTGCATCGTTGGCTTTCGGTCGCGTAAATGATCTGTCACTGCTAACTGCGTATGCGGATAAGTATCACGAGGCTGCCCTAAAGATTTGGAACAGTCGCACCTATCACATTGCTGAATACCTGCTTACAAATCTCTATCCCGTGCAATTGGCCAACAATGAATTGGCTGCCAAAACAAGAGCACTGATAGAAAAAACGGAAATCAAAGACAAGCCGGCGCTTAGAAGAATCCTGGTGGAAAACTTGGCAGGACTTGAGCGCGGATTGAAAGCTCAAAAGGCGGACAGCTAATGGAGTTCAGCCAAGTTCTGCAGCAGTGGTCAATTCTAATCAACATTCTGGTTGTTTTGATTGTTGCCATTATTGCCAAAGCAATTTTGTCGGCAGCCACCAGAAAAGTTGTCAGAACAGTGATTGGTGGCGTAAGCAAGGTGCAGCGTGCTGATCTCGATGCAGGCCTAGCAGAACAAAGGCTTGCAGCAAGGACCAAAACGATTGCCAGTGTTTTAGACAACTTCGCCACTTGGGTCATAACAATTACAGCGATTGTGATGGTGCTGAGCGAATTAGGCGTAAATGTCGGAGCTCTGATTGCTGTGTCAACAGTGGTTGGGGCCGCGATTGGCTTTGGTGCGCAAACGCTCGTCAAGGATTTAATCAGTGGTTTGTTTATTGTTTTTGAAGACCAATACGGCGTAGGTGACCGAGTTCAGCTGGACGGCGTGACCGGAGTGGTGGAGCGAGTCGGACTGCGTGTCACTGAGGTCCGCGATGAGAATGCCGTCTTGTGGTTCATCCGCAATGGAGAAATCTTAAAGGTGGGGAACTTCTCCCAAGAGAAAAAGCGTGGAAAGCGCAAAGCAAAATAAGTGCAGACGTTTTTTGATCGCGTCGGTGGCGAAGCGGTATTCCAGAAACTCGCCGCTGAGTTTTATCACGGTGTAAGCAATGATTCCCTACTAAGCCCGATGTATCCCCCTGAAGACATGGCAGGAGCCGAACGAAGACTGCGCATGTTTTTGGAACAATACTGGGGCGGACCTGACACATATCAACAGGAGCGAGGACATCCGCGACTTCGCATGCGCCATGCTCAATTCCCGATTGGACCTAAAGCGAGAGATGCCTGGCTATCTCACATGAGAGCCGCAGTTGATTCGCTAAATCTTTCCCCCGCAGATGATGCCGAACTATGGGGCTACCTGCAGCGTGCTGCACACGCAATGATAAACACGTTTGAACACTAAGCGACCTTGAAGCTTTGCTTGGCCATCACGTGTCCGTAGCTTGAACTGAGCCTCACCCAGCCATTGGTTCGAAATACTTTTATTTCTTCGTCCTTTTGCATGAACCCAAGTCCTGCCATAGCAAATGCGCAGCCTCCCGGCAGATTAAATTCAAGACTCACGGTTTTACCCCAGATCCCCAGTCGAACTCTTGCCGCAATTGCACTTCCAACACTGGTAGGAAGATTCTTTGCCACTTCTTCGATCCCGTCCTTTGCCCACTTGGTAATTTGCTCCTGGGAAACAACACCAAACTCTTCCCAGCCTTGCCTGGGCGGGGTCACGCCAGTCCAAGCCGCTCTTGCAGTTTCTTTCGGCAGCTTCAAATCACTTGATTCTTTGATGTTTTCAAGCACGTCTGCGATTGCGTAGCTGGAATCCAATTCGCTGGGTGCCGAGAGGCGAATTGTCCGAAGTCCCAGAATCGTCGGGCCATCGCTCAGCAGCGAGCCTGAATAAATTGGCGACACATAGCAGGCAAGCACGTCACCAAATGCCCTGAACTTGACAACTGCATCATCGTCCAATCGCTTGGCTCGAAGCAGAAAAGACTTTAAATCAGCAGTATCGCGAGGGTCTGGGAATCGAAGTGTTTGCATTAGAAAACTAAACTAGTGGGAAAGAGGCGGTTAGATGCTTGAACCTATTATTCCAGCTAATCCAATAGCTGATTTGGTGGATGTACTCAACCTGAGGCAACTGCCCGATGGAAACTATCTAGGTCGAACCCAGTGGATGCCTCACGGCAGAGTCTTTGGTGGCCAAGTGTTGGCCCAATCGTTGGTCGCCGCCATGAAGACAGTCGAGCCGGACCGTCCTGTGCACTCTCTGCACAGCTACTTCCTCAGGCCCGGCGACATCCATACGGAAATTGCGTTTGAGGTTGAAAACTTGCGCGATGGAAAAAGCTTTTCTGCCAGAAGAGTCAAGGCCTTGCAGGATGGCAAACCAATCTTCGTCCTAAGTTGCTCTTTTCAATTTCCTGCGGCAGGGATCAACCATCAGGTAGAGATGCCGGCGAATCTGCCAGAGCCAGAATCGCTTCCCTCCGCGAGTGACTTGCTGTCGAAGTTTGATCACCCCGCCACCAATTACTGGTCAAAAGCCAGACCTTTTGATTTGCGGCACGTGACCGAACCGGTATACCTGCGTCCGGCAAAAGAGCAGGTTGCAGAACAACTGATTTGGTTCAAGGCGATAAATCCATTACCTAGCGATCTAGTGACTCAAACTGCCGCGCTCGCCTATGCCTCTGATTACACAATCCTGGAATCCATTATGAAAAAACACAATTTGAGTTGGGCTCACCCGGGTCTTAACACCGCAAGTTTGGATCACGCTCTTTGGTTCCACGCACAACCAAATGTGAATGATTGGATGCTTTACGTTCAGCACTCCCCTGCCGCTCAATCCGGTCGCGGATTGGCGTTTGGCTCAATCTTTGCGAAAACTGGTGAACTGCTCGCATCGGTTGCCCAAGAGGGCATGGTTCGAGTGCCAGAGTTTCGCTAGTCGCGGGTTAGTCTTCGATAAGCCGAACGATGCGGCTTGGCAGCCTCTGGACCTAGTCGCTCAACTTTGTTTTCTTCATAGGCCTGGAAGTTACCCTCAAACCAATACCAGCGATCTGGCGTCTCATCGTCACCCTCGTAAGCGAGGATGTGGGTTGCCACTCTGTCCAAGAACCAACGATCGTGTGTGATTACGACCGCGCAACCAGGGAATTCCAATAGGGCATTTTCCAGTGATGCCAAGGTTTCAACATCTAGATCGTTGGTCGGCTCATCCAGCAGCAGCAAGTTCCCACCCTGCTTTAAAGTAAGCGCTAGGTTCAAGCGGTTTCGCTCACCACCTGATAGCACACCAGCCTTCTTCTGCTGATCGCCGCCCTTGAATCCAAAAGCAGCAACGTAGGCGCGTGATGGCATTTCAACCTGACCAACCTGGATGTGGTCAAGGCCATCTGAAACAACTTCCCAAAGCGTCTTTTGAGGATCAATGCCGGCACGGTTTTGATCGACATAAGAAATCTTCACGGTTTCGCCAACCTTCAAGTCGCCGCCATCGAGTTTTTCAAGACCGGTGATGCACTTAAACAGCGTCGACTTACCAACTCCGTTTGGTCCAATAATTCCAACGATTCCGTTTCTTGGCAGGCTGAAGGATAAATCGGTAAACAGCGCTCTTCCCTCAAAGCCTTTACTTATTTTCTTGGCCTCAATCACGACATCGCCAAGGCGAGGTCCTGGCGGGATTTGAATTTCCTCAAAGTCAAGTTTGCGAGTCTTGTCAGCCTCAGCTGCCATCTCTTCGTAGCGAGCAAGTCGCGCTTTGGACTTGGTCTGTTTGGCCTTAGGGCTTGAGCGAACCCATTCCAATTCATCCTTCAAGCGCTTTTGCAGCTTGGCGTCTTTTTTACCCTGAACCTCAAGGCGCTCGGCCTTCTTCTCCAGGTACGTTGAGTAGTTGCCCTCGTAGGGATAGGCGCGACCGCGGTCAAGCTCCAAAATCCAACCGGCGACATTGTCTAGGAAGTAGCGATCGTGCGTAACCGCCAGTACAGCACCCGGGTATTTAGCTAAGTGTTGCTCCAACCACAAAACGCTCTCGGCATCAAGGTGGTTGGTTGGCTCATCCAGTAATAAAAGGTCTGGTTTCTGAAGTAGAAGTTTGCAGAGTGCTACTCTTCGGCGCTCACCACCAGATAAGACATTAACCGGGGTGTCAGACGGCGGACAGCGCAGCGCATCCATTGCCTGCTCCAGCTGATTTTCTAAATTCCATCCATCGGCTGCGTCAATCTGCTCTTGGAGAGTTCCCATCTCAGCCAGCAGTGAGTCATAGTCGGCAGCTGGGTCTGCCAAGGCCGCACTGATTTCATTGAAGCGATCAATCTTGCCCTTGAGCTCAGACACAGCTTCTTCAACGTTTCCTAAAACTGTTTTTGTGTCGTCTAGCGGTGGCTCTTGCAACAAGATGCCGACGCTGTAGCCCTCCGCTAAGCGAGCCTCGCCATTGGAAGCCGTCTCTAGACCAGCCATAATCTTTAGCACGGTGGACTTACCAGCACCGTTGGGCCCAACTACACCAATCTTCGCTCCCGGCAAAAATGCCAGTGTCACGTCATCCAGGATGACCTTGTCCCCGTGCGCTTTACGCGCCTTAATCATTTGATAAATGAATTCAGCCACTTGTAATCGATTCCTGAGATATGGAAGAAGCTCTCTTCGCCAACTGCTGAGGGATAGTTTATCCCCTGCGGTGTAATGGAGTTACTAAGTGCAGGTGGCGAAGAGAGCCCACGGGATCGATGGTTAGGGGGCCGCTTGATCCCGTCGGAGGCTAGGCGGGTTGAAGTTCTGCCTCCGATTCCTCTTCCGTAATGGCGGTTCGCTCAAAGCTTGTTGTTCCAAAACTCAGATCATGACCGATGGCGTCGGCGTCAATTTCGACACTGGTGCCGCTGCGCTCGCCGTTATCCCAATCTCGAATGCGCAGTTTTCCCTGCACTATCACCCGGTCGCCTTTGGCCAGCGATACGCCTGAGTTGATGGCAAGTTTGCGAAAAGCCGAAATGGTAAACCAATTGGTATCACCGGTGACCCAGGTTTTAGATTCTTGATCAAACTTTCGATAGCTGCTTGCTAGCCGAAAACTGATTACATTCAAACCACTCTCAGTTACTACCTGTCGCGGGGTGGTAGCAATTAGTCCGCGAACACAAACCTGTTCTGTCATTAGGTCCCTTCCTGTTGTTTGGCATAGTTTGCGACCAATGCCTAATTTGCAACAGGGGGTCAGAAAAAGCTGTGGATAACTACTTCAGAAGGTGCGAAAACTTAGATCTAACCTTGGCAACCTTCGGAGCCACCACGGCTACGCAGTAACCCTGGTTCGGGTTTTTGGCAAAGAAGTCCTGATGGTATTCCTCAGCTCGATAAAACTCGCCCAGCTCGGTCACTTCAGTGACGATGCCATTGCCCCAGATTTCTTTAGCTCTTTCAATAGAGTTTTCAAACAGCTCTTTTTGCTCAGGCGATGCGTAAAACATGGAAGATCGATACTGGGTTCCTATGTCGTTACCCTGCCGGTTGAGCTGGGTTGGGTCATGCAAAGTGAAAAAAATGTCGAGAATCTGCTCTGTGGTGATAACGGCCGGATCAAATTCAATTGAAACCACTTCGGCATGCCCGGTATTGCCATCGCAAACTTGTTCATAACTGGGATTGGGCTTACTGCCACCGGTGTAGCCGCAGGTGACATCAGTGATGCCAGCAAATTGGCTGTAGGCCGAATCTAGGCACCAGAAACAGCCGCCGCCGAGTACGAATTTCTCCATGGCAATCTAAACTTTCTCTTTGTGCGGATTGTTCCGCAAAAACCGGAAGGTATGGCAAAGCCTAATTGAGTCATAAAAACCCCGCTCTGGGAGT
>CAZGNP010000010.1:0-24414 GCA_964527155.1 uncultured Aquiluna sp.
AGCAAGCAGAGCACCAAATGCTAGTTTTCTACGCTTCAATTTGTTTCCTCTCATTATTTGGGAATGCTGGTTACGTGGGATTTCTTCCACTTAGCTAGCACTCGATCACCTGCGACAAAACCCTTGGTTTCGCCGGGTAATTCTTCATTTACTCGGGTTGCAATCATTGAAAGACCATTGGCCTCCAACATAAACAGGGTGTTGGCACCCAAAAATGCTGTGTCTCGAATTACTGCCTGCACGCCCTGCTCATCGCTTGCGAGGCTCGCATCGCTCGCAGCTAGCTTTATTCGCTCCGGGCGAATGTTTACCTTTTCGTTAAGGCCGGTCAGCGACTGGGCTGATTTGGCATCAATGATGTTCGAACTGCCGAGGAAGCCCGCGACAAATGCAGTTGCGGGTTTTTCGTAAACCTCTTGCGGGGTGCCAATCTGCTCGATTTTTCCGGCATTGAAAACGGCAATTCGGTCACTCATCCGCATTGCCTCTTCTTGGTCATGGGTCACAAAAATGAAAGTTATTTTTGATTCCCGCTGAATGTTTTTCAGCTCAACCTGCATCTCTTCACGAAGTTGCTTGTCCAAAGCACCTAGTGGCTCATCAAGCAGCAATAGCTTGGGGCGCAATACCAATGCACGCGCCAAAGCAATTCGTTGGCGCTGTCCTCCGGAAAGCTGGTGGGGCAATCGATCCGCTAGGTGCCCTAGCTTTACTTGATTGATGGCCTCGGTCGCTTTTGCGCTTCTCTCCTCTTTAGAAAGCTTCTTCGCCCGAAGTCCAAACTCGACGTTGTCTTGGATGCTCATGTGTGGGAAGAGGGCGTAGTCCTGAAAGACGGTATTGACCTCTCGGTCGAATGGGGCCTGCTCTGTAACATCTTGGCCATCCAAATAAATGTTTCCCGCACTGGCACCCTCAAAACCAGCAATCATTCTCAGAACTGTGGTTTTTCCAGACCCCGAAGGTCCAAGCATGGAGAAAAACTCTCCCTGCGGGATATCTAGATTTACTCCGGAAACCGCCTCGACGGCTCCAAAATTTTTGCTGAGGCCTCGGATTGAAACGCCTGAGGTAAGAGGCTGAGTGCCCTCCCCTAACAAGCCCTGGCCGCTTTGAAGATCTGCCATCAATTACACCCAATAGTTTCTGTCTGCGACTGTGCAGGTCCTTAGCCTATCTCCCAAGCCCGCCCAGCCCCCTTGGGACAGGGGTGGGTGAATGTTTCGATTTGATTACTACCCGCAACAAATTGACTATCCCCCTCCCGGCCGAGAAATCTTGCCAGTCCTGAAATAACTAGGCCGCCAGTTCAGTTGGAAGAAGGATGGATATTTCAGGTAAGACTTTCTTGGTTTGCGGGGCCTCTGGCGCCCTTGGAGCGGAAATTGTTAGGCAGCTTCGGGAAAAAGGAGCCAGCGTGCTTGGAACTGCAAGCAATAATGACTCGGCCGCTCGCATCCCAGCCGGAGTGGAAGTCAGACTTTTGCTTGATTACACAAAACCGGAAAGCATCAAAACCCTGACCGATTACCTGGCAGCTTCAACAGAGCTTGATGGAATCATCAATGCCAGCGGTGTAGTTGCTTTTGGCGACGCGGTTGACACATCCCCTGAGACGGTCGGCAGCCTGTTCGCCATCAATGCAGTGGGTCCGATCCAGCTAATGAGTGCGCTGGCTCCGCTGCTGGCAAAGAAAGAACAATCCGTTGTGGTCAACCTAACTGGTGTGGTTGCAGAAACCGCTCTTCCTTCCCTGGCATCTTATTCGGCATCTAAATTTGCAATTCATGGATTTTTGCAAGCCGCGGCGAGAGAATGGCGCAGAGCCGGGACAACCGTGATTTCCGCTAGGCCTGGTCACACTGAAACAGGTTTAGCAGACCGAGCCATTGCAGGAACGGCGCCCAAATTTCCGACTGGCAAGACCGCATCTGAAGTTGCAAACAGGATAATTACAGCTATTGAAGCAGATGAGAAAGACCTTCCTGCTAGTTCATTCTGATTGTAAATTCGTATTTCTTGGTTTCTCCAGATTCAATGACAATTGCTTCAGCATCTGAATTGAATGCATTAGTTTGACAGCTCATTGGTTCAATCGCGAGCAAACTATCTCCGCAATCTATGTTCGGACGATAAAGCATGAGGTATGGCAAATCAGTTTCTAGCGCGATAGTGAGTGAATAGCTTTCGGTGTCGAGCACTAATTCCTGAGCTCCCGTAAAACAATCATCTATCTCTCCACCCTCGTAAATCAGCCCTTTGATGGGCCTGTCAGAGGTAGGAATCATTTTTTCGTTTACCAGAATCTGCTTGGTAAAACTTGCCCTGGCTTTGAAGTGACGCCCCACTGAGAAATAGGGATGAAAGCCAATCCCAAATGGGGCGGACCGTCCTTGATTAACTGCGGTCGCACTCACCTTCAAACCCGAGTCAATAAGTTGATAGGAAACACTGAGCTCTATCTCAAAGGGATAGCTTTCATCAGAGCCAAATTGATAGCCGAAGGTCAGCAAGTCATTGGTATGGTTTTTGATCTCTAGATTCCGATTAAAAATAAGGCCGTGATTTGAATTTCCATCGTGATCTACGTTGGGAGTCGTAAAGTGCTGGCCCGCAAAAAAATATGTGTGGTCAGCTAGCCGATTGGGCCAAGGGGCTAGAACAGAACCAAAAAACATAGCTGCCGGGTTTGTGACCTTATCGGAGTCAATAATTGCCACGCCATTTAGGCTCAACTTCTCAAGCGCTGCACCAACAGGGGAAAAAACTGCCATACTGGTAGCGCCTTCGGAATTCCGAGCGATACTCAGTTGCTGTTCAGGGTGCATATTTGGCACTCCCATATGTTATTGATTGACGAGTAGGTGGACAGCTTGAAGGCCAGAATAGACGGCAAGCTCTTCGACGGTAGAGACATTTTCTACTTTGACGACGAGTCTTCTTCGCTTCCTACTAGTCGCAAGCCAGATATGAGAGAAGCCGCAGATCGGCCACAGACTGGTCAGCTGAGATTTGACGCCCTGACATCTGAATGGATAACCGTTGCGGCGCACCGCCAGCAACGTGCCTTTCTTCCACCTGCACATTCCTGTCCGCTCTGCCCCACCACCAAAGATAATTTGAGCGAATTACCGGACCACTTCGATGTGGCGGTATTTGAAAATAAGGGACCGGCTTTTGGTCCGGAGGCCAACATCATTGACCTACCGAATGGACAGAGATTCGGGTTTGCAACCACCTCCTTCGGTCGCTGCGAAGTTATTGTTTTCAGCCCAGCCCATGCCGGCAGCTTGGGTGAAATGCCGGTTGAGCGCGTGGCGACAGTGATTGGAGCCTTGAAAAACCGCACCGCCGAGCTGCAAGAAATAAAGGGTGTAGTTCAAGTTTTCCCATTTGAAAATCGTGGTGAGGAAATTGGTGTGACTCTTCACCATCCTCATGGCCAGATCTATGCGTACCCATTTGTAACTCCAAGAACCGAAAAACTCATTCAGAGCGTCCGATCCTTTAATGGGGATTTCTTCGATGAGCTGATTAAGTTCGAACAGTCTGGAAATAGAAAGATTATCGAGACCGACAATTTTCTTGCCTTTGTGCCTTTTGCAGCACGTTGGCCAATGGAAGCACACCTGCTGCCAAAGCGAAACATCAATGACCTCTCTCAGCTTCGCGATGACGAAACCCAAGAATTGGCTAATGTCTATAAGAAGCTGCTGCAGGCTTTCGATGCCTACTACCAGACTCCTACCCCATACATTTCTGCCTGGCACCAAGCACCGATGATTGAAAATCGTGAACAAATTAGGATGATGCTCCAGATCACCTCACCAAGGAGAGCTGCGGACAAGCTTAAATATTTGGCTGGTTCGGAGAGTGCAATGGGGGCCTTTGTCGCTGATATTGCCCCAGAAGAAACAGCTGCTCGCCTGCGCGAGGTGATCTAGTGCTGCTGGAAGTAACAAAGGGCTTTGAAAAAGCATTTGGATATCAATCAGTGGGAGTTTGGTCTGCCCCAGGGCGCGCAAACCTGATTGGTGAGCACACCGACTACAACAATGGATTCGTTTTTCCATTTGGCATCGATAGAAGGACTTTCGTAGCGCTAGCTCCACGGAGTGATAGTAAGTGCCGGGTTGCTTCAAGTATTTCTACTCAAGTCTTTGAGTGGCACATTTCAGATGAAAAACCAGCTGGTCTCGACTGGGCACTTTATCCGCTAGGAGTAGCTTGGGCTATGCGGGAACATGCCCAGCTGGGCTTTGACGCGTATTTTGTCTCTGACGTGCCGGTGGGTGCCGGGCTATCCTCCTCTGCGGCAATCGAATGTTCAATTGGAATTGCCCTAAATGACATTTGGCAAGCAGGTTATAGCAAGCAGCAAATCGCATTGCTGGGCCAAAAAGCTGAGAACGAAGTAGTTGGAGCACCAACTGGAATTATGGATCAGACAGCGTCGATGCTTGCTCAACCAGATGCAGCGGTCTTGATTGACTGCAAAACACTGGAAACGGAATTGGTTCCGCTCGGTCTGTCTGCCCAAGGGTTGGTCGTTGCAGTTATGGATACGAGGGTTTCGCATCGCCACTCGGATGGTGGATATCGCTCCCGAAGAGAGGCCTGCGAAAAAGGCGCGGCTGCGATGGGGGTAACTTCACTCAGAGACTTATCGACGGCCGACTTGTCAAATGCAGAACAAAAGCTCGATGACGTGACATTTCGCCGTTGCAGGCACGTAATCACCGAGAACAATCGAGTATTAGATGCTGTCGCATCCTTGAAGACTGCGGACATGTTTAAGTTGGGACAACTACTTTTGGAGTCTCATGCTTCAATGCGCGATGATTTTGAAATCTCCATCGAAGAACTCGACACCGCCGTAGAGGTGGCAATGAGCGTTGGAGCAATTGGATCTCGAATGACAGGTGGGGGATTTGGCGGTGCCGCAATTGCGATAATTGAGCAAGCCAAGCTGCCTGAATTGGCAAATCAGTGCAAAAAGACATTTGCAGATAGAGGCTTTGCGGAGCCCAATGTCTTCGCCGTCAGCCCAAGCGAAGGTGCACGCAGAGATAGCTAAGCGCTTGCTATCACCGCAACACCTGCATCCACCATCTCATCAATAGATTTTTCGATCGATTCCGCACTAACCCCAGCCGTTAAAGAGCTGATAACCCTAACGTTCAATCCGGCCTTGGCGGCATCGAGGGCTGATGCCCTTACGCAGTAATCCGTTGCGATTCCAACTACGTCCACTGAAGTTATTGCCAGATCTTGCAGAAGTTCAGAAAAAGATTGATTGTTATCATTCGTGCCATCAAAAATTGAGTATCCGTTAGCGCTTTGACCCTTCTTGATGTGAATATCGATCAGACTGATGTCCAAATTGGAGTGATATTCTGCTCCGTTCGATCCAGCAAGACAGTGCAGAGGCCAAGTACTTACATAGTCAGGTTCAGTTCCTGTCGGAGGAAAATGTCCGTCATTTGATTCATTGGGTGTGTGCCAGTCTCGCGAAGCGATTACATAGTCGTAGCTAGCCCGCTGCTCGCGGATGAAGTTGGATATCTTTCCAGCAACCACCGCTCCGCCCTCGCAAGCCAGCGCTCCGCCTTCGCAGAAATCGTTCTGCACGTCTATAACGAGAAGAGCCTTTGCCATTAGCGATTCACCAGACTCAAGCCACAACCATAGAAGCCAAGAACTAAGCCATCCATTGCTTCCTGGTTCTTGATGGCCACGGAATTGCCGAGATTGAACACCGTGAAAATCAACTTGGAACCATCTTCTGGATACAAGAATCCTGCCAAGGTGTAGCCGGTTCTGATCCAGCCAGTTTTTGCAACAACTTTTCCAGCTGCATCCTCAAATCGATAGGCCAGAGAACCAGGAGTACCAGACACTGGCATTCCGTCCAGAATTACCTTGAAGTCACCATAATTTTTATCAACCAGAGTTAGAAGTTCATTGATTGTCTCTGGAGAAACTTGGTTGAAGCGAGATAGCCCCGAGCCATCCTCGACTTTCAAACCAGCTAAATTTATTCTCGTTCCCTCAAGGGCAATTTGATATGCGCGAGTCAGCGAAGCGAAACTGCCGTCTTGACCAACTTCGAGGGATACCAATCTGGCTATTGCCTCGGCAAGAGTGTTATCGCTAACGACCAGCATGTAATCAATCCACGTTGAAAGTGGAGCCGAGCGAACGCTTGCAACTTCAACGGCATCAGCTGGAGCTACCCCCTTAGAGATAGTCGCAGCCGAAGCGCTCTGACCGAGCGCCTGCTTGAAATATTCACCAGCTTTGGTTACGGGGTCCTTGGACCTAGCAGAATCCTTAGAACCTGGATTTGCCCTATCGCCATCGACCTGCAGGGCAGAAACATAAGACATGTAACCATCGGTTAGACCACGTTGATCCCACACGCTCTGATACTCACCGTTTGGGTTTCCGTAAAGGGTACTGTCCAACACAATCTGACTGATTGTCTGACCGGGCGACTTACTTGCTATTTGTCTTGCTAAATCTGACAGCTTTGGTGCATTTCGATAAACGGAGCTTGTGCCTGGTGCTGTTCTAGAGAGAGTAACGTCGCCAGCGCCAACCAAATACAAAATGGATGGATCTTGACTATCCGCGTATACGCGTGTGGTGACTCGGTAGTTTGGACCAAGAGTCTCAAGTGCAGCTGCAGCGGTCAGCAGCTTCATAACCGATGCAGGTCGCGCTGGAGTAGAGCTGGATCTATCAAAGAGAACTGTTCCAGTTGCAGCATCAATAACCTGTGCCTGCAGATCAAGAATTTCTAACGATTGCTCAAGTTCAGCAACCGAGCATTGGATTGCCGATGGCGACTCAGAGGGAGTTGGACTTTCGCTTTCTTCTGAAGCCAGAGCATCGTCCGAGGTTTCTGTTGTTCCACTAGCCTGCGAATCAGAATTAGCACCGCCCAGCGGACCCAGGAATAGTCCTAACAAAACAATCAGACCAATCACTAGACCACTGGCAACGCCAGCCAGAATCGGCTTGAGTTCTGCGTTAGATTTCACTCATGAAGCATAAACTCTTGATTTCTATTCTGGCGCTGGCACTGGCAATTTCACAGCCAGCGAACGCCCACGATGAACTGGTCGGCCAATCGCCCGCCGGGGGTGAACAAGTCTCAGCCGGAGTGATCGACATTCGACTGGAATTTAGCGATACTCCGATGGTCCTGGAGGACGGCTCTGGCAATGAAATCTTCGTCACCGGGCCGAACGGTGCGATCAAGTATGCAGGTTGTTTGCCAATTGAGGGAAGCTTTGGAGTCCTTCAAGCCGATTTGGATCAGGCAGGAACTCACACCGTTGTCTGGCGAGTAGTTTCGTCCGACGGTCATCCAATCAGCGGTGAGTTCACTTTTGAAGTTGAGAACAGCACTGGATACGTTTCTGACCCAGCTTTTATTTACCCTGACTGCGGTGCTGGACTTATCTCGCCAAATGAGCAGCCAGCAGATCTTTATTGGCTGCTTTGGTTATCGCTTGGTGTTATTGCCGCCGCGATCTTCTTCTTTCTTCGACCCAAGAAGAAGATTTAGGTAAGCCAGAGCAGTTAGAACCAAACCACCAGCTACAGTTTCAAAACCAATTTGCAGACGGCCACCAGCGGGAGCTGCAAAGAGTGAATATAGAACATCCAAGGCGGTTGAGTTCATAAGTCCTGCGACCATCGAAATGAGCGCCACTCGGCCAATCCACCATTTGGTTCCCGTGAGCTTTCCGGACGACCATGTAATCAATAGGTTCAGGGCAAGTCCGATAACAACAGCTCCAGCAGCAAGCTCAATTGATGGATGATAGAAGAAGCTAACAATTCCAATCACTACAGCACTGATTAGCCAAAACAGAACAGTCACCGAATTCTCCTTTAAGTTTTCTTATGCCAGTTTGCAGAATTCGTTCAGCGGTTCAACTTGGCCTGCAACAACTATTTGGTTGCCTTCATTTAGTACTGTCTCCGGGAACGCAGGGACATACTTGCCATCGCCCTTGGTAACTGCTACCACGGTCACGCCGTAGGTAGATCTAATCTTTAGATCGGCCAGAGTTTGACCACTAAAACTTGGTGGAACTTCTGTCTTGACCATCACAAAATCACTGTCGATTGAGACATAGTCGAGCGTTTCACCGGAGACCATGTGCGCCACACGCTTACCCATTTCCGCCTCCGGGAAAATGACATGGTGGCATCCCAGCTGCTTTAGGATCACGCCATGTGAGGTGGAGTTGGCTTTTGCCCAGACCTTCGGAACCCCAAGCTGCAAAAGCAAGGAGCAGGTCAAAATGCTGGATTCAATGTCAGCACCGATAGCCACGACAGCCGAATCAAAGTCAGCAGCTCCCAGTTCCTTCAAAGTCGCCTCATCCGTAGTGTCGGCAACAACGGTATGAGTCAGCTGCGTGGACATCTGTTGGACAATCTTTTCGTCGGTATCAACACCCAGCACCTCATGTCCAGTTCTCATAAGTTCCAGGGATAGGGCGGAGCCGAATCTGCCTAGGCCGATGACCATTATGTTGCTGTGCAGGATTCTCTTCTTTGCTGATTCTTTAGCCAATTAGGGGCCTTTCTTTGGGTAATTCATAGTGACGCCTTACTTTTCTGAGCGCTAAAGACGTTGCAACGACAATCGGTCCTAGCCTTCCAAAAAGCATAAGCAAAGACAACAAAAACTTGGCATGCTGGGGAAGTTCCGCAGTTATCCCGGTGGATAGGCCAACTGTTCCAACCGCAGAAAATACTTCAAACATAATCTGGTCAAGTGTGAAAGCGGTCGTGAGTCGCAAAAGTATAACCGCGCCAACAATCACCATGGATGTCAGCGAAACAATCGCCAGAGCCTGACGCTGCATAGATCTTGGCAGTCTTCGATTTCCAATGTTGACTGCCGTTTCACCTCTGATTTCGGTGTAAACCACGAATAGCAGTACAACAAAAGTTCCAACCTTGATACCGCCGGCCGTTGACGCACTAGCACCACCAATAAACATTAGGAAATTCATTCCTAGCCAGGTAGCGGGATTCATTTCAGAAATGTCAAGTGAATTGAATCCAGCAGTTCTCGGCATGACGGAGGCAAAAATTGAATCCCAAATCTTGTTAGGCAAGCTCAGCGATCCAAGTGTTTTCGGGTTATTCCACTCCAAGAAACCAATGTAAATGGCTCCCAGCACCATCAATAGAAAGCTAGCCCAGAGAACAATTCTTGAATTAAGACTCCATTGAACGGGCAGAACACTTACTGCACCGGGTTCGCGCGACAGCCTTAGCTTCTCTTTTAGCCGATCCAGAATCTCACTTAAGACCGGAAATCCCAAACTCGCCAAGTAGACCGTCATAAAGATGGGGATGATAATCCAAGGGTCTTGGGCAAACCTCATCATGCTGTCGCTGTAAAGAGCAAAACCAGCATTATTAAAACTTGCTATCGCATGGAAAAGTCCGTGCCCCAAAGCTTTACTTATTGAGTAGCCGTACTCGTTTATTAGTCGAATAAAGAGAATAGAAAAAAGCACTGCCTGGAAGCCCAACATGAAAAGCGCAATTCGTCTTAGCAGAGTCCTGACATCTGGAGCGCTGCCAGTGGAATACTCGTTGGTCGCGGTTAACTTTCCTTTGAGAGAAAGCCGGCCTTCAATTAGAAACACCACGAGAGCACCAAATCCCACGATTCCAAAAGCACCAATTTGCATCAATACCGCTATCACGACGTGGCCAAACATGGTCCAGTGTGTTTCAGTGTCGACCGTGGCCAATCCAGTCACCGTAACGGCCGAGACAGCTGTGAAAAGAGCATCGAGTAAATCTGTAGATTTTCCACTCTTACTAGCCCAAGGCATAGACAGCAAAGCGGTGCCCAAAAGTATTACCAGCGTGAATGCAATGGCTATAAGGCGAGTTGGATGGATTTTGCGAGTGCTGATGTCTATGCCCACTGCTCTAACTATACGCCGAGGGTCAGAAAAATGACACCTCAACCCCCAGTCCTATAGCCTTTCTCTATGGACAGGGTCTTTATTTTTGATGGCGACTGCGCTTTCTGCAGTTCTGCGGCCCGAGTAATGCGCAAAATGACGCGTGAAATCACTCCTATAAGGCCCTATCAAAAACTCGATTTACCTTCGCTAGGCCTTAGCTCTGAATTGACCTCCAAGGCCGTTTACTACGTTCGGGATGGAAAATATCTTGTCGCCGCGCAGGCAATCGCTCAACTTTTAATTGATTCAAAAACAGTTTTTTCGCTATTTGGATTTTTCTTAAAGCTGCCGCTCATTCGATCACTTGCAAAAAATGTTTACTACTGGATTGCAAAAAATCGCCACCGATTACCAGGTGGCAAACCAGAATGCAAAATGGACTAGGCGATAGCTTTTTTTACCAGCTTGGTAATTTTTTTGGCCACTTCGTCATTTAGTTCAATAATTGCAAACGATGTAGGCCACCAGGGTCCGTCATCCAGGTTAGCTGCCTGTTGAAAACCAAATGTTGAATATCTACTTTCAAACTTACTGCCCGCTTGAAAGAAGCAAACTACTTTGTCATTTACATAGTAGGCAGGCATTCCATACCACGTCCGTGTGGTTATTTTGTCAGAGATACCCATAACTAATTTGTGAATACCCTTGGCAAGCTTCTGATCAGGTTTGCTCATTTCGGCAATCTTCAGCGCTACCTGCTCTTCGCCGGATAACTTCTTAAATTCGCGAGCTTCTCGGGCTCGCTCTTTCATTGCATTGCGCTCGGCCTCGGTGAAAGGCGATTTACTGCCAGCCATGGTTCCTCCAGAGCCAAAATCTATCAGCTAGGAGCAGAATCGAGGATAAAGACGAGTTAGCTCAGAAACATACTTAACGGGGTTGTCGACTTCTTCAACATTCACTTGTCCCCCAGTTGCTAATTGACTAGTGCTGATTGCTAAACGCTCTAGCCAATTGTGTTCCCGTCCAGAAGTTGACCAGGAGTACTTGCCTGGTACGTAGTTGCCCGCGAGGTTGCTCCACGCCAGAGAGACCTCTTGCAATTCTCTAATCGCTCGCTCTTGATCGCTACTGAGTGACTCAAGGGCATACCTGGTCTCTTCGGCAAGAACCCTTGCTTGAGAGCAATCCGAATCAGACATTCCGACCTGAATCTCTCCCCCTGTTATTGCCCGAACTCCAACGACAACAGCGACAAAACTGACAAGGATCGTGTTAGTCAAATACCAAAGCTTGCGCCGCTTGTTTGCCTCTCGAGCGCGCACTTGCCCGCAAACAGGGCACTTAGGCAACTCAGGGTGAAAGGTGACCCCACAACGCAAGCAGGCAGACATGGACATATAAACCAATTTCAACCAAAACTAATCCCAAACATCTAGCAGAATCTAGGAAGAGAGGAAGCCATGCAAAGTCGCGACCCGAAAGACCTGGAAAAGTTCTGGCGCACCATTGGAATTATCCTTTTTGTCGTTGCGGTGATTTTGGTAGCCGGACCGCAATTGATTGATTTGGTTTTCCCGAATTTCCGCTGAATGAGAGCCACCTGACGGAATCGAACCGTCGACCTGCTCTTTACGAGGGAGCTGCTCTACCGACTGAGCTAAGGTGGCGCTAGCGCTTGAGAGTCTACTGGATGTCGGGAATGGCACCCAGTCGCCTGAGGCGAGCAATGGCTGCATCTTCAATTGGAGAGTCTGGCCCAATTACAAATCTTCCAAATGCCAGGAGATTCGTCACCAGCGGTCTTAGCAGCCACAGCGGTAAGTGGCGCATTCCAATTTTTATTTTTATTTCAGTCGGCAACGAAGCTAGCGCAGCCTGAAACAACAATGCGTATACCGGCTTGGCCGTTTTGGGAAGTGGTGCTTTTTTGATCCACCGAATAACGGCCAGAGCTTCTTCGCTGCAATCGAGTGATGGTGAAAATTCACTCATGGTTCTTAGAAGCTCTGCTTCGTCCTTGGGAACAGTTCTCAAGCCCAAAGGTTCGACAGATTTTCCCCAGAGTTTGACGTAGGCATCAGCTCCACCAGGGATAGCGGCTCTCGAATAAAGCTGGTGAGAACGCAGGAAAGAATCCATGAAAGCTATGTGAACCCAAAGCAAAAGATTCTCATCACTAGCTCGATAACTTTTTGATTCACCGAACTTATCAAGGTAATTTCCGCTTACCTTTTCGTGCATTCGATTAACTCGATTAGCCTCTCCCGCAACAGCTTCCAGGGAACCAAAGGTTGTCACAGTGAGCCAGCGGATAGTCCCAGAAAGGCGTCCCAAGGGATCTTCTTCATATCTTGAATGCTGGGTAACTCCTCCCAATGCTCCTGGGTGCATGGCCTGCAGCAGCAGTGCCCTGATTCCACCAACCAGCGTTGCAAAATCTCTGTGAACGACCCAAGGAGCATCACTGGGGACAAATAGGCCAGGATCATCACCTTTCGCGACAACCTCTAACCATGGAGGAATTCCGTCAGGAGCCCCAGAGAGCAAGCGACGAAACTTGCGGGAAAAGTACTCCTGCACCGCATTGTTTGCCATTGTCGCCTAACCTTGTATCGATCAATTAGGAGCAACCATGACCGAGGCTGAACTAATCCACGAGTTTCAAAGAAATCGTTTGCACATAATTCTTGCGCAACTAGCCCCCACCGGTCTGTTGGCATTCGCTGCATTAGCAACTCCCGCTATCGCTGAAAGCAACCAGTTTGTGGTGCACGCATTCGCCCTCATACTCTTAGCGTCGGGAATATTGGGTGCCCTGGCTGAGTATTCAGCGGCAGCGCAGGCGCAGGCAGTAATTGATGACCTCAAAGCTTTGCCTGGATCATCGGCCACTCGCAACAAGGTGATTAGCTTTAGACCCTGGCTAGAAGTCGTAAAGTTTGTAACACCGGCAATTTTTGTGGCAATTTATTTAGCTATTTTGGCAGGCCTCTACCTCTAGAGACAGTTCAGGTTGCCAGTGCCCAGATCGGTGCCTTCAAGGTAGGCATCAACCAAAGAACTCACGCAACCATTCGATCCGTAGGCCGTGTGACCTTCTCCGCGCAGGGTTAGGAGTTTTCCACCCAGCAATTCAGCCAGGGCCTGAGCCTGTTCATAAGGAGTTGCGGGATCCCCGGTGGTTCCAATCACCATTGGTTGATTGGCCAGCTCCACGTCATAGTCGAGAGTCTGCATTCCGATTCCCTCTGGCCAACCAGTGCAGGAAATATCTGGATCACTGAAATACCTACCAAAGACCACGCTAGCTTCTTCAATTTGCGCGGTGAGTTCTTTACGTTCCGGTTGGACAGCTCTGTCGGCGCAAGTAATTGCAAAATTGGCTTCGTTGATGTTCGTAAGGTAGCCACCATCTGGATTTCGATCGTTGTAAAAATCAGCGAGCAACATAAAGATTGATCCATCGCCATCAAAGGCCATGTCAAAAGCTTGAGACAAGTACTGCCAAGAGCCTTGCGAATACAAGGTCACAATCATTCCAGCAATTGCAGGTGAAATTCCAAGTGTTCTGTCAGTATCGGTTGGCAGCGGCACAGTTTCACGCGCCTTCAGAAAACTTGCAATCACACCCATAGCGGAATCAACATCACCGCTAAACGGACAAGCGCTTTGGGTCAGGCAGTCTGCTAGGTAAGCACGCAGAGCCTTGTCAAACCCCTTTACCTGACCCAGCAACTGGGTGCCGGCATCCGCAGTGGGATTAACGGCGCCATCTAGGACAAACTTGCCAACCCGATCTGGAAACAATGCTGCATAAGTTGCTCCAAGCTCAGTCCCGTAGCTAAAGCCCAAGAAATTAAGTTGCTCTTGTTCAAAGAGAATGCGGATTAGCTCCATGTCGCGAGCAGTTTGCTGCGTATTGAAATAGGCCGGTGAAGGTCCGGACCTTTGGCAGCTCTCAGCAAAGCGCTTGACCAAATCTTTGGAATACTCCAAATCCTCAGCTGACCCATAAGGAAAAGGAGATTGCCCATACAGAACTTCGTCCTTTAGGGCCTCGTCTGTGCACTCAACGGCCGTTGACTCCCCCACGCCACGAGGATCAAATGCTAGAACTTGGAAGTTCTCTCGCAGCCATGACGTTCCCAGTGAGTCATATCCGTCTCTTAGCCACTTGGTCGAGGCAGACCCGGGACCACCTGGATTTACCAGTATCGGAGGAAGATTTTCTGTCCCAGTTTTTCGCATCAGCTTAATCTGAACAAATTCACCGGTCTCAGCGGTCCAGTCAAGCGGCGCAAAGATTTCTGAACACTCAAAACCATCGCCGCAGTCGGCCCAGTTCAACTGTTGCTCTTCAATGGCAGTGGTAGGTGCTGGGGCTGGCGCAAGACCCTCTACTGCTGTGCAACCTGTCAGAGTAAGGGCCGTAATGAGAAGTAAGCCTCTAAGCCGCAACATAACTCCTGACAATTAGCTTGGTGCAAAGTGATTCCAGTACAACCAAGTCTCGCACGTTTGCTTCGAGTCTGGATCTCGAAATGGAAATAGCCTCAAGAACTTTGATGGAATTCTCAGCTGAAGTGTAATCAGCTCTTTGTTGAATTTCCTCGGCAAGTTCCTGATTTATCAGGGTGGAGTTGGCGCCCAGTTGAAGACTAAGGATGTCCCGGAAAAGACTTTCCATGTCTGTAAAAATGCGGTCAATACCATCACGCAACGCTCTTGTGTTGCGACGCTTTTGATTTTCCTCCAACTGACGAAACTCGCTGCGGAGATTAGCAGGAATTTTTTCATCTTCGATCCCGTAGGCAGCAAGCAGTTTGCTTCGCTCCTGCTGGTTTTTCTCTTCACTACTAGATTCGGCGTCTTTTTTAGCAAAAGCTAACAATCGCTCAGCAGTAGCCATAGCGCCAGAAAGATTCTTTATAGTCACCAATTCCCGAAGGGTATCCATCCGCCGCTTACGTGCATCCGCACTCAAGGCTAACCGCCTTGCCATGCCCACGTGCTGCTGAGCTTGACGACTGCACATCAGTGCTAGCTCCTCTTTTACGCCATCTCGCTGAATTAGTAGTTGTGCGACCTCTTCAATTGAAGGAAGCCTCAATACCACGTTTCTGGTTCGAGAACGAATGGTCGGAAGCATGTCGGCCGCCGATGGTGCACACAAAATCCAAACAGTTTTGGGTTGCGGCTCTTCCAGGGCTTTAAGCAGAACGTTGGAGGTTCGCTCAGTCATACGGTCAGCATCTTCAATAATCACGATTCGATAATCACCGAGCGATGACCCTAGCGATGAGAACTGAACCAGCTGCCTTACTTCCTCAATTGAAATAATTACTTTGTCCGTGACAAGCATGCGAACATCGGGATGTGCATCGGCGGCAATTAGTTTGCAGTTTGTGCAAATACCGCAGCCATTTTCCTCACATTGCAATGCGGCAGCGAATGCTCTGGCTAGTGTTGAGCGCCCCGAGCCGGCAGGGCCAGTGAACAACCAAGAGTGCTGAAAGCCAGCATCCTTGTTTTCAACGACTCTTCTGAGTTGCTCAATTGCCTCAGGCTGCCCCAGCAGCTCTTGCCAGACTTTCACTTCGCTAACAGGGAGCTAACCCTGCCAACTACTTGCTGGTGTATCTGCTGAGGTGACTCACTGGCATCAACGACCAAGAACCTGGCTTCTTTAGCCATCTTCAAATATTCATTTCTCGCTCGCTCAAAGAACTCAACTTGCTCGCTCTCTAGTCGATCGGGCTCAGTCCCCTTATTGCCGCGTCTTTTCATGGCTTCGTCAGCTGGCAGATCCAATAGCACCGTTAGGTCTGGCAAGAGATTGTCAACTGCCCATAGGGAAATATTCCTAACCTCCTCGACATTTAATTCGCGGGCCGCCCCCTGATAAGCAACCGAGGAGTCAAAGTAGCGGTCCGATAGCACAACAATGCCCGCCGCCAAGGCAGGCCTAATCTTGGTGGCAACGTGGTGTGCTCGATCGGCTGCATATAGCAGTGCTTCGGATCTGGCTGAGACGTCTCCCTTGCGGTGCAAAAGCAGATGCCTAATTTCTTGCCCCAACTCAGTTCCGCCAGGCTCAAGGGTCCGCAGCACTTGCTTGCCGTGATCAAGTAAATAGCGCTCAAGCAGGTCAAGCTGGGTGGACTTGCCAACCCCATCGATTCCCTCAAAGGTAATAAACATCAGCGCTTTTTCTTCTTGGCAGTTTTCGGTGCTTCGCCTGGTTCCACTCCTAGCTTCTCACGCCGAATGGCCAACAGTTCGAAGGCTCGGTCTGGTGAAAGCTCCTCAATGGTTTCTTCCTTTGGAATAGTGGCATTGATTACACCGTCCGAGACATAAGGACCAAACTGTCCGGTTTTTGCGACAACCTTTAGTTGCGAGGCTGGATCTTCACCAAATTCCTTCAATGGCGTTGCAGCTGTTCTGCGACCGCGAGTCTTGGGCTGCTTATAAATCTCAATCGCTTGATCCAAAGTAATCTCTAATATTTGCTCTTCCCGCTCCAGCGAACGAGAATCTGCTCCGCGCTTTAGATACGGACCAAACTTTCCGTTTTGGGCAGTAATCATTACCTGGGTTTCTGGATCAATTCCCACTTCACGGGGAAGAGCTAGCAGCTTAAGAGCTTCTTCGTAGGTAACTGTTTCTGGCGACATTGACTTGAACAAGCTTGCAGTCTTTGGCTTGTCGGCACCCTCATCGGCAATTGCGACGTAAGGTCCGTAGCGACCATTCTTCACAACAATGTCAAAACCGGTATCAGGATCAGGACCAAGCACGCGATCTTTAATTTCTGGAGCGTTTGCAAGCTCAACTGCCTTTTCCGTAGTCAGCTGATCAGGAGTTAAACCGATTGGAATGTTTACAATTCTTCGCTCTTCACCACTGCCAATTTCCAGATATGGGCCATACTTTCCGGTGCGCAGAGTAATTCCCTCACCCAAGTCAAAGCTGTTGATGGCTCTTGGATCAGAATCTGAAAGTGATTCAACTGTCGCTCTGAGTCCATCAGAACCAAAGTAGAAATCTTTGAGCCAACTGGTTCGATCTAGTTCTCCCAGCGCAATCCGGTCCAAATCTTCTTCCATCTTGGCGGTGAACTCGTAGTCCACCAGGTGATCAAAGTTCTCTTCGAGGAATCTGGTAATTGTGAAGGCTATCCACTCCGGCACCAATGCGCTGCCCTGCTTGACAACGTAGCCCTTGCCAATAATCGTCGAGATGATGGATGCATAGGTGGAAGGGCGTCCAATTCCCTTTTCTTCTAGGGCCTTGACCAGCGAAGCTTCGGTGTAGCGAGCCGGTGGCTGAGTCTGGTGGCCCTTAGCGATGGACTCCTTTATATCAACGCTTGCGCCCTCACTCAGGCTAGGCAGCTTGCCGCTGTCCTCATCTTCTTCATCTTTGGTCTCGTCATAGACGGCCATAAAGCCCTTGTAGTTGACTACCGTTCCACTGGCGGTGAACTCCAGCAGCCCGGCATTTGCCTTCACCTCAAGCTTGGCGGTGGTGGTGGAGAGCTTGGCATCAGCCATCTGCGATGCCAATGTTCTGCGCCAAATCAGATCATATAAAGCGTGTGATTTTCCAAGCAGCACTGACGCTAGTTCCGTTGGGGTTTGGAAAACATCACCAGCGGGACGAATGGCCTCGTGAGCTTCCTGCGCATTCTTAGATTTAGCCGCATAAACTCTGGGCTCATCAGCCACCAGTTCTTTTCCAAACAATTCTGTTGCCTGTTTACGTGCGGCTGTGATTGCTTGCTGTGAAAGATTTGGAGAGTCGGTTCTCATGTAGGTGATGTAGCCGCCCTGGTACAGCTGTTGAGCAATATCCATCGTCATCTTGGCACTCAAGCCAAGTTTTCTGGATGCTTCCTGCTGCAAGGTGGAAGTGGTGAAAGGTGCGTATGGTTTTCTGGAATTCGGTTTTGATTCAACAGAGACAACCTTCAACGTTTTACCATTGACATCAGCAGCAATCTTTTCGGCAGCTTCAGTATCCAAGACAACAACATCTGCTGTTAGTTTGCCTTTTTCATCAAAGCTTTTAGAGACCGCGATTCGCTTTGAGTCTATGGACAAAAGCTTTGCGTCAAAGTTAATCGAATCAAATTCACACGTCGCAACCACTGAAGAGTAGTTGGCAGCAACAAAAGCCATGCGTTCGCGCTCACGCTCGACAATCATTCGCATGGCAGGCGACTGAACGCGTCCGGCAGACAAACCACGATTTATCTTTCGCCAGAGAACCGGAGAAATTTCATACCCAACCAAACGGTCTAAAACACGTCTGGTTTCCTGAGCCTGAATCAAATTATCATCTAGCTCGCGAGTGTTTTCTTTAGCCTCAGCGATGGCCTTGGCGGTAATCTCGTTGAAAACCATTCGACGGACGGGAACCTTGGGCTTTAGGACCTGCAGCAGGTGCCAAGCGATTGCCTCCCCCTCGCGATCCTCATCGGTTGCCAGATAGAGCTCGTCACAGGTCTTGAGGGCCTGCTTCAGCTCGGTCACGGTTTTGTTCTTGCCAGCGGAAATCACATAAAAAGGTGTGAAGTCGTTTTCAATGTCGATAGAGAACTTAGCCAGTGAGGGGCTGGCCTTCTTTTGCTCGGCGGGGATCTCTTTTGCTTCGGCTAGGTCGCGGATGTGGCCAACGGAGGCCATGACCGAAAAGTCATCACCCAAGTATTTGGCTATTGTCTTGGCCTTGGCGGGCGACTCAACAATCACCAGTTTCTTGCCCAAGTGGTTACCCCTAATCCTTCTGGGCCGCCTCCGCCTTTGCACTCAGCGGCAACCCTAAGTAATTCTTACCAGCGCTAACGCTGACAACTCCACCGACAATACGGCAGGAATCTAGGTTTGCGCCATTCACCTGGGCAATTTCGGCCGCATTTGGGCAGGGATAGCCCGCAATTATGCCAATTCGACTATCTGATCCGACGAGGGCGGCCAGGTCGGCGATCATCTGAACCCGCGCTTGCTGGCGGGAAATATCCAGCGCCAAACCAACGGCCAGGGCAAGAAAAGCAATCAGACCTGCAAACAAAATCACGACCGTTGCAGCCGATCCACGCTCTAACCCACAGTCATTGCGCAATATTCACTCTCCATCACTAGCCACGGCGATTGCAAGACTAGACATTCAAATCGGCCTTCACGATAGGTCCTTAGCTCATATCCAGCTGGTGGACTAATGGGTTGGCCTAGCGAGTGAAGTCTCGAAAGCTGCATGGCAGTTAGCTCGAGCTTGATAGCAGACAGTGCCAACGGAAAAAGCCCCAGCAGCAAAGTCACCGCCAAGATCAATGCCGGTGTAATCAGCATGAACTCAGCGGTGACCGCTCCTTTGTCACTACGAAATGCCAAGAGCTCTCGCCACCAGACCAAACAGCAATTGTCTAACTTCCTCGCTGCGCATGATTAGAAGCATCAGACCTGCGAAGGCAACGCCAGCCAAAGTTGCTATCGCATACTCCGCCGTTATGGCACCTCGGTCGCTTTTTAGTGTTTGCATTTTTCTCCTTTCTTAGTTGGTTAGGCCCACCAGGGTTGGCGGGATTGTAAAAAGCATGAAAGCTGGAAGTGTTGTCAGTCCCAGTGGAACAAGCAGTCGAACAGATAACACCCGGGCGGCTGCAATTTTTTCTGCTAGCTGTTTTTGCAAACTGTTTTCAATCTCATTGCTCACCAGCTTGCTAAGCGCAGCTCCGGTTCGGTTGGTAAGAGAAATCAAGCTCGCTACCTTGGCGTTAGTTAGCAGCTCTGGAAATCGCTGTTTGATTTGACCTGCGGTCAGACCGGTTGCAATGGCAATTGAAAACTTTTGCAGATCGGCAATCTGAAAATTTGCATCCAGAGTCAGAAGCAGTCGTCGGCTGATTCTGTGCCCCAAATACAGCAGGAGAGAGCCAAGCAAGATTGAGCAGATAACCACAGGGTTTGCCAAGGCCTGCAGGCTACTAATCCCAGTAAAGAGAGTGAGGGCCAGCGTTAGCGCTGGTAGCCACAGCAAAAGACGCTTGGTAGCCCTCGGGACAGCCATCGCCTGGGCTAGCTCGGACTGCGCTCTTACGCTGCTCTCATGCTGAGTTGAAAGCGATATAAGTAGTGTCTTGAGTGGTGCCCCAAGTTCTATTGCCAGCTCGACCTCACCGGGCAGCTGCTCAATCTCCAACTCCCGCAGAGAACTCTTGAGATCTACCCCTGCGTCCAGCAGTGAGGACAGTGATCGCAAGTCCATCAGATTCTCACCAGCTTCAGCTGATGATCCTGGAGCGAGGCAGTGGCAATAGCAGCCACTTTTCGACTCGGAGTGCGCTCGAGTTGGACAAATAAATCTATGGAGCTTGCCAGATGATGAGTTAGTTCTTTTGAGAAACCAGCCAACAATCCGAGTATCGTGAGCCGCTGCGGAATTTGCTCCAGCGAAGTCGCATGCAAGGTTGTTAGCGAACCGGGGTGACCATTACTGACCGCCTGCAAGAAGGCAACCAGCTCGTCTTTTCTAACCTCACCGACAACTATCCGATCCGGTCGCATTCTGAGCGACTGCACCACTAGTTGGCCAAGCGTAATCTCGCCAACTCCTTCTTGATTGTTTTCCCTTGCGGTAAGTGGGATGGCAGGATATTTCAAAAACAATTCCGGTACTTGTTCAATGGTGATGATTCGCTCTTCCAGTTCGCCAAGCAGCGCTCGCAACAGAGTTGTCTTGCCACTAGAGGTGGGACCAGAAATTACAATGGTCTTTTTTGCAGCTATGGCGGATTTCAGAAAGTCAGACTGTTCTTGGCTTAGCATTTCATTTTCAACCAGTGCTTCCATGGATGAAAAGTCAGCCGAATGAACTCTTACACTGAGACTTGCTTGAGTGCAGATACCGTGCGGCAAGAGCATGTGCAATCTGATTGAGCCAATAGAAAGATCGAGCAGTGGAGATGCGATATCAAGGCGAGCGCCGGCATCAAACGCTAATTGACGAAGCGCTCGCTCCAGCTCTTCCGAAGATGAAAATGGCGATTTGACCGCTTGTAAATCACCGGAGCAATCAACCAAACATCGATCCCCAAAGAGCAAAATGTCTTTCACGCCTTTGATTTCAATCAGCGGTGTTAACCAAGTGGGAATGCTCATGGGCAGAGCTTGCCGAAGTGAAAACCAAGAGATTTCAAAAATTTGAAACCTGTGGAAAAAGAAGGGGCGGTAGCTTTGGGGGAAAGCTACCGCCGACTACCGGGGTCTAAATGGGGGGATGTCCCCCGGTAGAAACCGACCTAAGTCAGCTGGAACAGAATAAGCAGAAATTCACCAAAATTGTTCCCCATTTGGGGGACTTTCACGAATTCTCAGCCTTTTGGAAGGCTGCCTTTCTGGCAAGATTGAGGCCAGTAAGGACGAAGATGTCAAAACCAGAGATTGAGAATCTGCTTAGTGAAGACCGTAGATTCGAGCCAGCCGAAGCCTTCCGCGCCTCGGCCATCGCCCAGCCTGGCATCTATGAAGAGGCAGCTAATTGGGAGGTTTTCTGGGCCAAGCAAGCCAGAAAGCTGCACTGGCACAAACCCTTTACCAAAACCCTGGATTTTTCGGACGCCCCGTTCGCTAGGTGGTTTGAAGATGGCGAACTCAACGTCAGCTATAACTGCTTAGACCGCCACGTTGAGGCCGGCTGGGGAAAGCGAATTGCCCTTTTCTTTGAGGGCGAGCCGGGTGATAGCAAGACCTATACCTATCTAGACCTGCTTACTGAAGTGAAGAAGGCAGCCAACCTCCTCACCAAACTTGGCGTCAAGGCCGGCGACCGGGTTGCCATTTATATGCCTTTGATTCCAGAGGCGATCATTGCCATGCAGGCAGTTGTGCGCATTGGTGCGGTTCACTCTGTGGTCTTTGGTGGGTTCTCGGCCGATTCGCTCGCGGCAAGAATTCAAGATGCTGGCGCAAAGCTGGTGATAACTGCAGATGGCGGATACCGCAAAGGAAAAGCTTCTGCGCTCAAGCCGGCTGTGGATGATGCTTTATCTGGAGAAAAGTGTCCAACGGTAGAAAAAGTTTTAGTTGTAAAGCGCTGCGGCAATCAAATCGATTGGGATCAAAACCGCGATCTTTGGTGGGATGAGGAAATGGCGCTGGTTGACAAGGAGCACGTTGCTCAAGGATTCAATGCAGAGCATCCGCTATTCATTCTTTACACCTCTGGTACTACCGGCAAGCCCAAAGGTATTCTTCACACCACCGGAGGCTATCTAACCCAGGCTTCTTTCACACACAAAAATGTTTTTGATCTTCACGAAGCGCAAGATGTTTATTGGTGCACAGCCGACGTCGGCTGGATAACCGGCCACAGCTATGTTGCCTACGGACCACTTGCCAATGGCGCTACCCAGGTAATTTATGAGGGAACTCCTGATACTCCTGACTGGGGTCGCTGGTGGGACATCATCCAGAAGTACCATGTCAATATTTTCTATACCGCTCCAACTGCCATCAGATCTTTCATGAAGCTTGGGAGCAAGGTGGTTAGCCACTACGACCTCTCATCGCTTCGCTTGCTTGGTTCGGTTGGTGAGCCAATTAACCCAGAGGCTTGGATTTGGTATCGCGATGTAATTGGTTCTGGCAAGACTCCAATTGTTGACACCTGGTGGCAAACCGAAACCGGCGCAATCATGATTTCTCCACTTCCTGGAATTACCGCCGCTAAACCCGGTAGTGCAATGAAACCGCTGCCTGGAATAAGTGCGAGTGTGGTCGATGACGATGGTAAGGAAGTTGGCAATGGACACGGTGGCTACCTAACCGTCAACCAACCCTGGCCATCAATGCTGCGCGGCATCTGGGGAGATCCAGAGCGATTCAAGGAAACCTACTGGTCTCGCTTCCCCGGTCGCTACTTCGCCGGCGATGGCGCAAAGCTCGATAATGACGGCGATCTTTGGCTGCTGGGCCGCGTTGACGATGTCATGAACGTCTCTGGTCACCGCCTCTCCACTACTGAAATTGAATCGGCACTGGTTGCTCACCCCTTCGTGGCAGAAGCGGCGGTAGTCGGAGCGAATGATGAAACTACCGGCCAAGCAGTAGTTGCCTTCGTGATTCTTCGAAGAAGCCAGCTGGATCACACCGGCACCGAAGCCGATGTCAGCAAAGAGCTGCGCGAGCACGTTGCAAAGTTGATTGGCCCAATTGCCAAGCCAAGAACCATCTTTGTTGTGAGCGAACTTCCCAAGACTCGCTCCGGCAAAATCATGCGCAGACTGCTCAGAGATGTAGCTGAGGACAGACCAATTGGTGATGTCACGACCCTTGCCGACACAACTGTTATGGAAACAATCAAAACCCGCATCGGGGCCGGAGCTGACGACTAGTTGCTAGCAATTCGACAAGCTAATTCAGCAGACCAAGAGGCTGTTCTAGCCCTGCTTCGTATTTATTGCAAAGAGGCTAGTACTCCTCTCACCGATGAGCATTTATTGGCAGGACTTACTCCACTGCTATCTGAAAATCAGCACGGAGTAGTTTTGGTGGCCGAAGAAGAAGAAATCATTGGTTACTCCATTCTCACCTGGGGTTGGGGCATTGAGTCGGGTGGCATGGAAGCACTGGTGGATGAAATGTTGATTCACCCGAGCAGGCGAGGTGAAGGAATTGGTGAAAGGTTGCTGCAGGCAACTCTCGAGCGAGCAAAGCATGTGGGAGTAAAAGTCGTGTTTCTTGAAACAGAGAGCGACAATCCCAGATCACGCAAGCTCTACAGCAAACTAGGTTTCGAAGAGGAAACTTCTATCTGGATGAGCTACCGTTTCTAGGCAAACTCCACGACCAGCTCAACTTCAACAGGTGCATCCAGCGGTAACACGGCCACGCCCACTGCGCTTCTCGCGTGAATTCCTTTATCACCAAAGATTTGCTCGAGCAACTCACTTGCACCATTTACAACAGCAGGCTGTTGCGAAAAGTCTGGATCAGATGCAACAAAGCCGACGACCTTGACAACTTTCTTCACCCGGTCAAGATCACCAATCACACTCTTTACTGCTGCTACTGCATTGAGAGCACAGATGCGAGCGATTTCCTTGGCCTGCTCAGCGGTTAGGTCTTTGCCGACCTTCCCGGTGGCGGCAAGCTTGCCCTCAACCAGAGGTATCTGCCCGGCAGTGAAAACTAAATTGCCTGATACCACTGCAGGGACGTAGGCTCCGGCGGGAGTCGCAACCTGCGGCAGCGTGATGCCGAGTTCACTCAGCCTCTGATTTGCACTCATTCAACTACTCGCTTGAAAAAGGCAATCAAGCCGCCCTGCGGACCGGTGATTACCTGGACCAGCTCCCAGCCCTGTTTGCCCCAGGTATTGAGGATTTCGGTTTCTTTGTGCAGAAGTAGGGGCGTAGTTACGTATTCCCACTTGGTCATTCTCAGCTCCGTAT